>QEVP01000043.1 GCA_003576765.1 Pseudomonadota bacterium
CGCATCGCTCGATCTCAACGAGCCGCCAGATTGACTGTCAGGTATCTCTCCGAACACCTGTCAGGGATGTCTCCGGACTTTACAACAAGACCGGCCATGGCGCTCGTTGATTCCATCAAAAGCAAAACGCCCTAAAGACGTCGACAGCCGCGCCCCGGCAGACCAATCAAGGCGGCAAATTATGTCTTTACCTGCCGGCTCCCTATCGCTATATATATTGAAACATAGCGATTCCCCGCAGGAAAGCCGGCGGTTCATCGTAGCAGCATTGAGGGTGGCAACGCGCCATGGACGCCCTGACCATATCCGCATCCGCAGACGCCTATCGCCCGGCCTCCGATCCCGACGAGGCAACCGCCTGCGCCGCCGAGGCGGCCCGCATCCTCAGCCTGCTCGGCCAGGAGACCCGGTTCCTCGCGCTCTACCATCTGGCGATCCACGACGAACTTACCGTCAACGAGATGGCCGACGCGGTGAAGATCAGCCAGTCGGCGCTGTCGCATCACCTGTCGAAACTGCGCCGCGACCGCCTCGTCACCTTCCGCCGCGATGCGCAGCATCTTTACTACCGCATCGCCGATCCGCGCGTGGCGCGGCTGATCCGCGTGTTCCGCAGCCCGCCGCACTCCCCTTCGGCGCTGTCGCCGATGCCGGCAAGCTGAGCCGGCGGCATAAGGGAGCCTCGCGCGTCAGATCCCGCCGAAGCGGGCGAACTCGCGCACCACGCGCTCATAGACCGGCCGCTTGAACGGCACGATCAGGCTCGGCAGGTTCTGCATCGGCTCCCAGCGCCAGCTCACGAATTCCGGCTTGTGGCCGCCGCCCGGGTTCTCGACGTTGATCTCGCTGTCGCTTCCGGTGAAGCGGATCGCATACCACTTCTGGCGCTGGCCGCGATAACGCCCCTTCCAGGCCCGGCCGGCAACGGTGCGCGGGATATCGTAGGTCAGCCATTCGGAAATCTCGCCGAGCTTCTCCACCGAGCGCGCGCTGGTCTCCTCGTAAAGCTCGCGGGTGGCCGCCGCCCAGGTATCCTCGCCGTCATCCACGCCGCCTTGCGGCATCTGCCAGACGAACCTGTCGGCGGCATGCTCGACGCCGCCGGCGCGGCGGCCGATGAAAACAAGGCCCGCCGTATTGATCAGCATCATGCCGACGCACTGGCGGTAAGGAAGGTCGTCGTAACGGGTCATGTCGTCGAGATGTCTCCGGTTGCCGTCGCGCCGGCTCGCGCACCAGATCGCATTGTCACCCCGCAGACCCGCCTCCCGGCCCGGTTCACGACGGGCATCAGCTTGATTTTGATTTCAGCATCGCCGTTGTCAACGGCACCAGTGCGATGCCGCGGTCGGCGAGCGTTGCGGCCCAGGCCGCGATGCGATCGATCGTGACCGGCGCGAGGGTGGCGGCGCCGACCGCGGTTCCCCGCTCGCGCGCCAGCCGCTCAAGGCTCGCCAGCGCCGCGTCGATATCGCCGGCGGTGGCCACCTGGTCGATCACGAGGTCGGCCCGCGCGAACGGCACGCCGCCAGCTTCCGCAAGTCGCGCGGCGACGCTGCGCGCGGCGCGGCCGTCGTCGAAATAGCCGAGCCCGCGGCGCGCCGCATCGGTCAGAACGGTCCGCATCGCGGCGTCATCGGCGGTGAGCCGCGCGCCCATGAACGGCGCCAGGCCGACATAGCCGGCAAACCGGCTCATGTGCCAGTGCAGGCGGTCGAGATTCTGGGCGGCCGAGGATGAGGCCAGAAGCGTCTGCGGGCCGGGATCGTTATCGGGATAGTCGAACGGCTCCATCGGCACTTGCAGCAGGATTTCATGGCCGGCGGCACGGGCCTCCGCGGTCCATTTGCGCACCCCCTGTCCGTAAGGGGCAAAACCGAGCGTCACCGCCCCCGGCAGCCGGCGGATCGCCTCGGTGGTCTGCGCCGCGCTGACGCCGAGGCCGGACACCACGATGACCACCGCCGGCGTCCCCGTCGCCGCGCCGCGCGGGTCGGCCGCCGCATAGGCCCGCACCGGGGTGGCGCCACCGGCGGCAATCGGGATCGCGCCGTGACGCGAGGTTTCCTGCAGCCGCGGGTCGATACCGGGCGCCGCGGCCGGGGCGGCAGCGCCGCGCGCGAGACCCTGCGCCGCCTCGGGCGTCACGACGTCGGGATCGGCAGCCGGGATGGTGATGCTTTTGCGGGCGCCGCTGGAGCCGTCGATGATGGTGACGGTCCGCTGGCCACCGGCGGCGGCAGGCTCCGGCACGGTCGCAGCAGCCACCGGCGCCGGAACAGCGGTCGGATCAGGGCGGCTTGCCTCGCCGATGGCGACGAGGACCGCCGGTTCACCCCCGCCGCGGCCGTCGCCGAACAGCGCAAAGCCCGCAAAGACGGCAAGGCACAGCCCGAACAGCCAGGTCAGGACCGGCAGCACGGGGACGCGGCGACGGGCTGAGCGCGGCGGCGCATCCTGCCCGAGCGGCGTGTTGAGGTCGTCGGTCGCCTCGCCCATGGCTGTCGATGGCTCTCCCCGAATCACCTGACGCGGAGAGTATCACGGCTGGCCGCCTGCAATCGCAGACCGACCTCCGGAACGGAAACGGGCGGCCTCGCGCCGCCCGTTTCGTTCAACACCTGCAATGATGCCTGCTGGAGCTTTGCTCTTAATGGGATCAGAAGCAAAGCTCTTTGATTTCGCTTTGACACGTTTTCTTCACGCGAACCGGCCGTCGCCGGCAGAAGCCGACTAAGGCCGGCACAGGCCGGTGTCCACCCTCGGGTCAAGCCCGAGGGCATGCTTCGCTCGAAAACGCTTTAGTTCGCCGTCTTGCGGTCCTCGGCGGCGGCCTTGTCCTTCTCGACCTCCTCCGGCGCGGACGCCTGCACCTTGACGCCATGCAACAGGTCGGCGGCGGCCTTGAGCGCCTTGTCGTCCTTGGCCTCCGGGGGCACGTAGGACTGCGAACCCGCCTTCTCGTCGCCGTCCGAGCCTTTCAGATGGCCGCGCAGCGAGGCTTCGCCCTTGGTGTCGGTGCGCGCCTTCAACTCCTCCGGCACGTCCTGCAAAATCTCAATGTCCGGGGTAATGCCCTTGGCCTGGATCGACTTGCCGGACGGCGTGTAGTAGCGCGCCGTGGTCAGCCGCAGCGCGCCGTTGCCGGAGCCGAGCGGGATGATGGTCTGCACCGAGCCCTTGCCGAACGAGCGGGTGCCGATCAGGGTCGCGCGCTTGTGGTCCTGCAGCGCGCCGGCGACGATCTCGGAGGCCGAGGCCGAGCCGCCGTTGATCAGCACCACCACCGGCTTGCCCTTGGTGAGGTCGCCCGGCCGCGCCGAACGGCGCTGGGTTTCCTCGGCGTTGCGGCCGCGCGTCGAAACGATCTCGCCACGATCGAGGAAGGTGTCGGAGACGGTCACCGCCTCCTCCAGAAGGCCACCCGGATTGTTGCGCAGGTCGAGGATGAAGCCCTTGAGCTTGTCGGCGCCGATCTGACTGGTGAGGTTGGCGATCTCGCGCTTGAGGCCCTCGGTGGTCTGCTCGTTGAAGGTGGTGACGCGGATATAGCCGAGGTCGTCGCCCTCGACGCGGGCACGCACCGAGCGCACGCGGATGTTGTCGCGCGTCAGCGTCACCTCGATCGGCTTGTCCTGGCCTTTACGGATGATACGCAGCCTGATCTTGGTGTTGATCGCGCCGCGCATCTTCTCGACCGCCTGGTTGAGGGTTAGGCCCTGCACCGGCTCGTCGTCGAGATGGCTGATGATGTCGTTGGCGAGGATGCCGGCCTTGGACGCTGGCGTGTCGTCGATCGGCGACACCACCTTGATCAGGCCGTCCTCCATGGTGACCTCGATACCGAGGCCGCCGAACTCGCCACGGGTCTGCACCTGCATGTCGCGGAAGCTCTTGGCGTCCATGTAGCTCGAATGCGGGTCGAGCCCGGCCAGCATGCCGCTGACCGCCGATTCGACAAGCTTGGCGTCGTCGGGCTTCTCGACGTAGTCGGCACGCACCCTTTCGAACACATCGCCGAACAGGTTGAGCTGCCGGTAGGTATCGGAGGTGGCGGCGCTGGCACTCGCACCGATCAGCGCCGTCCGTGGATGGGTGACGGCCAGCGCCAGCATCGCGCCGGTGGCTGCACTCAGGAGAACCAGAGAGGTCTTGCGCATCATCCGCGAACCTTTTTGCCTTCACTTGCCGCCCACCATGGGGCTGGATCGATTGGAGCGCCGTCCTTGCGGAACTCGATGTAGAGCACGGGCTGGCTGGGGTTGGTGGCCAATATCGAAGCCACCCGCGATGCCGATCCCATCGTCGCGACGGGTTCCCCTGTCAGGACAAACTGGCCGATGCTGACGGATATCCGCTCCATCCCGGCGAGCAAGACATGATACCCGCCCCCCGCATTGAGGATCAAGAGTTGTCCGTAGCTGCGGAACGGCCCGGAATAGACCACCCAGCCGTCGCACGGGGTCGTCACCTGGGCGCCCGGCGCCGTGGCAAGCGATATCCCCTGCCCCGGGCCGCCGGCGCCATCGCCCTCGCCGAAGCGGCGGATGGTCCGGCCGTTGACCGGCAGCGCCAGCGTGCCCCTGGCGGAGGCAAAGGCGACGGCGGGGGTGAGGCGGCCGGGATCGTTCAGGGACTCCAGGCTCGGCTTCCCGCGCGACGCCTGAACGTTCGCGGCCGCTGCGGCCGCAGCCGCCGCCCGTGCCGCCTGGGCGGCGCTTTCCAGCTCCTTTTCAAGCCGGGCAATCAGGTCCTGAAGGTTTTCGACCTCGCGCGACAGCGTAAGCGCGCGCGTGCGTTCGGCGGCCATGTCGCGCTCCGCCTCGGCCTGCCGCTTCTGGCGCTCATCAACCAAGGCGCCAAGCCGGGTACGGTCGGTGGCGAGGCGGTCGCGGTCGGCGGTCAGGCGGTCGCGTTCGGAGGCGATGGTCTTGCGCAAGTCGGCAAGTTCGCCGAGGTCGGCGATCAGCTTTTCCGCCCGTCCGCGCATCTCGGGGATCAGCGCGCCGAGCAGCATCGCGGAGCGCAGCGACTGAAGCGAATCCTCCGGCCGCACGAACAGCGCCGGCGGCAGTTGGCGGCCGGCGCGCTGCAGGGCGGCCAGCACCTCGGCCGTCTCGGCGCGGCGGGCATCGAGCGACGCCTTCAGCCCGCGCTCACGCTCATCGAGGGTCGCAAGGCTCGCCACGGTGCCCTCGATCCGGGTCTCGACCTCGCGCACTTTTGCGGCAATGTCGATCAGTTCCTGGTTGAGCTTCGCGCGATCCTGGCCGATGGCGGCAATTTCCGCCTTGAGCTTGTCGGCCAGTTCGGCCGCACTTTTCTGCCGGGCCAGCGCCGCCTCCAACTCCCGGGTGTGCTGGCGGATCGCCTGTTCGGACGCCGCGGTGTCGTCGGTCGCCGCCGCCGTTTCCTGCGCGATAGCGCCATTCATGACCGGCACCGGTGCAAAGGAGCACAACGCCAGCACCACCGCCCCGGACGGGGAGGAAAGAGCCTGCCGAAAGCGCGTTGCGATCGTCAAAATGGCGCCGACCCTTCATAGCGTTTTCGAGCGAAGCGGAAACCGGCCTTTGCCGGCCATAGCCGGCTTCGGCCCGGCGACGGCCGGTTCGCGTGAAGAAAACGCGTCAGACTCACAATCCGATCATCTCTTGTTTGCGCATGATCTTGTCCGAAA
>QEVP01000003.1 GCA_003576765.1 Pseudomonadota bacterium
GCCGCCGATACCGATGGCGCCGATGGCGGCGCAGGCCAACCCACCGACCCGGCCGGCGCAATCATCGACGGCCGCACCTTTGCGGCGATGCAGGCGCAGCGTCTCGATGCCGCGGCCTATCTCGCCGACAACGACGCCACCGGGTTCTTCGAGGCAACCGGCGACCTGCTCGTCACCGGGCCGACCCGCACCAATGTCAACGACCTGCGGGTGATCCTCGTCGATCCGCCGTCCTGACCTGACCCTCAGAAATCCCGCGCGATCGTCGAGAGCATGCGCAACAGCGCAGCGCGGTCGGCCGGCCCCAACAGCTTGGTCAGGCGCGTCTCGTGCCGGGTGGCGATCAGCTTCTTGGCGCGCTGCAACGTCGCGCGCCCCTTGTCGGTCAGAACCAGCACATGCGAGCGGCGGTCGTGCTCCGAGCGCTTGCGCAGACACAGCCCGCGCGCCTCCAGCGCGTCGAGCATGGCGACGAAATTCGGCCGCTGGATGCCGAGCGTCGAGGCGATCACGGTCTGATTGCGGCCGGGGTTGCGCTCCAGCAGCAGCAGCACCGAAAACTGCGCCGGCGTCAGCTTCAGCGTCGCGACGCAGCGCAGGAAATCGTCGAACACCCGCAACTGGGCACGCTTGAGCGTATAACCGAGCAGGTCCGACAGTTCGCCAAGCTCGATCGCCTCGCCCGGTCCGGCCGATTGCCCCGCCTTCGCCAGCACCATCCCCTGCTCCGCTTCTTCCTGCCCGCACGGCCTCCGGCGTGGACGCTTTCGCTTCGTGGCACGGTCCGGCCGGGCGATCCGAAAACCGTTGCTCCCGTTCGGCCACATGCACTAGCGTGGTTTGGTCCGCCCCGGCCCATCGCGGGCCTTGAGATTATACCCGATAATCGTTATCGGTTATACTAAATCGAGCTGGCGCCGCCCGGGCCATCCGGGTGGCGCGGCGGGATTTATACCGTGGCTCAACGTGCCGTGGCTTGTGGAGGGGGAGCGCCCGGTCTTGAACGCGACCATTCTGCTATTCCTGCTGCAGGACGGCATCACCAACGGCGCGATCTACGCGCTGCTCGGGCTTGCGCTCGTGCTGGTGTTCGCGGTGACGCGGGTGATCCTGATCCCGCAGGGCGAATTCGTCACCTACGGCGCGCTGACCTATGCGGCGCTGGCTTCCGGCAAGTTTCCCGATACAGCGCAACTGGCGCTGGCCATGGGGCTCGTCGCCTTCGTCTTCGACCTGTTCGCGAACCGGCACGGCTTCAACCTGCGCCGCACCGCCCGCTCCTTCGCGGTCAACGTCGTGCTGTCCGGCGCGGTGCTGGCGGCAACGCTCGCCTTCGCCGGCCGCAAAAACCCGGTGTTCGTCGATGTCGGGCTGGCGCTTCTCATCGTCGCCTGCATCGGCCTCTATCTCTACCGCATCGTCTACCAGCCGATCGCCCATGCCTCGGTGCTGACGCTGCTGATCGCCTCGGTCGGCGCGCATCTGGCGATGCAGGGGTTTGCGCTGGTGTTTTTCGGCGCGGAAGGGCTGCGCGGCCCCGCGATCTCCGACGTCTCGTTCTCGCTCGGCGCGCTGATGTTCACCGGCCAGAGCCTCGGCGTCTATGTCATCACGGCGGCGCTGATCGTGGGGCTGTGGCTGTTCTTCGGCTACACGCTTTATGGGCGCGCCCTGCGCGCCACCGCCGTCAACCGTCTCGGGGCGCGGCTGGTCGGCATCCGCACCTCGCTATCGGGCCGCATGGCCTTCCTGCTCGCCGCGGTGATCGGCGGCATTTCCGGCATCCTCATCGTGCCAATCACCACACTCTACTACGACACCGGCTTCATCATCGGCCTGAAGGGGTTTGTCGTCGCCATCATCGGCGGCCTCGTCAGTTACCCGATCACCGCCGCGGCGGCGATCGGGGTCGGCATCATCGAGGCATTTTCGTCGTTCTACGCCAGCAACTACAAGGAGGTGATCGTCTTCACCCTGATCCTGCCCATCCTTGTGCTGCGCTCGCTCGCCGCCCCCGAGGTGGAAGAGGAACAGGACTGACGATGCGCGCGCGCCTGCCGATCCTCATCTTCGCGCTGGTGA
This sequence comes from Pseudomonadota bacterium, assembly GCA_003576765.1. Taxonomy (GTDB): domain Bacteria; phylum Pseudomonadota; class Alphaproteobacteria; order Rhizobiales; family Xanthobacteraceae; genus PRO6. Next base: position 2,083 of record QEVP01000003.1, read on the forward strand.
TGGCCGTCATCCCCTTCGTGCCGGACATTCCACCGTTCTGGCTGGTGCTGCTCAACAATATCGGGCTCGCGGCGCTGGTGGCGATGGGGCTGGTGCTGCTCACCGGCGTCGGCGGACTGACCTCGTTCGGCCAGGCGGCGTTCTGCGGCTTCGGCGCCTACACCACGGCGGTGATCACCACCGCCTACGGGCTGTCGCCGTGGCTGACGCTGCCGCTGTCGCTGCTCGTCAGCGGCCTTGCCGCGGTAATTCTCGGCCTGATGACGGTCAGGCTGTCCGGCCACTACCTGCCGCTCGGCACGCTGGCGTGGGGGCTCGCGCTCTACTACCTGTTCAGCAAGCTGGAATTTCTCGGCCGCAACGATGGCATTTCGAGCATTCCGCCGCTCGCGATCGGCAGTTACCGCATGCTGAGCGCGGAAGCGATCTACTATGCCATCTGGGCCGCCGTCATCATCTCGGCGGTCCTCACCCTCAACCTGCTCGATTCCCGCACCGGCCGCGCCATCCGCGCGCTGCGCCGCGGCCACATCGCCGCCGAAGCCTTCGGGGTGCAGACGGCGCGTGCAAAGCTCTTGGTGTTCATCTACGCCGCGGTGCTGGCCGGGTTGTCCGGCTGGCTCTACGCCCACTTCCAGCGCACGGTGAACCCGACCCCGTTCGGCCTGCTCGCCAGCATGGAATACCTGTTCATCGCCGTGGTCGGCGGCGCCGGCCACGTCTGGGGCGCGGTGCTCGGCGCCGGTGTGGTGGTGATTCTGAAGGAGGTGCTGCAGAACGCCGTGCCGGCGATCTTCAACGTGCAGGCGCAGTTCGAGATCATCGTGTTCGGCATCATGCTGTTCGTGCTGTTGCAGGTGGCGCCGACCGGGATGTGGCCACGGCTGATGGCGCTGTGGCCGTGGCGGGCGCCGCCGAAGGCGGTCGATACCGATGCCGCACCGCTCGCCGCGCGCGGCAAGACGCCGCCGGCCGACGGCGTACTGCTCAGAATCGACGGCGCGCGCAAGGAGTTCGGCGGCGTGGTCGCCGTCAACGACGTGTCGTTCGAGGTGCGCACCAACGAGATCGTGGCCCTGATCGGCCCCAACGGCGCCGGCAAGAGCACCACCTTCAACCTCGTCACCGGCGTGATCAAGGCCACCGCCGGCCACGTCGCGCTCGGCGGTGACAGTATCGACGGCGCCGCCCCGCAGGACGTGGTCAAACGCGGCGTCGCCCGCACCTTCCAGCACGTCAAGCTGGTGCCGGACATGACGGTGCTGGAGAACGTGGCGATCGGCGCGCATCTGCGCGGCCACGCCGGCGCCGTCGCCAGCATGCTGCGGCTCGACCGCGCCGACGAGGCGCGCCTGCTCGCCGAGGCCGCGCGGCAGATCGCCCGCGTCGGCCTGACCGATCAGATGCACCAGCTTGCCGGCAGCCTGTCGCTCGGCCAGCAGCGCATCGTCGAGATCGCGCGCGCGCTGTGCGTCGATCCGGTTCTTCTGCTGCTCGACGAGCCGGCGGCGGGCCTGCGCCACATGGAGAAGCAGAAGCTCGCCGAGCTGCTGCGCTCCTTGCGCGACGGCGGCGTCTCGGTGCTGCTGGTCGAGCACGACATGGGCTTCGTCATGGACCTCGCCGACCGCATCGTGGTGCTCGATTTCGGCACCCGCATCGCGGAAGGGCCGCCGGCCGAGATCAAGCGGAATCCCGAGGTCATCAAAGCCTATCTCGGAGGCGCGGCATGAGCGCGGCGCTGCTCGACGTCAGCGACGTCACCATCGCCTACGGCAAGGTCGAGGCGGTCCGCGATGTCTCGCTCAACGTGGGCGACAACGAGATCGTCACCATCGTCGGCGCCAACGGCGCCGGCAAGACCACGCTGCTCAATGCCATCATGGGCATCCTGCCGCTCAAGGGCCGCGTCGGCTTCGCCGGGCGCAACATCGCCGGCGACGATATCGAGGATCGCGTCGGCGAGGGCCTGTGCCTCGTGCCCGAGCATCGCGAACTGTTCGGCACCATGACGGTGGCCGAAAACCTGCAACTCGGCGCCTTCCGCATTGCCAAGGCGGAGGCGGCCGCCACGCTCGAGCGGGTCTATGCGCTGTTTCCGCGCCTGCACGAGCGCCAGAAGCAACTGGCCGGCACGCTGTCCGGCGGCGAGCAGCAGATGCTGGCGATGGGCCGCGCGCTGATGGGCCGGCCGCGCCTTCTGATGCTCGACGAGCCGAGCCTCGGCCTTGCGCCGCTGATCGTCGCCGACATCTTCCGCACCATCGCCGAACTGCGCCAGGCCGGCGTCTCGATCCTGCTGGTCGAGCAGAACGCCCGCGCCGCGCTGAAGATCGCCGACCGCGCCTATGTCATGGAATTGGGCGAGTTCATCCTGAGCGGCGCCGCGGCCGATGTCGCGGCCGATCCGCGCGTCATCGGCAGCTATCTCGGCTTCCAGGGCGAGGCCACGCCTTAAACCTCGCAGGCTGTTACGCCGCCTCCTGCTCGACGCAGATATCGGCGCTGTCGGCTTCCGACAGCGGCTCGTCGAGCAGCGCGCAGTGATGCGGCGCGGCCGCGCCCGGCTGCACGTTTCTCCGGAAATGCCGACAGGTGTGGCAGATGCCGAATGCGCGGCCATCGTTGCGGGCGATGGCGGCGGCAAGGATCGCCTGTAGCGTCGCCAATAGCGGCGCGGCATCGCCGCCGGTCGCCGTTGCGATGTCGCCGGCCAACCCGATGAGCGGATCGCGCTTCAGCACCATTGCACCGGCGCGGGTCAGCGCCAGGTCGACCGAGCGACGATCCTGACGGCTCTGGCTGCGGACCACGAACCCCTTCTGCTCCAGCGCGATCAGCGTTTGCGACACCGTGCCGCGCGTCGAGCCGAGATAGTCGGCCAGCGCCGCCGGCGTTCGCGAAAAGCGGTTGGCGCGCGCCAGATAGCGCAGCGCCTCCCATTGCGCCGGGTTCAGTCCCTCGACCGCGACCCCGCTGCGCACCAGCCGGTCGAGCCGCCCGATCAGGTGGGCGCTTTCAAGGGCGGCTTCTGGCAACATAGTAGCGACTCGCTATTTATTGATTGACCGCGTCGGCGGTCTCTGGCAATTGTAGTATCGACTCGATACTAATAGCGGAGACAGCCCATGTCCATCCCCAACCCTTCCCTCAAGCCTATCTTCACGACCGGCGGCGTGGCCACCATCCTGTGCGGCACGCTGATCGCGACCAGTGTGGCGCTCGCCCACGATATCCGCGCCAAGCCGAACGCCAAGGTGCCGCCGGCATTCGACATCACCAGCGCATCCGCCTCGACCGACGGCCGGCTCGCCACCTTCACGATGGAGGTGACGGGCACGGCCGGCGCGCAGAAGCCGAAGAAGGTCGGCAAGCTCGCCGGCGCCAAGGTCGACGCCTATGTGTGGCCGACCAAGCTCGATCCTGCCGCGGTCGGCTTCGCTGGCGGCTCCGGCATCCTGGCGCTGGCGATCACCGCCCACCCGGACTTCGACGACACGCCGCTGTTCGACGAGAACGGCGACGGCGACCCCAACAACGACGGCGCCGGCTGGCATTCGCACTGGGTGGTGCTCGGCGAAGACGCGGCCTGTGCCGGCGGCCTCAAGGTGCGCGACATCTCGCCGGGTCAGGACGTGCTGCCGGCGACAGCGCCCGGCCTGCCGCTGGCGCTCGACAGCCCCGGCATGAGCCCGATCCTCAAAGGCAAGTCCGTGCGCATCACCGTGCCGGTGAAGGGGGCCGAGAACGTCAATTTCGATGCGGTCGCCGCCCACCTTCAAGTGCACGAGAAAGGCGAGAAGCCGTTGCTCTGCGTCACCGGCACCTACAAGGTCGCCTCCGGCAAGCTGACGCTGCCCGGCGTGATCGTGAAGAGCGAGAAGAAGTAGGCCGGCCACGACGGATCGCGCGTCAACGTCCCCGCACAGCAAAACGGCCGGGTCTCCCCGGCCGTTTTCCGTTTCAACTCTCGCGCGGCGCTTACTGCACTTGCGTGTACTTGCCGTCCTTGACGGTGAGGATGATGCGCGAGCGGTCATCGACGCCGTAGCGGTCGGTCTCGGTGAAGTTGTAGACCGCCTGGCTCGCCGCCAGTTCCTTCTCGCTCAACAGCGCCTTGCGGATGGCATCGCGGAATTCCGGCGTGCCGGGCTTGGCTTCCTTCAGCGCGACCGGAACGAGGCGCTTGAGCAGTTCGAACACGTCGTAGGAGTGTGCCGCGAACTGGCTGCGGGTGTTGGCGCCGTGCTTGGCCTCATAGGCCGCGTTGAGCGCCAGCCCCGGCTTCTTGGTCAGCGCGCTGTCGGCCTGCGTCTCCGGCGACATCACCGGGCCCGACGCCATGATCACCCCTTCCGCCGCCTTGCCGGCGATGCGGATGAAGTCGATGCTGGCGGCGCCGTGGGTCTGGTAGATCAGCCCCTTGTAGCCACGCTCGCGCAGCGTGGACTGCGGCAGCGCCGCGGCGGTGCCGGACGCGCCGATCAGCACCGCGTCGGGATTGGCGGCGACGAGCTTGAGCGCCTGGCCGGCGACCGAGGTGTCGGGACGGGCAAAGCGCTCGTCGGCCACCACCTTGATGCCCATCGGCTCGGTCTGTTTCTTGAGGTCGTTGAGCCACAGATCGCCGTAGGAATCGGAGAAGCCGATATAGCCGACGGTCTTGACGTTGTTTTTCTTCATGTGGTCGTACAGCACCTTGCCCATCACCGGCACCGGCTGCGGCAGGCTGACCGACCACTTGACGCGCTCCGGCGGGATTGGCATCGGCGCCAGGCTGAAGTGCGGCACGCCGACCTCGTTGGCGACCGTCGAGATGGCGATCGACGGCGGCGTCGTCGAGGAGCCGACCACGATGTCGGCATTGGATTCGGTGATGAAGCGGCGGGCGTTGGTGGTGGCAGCGGTCGAGTCGCCGCCGTCATCGAGCACGATCACCTTCAGCGGCACGCCGCCGATCTCCTTGGGCACGAACTCCAGCGCGTTGCGCTCCGGCACACCGAGCGCGGCGGCCGGGCCGGTTGTGGCGATGCTGATGCCGATGGTGATTTCCTTGCTTTGGGCAAAGGCGGGGCTGCCGACGGCCGGCAGCAGCAGCGCCGCGGCAGCGGCTGCGGTCGTTAGTCTCCAGACTTGCATTCGATCCTCCCTCTGGTCGGTTGACGGGGACGTTAGCGTTCCCCGATAGGAATCACAATCAGGCGAAAGTCAGCGCGGCGCCATGCGCAACGAGGCGTCGAGCCGCACGACTTCGCCGTTGAGATACGGATTGTCGATCATGTGCAGCGCCAGCGCCGCGTACTCGTCGGGCCGGCCGAGCCGTGCCGGGAACGGGATGGCCTTGGCAAGACTATCCTGCGCCTCCTGCGGCAGGCTGCCGAGCAAGGGCGTGAGAAACAGCCCCGGCGCGATGGTCAGGACGCGGACACCGAACTGCGCCAGTTCGCGCGCGATCGGCAGCGTCATGCCGACGATGCCGCCCTTGGAGGCCGAATAGGCGGCCTGGCCGATCTGGCCGTCGTAGGCCGCGACCGACGCGGTATTGATCACCACGCCGCGCTCACCGCCGTCGAGCGGCTCGAGCTTCGACATGGCGGCGGTCGCGAGCCGCAACATGTTGAACGAGCCGATCAGGTTGATGCGGATCACCTTCTCGAAGTCGGCAAGCGGCATCGGCCCCTCGCGGCCGACCACGCGCTGGGCGACACCGATGCCGGCGCAGTTGACCAGCACCCGCGCTGGACCGTGCGCGGCGGCCGCCTTGGCAATCGCCGCCTCGGCGGAGGCAGCGTCGGCCACGTCGCAAGCCACGGCAACGCCGCCGATCTCCCTGGCGGTGGTTTCGGCCAGCGCGGCATTGAGATCGCAGACGGCGACTTTTGCGCCGCGTGCGGCCAGCGCGCGTGCGGTCGCCGCTCCCAGCCCCGATGCTCCGCCGGTAACGATGGCAGCCTGTCCTTTCAGCAGCATGACGAACCCTCCGTTTGGCGCCTTGCAGGCGCGTGCAGTCAGTCGATAGCGATTCCAGCGGGCTCCGCGCCGGCGTAAAGCCGCTCGATCAGCGCCGCGTGGTGCTCCAGCACGGCCCGCTGGTTGACCGAGCCCTTGTCGGTGACCTCGCCGCGGTCGATCGACAGCGGCGTCTCCAGCAGCACCGCGCGACTGACGCGGCTCGCGGAGCCGGTGGCGGCAGCAGCGAACGCCGTCAGGCGCTGGCGGAACGCGGCGCGGACCGCGGGATCTGCCGCGGCGGCCGCGACGTCGCCCGGCGGAAGGCGCGGATTGACCTCGCGGCAGCCGTCGAGGTCGAGGATCACCAGCGCGGCCACGGCGTCGCGGTTGAGACCGGCGATCACCACGTCGCGCACCAGCGGCGCGCAGGCGGCGATGAAGCGCGCGCGCAACGGGCCGACGCTGACCCAGGTGCCGCTGGCCAGCTTGAAATCCTCGGCGATGCGGCCGTCGAAATCGAACCCGGCATGAAGATTGTCGGGATCGACCGGCCGGACGGCATCGCCGAGCCGGTAAAAGCCCTCCTCGTCGAAGGCTTTTGCACTCAGGTCCGGCTCGCGCCAATAACCGGGCATGATGTTCGGCCCCCGGGCGCGCACCTCGAGCTTGCCGTTGACGGGCACGAGCTTGGCCTCGGTGCCCGCGACCGGCAGCCCGACATGGCCGGAGCGGCTGGTCTCGGGCGTGACCGACATGAAGAACGGCGCGGTCTCGGTGGACCCGAGCCCGGTCAGGATCGGCACGCGCGCGCCGGTCTCCATCGCGGCGAACGCATCGAGGCTGTCCCAGACATGCGCCGACAGCCCGGCGCCGGCGAAGAACATCGCCTGCAGCCGGCTGAAGAAGGTTTTGCGGAGGCTTGCGTCGTCGCGAAAGTACGGCAACAGCGACTCGTAGCCCTTGGGCACGTTGAAATAGACGGTCGGCGCGATCTCGCGTAGGTTGCGCACCGTGGCCTCGATGCCGCCGGGCAGCGGCCGGCCGTCGTCGAGATATAGCGAGCCGCCGTTATACAGCGTCAGCCCGATATTGTGGTTACCGCCAAAAGTGTGATTCCACGGCAGCCAGTCGACGATCACCGGCGGCTCCTCCTTGAGGAAGGCCAGCGTATCGCGCAGCATCACCTGGTTGGCGCACAGCATGCGCTGGGTGTTGATCACTGCCTTGGGCCGCCCGGTCGAGCCCGACGTCAGCAGGAATTTGGCGATGTTGTCGGGGCCGATGGCGGCGTGGCGCGCATCGAGCTCGGGATGTTCGGGCGTCGCCAGCAGGGCGTCGAGCGGCGTCACCACGCGGCCTTCGACCGCGCCGCGGCTTGCGGCGATCTCGACGTCCGCAGGCACCGTGGCGCTGAGCGCATCGGCGAACGCCGTGGCGTCGTCGGCGAACACCAGCCCCGGCGTCAGCAGCGCCATGATGGCGGCGAGTTTGCCGTAGTCGCGCGACACCAGCGAATAGGCCGGCGACACCGGACAGAACGGCGCGCCGGCGAGGAGCGCACCGAATGCCACCAGCGCGTGATCGACCGCGTTGCCGGACAGGATGACGACCGGCCGCTCCGCCGACAGCCCGCGCGCCATCAGCGCAGAGGCAACGGCGCGGGCAGCATCGAGCATGCCGGCATAGGTGACCTTGCGCCAGCCCTCGCCCTGCCGCTCGGCCATGAACACGCGCTCCGGCGCCTCGCGTGCGAAATGATAAAGACGATCGGTGAGGCGCGGCGCATAGGCGTCGATCCCGGACCGGGACCGCAGGTAGATCGTTCCGTCGGCGCGGTGCTCGATCGTCACGTCAGGCCGCCCGAACGCGATTTGCCGCAGCGGCGCCTTGTCGCCGCGCTCAACGGAAGCGCCGCAGGCATCGCGCGGATGGGGGGCGGCACTCATGTCAGGTTGGCCGCACCTTGGCGGTCTTGCGGTCGAGAAAATCGCGGATGCGCTTCTTGGCCTCCTTGTCGCTCTGCGCGACTGTCGCCATCAGCGATTCCATGACAAGGCCGGCCTGCGGATTGCTTTCGGCGATCATCGGCAACGCATGCAGCACGGCAAAGTTGGTGAGCGGCGCGTTGGCGGCGACCTTGTCGGCCAATTCCATCGCCTTGGCATAGGCGCCGCCGGCCTCGGCGAGATACTGCGTGAAGCCGACCGCAACCCCCTCGGCCGCGGAATAGACGCGGCCCGTCAGCATCATGTCGGCCATGCGCGCGACCCCGATGAGGCGCGGCAGGCGCACGGAGCCGCCGCCGCCGACGAAAATTCCGCGCTGCCCTTCGGGCAGTGCGAAATAGGCGCTCGGCTCGGCGACGCGGATATGCGCGGCGCAGGCCAGTTCCAGCCCGCCGCCGATCACCGCGCCCTGCAGCGCCGCGATCACGGGTACGCGGCAGTGCGCGATACGGTCGAACACGCGGTGCCACATCCGCGAATGCCACAGCCCCTCGGCGGCGTCGCGCTCGGTCAGTTCGGACAGATCGAGGCCGGCGGAAAAGTGCTCGCCGACGCCATGCACGACCACCGCGCGCACGTCGTCGTCAAGTTCGGCAAAACAGGCATCGATGGCAAGGATCAGCGTATCGTTCAACGCATTGCGCTTGGCCGGGCGATTGAGGCCGACGCCCATCACCGCGCCACGGCGCGCCACGGTGAGCACGGGGTCGGAGCCGGCGGGGGGCGCGGACATGGCGTTTCCTGATCAGCGGACGTTTCGAGGCGGCGGCCGGGCGGGGCGCGGCCAAGCCAAGCCAGATAGTTATATTCTATAATCATTGCCGGCCTGTCAATCACCGGAAGGCAGGCGCGCGCAAGCATCTGCATCATTGTTATATGAGATAATTATCGTTGCAAGCGAGCCCGCAAACGCAGTATCCCGGACGGGTCGCAGGTCATGCGGCAACCGATCCAAAACGCATCTTTGGGGGACGCATTGCGCACGCAGGTCGCAATCATCGGCGCGGGACCCGCCGGCCTGCTGCTCGGCCAGCTCCTGCATACCTACGGTATCGACAACGTCATCCTTGAGCGTCGCAGCGCCGACTACGTGCTGTCGCGCATCCGCGCCGGCGTACTCGAACAGGGCACGGTCAGCCTGCTCGAAGAAGTCGGCGTCGCAACGCGGCTGCACCGCGAGGGGCTGGTCCACGGCGGCATCGAGCTGGCGTTCGACGGCGTGCGCCACCGCATCGACATGGCCGGCTCGACCGGCGGCAAGGTGGTCACCGTCTACGGCCAGACCGAGGTGACGCACGATCTGATGGACGCGCGCAAGGCGGCCGGCCGCATCTCGATCTACGAAGCCGACAACGTGACGCCGCTCGACTTCGACGGCGAGCGTCCGCGCGTCACTTACGTCAAGGACGGCATCACCCATGAGATCGTTTGCGACTTCATCGCCGGCTGCGACGGCTCCCATGGCATCTGTCACCAGAGCGTGCCTGAGGGCGCGATCCGCACCTACCAGCGCGGCTATCCGTTCGGCTGGCTCGGCATCCTGTCGAACACCCCGCCGGTCTCGCCGGAGCTGATCTACACCAAGCACGAGCGCGGCTTCGCGCTGTGCTCGATGCGTTCGCCGACGCGCAGCCGTTATTATCTGCAATGCACGCTCGACGACCGCGTGGACAACTGGTCCGACCAGCAATTCTGGGACGAACTGAAGCGGCGGCTCGACCGCGAGGCGGCCGACACCCTGGTCACCGGCCCGTCGATCGAAAAGAGCATCGCGCCGTTGCGCAGCTTCGTTGCCGAGCCGATGCGGTTCGGCCGCCTAATGCTGGCCGGCGACGCCGCGCATATCGTGCCGCCGACCGGCGCCAAGGGACTGAACCTGGCGGTCAGCGACGTGCGCTACCTGTCGCATGCCTTGCGCGAGTACTACGCCGACAAATCGTCGGCCGGCCTCGACGATTATTCTTCGCGCGCGCTGGCGCGAGTGTGGAAGGCGGTGCGCTTCTCGTGGTGGATGACCTCGATGATGCACCGCTTCCCGGATACCGATCCGTTCACCGACCGGGTGCAACTCGCCGAACTGTCCTATGTGGTGGGCTCAAAAGCCGCCACCACGTCGCTTGCCGAGAACTACGTCGGCCTGCCGTTCTAGAATGACGACCAGGATATGACTTACGCCGACAGCGGCGGCTCGCCGTTGCCGGCTTCGTCATCGATGTCGTCGTCCATCGGCGGCAATGGCCGCAGCGGCACCGTCGACAGCGTGATGCCGCGGCGGTTGCCTGATCCTGCGAGCCGGCGCGCCGGCGGCGCCTCGCGCGACAGCGCATGGAGCGCCGCACCGACACGCCCGCCCTGCTCGACCAGATCGCGCTCGCTACAACTGGCGGCAATGGCGAGGCCGAGTCCGTGGAGATGATTGCGGCGATAGCAGAACAGCGCCAGCATGGCGCGGATGTCGCCGGGGACGGACGCCATCAGCGCGGCCAGCCCGTCGGGACTGGCGCGGTACATCGCACCCAGCAGGTCATCGTTGACCGGGCAGACGTCATTTTCAAAGGCGGTACGGCCGGACAGCATGTCGCATCTCCTGCCGCCAAGGATGATGCATAAGATTTTAACGAAAGGTTAAGCATGCGGGGCGCCCCGCCGCGTTCCCTTCAGTCGTCGACGAAGGTAGCGGCATCCGCGATGGCCGCGCGCGAGGTGCGGTAGCTGTTGGCCGGATGGGCGCGGTCCTCGTAGCCGAACGAGATGCCGCACACCACGCGGCGGTCGTCGCCAAGCCCAAAATGCCGCCGCACCGTGCCGGCATGAAAGGCGAGGGCTGCCTGCGGCACGGTCGCGACGCCGAGCGCCTGCGCCGCCAGCATGAAGTTGCCGACATAGCCGCCGCAGTCGATCGCACCGTACACACCGAGCGCCTCGTCGGTGGTGACGATGGCCACGTGCGGTGCACCGAACAGCTTGAAATTCTCCAGCGACTGCCTCCGGTAGGCCGCCTTGTCGCCGCGGGCGATGCCAAGCGTGTTGTAAAGCTGGAAGCCGCTCTCGCGGCGGCGCGCCAGATAGACGCCGCGATATTCGCGCGGGAACGGAAAATCGCTGTCCTCGGCGCCGCCGCTGCTGGCGACCGCGTACATCGCCTCGCGAAAGCGCTCCGTCGCCGCGCCGCTGGTCACGACCACCTGCCACGGCTGGCTGTTGCACCACGAGGCGGTGCGCTGCGCCACCTCGAGCACGCGTTCGATCACCTCGCGCGGCACCGGCTTCGGTAGGAAGGCGCGGCAAGAGTGGCGCTCCCGCAGCAGGCCGTCAACAATATCGATGGATCGCAGGTCGGTATCGGTGGTCATCACTGTTCCCTGTCGGTGGGCGCTGCCGGTCAGCGGCCGCGGGCCGGGATTGTATTGAACGGCACGTCCTTGTCGATCCCGATGTCTCCCGGCAACCCGTTCGGGGCGACGAGAAGGCCGGCAAAGATCAGGTCGGTGAGAAAGGCAACATAGCCGCGGCAATCCTCGTCGGTGATCGGGCCGACGCCGGCGGCGCGCGACACCGCGTGGCGCCCGAAGAACAGGTGATCGCAGGCGCCGATCAGGCAGGTATAGAACTGCACCGGATCGACGGCGCGAAACTCGCCGGCAGCAACGCCGATCTCCAACACCTGGCGCTGAAACTCGAACACCGGCTTGACGAAAAAGTCCGAGACCTCGGCGGCGGCCCGCTCGCTGCTGGCATGCAGCAGCAGGTGGATCAGCCGGTTCATGTAGGGAAACCGGCGATAGGCCTTGATGATGCCGGCGATGTGCAGTTTCAGCTTGGCGCTCGGCGAAATCGGCTGCGCCAGCAGGTAGTCGAGGTTGCGCACCTCGGAACGGGCATCGCGCGCGAGCAGCGCCAGCAGCAGCCCCTCCTTGTTGCCGAAGTGATACTTGACCAGCGCCGAATTGACCCCCGAGCGCTCGGCGATCTCGCTCAGCGACACGTTGAGCGAATTGCGCTCGATCATCAGTTCGCTCGCCGCCACCAAAAGCTTCTCGGCGGTCGGGTTCATCTCCACCGGCGGCGGACGGTCGGCAACGGTCACGGTGGAATCGAAGTCCATGGCGCGGGTCCGGTTGGCGCCGCAGCTAAGCCGATTGCAGGCCCCACCTCAAGCGTTAATTGATTGATTGACTAAATCTGGCCAGCAGGCGCCGACGAGATCGCCTGTCACCTTGCGCCCGGGCGCGGCGCTAAGCGCGCGCTCCGCCTCAAACCCGGCGATCATATCGCATCGTCAGGGGCTGTCGTGGCGGCGGGCGCCGGTGCTATCATTATTTTTACCATGCCGGCGCAAGGCTTCACCTTCTTCGACACGGCCATCGGCCGTTGCGGGCTTGCCTGGACGCTGCGCGGCGTCAATGCCGTGCTGCTGCCGGAACGGCGCGAGATCGACGCCTGGCGGCGCGTGCTGCACATGTTCCCCGACGCGGTCGAGACCCGCCCCTCCGGCGAAGCCGCTCGCGCGGTGGAGGCGATCCGCGCACACCTGCGCGGCGAGACCAGCGAGATCGATGCCATCCCGCTCGACATGGGCGCCATTCCGCCGTTCAACCGGCAGGTCTACGAGATCACGCGCGCGATCCCGCGCGGGCAGACGCTGACCTATGGCGAGGTTGCCAAGCGGCTCGGCGCCTCCGGCGCGGCACGCGCGGTCGGCCGCGCGCTCGGGCAGAATCCGATCCCGATCATCGTGCCGTGTCACCGGGTGCTCGCGGCCAACGGCGCGACTGGTGGCTTTTCCGCGCCGGGCGGCGTCGCCACGAAATTCCGCCTGCTGGCGATCGAAGGCGCAACCGCAGGCGCGGCGCCGACGCTATTCGACGTCACCTTCTCCATTCCGCCGCGACGATCCTAGCGCAGGATGAGGCCGGGTCGGCCGATCTCCCCGCACCCGTATCCCGGGCGCGCCGCAGCGTGGAGCGGTGCGGCGCAGACCCGGGATCGCGACAAAACAAACGTCGCCTCCGCCACGGTCCCGGTTCTGCGGTGCAACGCTCCGCTGCACCGCGTCCGGGACGCGGCCGTGCGGCCGGCGCAACGCCACCCGCGATCGGATCGGACTCACGCGCGGAAATGCTTCGAGAGCTTGAGGCCCTGCGCCTGATAGTTGGAGCTGATGTCGCGGCCATAGACGGTGTCGGGGCGCGCCAGCATCTTCTCATAGATCAGGCGGCCGACGATCTGGCCGTGTTCGAGGATGAACGGCACCTCGCGCGAGCGCACTTCCAGCACGGCGCGGGAGCCGGCGCCGCCCGCGCCCGCATAACCGAAACCGGGATCGAAGAAGCCCGCATAGTGCACGCGGAACTCGCCGACCAGCGGGTCGAACGGCACCATCTCGGCGGCATAGTCGGGCGGCACCTGCACCGCCTCGTCGGAAGCGAGAATGTAGAACTCGCCGGGGTCAAGGATCAGGCTGTGGTCGGGCCGCGCCGGGATCGGCTCCCAGAAGTCGTCCATCGCATAGCCGCTGCGGCGGTCGATATCGACCACGCCGGTGTGGCGCTTGGCGCGATAGCCGATGAAGCCGCCGGACTGGGCGCCCGACAGATCGACGCTGAGCGCGACGCCATCGGTCAAATCGGCGTCGTCGCGATCGACCAGCCGTTCGGCGGCATGCAGCGCCTCCAGTTCATCGGTATCGAGCACCGCGTCGCCGGTGCGGAAGCGCACCTGCGACAGTCGCGAGCCTTCGCGCACCAGCACCGGAAATGTCTTGGGGCTGATCTCGGCATAGAGCGGGCCGTGATAGCCGGCGCCGATCATGTCGAAGTGCCGCGTGCCGTCGGCGATCACGCGGGTGAACACGTCGAGCCGCCCGGTCGAGCTTTTCGGGTTGGCGGCGGCCACGATCGAGGGCGGCAGCGCCAGACTCTCCAACAGCGGTACGATATAGACGCAGTTGGTCTCCAGCACCGCGCCGTCGGCAAGGCTGATTTCGTGCAGCTTCAATTCGTCGATGCGCTCGGCCACGGTGACGTGCGGGCCGGGCAGGAAGCTCGCACGCACCCGGTAGGCGACGTCGCCGAGCCGCAGGTCGAGACTTGCCGGCTGCACCTGGCCTTCGGTGAACGGCACCGCCGGCAGGATCAGGCCGGCTTCGCTCATCGCCGCGATCATGCGGTCGGGGAAAATGCCTCGGGCATCTGGCGGCAGCGAGAACGGCACGGCGGGCATCTTTCGACAGGACGGGCCCCGATGGACGGAAAAACTGTACATTCAATAGAAGGCCGCTGTCTTGACGCAAAGCCGGCCGCGCCGTAAGAGGGCGACTTATCCCGTGGTGATTTGAGCCGGCCGGCTTGCAGCCACGTTAAACAACTCGCTAAACAGGCCGGGGACCATGTGATCCCGGCTTGTGGCTTCGCCCAGGCCGGTTTTTGTTGGCGGTGTCCAGCCGCCAGACTGGAGATCACATGACGTCCGCGCCCGTAAGCCCGCCTGCAATCCCGCCCGTCGATGCCTACCGGCCCGAGACGCGGCTGGTCCATGCCGGCACGTTGCGCTCGAATTTCGGCGAGGCGTCGGAAGCGCTCTATCTGACGCAAGGGTTCGTCTACGCCAGCGCCGAGGAATGCGAGGCCCGCTTCAAGGGCGAAGCGCCCGGCTTCATCTATTCGCGGTTCTCCAACCCCAATATCGCGATGTTCGAGCATCGCATGGCGGAACTGGAAGGCGCGGAGGCGGCGCGCGCCACCGCGACCGGCATGGCGGCGGTGACCACGGCGCTGCTGGCGCCGCTTCGCGCCGGCGATCATGTGGTGGCGGCAAGCGCATTGTTCGGCTCGTGCCGCTACGTGGTCGAGGACCTGCTGCCGCGCTACGGCATCGCGGCGACGCTGGTGGACGGCCTCGATCTCGACGCCTGGCGCGCGGCGATGCGGCCCAACACCAAAAGCTGCTTTATCGAAAGCCCGACCAATCCCACGCTCGACGTGCTCGACATCGAAGCCATCGCCGCCATCGCGCACGAGGCCGGTGCGCGGCTGATCGTCGACAACGTGTTCGCAACGCCCTTGTGGCAAAGCCCGCTCTCGCTCGGCGCCGAAGTCGTGGTCTATTCCGCCACCAAGCACATCGATGGCCAGGGGCGCTGCCTCGGCGGCGTCATCCTGTCGTCGCAAGCCTTCATCGACGAGCACATCCATACCTTCATGCGCCAGACCGGGCCGGCGATCTCGCCGTTCAACGCCTGGGTGCTGACCAAGGGGCTGGAGACGCTGGCCTTGCGCGTGCGCCAGCAGACCGACAATGCCGCGGCGCTGGCCGATACGCTCGCCGGCCACCCGAAGATCGTGCGGCTGATCTATCCCGGGCGCGCCGACCATCCCCAGGCGGCGCTCGTGACAAAGCAGATGCGCGGCGGCTCGACGCTGGTCGGCTTCGAGGTGAAAGGCGGCAAGGCGGCCGCGTTCCGCTTCCTCAATGCGCTGAGACTCACGCGCATCAGCAACAACCTCGGCGACACCCGCAGCCTCGTCACCCATCCGGCGACGACCACCCACCAGCGCCTCGCCCCGGAGGCGCGCGCCGCGCTCGGCATCGGCGACGGCTTCATCCGCTTCTCCGCCGGCATCGAGCATCGCGACGACATCGTGGCCGACGTCGTCGCAGCGCTGGAGCATGCCTGACGCTCCCTTGCGTTTGACAGCGCCGCTTGGGAGGCGCGAAATGGCGCCGCAACCGCGAAAGGGAGATCAGGGATGGGGCGCCTGCAAGGCAAGACCGCGCTCGTCGTCGGCGCCGGCTCGATCGGGCCGGGCTGGGGCAACGGCAAGGCGACGGCAACGCTGTTCGCGCGCGAGGGCGCGCGCGTATTCTGCGTCGATCGCAATAGCGACGCCGCGGCCGAGACAGCGGGCATCATCGCCTCCGAAGGCGGAGAGGCAGCCGCCTTCACCGCCGACGTCTCACGCGCCGCCGACATCGAGGCGATGGTGGCGGCCTGCCTCGCGGCTTACGGCCGCATCGACGTGCTCGACAACAATGTCGGCATCGCCGAAGTCGGCGGTGTGGTCGATTGCCCGGAAGCCGACTGGGATCGCGTGTTCGCCATCAACCTGAAAAGCTGCTACCTCGCCATGAAGCACGTCATCCCGGTGATGGAGCGGCAGGGCGGCGGCTCGATCATCAACATCTCCTCGATCGCCTCGATCCGTCATCTCGGTGTCACTTACGTGACCTATGCCGCCACCAAGGCGGCGATGAACCAGATGACCCGCACTACGGCCGTAGAGTTCGCGCCGAAGAACGTTCGCGTCAACGCCATCCTGCCCGGCCTGATGAAGACGCCGATGGTCGAGCATTCCGCCGGGCTTGCCGCGAGCTATGCGCAAGGCGACGTCGAGGCGATGTGGCGCCGCCGCGACGCGCAGGTGCCGATGGGCCACATGGGAGACGCATGGGACGTGGCCTATGCGGCGTTGTTCCTGGCCTCGGATGAATCGAAATACATCACCGGCATCGAACTGGTGGTCGATGGCGGCATAACACTAAAGGTCAGTTGACAGGCTTTGCGGCAGCGGCTGGCATGCCGGCTCATGGCTTGTGGCCGTCGCCGTCGCTCTTGCAGCGCTGGCATTCGGCATGCCAACTAGAGACGCCGGCCGCGGGCCGCGGCCGCATCACGCGACATCAACCGACGAGGGATTCATGAGGTTCAGGACAGTATTGACGGCAGCCGCGCTTTCCGTCGCGCTGGCGGGCGCGGCGCAGGCGCAGATTTCGGTCAAGCTCGGCGTGCTCAACGACATGTCGAGCCTTTATGCCGATATTTCCGGTCCGGGCTCGGTGGTCGCCGCGAACCTCGCGGTCGAGGACTTCGCCAAGTCCAACAAGGATATCAAGGTCGAGGTGATCGGCGCCGACCACCAGAACAAGCCCGACGTCGGCGTGAACATCGCCCGCCAGTGGTACGATCGCGACAACGTGGACGTGATCCTCGACACCACCACGTCGTCGGTGGCGCTGGCGGTCAGCGAACTGACCAAGGAAAAGAAGAAAATTTTCATCCCGTCGGGCGGCGGCACCTCCGACCTCACCGGCAAGGCGTGCTCGCCCTACACGGTGCACTGGACCTACGACACCTGGGCGCTCGCCAACGGCACCGGATCGGCGATGACCAAGAAGGGCGCCGACACCTGGTTCCTGCTGGTCGCCGATTATGCCTTCGGCGCGGCGCTCGAGCGCGACACCTCTGAGGCCGTGACCAAGGCCGGCGGCAAGGTGGTGGGCAGCGTCAAGCACCCCCTGAACTCGTCCGACTTCTCCTCGTTCCTGCTGCGCGCGCAGGCGTCCAAGGCCAAGGTCATCGCTCTTGCCAACGCCGGCTCGGACACCATCAACGCCATCAAGCAGGCCTCCGAGTTCGGCATCACGCAAGGCGGCCAGGCGCTCGCTGGCCTGCTGATCTTCTCGAGCGACGTCAAGGCGCTCGGCCTCAAGGCGGCGCAGGGCCTGGTGCTGACCGAAGCCTTCTACTGGGACCAGACCGATGCCACGCGCGCCTTCTCCAAGCGTTTTGCCGAGAAGTTCAACGGCAAGATGCCGACCAGCGCCCAGGCCGGCGTTTATTCCAGCGTACTGCACTATCTGAAGGCGGTCGCCGCGGTGAAGTCGAAGGACTCCGACAAGGTGATGGCCAAGATGAAGGAACTGCCGATCGACGACGCGCTGTTCGGCAAGGGCGAGATTCGTCCTGACGGCCGCGCCATCCACGACATGTATCTCTACGAGGTGAAGAAGCCCGAAGAGTCGAAGGGCGAGTGGGACATCTACAAGGTGCTCGCCACCATCCCGGCCAACGAAGCCTTCCGTCCGATGGATCAGGGCGGCTGCCCGCTGGTCGCCAAGAAGTAATATCGCGCAAAGCGCGGATAGTCTGCGCGCGATCCCGGCCCCTCATCGGGGCCGGGATTTCTTTTGCGCGCATTCCTATCCTTCCCTCCCCCGCTTGCGGGGGAGGGATAAAGGAAGGGGGCGATGCGAACCGGTGCCCACCCTCGGGTCAACCCCCAAGGACATATTCTGGGACATACGTCGCTTGAAAACGCGCTACTGTTTGATGCGCAAGCTCGTCGGATCGATCCGCGCCGCGTCGAGCAGGAAGATCGCCAGCGCCCGGCCCAGGCAATCATGGACGGCGTGCGCCATCTCCAGCCCCTTGACCGGGCCGAACAGATCGAAGGCACCGCTCTCGCTCCAGTGCCGCATGATGGCGAAGCGGTCGAACAACAGCACGTCGTGCTGTTGCGTCACCATCCGCATGCGGTCGAGATAGGGCGTCAGCGAGATCATGGTCTCCAGCCGCGGGCTGTATTGCGGGTTGATCAGGAGGACATCGGCACCGGTCTGACGAATGGCGGCGACGCCGTCGTCAACGGCATCGCGAAAATCCTCGGGGTCGACGGCGCGGATCGCATCGGTGGTGCCGGTCTGCCAGATCGCCAGATCCGGTTTGTGCGTGGCCAGCAGAGCGGGTAGGCGCGGAGCCATCGCCTCCGCTGCCGTCCTGGACAAAATCTCGGCCGTGACCCGAACGGCAACCCCGGGCAGCCGGTTGCGCAGCGCCAGCTCCAGCCGCGCCGGATAAGCCTTCGCCGCTTCACCCGCCCCGGGTAGCGACGACGAGCCGGTGCCGACCACCAGAACATCGAGCCGCCGCTCCCGTTCGACGGCGGCCGCCACCTTGTCGAGCCGGCTCTCGGTGGTGAGCAGATAGGCCGGCACATCGCATTCGGGGGCCGCCATCGCCGGCCATGCGATCGCGCCCGCGGCGAGGATGCCCGCCAGCAGGCCGGCGATCACGCCCGCCACGCGCCCGGCCGAGGCCGGCAGGACCCGCATCCCCCTCATCACCCTCCCCCGGTCATGTCGGCATCGGCACCGGCCGCGCTTTTCGATCGCGATCCATTCCGGCTTGTCGCCTTCTTGTACCATGAAAACAGCGCCGCGGCGGCGGACATGATGGCGACCCCGGCGACGCTGATCAGCGCATGCAGGACGGCGCCGCCGGAAAACTCCACAAGCAGGAAGTGGCCGGCAAAGGCCAGGAATACGCCGAGGCAGAAGATTTCCAGCGAATGCTGGCCGCACAGCACCAGCGGCCGCAGCCACGGCGAGGTCAGGCCCGGCCAGCCGCGCGGCAACAGCCGCACCACGATCGCCGCCAGCGCCAGAAAGTGCGCGAACCGCAGGACGTCGAGATCGGTCTTGCTGATCGGGTACATCCATTGTGCAAGCGTGCGCGGCAACAGGTGGCCGATCTGCGGAAAATGCCAGGTCAGGGTCACGGCGAAGGCGAAGACGAGGTAGGCGACGCACAGCGCCATCGTCACCGGCGAGCGCAGGAGCGGCGCCATCCGCGCCGCGCCGCCAAGCGCGCACCAGGCGCCGAATACGAACAGAAGCTGCCAGGCGAACGGGTTGAAAAACCACGTCCCGTCGGGATAGGCGGGCAGATTCCACTCGAACTCCCATGCCAGCGCATAGAGCGCGACCGACAGCATCAGCGTCAGGTCGGCCCGGCGTACCATCAGCCACAGCATCGGCGGCAGCCCCAGCATCAGCACGATGTAGAGCGGCAGCACGTCCATGTTGACCGGGCGGAACTTGAGCAGCAGCGCCTGCACGATGGTGACGTCGGGGTGCCGGAAGAAGTCGAGGATGCCCATTTCCTCGGCATAGAGCGGGTTCTGGAAGCTGGCGCCGACATAGGAAATCTCGGCGAGGTAGATCGTGAACAGGAAGATATGGGCGACGTAGATCTGCCACACCCGCTTGAGGATGCGGGCGCCGGCCACCACGAAGCCTTGCGAGCTCAAGACGCGGCCATAGACGAAGGCGGCGGTGTAGCCGGAGATGAAGATGAAGATTTCGGTGGCGTCGGAGAACCCGTAGTTGCGGATGGTCGCCCAGGTCAGCAGGTTGGGCGGCAGGTGGTCGATGAAGATGAGCCACAGCGCCAACCCGCGGAACAGGTCGAGCCGCAACTCGCGCGCCGCGACCGGCGCAGCCGCACGGGGGGCAAGCTGCGGCGGCACGGTGCCGGCAGCAACGGGCGCGGCCGGGCTGTCCGTCGCGGGAAGTTGGCTCATGTGGGGGGCTTCGTCATCCGGGCAGTCTGTCCGAGCGGCGGCCGCACGCTCAAGGGGGAATCGGCTGCGACCACATTGCCGTTAGGAGCCAACTATGTTGAAAGAAGGATGATGTACCGCGCCCTCACCCGCCAGATCGAAGTCACCGTCGAGCCGAACTTCATGCCGGAGCGCTCAGTGCCCGAGCGCGGCCAGTTCTTCTGGTCCTATACCATCACCATCACCAACGGCGGGCCGCTGACGGTGCAGCTCAAGACCCGGCACTGGATCATCACCGACGCCACCGGGCGGACGCAGGAGGTGCGCGGCGAGGGCGTGGTCGGCGAGCAGCCGGTGCTGGCGCCCGGCGAACGCTTCGAATACACGAGCGGCGTGCCGCTGCCGACACCGTCCGGCTTCATGACCGGCAGCTACCAGATGGTTGGCGACAATGGCGAAGAGTTCGACATCGCCGTCCCGGCGTTCTCGCTCGACAGCCCCGACGTCCGCCGCACCCTGAACTAATCCTCCGCGCCCGCCTCCTGCGGGGTGAAGGCGTAGACGGTGCTGCAGAATTCGCAGGTAACGACGACGCGGCCGTTCTCCACCATCTCGACGCGATCCTCGCGCGGAAAGCTCGCCAACATCGCGGCCACCGCATCGCGCGAGCACGAGCACTGCGCCCGCGCCGGGCGGGTCGCGAACACCCGCACGCCGCGCTCGTGGAACAGGCGGTAAAGCAACCGCTCGCCCGACAGGTCGGTGTCGATCAATTCGACGTCTTCCACCGTCGCGATCAGCGACTGCCCCTCGACCCAGGCGTCGTCCTCGGTAGTGGTGTCCCCGACATGCCCGTCCGGCGCATCGCCCGGATCGAGATCGGGCATGCGCGCCCGCCCCGCCGCCTTGGGCAGGAACTGCAGCAGCATCCCGCCGCCACGCCAGGCGTGGCGCGGGCCGTCGCCGGAGCGCAGTTCCTCGCCGACGGCCAGCCGCACCCGCGTCGGAATCTGCTCCGAGCGCAGGAAATACTCGTGCGCGGCGTCTTCCAGCGTACCGCCATCGAGCGCCACGAGCCCCTGATAGCGGTTCATGTCGGGGCCCTGATCGATGGTCATGGCGAGATGGCCACGCCCCAGCAGCGCCGCACTGTCCTGCCCCGCCACGAGCTGCGCCGCGTCGTAGCGGGCATAGCCGCGCATACGGTCGGGCGCGGCAAAATCAACGACGATCAGCGACACCGGCCCATCGGTCTGGGTCTGGAGAATGAAGCGGCCGTCGAACTTCAGCGACGAGCCGAGCAGCGCGGTGAGGATGATCGCCTCGCCAAGCAGCTTGGCGACCGGCGCGGGATAGTTGTGCTTGCCAAGGATGTCGTCGAGCGCCGGGCCGAGCCGTACCAGCCGCCCGCGCAGGTCGAGGGCCGACACCTCGAACGGCAGCACGACATCGTCCACCGGCACAGCCGATGGCGCGCGCGCAGTCGTCCCGTCGGGGTCCGACCGCGAGTAAATGGGGAACTCCGTCATGGCGCTCTATCTAGGTATTTTCGGCAGAAAGCAAAACCCCGCGGCACAATACGCATAGGCGTGCGCCGCGCCGCCGGTTCCCGGCATGCTTCAGGCAACGGCGCCGAGGCACCAGGCCAGAACGCCCTTCTGCGCATGCAGGCGGTTCTCCGCCTCATCGAACACCACCGATTGCGGGCCGTCGATCACCTCGTCGGTCACCTCGTCGCCGCGGTGCGCCGGCAGGCAGTGCATGAACAGCGCGTCGGGCCGGGCCAGCCGCATCAGTTCGGCATTGACCTGATAGGGCCGCAGAATGGCATGGCGGTGTTCGCCTTCCTTGTCGCCCATCGACACCCATGTGTCGGTCACGACGCAATCGGCGTCGCGGACCGCCTCCTTCGGATCGGTGCCGAGCACGACGGGGGCGTTCGCTGCCTTGATCCAGTCGCGCAGCAGCTTGTTCGGCGCGAACTGCGGCGGCGTCGCCACCCGCAAGGTGAAGCCGAAGCGCTCCGCCGCATGCGACCACGATGCCAGCACGTTGTTGTCGTCGCCGGTCCAGGCTACCGTGCGCCCGGCGATTGGGCCGCGATGCTCCTCGAACGTCATCACGTCGGCCATGACCTGACAGGGATGCGAGCGCCGCGTCAGGCCGTTGATCACCGGCACCGTGGCGTTGTCTGCCAGTTCCATCAGCGCGTCGTGGCTGAGGATGCGGATCATGATGATATCGACGAAGCGCGACAACACCCGCGCGGTGTCGGAAATGGTCTCGCCGCGACCGAGCTGCATCTCCTGCCCGGTCAGCATCAACGGCTCGCCGCCGAGCTGACGCATGCCCACGTCGAACGACACCCGCGTGCGCGTCGAGGGCTTTTCGAAAATCATTGCCAGCACCTTGCCGTCGAGCGGACGGATGCGCTCGCCGGCCTTGAGCTTGGCCTTCATCGCTACCGCCGCGTCGAGAATGCGGCGCAGCTCCGCCGTCGGCAGCTCGTTGAGATCGAGGAAATGCCGCAGCCGCGTACTCATCGCGCCACCGCCTGACGCGGCTGTTCGCCGGACAGCGCCACGCAGGCCCGCTCGATGCAGCCGATGGCATGGTCGATCTCGCTTTCGTCGACGACCAGGGGCGGCAACAGCCGCACCACGTTGTCGCCGGCGGCGACCGTCAGCAGCTTCTCCTTGCGCAGCGCGCCGATCAGATTGGCGGCCGGCACCTCCGCCTTGACGCCGAGAAGCAGGCCTTCGCCGCGGATGCCGCTGATGACGGTCGGGAAACGATCGACCAGGCTCGCGAGCTTCTGCTTGAGCAACAGCGACATCCGCTGCACATGGTCGAAAAAGCCGGGCGCCAGCATGACATCGAGGACGGCATTGGCGGCGGCCATCGCCAACGGATTGCCGCCGAAGGTCGATCCGTGCGAGCCGGGCGTCATGCCGGAGGCGGCATCGGCGGTGGCGAGGCACGCGCCGATCGGAAAGCCGCCGCCGAGCGCCTTGGCCAGCGTCATCACGTCCGGCGTCACGCCGAACCGGCGGTAGGCGAACAGTTCGCCGGTGCGCCCCATGCCGGTCTGCACCTCGTCGAACACCAGCAGCATGCCGCGCTCGTCGCAGAGCTGGCGCAGCGCCCGGACGAACTCCGGCGCCGGCGCGCGCACCCCGCCCTCGCCCTGCACCGGCTCGATCAGGATGCCGGCGGTGTCCGGCCCGACCGCCTTTTTCACCGCCTCGATATCGCCGAGGGGCACCTGATCGAAGCCGTCCATCGGCGGCCCGAAGCCTTCCAGATATTTGGCGGCACCGGTCGCCGCCAGCGTCGCCAGCGTGCGGCCGTGGAACGCACCCGCGAAGGTGACGATGCGATAGCGCTCCGGCTGGCCCTTGGCGGCAAAATGCCTGCGCGTGATCTTGATGGCGCATTCCAGCGCCTCGGCGCCGGAATTGCAGAAGAACACCACGTCGGCAAAGCTCTCCGCACACAGCCGTGCCGCGAGCCGCTCGCCGTCCGGGCTCTTGAACAGGTTGGACATGTGCCAGAGCTTCGTCGCCTGCTCCTGCAAGGCGGCTACGAGATGCGGATGCGCATGCCCGAGCGCGTTGACGGCAACGCCGCTGGTGAAATCGAGATAACGCTCGCCAGTGGTCGCGATCAGCCACGCGCCCTCGCCGCGCTCGAACGCAAGGTCGGCGCGGGCGAAAACGGGAAGTAGGTGGGCTTGCGAAATCTCTGTCATGATCGTCCAACCGAAACACGGGCGGCTGCCAAGGGCGGCATCGTCGGTATACGTCGCTGCGGCGGATGCGGCTGCCCGAAAACGAAATGTGCCGCCTTTCCAGGCGGCACCGCATCATTCTATGACGCGTCCCAATACTGTCAACATTCGAGTTCCGCGGATGCGGCGGTCCGCGAGGGTGCCAGCCGCCGGCGCAGAGACGAAAAAACGCCGCCGGCAAGGCTCTTTTTCGCTCGTGACGCGAGGAATATGTGGACGCGACGGGACCGACTCTTGCGCGTGAGTCGGGCCATATTGTAGCGTCATGCCTGTCGAATACGACATCTCGTGCGGCACCGTTCGATCCTGAAACAGTCCTGGTCCGATCAAGAGCGCGAGGCGCCTTCCGGTGCGCCCTGCGAGGGCTAAGGGATTCCGCCGGCAGGGATTTTCACCATGCCGGCGCCTGATGGCGGATCGGCGGGCGAGACGAAAGGAATGAAGCGATGACGGTAGTCACCTGGACCGACGATCGCGTGGAACAGCTCAAGAAGCTGTGGGAAGCCGGCCACTCCGCCAGCCAGATCGCGGCGGAACTCGGCAACGTCACCCGCAACGCGGTCATCGGCAAGGTTCATCGGCTCGGCCTGTCCGGGCGCGCCAAGGCGGCAACCTCGGCGGCGCCGCGGCAGCGCAAGGTGCGCACCACGCAGCACATCATCCGCACGGCGCGGCCGGTGGCGCGCGGCAACACCGCACTCGCCCATGTGTTCGAGGTCGAGGCCGATATCGAGGCCGACGCGGTGGCCCAGAACAACGTGGTGCCGATGAGCCAGCGCCTGACGCTCCTGGAACTCAACGACGCCACCTGCCGCTGGCCGCTCGGCGATCCGGGCGCCGCCGACTTCGCCTTCTGCGGCGGCAAGACGCTGCCCGGTCTGCCCTATTGCTCCTACCACTGCCGCATCGCCTATCAGCCGGTGAATGATCGGCGCCGCGACCGCCGCCCGACAAGCGGCAAGTAACCTGAAACGATAGGTAACCTCCGCTCAGCCGACGACGGCGCCGGCCTGTGCGGTCGCCTTGGCGAAGCGGTCGTCGAGCGCATAGCCGGCCCCGCGCACGGTGCGGATCGGATCGATCTCGGCGCCCTCGTTGAGCACCTTGCGCAGCCGCCCGATATGCACATCGACGGTCCGCTCGTCGATATAGATATCGCGGCCCCAGACGCTGTCGAGCAGTTGCTCACGGCTGAACACCCGCCCCGGATGCTCGAGGAAAAACTCCAGCAGGCGATATTCGGTCGGGCCGAGATCGACGGGGCGGCCCGAACGCGCAACCCGGCGCTTGTCGCGGTCAAGCTCGATGTCGCCGTAGGTCAGCACGCTGGCGAGCCGCTCGGGACGGGCGCGGCGCAGCAGCGCGCGCACACGCGCCAAGAGTTCCGGCACCGAGAACGGCTTGACAATGTAGTCGTCGGCCCCGGTCGCCAGCCCGCGCACCCGCTCGCTTTCCTCGCCGCGCGCCGTCAGCATGATGATCGGCAGTTGCTGCGTTTCAGGGCGCGCGCGCAGGCGGCGGCACAGTTCGATGCCAGACAGCCCCGGCAGCATCCAGTCGAGCACGACGAGGTCGGGAACGCGCTCCTTGAGCACGGTGTCGGCCTCGTCGCCACGGCCGACGATCTCGACGTCGTAGCCCTCGGCGGCGAGGTTGTAGCGCAGAAGCGTCGTCAGCGCCTCCTCGTCCTCGACCACCAGAATGCGTGCGCTCATTGCCGTCCTTCCGCTTGCGGCCCCGGCGCCGCCCTCGTGAACGAGGTGACGTCGCCCTTCGGGCGCTTCTCGGCAAGCTGCTGGCCCTCGATCATGTAAAACACCGTCTCGGCGATGTTGGTGGCATGATCGCCGATGCGCTCGATATTTTTAGCGCAGAACATCAGGTGAATACAGAAGCTGATGTTGCGCGGGTCCTCCATCATGTAGGTCAGAAGTTCCCGGAACAGCGAAGTGCAGATCGCATCCACCTCCTCGTCGCCGCTCCACACCGCGAGCGCCGCCGGCAGGTCCTGTGCGGCATAGGCGTCGAGCACGGCACGCACCTGCGACTGCACGAGGTCGGTCATGTGTTCCAGCCCGCGCATCAACTGCATCGGCTGAAAATCGGAATCGAGCGCGGCGACGCGCTTGCCGATATTCTTCGACAGGTCGCCGATGCGTTCGAGATCGGTGGCGAGCCGCATCGCACCGACGATGGCGCGCAGGTCCACGGCCATCGGCTGGCGCCGCGCGATGGTCAGCACCGCGCGCTCCTCGATCTCGCGCTGCAGCCGGTCGATCTCGGCATCGGCGGCAACGACGGCGTTGCCCTGGGCGATATCGCGGCGAATGAGGGCATCGACCGCATCGACCATCTGCCGCTCGGCGAGCCCGCCCATCTCGGCGGCCAATCCGGTCAGTTCCTGAAGATCGCTGTCGAACGCCTTCGAGGTATGTTCGAGCACCATGGTGTTCTCTCCTAGCCGAAGCGGCCCGTGATGTAATCCTGCGTGCGGCGGTCGGCCGGCGAGGTGAAGATCCTGTTGGTCTCGTCAAACTCGATCAGTTCGCCGAGATACATGAAGGCGGTGAAGTCGGAGACGCGCGCCGCCTGCTGCATGTTGTGGGTGACGATGACGATGGTGTAGTCGCTCTTGAGCTCGTTGATCAGCTCCTCGATCTTCGCGGTCGAGATCGGGTCGAGCGCCGAGCACGGCTCGTCGAACAGGATCACCTCGGGACGCACCGCCACCGTGCGGGCGATGCACAGCCGCTGCTGCTGACCGCCGGACAGGCTGAGGCCGTTGGCGGCGAGCTTGTCCTTCACCTCGTCCCACAGCGCGGCGCGGCGCAGCGACTGCTCGACGCGGCCGTCGAGTTCGCGCTTGGGCAGCTTCTCGTAGAGGCGGATGCCGAAGGCGATGTTCTCGTAGATCGACATCGGAAACGGCGTCGGCTTCTGGAACACCATGCCGATGCGCGCGCGCAACAAGTTGACGTCCTGGCCTGGTGCAACGATGTTCGCGCCGTCGAACATCACCTCGCCCGCGGCGCGCTGGTTCGGGTAGAGGTCGTACATGCGGTTGAGCACGCGCAGCAGCGTGGACTTGCCGCAGCCCGACGGCCCGATGAAGGCGGTGACGCGGTTTTCGTACAGCGGCAGCGTGATGTTCTTCAGCGCCCGGCTATCGCCGTAGAAGAACTCGAGATTACGGATGGCCACGCGCTCCTTCATGGCGGCCGTGTCGAGCGGCGGGCGGGTGGCGGGAGCGATCAACGGCGTGGAGGCGTTCATGACGTTTTCCTCGTTGCGGCGAGCGTCCTCGCCAAAATGCTCAAGGCGAGGACCGAGAAGGTGATGATCAGCGCACCGGTCCAGGCCAGCCGCTGCCAGTCTTCATAAGGACTGAGCGCAAACTGGAAGATCACCGTCGGCAGGCTCGCCATCGGCGCATTGAGATCGGTGGAAAAGAACTGGTTGTTGAGTGAGGTGAACAACAAGGGCGCGGTTTCGCCGCTGATGCGCGCCACCGCCAGCAAAACGCCGGTGACGATGCCCGACAGCGCCGCCCGGTAGGCGATGCGGGTGATCATCCGCGAGCGCGGCAGGCCGATCGAGGCCGCCGCCTCGCGCAGCGTATCCGGCACCAGAAGCAGCATGTCCTCGGTGGTGCGCACGACGACGGGAATCACGATCACCGCTAGTGCCGCGGCGCCGGCGATGCCGGAGAAATTCCCCATCGGCCGCACCATCACCTCGTAGATGAACAGGCCGACAACGATGGACGGCGCCGACAGCAGGATGTCGTTGATGAAGCGCACGACCGAGGTCAGCTTGTCGTGCCGGCCGTACTCGGCCATGTAGGTGCCGGCCAGCATGCCGATCGGAGTGCCGATCGCCACGCCGAGCACGGTCATGATGAGGCTGCCGACGATGGCGTTGAGCAGGCCGCCGTCGGAACCGGGCGGCGGCGTCATCTCGGTGAACACCGCAAGCGACAGGCCGCTGAGACCGTTCCACAACAGCACGCCGAGGATCAGCGCGAGCCATGCGAGACCGATACCGGTCGCGATGAAGGAAGCGGCCATCGCCACCGTATTGCGGCGACGGCGCGCGGCGTAGAGGGAAGCGTCCATCAGCCGATCCTCCGTTCGATGCGCAGCAGCATGTAGCGCGCGGCGGCCAGCACGATCAGGGTGATGACGAACAGGATCAGGCCGAGTGCGATCAGCGAGGCGGTATAGACTTCGCCGATCGCCTCCGTGAACTCGTTGGCGATCGAGGCGGAGATCGTCGTTCCCGGCGCCAGCAGCGAAGCGGTGATGCGATGGGCGTTACCGATCACGAAGGTGACCGCCATCGTCTCGCCGAGCGCGCGGCCAAGGCCGAGCATGACGCCGCCGATGACGCCGACCCGCGTATAGGGCAGCACGACATGGCGCATCACTTCCCAGGTCGAACAGCCGAGCCCGTAGGCCGCTTCCTTCAGCACCGGCGGCACCGCCTCGAACACGTCGCGCGAGATCGAGGTGATGAACGGCAGCACGATGATGGCGAGGATCAGGCCGGCGGTGAGCACGCCGATGCCGTAAGGGGGGCCGGCGAACAGCGACGACAGCACCGGCACGCTGCCGAAGGCGGAGATCAGCGCCGGCTGCACATGCACCTGGAGGAACGGGGCCAGCACGAACAGGCCCCAGATGCCGTAGATGATGCTCGGAATGCCGGCCAGCAGCTCGACCGCAACCCCGATCGGCCGGCGCAGCCACTTCGGACACAGTTCGGTCAGAAACAGCGCGATCAGCAGGCCGAACGGCACCGCGATCACCATCGCGATCAAAGAGGTGACGAGCGTGCCGTAGATCGGTGCCAGCGCGCCGAACTGCTCGGTCACCGGATTCCAGCTCTGCGTCGTCAGGAAGGAAAAGCCGAACGCCTGCAACGCCGGCATCGCGCCGATGACGAGCGCGACGATCACGCCGCCCAGCAGCGCCAGCACCATGATGGCGGCGATGCGGGTCACGCTCCGAAAAATCACGTCCCCCAGCCGCAGCTTGCCGAGAGCTCTGGCGCGGTCTGCCGCGTCCTGGGCGCTCATGCCGGCACCGCTCCACGTCATATCAACCACAAGCCGCCTCCTGGCCCACGACTTTCATCCCACCCGTCATTTGCCGGGCATAGCCGTTCGCAGAACGGCGTCGTTTCGTTAAGTCCTGCCGGCGATCCGCCCGGTCCCACCCTCCCCCGCGAGCGGGAGAGGGATAAAGGGTTGAGGCATGCCCGATTCCATCGGAAGCGGAACGGCTCTAGTTCGTGACCGCGTAGATGGTCTTGCCGTCGGCGTCCTTGACCTCGGAAGCCCAGGTCTGACGGATCAGCTTCACGACGCTTTCAGGCATCGGCACATAGTCGAGATCCTTGGCGAGCTGGCTGCCGTTCTTGTAGGCCCAATCGAAGAATTCCAGCGCGATCTTGGCATCGGCCGGAGACTTCGGCTGCTTGTGGATCAGGATGAACGTCGCCGCGGCGATCGGCCAGGCGTTGGCGCCGGGTTCATTGGTGAGGATCAGGTAGTAGCCGGGCGCCTTGCTCCAGTCGGCACCGGCCGCAGCCGCGGCAATCGATTCCGCCGTCGCCGTCACCGCCTTGCCGTCCTTGTTGACCAGCTTGGTGGTGGTCAGGTTGTTCTGCTTGGCATAGGCGGTCTCGACGTAGCCGATCGAGCCCTTAGTCTGCTTGACGTTGTTGGCGACGCCCTCGTTGCCCTTGGCGCCGATGCCGGAGGCCGCCGGCCACTGCACCGCGGTGCTGGAGCCGACCTTCGACTTCCACTCGGGGCTGATGCTGGAGAGGTAGTTGGTGAACACGAAGGTGGTGCCGGAGCCGTCGGAGCGATGCACCAGCGCGATCGCCTGCGACGGCAGCTTGGCGCTGGGGTTCAGCTTCTTGATCGCCGGGTCGTCCCAGGTCTTGATCTCGCCGAGATAGATCTTGGCGAGCGTGTCGCCATCGAGCGTCACATCGCCGCTGGCGACGCCATCGATGTTGATGACGGGCACGACGCCGCCGAGCACGGTCGGAAACTGGATCAGACCGTCCTTCTCGAGCTGTTCGGGCTTGAGCGGCATGTCGGACGCGCCGAAGGTCACGGTACGGGCAACCACCTGCTTGATGCCGCCGCCCGAGCCGATCGACTGATAGTTCAGGCCGTTGCCGGTCTCCTTTTTGTAGGCCTCGGCCCACTTGGCATAGACCGGATAGGGGAAGCTCGCGCCGGCGCCGGAAATGTCCGCGGCGAGAGCCGGGAAAGCGACCGCGGCGGCAACGCCGGCGGCGACGATCGTCTTGATCAAACTCACAGGCTTTCTCCATCGTATGGGGTGGCGCCGGGTGCTGCGACCGGGCTCGCGACCACCATTAAAAGCGGGCGATGGAGCTTTTACGAAGCCTGGATGACAGTCCGATGACAGCCCTCAAGCCTCCGACAAATATTTGATAATGCTTTATTTTACTTAGGCGCGGGATGCGGCGCGGCGGCTTGCTGGCGGGGAAAACAGGCGGTGAAGGTCGCCCCCTGCCCGAGCGTGCTGTCGATCAGGAGCCGCCCACGGTGGCGGTTGAGAATGTGCTTCACCAGCGACAGCCCGAGCCCAGTGCCGCCCAGCGCGCGGCTGTCGCCGGCATCGATGCGATAGAAGCGCTCGGTCAGCCGCGGCAAATGTTCGGGCGCGATGCCGCGGCCGTGGTCGCGCACCGCGATCTGCCATTCCGGCGCGCCTTCGGGGCTCGCCTCGGCGCTGAGCCGCACCTCGACGCAGTTGCCGGAGGCGCCGTATTTGAGCGCGTTCTCGACCAGGTTCTCGACCAGCCGCAGCACCTCCTCGCGGTCGCCGAGGATCGTCGCCGGGACATCCGGCAGTTCGACCTCGACGGCGAGATCGCGGTCGCGCGCCAGCGGCTCCAGCCCGTCGCAGACCTGGCGGACGATCGGCACCAGATCGATCACCGTCTCCGGCCGGAGGTGCGTGCGCAGTTCAACGCGCGACAGCGACAAGAGGTCGTCGATCAGTCGCGCCATGCGGCCGGCCTGCGCGCGCATGATACCGAGAAAACGTTCGCGCGCCTCGGGATCGTCGCGCGCCGGACCGAGCAGCGTGTCGATGAAGCCGGTCACTGCCGCCAGCGGCGTGCGCAGTTCATGGCTGGCATTGGCGACGAAGTCCGCCCGCATCTCCTCGACGCGGCGCAGCGGCGTCAGATCGTGGAAGGTCATCAGCAGGTGCCGATCGACACCGCCAAGCGCGGTCGGCATCGGCACCGGCGCCACCACCAACTCCATCCAGCGCTCGAGCGGCCCGCGATCGAGATAGGTGGTGCGGCGCTCGGTGGCATCGGTCAGGGTCTTGCGCAGCAGCGTGAGGATTTCCGGCGCACGCAGCGCGAACTGCACCGGCTCGCCTTCGCGCAGCGCCGGTGCGAACTGCGCCGCGGCGGCATTGAAATGCATGACCCGCCCGGCGCGGTCGAGCAGCACGGCGGGGTCTGGCATGCCGGCGATGAGCGCTTGCGCCACCGCGGTACGATTGGTGTCGTGCTCGGTCAGGACATCGAGGGGCACGGCGGCGTCGTGAAGTTGCCACGGCACCAGCGCGCCGCCAACGACGCTGGCAAATGCCAGCAGAGCATGAATCGGTGACAGGTTTGCGAACATCGCAAGCGCGGCGAGCGCCACCGCCGCGGTGAACAGCACGAGGGCGCTGCGCCGCAGCCGGTCGGGCCATGCCGCGAACGGCGACGAGGAATGGTCGGATCGGTCGGCCATGGCGGCTAGGGTTTTCTGCTTTTGACGGAAGGATCGGTTGTCATGCGCATCCATCCATTTCGAAAGAGATGGATTGCCGGGTCAAGCCCGGCAATGACTCAAAACACAAAAGCTCTATCGACGGACGCGGCGTAGAGCGCCGTCAACGCGGAGGCTCGCTGTTGACGAGCGGCGGCTTGATCACGGTGCCTGGTGCGGCGCGCCGGCCGCGCGCGCTGATCAATGCCTCGCGCGCGGTCAACAGCAGCACTGCGATGATGAACGGCACGATGTAGTAGAGCAGCCGGAACAACAGCATGCCGGCCAAAAGCCCTTCCTTGTCCATCTGCGACAGGCCGACCAGCATCGCCGCGTCGAACACGCCGAGCCCGCCCGGCGAATGACTGGCGAAGCCGAGCAGGGTCGCCGTGACGAACACCACCGCGACCACCGGAAAGCCGAGGTCGGGCTCGGCCGGCACCAGCATGTACATGGCAAGTGCGCAGAACGTCAGATCGACGATGCCGATGCCGATCTGCAGGAGCGTCAGCGGCCCGTCCGGCAGGTCCACCGTCCACGAGCCGCGGCCGACCCGGCGCGGCTGGATCCAGACCCAGGCGACATAAATGACGAGCGCCGCCAGGATGACGAAGGCCAGCACGCGGTTGACAACCGGCGGAAGCAGGTCGATCGCGCTCGCGGCTTCGGGATGGTAGGCGACACCGATGCCGAGCACCGCGATATTGCCGAGCCAGAACGTAAGACCGGCCAGAAAGCACACCTTCGCCACCTCGATGGCGTTGACGTCCCAGCCGGAATAGATGCGGTAGCGCACCGCGCCGCCGGTGAAGGCGCTGGCGCCGACATTGTGGCCGACCGAGTAGCTGGTGAAGGCAGCAAGCGCCTTGATGCGATAGGGCACATCGCGCCGGCCGATCGCGTACAGCGCAAACAGGTCGTAAAAGGTCAGGGTGAAGTAGCCGCAGGCGACGGCGATGCCGGCCATCACGATGGCGCGGTTGTCGATCTGGCTGATGGCGTCGAGCACCTTCTCGACGTTGATGTCGCGCAGGATGTGGTAGAGCACATAGCAGGCGGCGGCGATCACGGTGATGCTGAGGGCGACGCCGAGCCGGTGCAGCACCTGCTTGTCGCGCAGGAACTTGAGCACCCTGCCTATGGCCGGCGGCAACGGCACCTCAGACCATGCCTCCGGCCGCGACGGTTGGCCGGGCGCGGCGCCGGCCGCCGCGGCAACGCCCGCGCTGCGGCGCCGGACTGGGGAGCCACCTTCCCGCGATATGGTCCGTCACAGTCAGCGTCAGCATTACGATCAGGTCGAAAGCGCTACCGGGAAACGCAAGGCTGCGTCGCCACCAAAATTTGAACCGAGCCCACGAAGTCCGTTTGCCGCAGGGATCGCACCCCGTCAGATCGGACAGGTCACGGTTCCGGCTCAGCGTCGTCAAACAGGAGGGGACTGGACGGGTGCCGCGGCTCCCTTCGGCCGATGCGCCGAACGGCCCGCGATGTCCCCCCTTGAGGGATTGCTGTAACCCGTTTCGAAAGCCGGCGCCACCACAACCGGCGGGGCGCATCGCCGCAAGGGCGCCCGGGGTCCTATCCGGCCGGGCAGATCAGGCGCGGGCGGATCGCCGCAGATTGCGCGCCACCACCTTGCCGCGCAGCCAGGCGCCGGGCACGCAGCCGATGACATAGGCCGCCAGCATCAGGAGGGCGAGGTCGAGCCCGTAGCCGGCGCGCCCCGGCACCGCCTGCACGGCGGCCAGCGCCAACAGCGCCACCGCGAGCAGCAGCGCCTGCTGCAGCGTCGCCCGCGACAGGCCGCGGCCATGGCTCACCACCGAGATCCAGCCCATGGCGAAGCCGAGGAACCAGGCTGCCGCCAGCCAGCCCCAGAGGTACGTCAGGAGAAAGCTCATCGCTACCTCACCACGAATTCGATACGGCGGTTCTGCGCCCTGCCCTCGACGGTGGCATTCGAGGCCACCGGCCGCAGGCTGCCGGCGCCGAGGGCGGTGAACCGTTCGGGCGGCAGCCCGGCCTTGACCAGATAATCGACAACCGCCTGGGCGCGCCGCTCGGACAGAAGCTGGTTGGCCGGCTCCTCGCCCTCGGCGTCGGTATGGCCAATCACATCGATCGGGGCCGACGGACAGCGCATCGCCGTTTCCACCACGCGGTCAAGCAGCCCGGCCGAATCGCGATCGATGGTGGCGTCGCCCGATTCGAATCGGATCGCCGCCTTGCCCATAAGCTGCATCAGCAGCTCCTGGCATACCGTGGCATCGACCGGGCCGACCGCCGGGCGCACCGTGATCTCCGTCTTGGCGCGCCAGTCCTTGGGCAAATGCGACAACAGATTGAGACGGATATCGGTGACCGCGGCGGCATAAAGCGCATCGCCCGTCACCGTGATCTCGCGGTCGGAAATGACCAGGCTGCCGGTCGAGACGCGCGACAGCGCCTCCAGCGCCGGGATCGCCGCGGCGACAAAACCCGCCGGCGCGCCGATGCTGGTCTTGAGCTGATCGGCCACCTTCTCGTTAAAGAATTTTCGCCCCGCCGCGGCAATGATGTGATCCTTGGCAGTGTCGTCGGGGACATTGCCGGTCAGCGTCACGGTGTCGGCGACCGGGTCCTTATTGGCCTGGAAGACGTAAGGCGGCGCCTGAATCACGTTGGCGGCCACCGAATACCCCGGCGGCAGGCCCTTGAGCGCGGCGGCGATCGCCTCGCGCCCGCCAAGCTCGCGCGCCATGCCGGACAGCTTGACGGCGGTATCGGACAGCGAGATGCGCGCTTCCTTGAGCTTTGCCACCTGTTCGATCAGGAGCGACGCGGCCGCGTCGAACCGCGCCGGCGCGCCGCGTGCGAGCCGCATGTGATCGGCAATCTCGACCTCGCCCAGACTCGCGCGCGCCGTCTCGGCGAGGCGCGCCCGGATCGCCGGCAGCGGCGCATTGCCACCGAGCGTCACCCGCACCACGTCGCGCTCGACGGTCCACACGAACGGCCGCGCCTCGGGCACCAGCCGGCTCTCATCGACCACCAGCCGGATGCCCGGCACCGCCTCGATGGCGGCTACGGCGCTCTGCCGGCCCTCGCGGGAAAACGCCGCCGCGGCGAAGGTGAGGTCGCGGCCCGACACGCCGAGTTGCGTCTGGTCGAGCACGTTGCCCTCCAGCGCCTGCCCGGCGCGAGCGGCGAGTTCGCGCTCGAGCGGCGCCGTCGTGCTCCACAGGGCCGCGACCCATAACACGGCAAGAGGAACAAGCCCCGGCCACCATTTGTGGGTCCATTGGAAGAAACGGCGCATGCCCTGCTCTGGCTTGCGTGCGCAGCACGCGGAGGGAACGCCCGGCCGGCTTGCCGGGCATCAGGAACCACAGAGAAAACAAACCGTTGCCGGGCTGTCAATTTGCAAAACCGTAAAGCTCACGCGAAATGCAGTGAACCGGCTAACCGTTTCTTCAGCCGCGTCTGCCACAATCACGCGATGGTCCCGCCGATCCCCCTGCCGCATCCGGCCATCGCTCCATGAGACCCTCGCGCGATCGCATCATCCGCGCCGGCCTCGGCACGCTGGCTCTGACCGGCCTGCACCGCCTATTCAAGCCCATGTTCGGCGGTGCCGGCGCCATCTTCATGCTGCACCATGTCCGCCCTGCGCGCGACAGCGCATTCCAGCCCAACCAGCTTCTCGAGATCGCGCCGGAGTTTTTGCGCGCCACGCTGGCCTATCTCCGGGCGGAAGGGATCGAGATCGTCACGCTCGACGAGATGCGCCGCCGCCTCGAAGCGCGCGACACCGGGCCACGGTTCGCCTGTCTCACCTTCGATGACGGCTATCGCGACAACCGCGACGTGGCGCTGCCGATCCTGCGCGAATTCGACGCGCCCGCGACGGTTTATGTCGCAAGCGATTTCGCCGAAGGGCGCGGGCGGCTGTGGTGGGTGGCGCTGGAACGCCTGATCGCCGCCAACGACCGCATCACGGTGACGATCGACGGCGGCGAGCAGCGCTTCGAGACGGCCACCGTGGAGGACAAGCGCGCCGCCTTCGCCCACCTCAACGGCTGGGTGGTGGCGCAGGCCGACGACCGCGCCGCGGTGCGCGCCGTCGGCGAGTGGTGCGCGCGCAACGGCATCGACAGCGACGGCATCGGCCAAGAACTCTGCATGTCATGGGACGAGTTGCGCGCCTTTGCGGACGATCCGCTGATCACCATCGGCGCCCACACCGTCACCCATTGCAACCTTGCCAAGCAGGACGAAGCCACCGCACGCACCGAGATGGCCGACAGCCGCGCGCGGATCGCCGCCGCGCTCGGCCGCGACGTGACGCATTTCGCCTATCCTTACGGCACCCGCAGCGCCGCGGGCCCCCGCGAGTTCGCGCTTGCCGAAACGCTCGGCTTCGCCACCGCCGTCACCACCCGCCCCGGCATGGTGTTTGCCGCGCATGCCGGGCACCTCACGGCGCTGCCGCGCATCTCGCTCAACGGCAACTACCAGGAGCCGCGCTTTCTGCCGCCGCTCGCCTCGGGGGCGGCGACCGCGCTATGGAATGGTTTTCGCCGCCTCGACGTCGGCTGAGGCGGCGTCCTTGACACCCGCGCGGTTGCGACCCCACAACCGCGACGACGACATGGGAGACGTTATGCTCGAGAACCTGTTCTCACTCGCCGGGCGTATCGCCCTCGTCACCGGCGGTTCGCGCGGCCTCGGCAAGATGATCGCGCAGGGCTTTCTCGCCCAGGGCGCGGCCCGCGTCTACATCACCGCGCGCAAGGCCACCGCCTGCGAGGCGACCGCGCAGGAACTGACGGCGCAGTTCGCCGGCGAGTGCGTCGCATTGCCGATCGACATCTCGACGGTCGAAGGCGTGGAGAAACTGGCGGCCGCCTTCGCGGCGCGCGAGCAAAAACTCGACATCCTCGTCAACAATGCCGGCGCGGCCTGGGCCGCCGACTTCGACGAGTTTCCCGAAAGCGGCTGGGACAAGGTGGTCGATCTCAACCTCAAGACGCCGTTCTTTCTTACCAAGGCGCTGGCCGCTCCGTTGCGCGCCGCCGCCTCGGCCGCGCAGCCGGCCAAGGTCATCAACATCGCCTCGATCGACGGCATCTTCATCAACCCGCTCGAGACCTATCCTTACGCTGCGAGCAAGGCAGGGCTGATCCACCTGACGCGGCGCATGGCGGCGCGGCTGATCGAGGACCACATCGCCGTCAGCGCGATCGCGCCGGGCGCGTTCGGCTCCGAGATGAACCGTGCCGCGCGCGACAATGCCGAAGGCGTGGCGCGGCGCGTGCCGGCCCGCCGCGTCGGCACCATCGAGGACATCGCCGGCACCGCGATCTATCTGGCCTCGCGCGCCGGCGACTACGTGGTCGGCGCCACCGTCACCGTGGACGGCGGCGTCGCCTTCGGCAGCCCCGGCTTCGAAGGCAAGAGCTGGGATTGACCGCGCGATGCCAAAAGACGCCGTTTCGCTCGCCCGCGACCTGATCCGCTGCCCGTCGGTGACGCCGCTCGACGCCGGCGCGCTCGGCGTGCTTGACCGCGTGCTCTCCGACGCCGGCTTCGAGACGCACCGCGTCACCTTCACCGAGCCCGGCAGCCCGCCGGTCGACAATCTCTATGCCCGCATCGGCGAGGCGCGGCCGCACCTCATGTTCGCCGGTCACACCGACGTGGTGCCGCCCGGCGAGGAGGCGGCGTGGCGGCACGGCGCGTTTTCCGGCGAGGTTGCGGACGGCCTGCTCTATGGCCGCGGCGCGGTGGACATGAAGGGCGGACTGGCCTGCGCGGTCGCCGCCACGCTCGGTCATCTCGCCGCCCATGGCGGCAAGGTCGACGGCTCGATCTCGTTTCTCGTCACCGGCGACGAGGAAGGCCCTGCCGTCAACGGTACCGTCAAGCTGCTGCAATGGGCGGCCGCGCGCGGCGAGACGTTCGACCACTGCGTGCTGAGCGAGCCGAGCAACGTCGCCGAACTCGGCGACACCATCAAGGTCGGGCGGCGCGGCTCACTGTCCGGCACGCTGATCGTCGAGGGCAAGCAGGGCCACGTCGCCTACCCGCACCGCGCGGTCAACCCGATCCCCCGCCTCGCCGCGCTGATCGCAGCGGTGCTGGCCGAACCGCTCGACCGCGGCAACGAGATGTTCCAGGCGTCGAACCTGGAGTTCGTCTCCGCCGACGTCGGCAATCCGGCCTGGAACGTGATTCCCGGCGAGGCGCGCGCGCGCTTCAACATCCGCTACAACGACTGCCACACGCAGAATTCGCTCAAGGCGCTGATCGAAGGCCGCATCGATGCCGCGGCGGACGGCAACAGTCACGCCCATATCGTCTGGGAGCCGTCGAACGCCGACGTATTCCTGACGCGGCCGGGGCCGTTCACCGACCTCGTCGTCGCCGCGATCGAGGACGTGACCGGCCGCAGGCCGGAGATGAGCACCGGCGGCGGCACGTCGGACGCGCGCTTCATCACGCACTACTGCCCGGTGCTGGAGTTCGGACTGGTCGGCGACACCATGCACCAGATCGACGAGCGCGTGCCGGTCGCCGATCTCGAACGGCTGACGCAGATTTATCGCGGCGTGCTGGAACGCTACTTCGGATGACGGTGCTGGTGCTGACGGCGCTGCCGGGCGAACTGGACGGCGCGCGCGCGCCGGACGGCGTCCGCGTCGTCTATACCGGTGTCGGCAAGATCAACACCGCGATCGCCACCGCCGAGGCGCTGCGCGAGGCGGCACCGCGGCTTGTCGTCAACTACGGCACCGTCGGCAGGATCGATGCAGCGCTTAACGGTCTCGTCGAGATTTCCCATGTCGTGCAGCGCGACATGATGGCGATGCCGCTGGCGCCGCGCGGCGTCACGCCGCTCAGCGAGGACGACCACATTCTTGCCTCCGGCTTCGGCACAGTGGTCTGCGGCACCGGCGACAGCTTTGTCACCGCCGCCGACCCGTGGCTCGCGGAGAACAATGTCGGCGTGGTCGACATGGAGTTGTTCGCCATCGCCCGCGCCTGCGCGCGCTACGGCGTGCCGTGGCGCGCCTTCAAGTTCATCACCGATGGCGCCGACGAAGCTGCCGCCGACCACTGGAGCGCCAACGTCGCAAACGGCGAGGCGCTGTTCTGGGACGTGTTGCGGCGGCAGATTCTGGGGTAGTACGTTAGGAACACAACCGTCATCGTCATGCCCGCGCTTGTCGCGGGCATCCACGTCTTTATGACGCCTGATCGAGAAAGACGTGGATGGCCGGGACGAAGCCCGGCCATGACGACAAATAATAACTTCCGATAGGACGCCCTTCAGTAATCGACCCGCACCAGATAAAGCCCCTCCGGCGGCGCGACAGGGCCGCAGGCGCGACGTGCGCGCGCCGCGAGCGCCGCGGCGAGATCGTCGGCGCTCCAGCGCCCCTCGCCCACCCACACCAGCGAGCCGACCATCGAGCGCACCTGGCTGTGCAGGAACGAGCGCGCCGAGGTGACGATGTCGATGCGCTCGCCCTCGCGCGTGACGTCGAGCTGGTCGAGCGTCTTGACCGGCGACTTCGCCTGGCACTCTGTGTCGCGGAAAGTGGTGAAGTCGTGCCTGCCGACAAGCCGCTGCGCGGCGGCATGCATCGCCGCAGCATCGAGCTTCTTCGGCACGCGCCAGGCGCGGCCGGCATCGAGCGCGAGATTGGCGCGGGTGTTGACGATGCGGTAGCGATAATGCCGGCGCAGCGCCGAGAAGCGCGCATCGAACGTCGCCGGCACCACCTCGACCGAGAGCACGCCAATGGGCGCGGGTCTCACATGCGCATTGAGCGCGTCGCGCAGCCGGCCGGGCGGAAAATCGCGGGCCAGATCGAGATGCGCGACCTGCGCCAGCGCATGCACGCCGGCATCGGTGCGGCCTGCGCCCTGCACGCGCACGGTCTCGCCGACGGTCGCCTTGACCGCCGCCTCGAGGGCACCCTGCACGGTCGGCTGATGGTCCTGCACCTGCCAGCCGCAGAACGGGCCGCCGTCGTATTCGATCACCAGCCGGTAGCGCGGCATCGCTTAAAGCCGCGCCGGGGGGCCAAGCGCGGTGCCGCGCAAAAACTCCGCCGCCGCCATCGGCGCCTTGCCGGCCCGCTGCAATTGCGTGACGCGGATCGCGCCCTCGCCGCAGGCAACGGTCAGGCGATCGTCCAGCAGCGCGCCCGGCATGCCCGCGCCGTCGACCAGCGCGCAGCGCAACAGCTTTAGCCGCACGCGCTCGCCACCGATCTCGGCTTCGCACCACGCGCCGGGAAACGGCGACAGCCCGTGGATGTGGCGCAGCACGGCGGGCGCCGGCCTCGTCCAGTCGATGCGCGCCTCCGCCTTGTCGATCTTGCCGGCATAGCTCGCGCCGTCCGCCGGTTGCGGCGTGAACTGCAACTGGCCGCGCTCCAGCGCGGCAACCGCCCGCACCATCAGGTCGGCGCCGATGCGCGCCAACGCATCGTGCAGGTCGCCCGCGGTCATCGCGTCGTTAATCGCGACGCGCTCGGCCATCGCGATAGCGCCGGTGTCGAGCCCGGCATCCATCTTCATCACCATCACGCCGGTCTCGGCGTCGCCCGCCATGATGGCCCGGTTGATAGGCGCGGCGCCGCGCCAGCGCGGCAGCAGCGAGGCGTGAAGATTGAAGCAGCCGAGCCGCGGCGCATCGAGGATGTCCTGCGGCAGGATCAGGCCATAGGCCACCACCACCGCGACATCGGCGCCGAAGGCGCGCATCGCCGCCGCGGCGTCCTCAGTGCGCAGCGTCTTCGGCGTCAAGACCGGCACGCCGAGCCGGCGCGCCGCCTGCTCGACCGGCGTCGGCTGCGGCTTCATGCCCCGGCCGGCCGGCTTGGCCGCGCGGGTGTAGACGGCGGCGATCTCGTGGCCGTGGCTTGCCAGTTCGAGCAGCGTCGGCACCGCGAAATCGGGCGTGCCCATGAAGATCAGGCGCAGCGGCATGGGATCGTCGTCGTTCGCCCGGCTTAACGGGCGTGGGGTCACTCGGCGGCGGCGCGCTTGGCCGCCTTGGCAAATTTCTTCAGCACGCGGTCGCGCTTGAGCTTGGACAGGTAGTCGACGAACAACACGCCGTCGAGATGGTCGATCTCGTGCTGGATGCAGGTGGCGAAAAGGCCCTCGGCATCCTCCTCGTGCGGCTTGCCGTCGAGGTCGAGATAACGCACGCGCACCCGCGCCGGGCGCTCGACCTCGCCGTAATATTCGGGGATCGACAGGCACCCTTCCTCGTAGACCGACAACTCGTCGGACCGCGCCACGATCTCCGGGTTGATGAACACGCGCGGGTTGGGCGCGCTGTCCTCGTCCTCCTTGCGGGCGAGGTCCATGGTGACGATGCGCAGCGGCTCGGCCACCTGGATGCCGGCGAGGCCAATGCCGGGGGCCTCGTACATGGTCTCGAGCATGTCGTCGGCGAGCCGGCGGATCGCCGGCGT
This sequence comes from Pseudomonadota bacterium, assembly GCA_003576765.1. Classification (GTDB taxonomy): domain Bacteria; phylum Pseudomonadota; class Alphaproteobacteria; order Rhizobiales; family Xanthobacteraceae; genus PRO6. The sequence goes on from QEVP01000003.1 coordinate 43,248, forward strand.
CACCGCCTCGATCGGCGCCGAGACCACGCGCAAGCGCTTGTCGGGCAGGATGATGATGTCGCGAAGGGCCATGGCCGCGATGTAATGCGCGCGGGGAACGCGGTCAATCGCGCCACTGTTCTATTTTTGTTCCAGAGCGTCGAATCGTGCTAGAAAACGCCCGATGATCGCCGCCGACACCCTTTTCTCCGTGAACGGCTTCGCCGTCAGCGCCGGCATGGCGCTGGCCGCGTTTGGCGGGCTCGCGCTCGCGCTGCTCGTCGTCATCGCCATCGTGCTGGCGCGCGGCGGCCGCCGCGACCGCGAGGCGGCGATGGCGCAGGCGATCCGTGCCGACGAACTGGAGGAACGCGTCGCCGAGATGCTGCGGGCGCAGACCGAGACCGCCGGCCGCCTCGCCGCCATGGGCGAGGCGCTGGCCGGGCGGCAGGCCGAGATGGCGCGCGCCATGAGCGAGCGGCTCGACGCCGTCGGCCACCGCGTCGGCCAGTCGATGCAGGAGACGACGCGCCACACTGCCGAGAGCCTGCGCGCGCTGCACGAGCGGCTGGCGGTGATCGACAACGCCCACAAGAACCTGACCGAACTGACCTCGCAGGTGACGACACTGCGCGACGTGCTGGCCAACAAGCAGGCGCGCGGCGCGTTCGGTCAGGCGCGCATGGAAGCGATCGTCGCCGACGGGCTGCCCAAGGACGCTTACGCCTTCCAGCATACGCTCTCCAACAACAAGCGGCCCGACTGCGTGGTGTTTCTGCCCGACCAGCGGCCGCTGTGCATCGACGCGAAATTTCCGCTGGAGGCGATGACCGCGCTGCGCGATGCCCGCAGCGACGACGAGGCCCGGCAGGCGGCGCAGCGGCTGCGTCAGGACGTGGCGCGCCACATCACCGACATCGCCGAAAAATATCTGCTGCCCGGCGAGACGCAGGACACCGCCCTGATGTTCGTGCCCTCGGAATCGGTCTATGCGGAAATCTACGATCGCTTTGACGACGTCATCCAGAAAGCCTACCGCGCCCGCGTGGTGCTAGTGTCGCCCTCGCTCCTGATGCTGGCGATCCAGGTGATGCAGCAGATCATGAAGGACGCGCGCATGCGCGACGCCGCCGACTGCATCCGCACCGAGGTCACCGCAATGACCAGCGATCTGGCGCGGCTGCGCGAGCGCGTGAACAAGCTGCAAACCCACTTCGGGCAGGTCAACGAGGACGTTCGCCAGATCCTGATTTCCGCCGACAAGATCGAGAAGCGCGCCGGCCGCATCAATGACCTCGACTTCGGCGACATGTCCGCCCCCAGTGGCGCTACCGACAGCGACCTGTTCCCGCACGAAACGGTGCGCCGGCTGCAGGCGGGCGCCTAACGGATTTTTACCTTCGACAGCCTTGCTTCGGCGCCATGCGCGGACTTGATCCGCGCATCCATCGTCTTGAAAAAGGATGGTTTGCCGGGTCGGGCCCGGCAATGACGTCTCGAAACTGCTTCCGTCCCGACGCCGGCCGGTGCCGCCTCACGCGCAAGCGTCCGGGCGGCCGCACACCGGCGCCTCGAATCTGCTACCACGCACCTCCATGACCAGCGCCCCGGACCGTCTCTCCTCCGACGCCGCCGATGCCGCGCCCGTTGCGGCCGCGGCGCCCGCGCGGCGAGCGGCGTGGCATGCCGCATGGCTGGTCTATCTCGAACCGCGCGTTCTGGTGGTGATGTTCCTCGGCTTCTCGTCGGGACTGCCGCTGGCGCTGTCCGGCTCGACGCTATTGGTGTGGGTCAGCGAGAACGGCGTCAGCCTCGGCACCATCGGGCTGTTCACGCTGGTCGGCACGCCCTACACGCTCAAGTTCCTGTGGGCACCGCTGGTCGATGGCCTCAATCTGCCGCTCCTCACCCGCTGGCTCGGGCGCCGGCGCGGCTGGCTGGTGTTCACGCAACTCTTGCTGATCGCGGCGATCCTCGCGCTCGGGCTGACCGATCCGGCACGCTCGCCGTTTTTCGTCGCGCTCGGCGCGCTATTGGTGGCTACAGCGTCCGCGACGCAGGACATTGTGGTCGATGCCTTCCGCGTCGAGAGCCTGCCGGAAAGCGAGCAGGCCGCCGGCATGGCCTCCTATGTCGCGGCCTACCGCATCGGCATGGTGGCCTCGACCGCCGGCGCGCTGTTTCTGGTCACCGGTTTTGAGTATGCCGGCTTCGCCCGGCTCCAGGCATGGACCGCGAGTTTCGCGGTGATGGCGGCACTGGTGCTGGTCGGCATCGTCACCGTGCTCGTGGCACGCGAGCCAAAGCCCTCGGCCGAGGCGGAAGTGGCGGTCGAGTCCGACACCTCGGTGCAGCGCGTGGCGCAAGCCGCGCTCGGCGCCTTCACCGAGTTCCTGACCCGGCGCGATGCGATGGCCGTGCTCGCCTTCGTCATGCTGTTCAAGTTCACCGACGCCTTTGCCGGTGCCATGACGGTGCCGTTCATCATCGACGTCGGCTTCACCCGCAACGACTACGCCATCATCGTCAAGGGCATCGGCCTCGCCGCGACGCTGATCGGCGGCTTCGCCGGCGGCTTTCTGGCCCGGGCCTGCCCGCTGATCGCCTGCCTGTGGATCGGCGGGCTGTTGCAGGCGGTCTCCAACCTTACCTTCTCGTGGCTCGCGCTGATCGGGCCGCAGCAATGGGCGCTCACCGTCGCCGTCACCGTCGAGCAGTTCACCGGCGCCATCGGCACTGTGATCTTCGTCGCCTACCTGTCGGCCCTGTGCAGCAACCCCTTGCACACCGCGACGCAATACGCGCTGCTGACTGCGCTCGCCTCGGTCGGGCGCATCTATCTGTCGTCAGGCGCGGGCTATGTCGCGGAGGCGACCGGCTGGCCGATGTTTTTTGTGGTCAGCGTGCTGGTCGCGATACCGAGCCTGATCCTGCTGGTGTGGCTGCAGCGGCGCGGCCATTTCCGCGACCTCGCCGCGGCGAAGCCGTAACGCAAGCCGGTCGAGACGATCAGAACCAGCGTTCGCCGACGACGATGGAATCGCCCGGATGGAGCGGCGTATCGATCGGCACGTCGGCGCGCACGGAGCCGGCGGAATTGCTGCGGGTCAACTGCACCACGCCGTGCCGCGCGCGCGGCGTGAACCCGCCGGCGATGGCGACCGCGCTCTCCACCGTCATGTTCGGTACGTAAGGGTACTGCCCGGGCGCGGCGACTTCGCCGAGGATGAAGAACGGCCGATAGGTATCGACCTCGACCGCGACCGAGGGGTCGCGGATGAAGCCGTCGCGCAGCCGCGCTGTCACCACCCGGGCAACGCCGGCCGGCGTCAGGCCGCGCACCGCGACCGCGCCGATCAGCGGCATGGTGATGGAGCCATTGGCCCCGACCGCGTAGGTGTTGGTCAGCCCCTCCTGCCCGTAGACCACGACGCGCAGCTTGTCGCCGCCATCGACGCGATAGTCCTTCGGCCCCACGGCGGCGGCAACGGCGGTCGGCACGGCATAGTCGGGCGTCGCCGGCAATAGCCCTGATACAACCGGGGGCGGGGCAGACGGAGCGGCAACGGCTGGGCCGCGCGGCAGCGGCGCCGGCACGGCACCGCCAAACAGCCCGCGACCGGAGCGGGCGGCTACGGGCGGTGCTGCCGCCACGCCGCCGTTATAGGCCAGCGCATCGATGCTCGGGCCGGCCAGAACCGGAGCCGCTGGACGCATGCAGCCGGACACCGCCAGCGCAACAGCCAGCACCGCCGAAACCTGCAACATACGCGCAACCCGCACTGCACCGGCCCTCATGACATCGGGTCCGATTTGGCGCGATTATGGTTAACAAAACGTATGCCCGCGGCTCATTCCTCGTCCACGCGGAACCGCCGGTCGCGGCCAATCTTCAGCCCTGCCGGGCGCCGGCCTGCGACAGGATGCTCGCGTCGCCGAACGCCGCGATGCGGCCGCGCGCAAATAGCGCCACGTCGGTCGCGACCTGCCGCATCTCTTCGTCGTCGTGCGAGACGTAGACCATCGGCACCTCGGCTTCGTCGCGCAGGCGGACCAGATAAGGCAGGATTTCCGCCTTGCGCGCCTCGTCGAGCGCCCCCAGCGGCTCGTCGAGCAGCAGAAGGCGCGGGCGCGACAACAGCGCCCGGCCGAGCGCGATGCGCTGGCGCTCGCCGCCGGACAGCTTGCCGGTGCGCCGCGCCAGCAGGTGGCCGATGTCGAGCAGGTTGACGATGCGCGTTTCCTCGGCAGCGTCGCGGGCAAGCCGGTTCATCCGCCGTCCATAGTCGAGGTTCTGCATCACGCTGAGGTGCGGAAACAGCCGGGCGTCCTGAAACACGTAACCGATGCGGCGCAGGTACGTCGGAACGCAGATGCCGGCCTCGGTGTCGTCGAGCCGGTCGTCATCGATCGCGATGACGCCGCGGTCGGGATTGAGCAGCCCGGCGATCATGTTGATGAGCGTGGTCTTGCCGGAGCCGGAGGGCCCGAACAGGCCGATGACGCGCGCGTCGCTTTCGAACGCGGCGCGCAACGCGAAGCCGCCCAATTGCTTCTCGATGTCGATCCGCAGCATGATCATAGCCCGTGCAGCCGCCGGCCGGCGCGCCGGGCGAGCACTTCGGAGGCGACCAGCGCCACCGTCGAGATGATGATGGAGACGATCACCAGCCGCATCGCGCCGGCGTCGCCATCGGGGGTCTGGGTCAGGGTGTAGATCGCCGCCGAGATGGTCTGGGTCTCACCGGGGATGTTGGAGACGAAGGTGATGGTGGCGCCGAACTCGCCGATCGCCTTGGCGAAACCGAGCATCATGCCGGCGACCACGCCGGGCAGCGCCAGCGGCAGGGTGATCGAGAAGAACACCCGCCACGGTGCCGCGCCCAAGGTCGCCGCCGCCTGCTCCAGCCGCTGGTCGACCGCCTCGATGGACAGCCGGATCGGCCTGACCAGCAGCGGAAACGCCATCACGCCGCAGGCCAGCGCCGCGCCGGTCCAGCGGAACGCGAACACGATGCCGAACTCCGCGAGCCATTGGCCAACCGCGCCGCGACGCCCGAAGGTGAGCAGCAGCAGATAGCCGGTGACGACCGGCGGCAGCACCAGCGGCAGGTGCACCACGGCATCGAGAACCGATTTGCCCCAGAAATCGCGGCGCGCCAGCAGCCACGCCATCGCAACAGCGATTGGCGTGGCCACTAGCGTCGCCACCAATGAGACCCGAATGGACAGCGCAATCGCTGTCCATTCCTCAGCCGACAGGTCGAACACGCCGTGCGCGGATCGTCAGGATGCCGGCTTGTTCAGGAACGAGAAGCCGTACTTCTCGAAGATCGCCTTGGCGTCGGGCGAACGCAGGAAGGCAAGGTAGCCGGCGGCGGCTGCATTCTTGCTGTTGGTGGCGGCGATCGGATAAACGATCGGCGGGTGCGAATCGTCGGGGAATGCGCCGACGATCTTTACGCCCGGATCGACCTTGGCGTCGGTCTCGTAGACGATGCCGAGCACCGCCTCGCCGCGCGACACCAGCGCCAGCGCCGCACGCACGTTCTCGGCCATGGCGAACTTCGACGCCGCCTTGTCCCAGGAGCCAAGTTTCTCCAGCGCCGCCTTGGCGTATTTGCCGACCGGCACCGCCTTGACGTCGCCGGTGGTGATGCGGCCGTCGCCGGCAAGGGCGGCGAGGTCAAAGCCCTGACCAATGGTGACGTTGCCCTGCTTGGAATCCTTCGGTGCGATCAGCACGATGCGGTTGCCGAGCAGGCTGACGCGGGTCGAGGTATCGATGGCCTTCTTCTCGACGAGGTAGTCCATCCAGGCGAGGTCGGCCGACAGGAAGATATCGGCGGGCGCGCCCTGCTCGATCTGTTTGGCAAGCGCCGAGCTTGCGGCATAGCTCGCCGTCACCTTGACGCCGGACTTGGCCTCGTAGGCGGCGTTGGCCTGATCGAGCGCGTTCTTCATGGAGGCAGCGGCGAACACCGTCAGGGTTTTGGCCCCGGTCGCGGCCGAGGATTGCGGCGCTGTGTCGCGGGCAAGCGCCGGCGCGGCGAAAAGGCCGAGCACGATCGGCAGGGCGATGAGAGACTGAAATAAACGCATGGCGGCGCTCCATTGATGGCAAGTGACGGCACGTTTCGCGCGCAAGGCACGCGAATCCGCCGGCTTGGCAGGAAATGTGGGTCGATAGCGACCTGCGGAAGCGCCGTTCCGAAAGGCTCGCCCGGCTTACGGCCGAACAAGCGTCGCTCGCATCATGTTAGCAGGCGATGCGCGGCCGCAAAAGGGTCCAAAAGGTCAAGGCGCGAACACCACCTGCCGGCACGCCGGCGGCAGATCGGCCAGCGTCAGCGGCGGCCGCGGCTTCGGCGGCGTCTTCGGCGGCTTGGGATGCAGGACGGCATCGCTGAACCAGTAGGCAAGGTCTTGCGGCGCGCAGCCCTCGGTGCCGTCGGGCGGCGGCTGCGGCGTGCAGTCGGTCCTACCGGCCGGACAGGTGATGCGGATATGGAAGTGATAGTTGTGGCCGTACATCGGCCGCACCTTGCCGAGCCAACTGCGGTCGCCCCTGGCTTCGCGGCACAGCGCCTTCTTGATCGCAGCGTTGACGAAGATGCGCTCGACCCGCGGCTCGCGCGCGGCGGCGCGGATCGCCGCGAGATGGCTTGGCGTCCACGCTTTCGGGTCGATGTCGAGACGGTCGCGTCGCACCATGTCGGTCGCCGACATCTCCTCGCGCTCGCGGCGCGTCAATTGCCGGTTCGGCATCGGCGTCAGCCAAATGTCGGCGTCGAGGCCGACCTGGTGACTGGCGTGGCCCGTCAGCATCGGGCCGCCGCGCGGCTGCGAGATGTCGCCGACCAGAAGCCCGTTCCAGCCGGCCTCCTTCTTCACCCGTGCCGCCAGCCGCTCCAGCAGCACGATCAGGTCGGGGTGGCCCCAGTTGCGATTGCGCGACAGCCGCATCACCTGCCAGGCGTCGCCATCGATCGGCAGCGGCTCGGCGCCGGCGAGGCAGCCCTTGGCGTAGAAGCCGATGGCACGCGCGGGCAATGGCGCCGGCGTCGTCTTGCGGCCGAACAATTCCTTGGCCGCCAGATGCGGATCGTGCGGGTTGGCGAGCGGCGGCAGCGGTTTTGGCGCGAGGCTGCCGACCTGCTGGGCATGAGCTGCCGTTGCGGCCCACACGCCACCGCAGATCGCAAGCCCCGCCACCATCAGCCAACGCGCTGCCATGCGCTCATTGATAGCGGATTCGCCCGGCAGCGGCGAGGCCGCCTGCTAGGACCGCTTGCGCGCGGCGCGCTTTTTCGCCGTTTTGCGAGCGGCCGTCTTGCGTGCCGAGGTCTTGCGCGCCGAGGTCTTGCGTGCCGAAGTTTTGCGCGAGGCCGCCACGCGGTGCGCTGCCGCGCGCTTGGTCCCGACCCGCTTTGCCGGCGCACGTTTCGCCGTGGCCCGTTTCGCGGTGGTCCGCTTGGCGGTGGTGCGCCGGGCCGCAGTCCGCTTGGCGGCATTGCGCTTGCGCGTCGTCGCCGCCTTCTTCGCCGAGGCGGAGCGTGCCGCCGCCGGTCGGCTCGCCGCGGCGCTGCCGCCGATCCGTCCGCCGCGCTTCGCAGCCCGCGCCGTATCCTTGACGCCGCGGCCGGAGCCGCTCTTATTGCCGCCGCCGCTCTCCTTGTTCACCGTGGCCCAGGCGCGGCGCGCGGCCTCCTTCTTCGTGACGCCGCGGCGCTCGTAACCCTCTTCGATATGCTCCGCCTTGCGCTTCTGCTTACCGGTGTAGCTCGACTTGTCACCGCGCGGCATGATGCTCTCCTGTTGCAACGGGTGTTCTGTCGGCAACGTCGCCGCGAAAACAAATGTTCCGCCACGATGGCATGAAAAAAGCCCCGATGCGCGGCATCGGGGCTTTCGGAGCGACGCTAGCACCCGCCTATTTGGCGGTCTGGTCGTCGATGGCCGCGCCGGGGGAGTTCTTCTGGATCGATGCGATGGCGTCCTGCGCCGATTTCTTCTGCTTGTAGCCTTCCGAGCTGAACATGATTTCGCCGTTCGACGCCTTGAAACGGAAACGGGTCTCTCCGGCCTTGTCGGTAAAGAGTTCGAATTTGTAAGCCATCATCGCCCCCGGCGGGTTGGATTGCACTGCGGACCCGCGCAGGGTTGGCGATCGTGAAACCGGTGTCAAGGCGCTAGTGGCCCAATTCCAACATTTGCATTCCGTTTCAATGGCGGCCGCCATTAACCCTTCCCACACCCTCTTCACCGACAGTGCGCGACGGCGGGCTGGCGTGTGGCAAGCTCATGCCGAGCGTTCGAGCAGGCGTTTTTCGTATGCGTGGCGTACTGATTCTGGCCGGCGTCTTGAGCGGCCTCGGCGTCGTCATGGCGCAGGTGGCCGACCGCATGGCCACGAGCCCGCCGGCACTGGCGCGCGCGGCAACCGAGACGTCGTTCGATGCGCCGCAAACCACGCCCCGCACCGTGGCCATCCTTCGCGACCGGGCCGGCCACTTCCGGGCCGAGGGCCGCGTCAACGGCCGTCACCTCGCGTTCATGATCGACACCGGCGCCTCGGTGGTGGCGCTCAACGAAAGCGCGGCCGCCGATCTCGGCATCCGGCCCACGCCCGCCGACTACAAGGTCGATGTCGCAACCGCCAACGGTAAGGTCAGGGCCGCCCGCGCGCAGCTCGACCGCGTCGCGGTCGGCGACCTCGTGGTGCGCGACGTCGATGCGCTGGTGCTGCCCGATGCGGCGCTGTCGGAGAACCTGCTCGGGCTGTCCTACCTCTCGCGGCTGACCCGCTTCGAATATGCCGGCGGCCGCATGGTGCTGGAGCAATAGCGCCGGCGATCGCGGCGGGAGCGGTTGCCAAATCGCCGCAATTCTCCGTCACACGATACCGTCCCACCTTTCGCCGCCTCCCTGCATTGGTTAATCCTTAGCGCCGTTGGCAGCGATGTCTTTCGCGACGAGGTTTTCATGTTTCCCAAGCCGAAGCCGGCCTTGAGCCCCAATAGCTACGCCTACGAGTCCGAGCCGATGGTCAAGTCGACCGGCTTTCGCGAGTATGACGCGCGCTGGCTGTTCGGCAAGGAAATCAACCTGATGGGCATCCAGGCGCTGGGGCTGGGGCTCGGCACGCTGATCGGCGAACTGGGCGCGAAGAAGGAGATCGTCACCGGCCACGATTTCCGCGGCTACTCCGCCTCGATCAAGTATGCGCTGATGTCCGGGCTGATGGCGGCCGGCTGCAAGGTCCACGACATCGGGCTGGCGGTGACGCCGATGGCCTATTTCGCCCAGTTCGACCTCGACGTGCCGTGCGTCGCCATGGTCACCGCCTCGCACAACGACAACGGCTGGACCGGCGTCAAGATGGGCGCCAACCGCCCGCTCACCTTCGGCCCGGACGAGATGACGCGGCTGAAGGAGATCGTCCTCAACGCCGCCTTCGCCAGCGGCGCCGGCTCCTATCAGTTCCACGAGAACTTTCCGGCGCGCTACATCGCCGATCTGACGAACCGGCCGAAACTCAAGCGCAAGCTGAAGGTGGTGGTGGCCTGCGGCAATGGCACCGCCGGCGCCTTCGCCCCGCAGGTGATGGAAAAGATCGGCTGCGAGGTGATTCCGCTCGACACCGAGCTCGATCACACGTTTCCAAAATACAATCCGAACCCCGAAGACATGAAAATGCTGCACGCGATCCGCGACGCGGTGCTGGCGCACAAGGCCGACGTCGGGCTCGGCTTCGACGGCGACGGCGACCGCTGCGGCGTGGTGGACGATACCGGCGAGGAAATCTTCGCCGACAAGGTCGGCGTCATGCTGGCGCGCGACATGTCGGCGCTGCACGCGAACGCCCGCTTCGTGGTGGACGTCAAATCCACCGGACTGTTCGTCACCGACCCCGTGCTGCAACAGCAGGGCGCCCAGGTAACCTACTGGAAGACCGGCCATTCCTACATGAAGCGGCGCACCAACGAGCTTGGCGCGCTTGCCGGCTTCGAGAAGTCCGGCCACTTCTTCTTCAACGCACCGTTCGGCCGTGGCTACGACGACGGCCTGGTGTCGGCCATCGCCATTTGCGAGATGCTCGACCACGCGCCCGGCAAGACCATGTCAGACCTCAAGAACGCGCTGCCCAAGACCTGGTCGTCGCCGACCATGGCGCCGCACTGCGACGACGAAGTGAAGTACGACATCGTCGCGCAGGTCGTAAAACACTTCGAGGACGAAAAGGCCAAGGGCAACAAGGTCGCCGGCCAGCCGATCCGTGACCTCGTCACCGTCAACGGCGTCCGCGTCACGGTCGAGGACGGAAGCTGGGGGCTGGTGCGCGCGTCCTCCAACAAGCCGGAACTGGTGGTGGTGGTGGAAAGCCCGGTGTCGGAAGCCCGCATGCGCGACATGTTCGCGGCCATCGACGCCGTGCTGCGCACGCACCCCGAGGTCGGCGCCTACAACCAGACGATCTGACGTCGCCGCCCGCGTTACGCCGCGCGCACCGAAGCGAGGAACGCTTCGACTTCGGTCTTGAGCGTGTCGGCCTCCGCCGACAGCTTCGAGGCCGCCTCGTGCAGCTTGGTGGCGGCGGTGCCGGCCTCGTGCGAGGCGCGCGTCACGCCGGCGATGTTGTCGTTGACGTCGCGCGTGCCCTGCGCCGCCTGCTGGATGCTGGCGGCGATCTCGCGGGTTGCGGCATCCTGCTGGGTGACGGCGCTGGCGACGGTTGTCGAGAGTTCATTGATCTCGTCGATGGTGCCACCGATGGCGTGGATGGCGCCGACCGCCTCGTCGGTGACGTTCTGAATCGCCTGAATCTGCGCGGCGATCTCGTCGGTCGCCCGTGCCGTCTGGTTGGCGAGCGCCTTGACCTCGCCGGCCACCACCGCAAAGCCGCGGCCATGTTCGCCGGCGCGAGCCGCCTCGATGGTGGCGTTGAGCGCCAAGAGGTTGGTCTGGCTGGCGATACTCTGAATCAGCGTGACCACCTCGCCGATCTTCTGCGTGCCGGCGGCCAGTCCCTCGATGACGGTGTTGGTGCGGCGCGCTTCCTCGGCGGCACGGCTCGCCATGTCGGCGGCGCGCGCGATATGGCCGCCGATCTCGCTGATCGAGGTGCTGAGTTCGTTGGTCGCCGCCGCCATGGTCTGCACGTTGCCCGCGGCCTGATCGGCCGCAGTGGAAACGGCCACCGCGCGTGCCGCAGCCGCCTCGCTGTTGGCATTCATCGCCGACGACATCGCCTGCAGGTTCGCCGAGGCCTCGGCCACCGAGTTGACGACGTGGCCGACGCTGCGCTCGAACTCGGCGGCAAGCTGCTGCATCGCCGCGTGGCGCTGCCGGCTGGTTTCGTTCTCCATGTCGGCGCGGCGGGCATCGGCCTCGCGCACCGTGGCCAGCGCCGCTTCGGCTTCGGCGCCCTTCTGCGCCACCACGGTGAACAGCTTGGTCAGGGTATGGGCGACCGAGCTGAGCACCACGGCCTCGACCACCAGCACGCCGGCGTGCAGCATGACGCGCCCGAAATCCGCGCCGCCCGGATAAAGCGCCGCCGGCAGCACGCTGTTCAGCACGAGATGATGCACGGCGACCGCCAGCGTGGCGGCCACAATGGCCCGGATGTCGCAGTACACCACGAGGCAGGCGAGCAGCGCGAAGAAGTACATGTGGATGTCGAGCTGCCAGCGGTGGCCGGCGAGCAGCGGCAGGATCAGCGCGGGCATCGTCATCAGCGCCACCGCGACCGCCATCCGCGTCGCGGAGGCAGCCGGCGCGCGCCAGACGCACAACGTCGCCGCAGCGGCGAGCGCGACGCACAGCGCCGCCATCGGCAGCCAGGCCACCTCGCGCAGCAGCCCGATCGCGACGATGACCGGCACATGCAGCCACAGCACCATCACCAGGGTGCGGTTGGCGGCCTGGCGCAGCGTGGTGAGGTCTTCAATGGTGGAGGTCATCGTCAGGCTCTCTCAATCGCAGCTAAAAAATGTCATTCGAGGCAAGCGGCCGTGGCCTGCGGGTCGGCGGCAAGCCAGGCGCCGGCCGCGCGCAGACGGGCGCGGCCTTCCGTTGCGGCGGGCCGCACCACGACGACGGCGGTCAGCGCGGTCAGCCGCACCGGCGCCGCCTCCGCCGCGGCAATGGCGCCGAATACCTGCCGCTCGCTCCACCATGGCGGGAATACCGCGGCGACCGTCTCGGCCTGCGGTGGCGCCGGCAGCGCCATGGCGGCGGTGCCGGTCGCGCCGAGCAGCAGCAGCCCGGCCGGGATCAGCCAATCGCGAAAGCGGGGAGAAAGGCCATGCTGCGTCATCGACGCAAAACATAGCAAACACAGTGCTAATTCCCGGTAAACGTGTAGGGCGGGCGGCAGGCCAACCCGCGCTCCTATACGCAAGCTGCCGCGCGCGCGGTCACGCCGACGGTACCGGCAGCACCGTCACCGACTTGATCTTTTCCATGGCGAAGCGCGAGGTGACGTTCTTCAGCGGCACCGCGGCGATCAGTTTCTTGTAGAATACGTCGTAGCTTGGCATGTCGGCGACGACGACACGCAGCATGTAATCGACGTCGCCGGCCATGCGATAGAACTCCAGCACCTCCGGCATGGCGCTGACCGCGCCGGCAAACGTCTTCAGCCAGGCGTCGGAATGGTCGTTGCTCTCCACCGAGACGAACACGGTGATGCCGAGCCCGACCTTGTTCTGATCGACCAGCGCGACGCGGCGCTGGATGACGCCGTCGGCCTCCAGCCGCTGGATGCGCTTCCAGCACGGGGTCGAGGACAGCCCGACGCGGTCGCCGATCTCGGCGACCGAGAGCGAGGCATCTTCCTGCAGCACCATCAGAATCTTGCGGTCGGTGGCATCGAGGCGGCGCGGGGCCTCGGGAGCGGGCGCGGTTTGATCGGTCATCTGGAGAATACTATTCCCATAGTGGCGACAAGATCGCACCTACATGGAAAATTATTCTCGCGCAAGCGGCAACCGGTCAAATCGGCCGCCCGAATCGCGCAATGCCGGTCAACCGGCCGTCGCCGCCACCGCTTCCGCGCCCGCCTGCGCCACCCAGCGCCCCAACAGGTGATGGGCGACGGCAAACGGATGCGGCCCGGACAGGCCGTCGGGGTGCTGACGCTTCAGCATCAGGGCGACCTCGGCGCGGTCGAACCAGCGCGCATCTTCCAGTTCGTTGCGGTCCACCACGATCTCGGCCGAGAGCGCGCGCGCCGCGCAGCCGATCATCATCGACGACGGATAGGGCCAGGGCTGAGTCATGGTGTAGCTGACGTCGGTGCAGCGCACGCCGGTCTCCTCCAGCACCTCGCGGCGCACCGCGTCCTCGATGGTCTCGGCCGCCTCGACGAAGCCGGCGAGGCACGACCACATGCCGGGCGCAAAATGCGGCTGGCGGCCGAGCAGACAGCGCTCGCCGTCGGTCACCATCATGATCACCACCGGATCGGTGCGCGGAAAATGCTCGGCGTTGCAACTGGCGCAATCGCGCCGCCAGCCGGCTTGCGACAGCCGCGTGCGCGCCCCGCAATTGGCACAGAAGCCGTGACGCTGATGCCAGCCGACCAGCGACTTGGCGACCGCGATGGCCGAGAGGTCCTCGACCGCGAGCGCACCCTCGGTGACCAGCGCGCGGATGTTGCCGACCATGACGTCGGCGCGCGCGAGCAGCGCTTCGACGGCGTCCGCCGCGATCCCCATGCCGAACACCGGCGCGCCGTCGCGCAGGCCGAGAAACACCGTGCCGGGATTGGCGCCGAGGCGACGCGCCTCGTCGAGTTTCAGCCGCGGCCGCAGGGCGTCGCCCTCGCGCGCGAGGATCATCGAATCGCGATGCACCACATAGGCGCGGGCGCGAGGGTCGTCTTCCATCGCCATGAGCCGCTCCGGGTCGGTGCGCAGGTGCGCGGCGCGATCGAGCGCATGCGAGACGAAGGCCGGCTGGCCCAGAGGAAACATCGCTGGCAACATCGCTGGCTTGGCTGTCATGGCAAGGCGTCCGGGGTGAAGTGACCGCGCAACGCGGCAACGAGCGCAGAACGCGCGGGCGGATCGTAGGGGCGGGCGGCGACCGCGCCCCACACCGGGCGCGGCCAGGCAGGGTCGGTGGTGCGGCGCGCGATGATGTGGATGTGAAGCTGCGGCACCATATTGCCGAGCGCCGCGATATTGAGCTTGTCGCACGGCGCGACCGCCCGCAGCGCCCGCGCCGCCCGATCGATCTCGCCCATGAGCCGGGCGCGATCGGCGGCGTCAAGGTCGATGATCTCGGTCGCACTGAGGCGGCGCGGCACCAAAATCAGCCACGGATAGTTGGCATCGTTCGACAATTGCACGCGGCAGAGCGGCAGATCGGCGATCGCGGTGCTGTCGGCATCGAGCTGAGGATGCAGCGACCAAAGCGAGGCAGTCGGCATGGGAACTCCAACGGTCTCGTCTTACCAAGACGCCCCGCGCGGTGGAAGCGTGGCCGGCTTGCTTTCCGCCGCCGTTGGCCCCAAATAGGGGCCGGGAGATTGGCGGTGGACGAGCCTCTCGCCAACCGGGTCAGGTCCGGAAGGAAGCAGCCCTAACGAGGTCCGGATCGGGTCGCTCGTCAGTCTCCTACCTCGCCTTTCCGCGGTCCCGTGCGGTGCCGCCCGAACTGGTTTGCCCGCTGGCTTGCCGGACCTGGCTCACTTGCTTGGCTCGCCCGCGTGACCACGGCGACCTCACCGACAGGGGGCCGGACCCGATTTTGGTTTCGGGACGTTGGTTCCGGGACATTCGCGGATCGCTCGATGACTGACGCCGGCAGCCCCCTCTCCGCTCCGCCACAGGCGAGCGCCACGCCCGACGGCTACCGCGTGCTGGCGCGCAAGTATCGCCCCAGCCATTTCGGCGACCTGATCGGCCAGGACGCCATGGTGCGCACGCTGTCGAACGCGTTCGAGACCGGCCGCATCCCGCATGCCTGGATCCTCACCGGCGTGCGCGGCGTCGGCAAGACCACGACCGCCCGCATCCTCGCCCGCGCCCTCAACTACGAACTGCCTGACGGTTCGGTGGCCGCCCCGACCATCCATCTCGACCGGCTCGGCGTGCACTGCCAGGCGATCATCGAGGGACGCCACATCGACGTGCTGGAGATGGACGCCGCCTCCCATACCGGCGTCGACGACGTGCGCCAGATCAACGACGGCGTGCGCTACGCCCCGACCAGCGCCCGCTACAAGGTCTACATCATCGACGAAGTGCACATGCTGTCGACCTCGGCCTTTAATGCGTTTCTCAAAACGCTGGAAGAGCCGCCGGAGCATGCCCGTTTCGTGTTCGCCACCACCGAAATCCGCAAAGTGCCGATCACGGTGCTGTCGCGCTGCCAGCGCTTCGACCTGCGCCGCGTCGAGACCGGGGTGCTGGCCAGCCACCTTGCCACCGTCATCGCCAAGGAAGGGGTCGAGGCCGACGACGAATCGCTCGGCATCATCGCCCGCGCCGCCGAAGGCTCGGTGCGCGACGCGCTGTCGCTGCTCGACCAGGCGATCGCCCATGCCCATGGCCGGCTCGACGCCGGCGAGGTGCGGCGCATGCTGGGCTTGGCCGACCGCACCCGCGTCATCGACCTGTTCGAGCATCTCGCGCGCGGCGACATCGCAAGCGCCTTCACCGAATTCCGCGACCAGTACGACACCGGCGCCGACCCGGTGGTGGTGCTGAGCGACCTCGCCGAGTTCGTCAACCTCGTCACCCGCATCAAGGTGGTGCCGGCGACCGCCGACAACATCGCGCTCGGCGAGAGCGAGCGCACGCGCGGCCGCGATTTTGCGGCCAAACTGTCGATGCGGGTGCTGTCGCGGATGTGGCAGATGCTGCTCAAGGGCATCAGTGAGGTGCAGGCGGCGACGCGGCCGCAGGCCGCGGCGGAGATGGTGCTGGTGCGCATCGCCTATGCCGCCGATCTGCCAACGCCGGACGAGGCGATCCGCATGATCGCGCCGGAGAGCGGCCACGCGCCGGCGGGCGCGACCGCCATGCCGGCCTCCGCCCCGTCGCGGGCACCGGCATCGGCCGCGTCACCGCGCAGCCCCGTGGCGGCACGCACCCCGCTGCCCACAGCAACACCGACGGCGGCACCGGCGGCGGCGGTCCGGCCGGTGCTGCGGCTCGAAACTTTTAACGAGGTCGTGGCGCTGGCCGGCGACAAGCGCGACCTCGCACTCAAGACCGCGCTGGAAGCCGACGTGCGGCTGGTCGCCATCGAGGACGGCCGGCTTGAGGTCGCGCTGGAGCGCAGCGCCGCGCGCACGCTTGTCGGCGACCTCGCGCGCAAGCTCGAACAATGGACCGGGCGGCGCTGGACGGTGATCGTCTCCAACGCCGAGGGCGCGCCGACGCTGCGGGCGCAGGCGGAGGCGGCGCGCGACAAGCTTGCGGATAGCGCCCGCGCCCACCCACATGTGCAGGCGGTGCTGGCGCGCTGGCCGGGAGCCAGCGTGGAGGCCGTGCGGCGCATCGTGCCGGAGGCGCCCGGCAGCGACGACATGGCGGACGAGACCGCCGACGTCGAGGACGACGACTGAACCGCAACACCTTAAGATTAAGCGCACCGGCGTCGTTCGGGCGCGACGAAAGGACCACCATGGCTGATTTCCTCGGCATGATGAAGCAGGCGGCGCAGCTTCAGGCCAAGATGAAGGCGCTGCAGGACGAACTCGACACCGTCGAGGTCGAGGGCACCTCCGGCGCCGGCCTCGTCGCCGTGCGCATGACCGCCAAGATGGAGGTCAAAGGCGTCACCATCGATCCCTCGCTGATGAAGGCCGACGAGCGCGAAATCCTCGAGGACCTGCTGGTCACCGCGCACAACGATGCCCGTCGCAAGGCGGAAGCGGCGATGCAGGAGAAGATGGCGTCGCTGACCGGCGGCCTGCCGCTGCCGCCCGGACTGGGGCTCGGCTGAGAAAAATCATGTCGTCGGCCATCGCCGGTCCGGAAATCGAACGGCTGATCCAGTTGCTGGCGCGCCTGCCCGGCCTCGGGCCGCGCTCGGCGCGCCGCGCCGCGCTGCACCTCATCAAGAAGCGCGAAACCCTGATGGAGCCGTTGACCACCGCGTTGCAGACCGCGATCGCCCGCATCACGGTGTGCGAGGTGTGCGGCAACATCGACACCCAGAACCCCTGCACGGTATGCAGCGACCCGCGCCGCGACCGTTCGCTGATCGTGGTGGTGGCCGATGTCGCCGACCTGTGGGCTCTGGAGCGCGCACACGCGGTCAACGGCCTTTATCATGTGCTCGGCGCCACGCTGTCGCCGCTGGACGGCATCGGGCCACAGGACCTCAACATCGACACGCTGGCGGCGCGCGCCCGCGCGCCGGACGTCAAGGAAGTGGTGCTGGCGCTCAACGCCACCGTCGACGGCCAGACCACCGCGCACTACATCACCGACATGCTCGGCGATGCCGACGTGCGCGTCACCGGGCTCGCCCATGGCGTGCCGGTCGGTGGCGAACTCGACTACCTCGACGAAGGCACGCTGTCGGCGGCGATGCGGCAACGCACGCCGTTCTGATCCTCTCCCTCCCTCTCCGAACTTCCCGCGCGAGCGTCACGCCGTTGTCACGATACGGCATCGAGAACGGCGCCTTTTCGTGCGCAAGGCGCGGGGCTATGCGCATCGCGCGCAAAAAGGCAAGGGGCGCGCCCGTTGCGAGACCGTGCGCGGGGCGAAGGCTACCCTGCGCCAACGCACACGAAAATGTGCGAGCCGATAATCACTTATCTCCAATGCGCGGCGCCACACTTTGAAAGTGCCCCTGCCGGCGCCGCATCCATGAACGATTTATGAATTTATTTTGGCCTGTGGCAGCGCGCGCGGCCGTTCGGGCACGCCTCGAATCCGCACGGAGATTCAAAACCTTGTCGCGGCGCATCGGCAGCGCCGGAAAGGCTTTGGCAGACCGCGTGGCAAAAACCACGCGCCGTGACAAAAATGTATCCGTTGCGGGCGCGGCACGCTCTGCTATCTGTTGTGGCGTTCGCAACTGCCTTGGGTCCTTCGGCCAGCGCGGCTTGGGGTTTTGGGGCGGCGCGCAGATCGGCAGCGATGTGCGCGGGATGCGACGATTTCCATTTGCGTGCCGGACGAAGGCGGCCATGTTCAGCTCACGCCGTTCGTGAGAACGCCGAAGCTGTGCCTGGACGAACCGGAAGCGACGATGGAGAGCCGGACGTGACGGCGACCGCCAGCTTGTGCGGTCCCAGCACGGCCGAGGAAAGTTGGGAAGTCTTGCGGGCGGCTCACGGTGGCCCTTGCAGGGAAGTGCAGGTGTCAGGCGGCCGGCCTTGTGCGGCAGCCGAGATAGTCGGGGGGTAGAATGGCAGGCGACCGAACGATCGCGTTCTTCGAGACGATGGTTCTGGTTTGTTTTGCGTCCAAGCCGCCCCCTTCCGTTTTCCCCATCGATACGCGCTAAGCCGGTCCGGCCGCGACGCGGCCGCGCATCCCGGATTCACCATTCTGCCGGAGACGGCGCCGTCGCATCGCATGATGCGCGGAGCATGGTCTGTCGGCGGCGTCACAACAAAATCCAACGAGAAAAGTACAGGGCCAATGGTACACACGGAGCAGGATCGGTGGTCGCGGGTTAAAGGGCGGCTGCGCGCCAGCGTCGGCGAAGACGTCTATTCGAGCTGGTTCGGACGGCTCGATCTGGAAGACATCCGCGACGGCAGCGTGCATCTCTCGGTGCCGACCCGGTTCCTCAAAAGCTGGATCCAGACCCACTATGCCGACCGCGTGCTGCAGTGCTGGCAGGCGGAGTTGCCGCAGGTGTCGCGCATCGACCTCACCGTGCGCTCGGCGATGCGCTGCGCCGCGCCGGTCAAGGCGGCCGAGCCGGCCCGTGAGGAGCGTCGCGAGACGCGCGCCGTCCATGAAGCCCGCGGCACCGCCGCCGCGCCGGTGTCGGCAAGCCACGAGGCGCTCGGCGGCTCGCCGCTCGATCCGCGCCTGACCTTTGCGACCTTCGTCACCGGCCGTTCCAACACGCTGGCGCACGCCGCCGCAAAGCAGGTGGCGGAGGGCCGCCACGGCGATCCGGTGATGTTCAACCCGCTCTACATCCATGCCGGCGTCGGCCTCGGCAAGACCCACCTGTTGCAGGCGGTGACCTGGGCCGGCAATGCCGCGCCCGACCGCAAGGTGCTTTATCTCACCGCCGAAAAATTCATGTACGGCTTCGTCGCCGCGCTGAAGACCCAGACGGCGCTGGCGTTCAAGGAGGCGCTGCGCGGCATCGACGTGCTGGTGATCGACGACCTGCAGTTCCTTCAAGGCAAATCGACGCAGGCCGAGTTCTGCCACACCCTCAATGCGCTGATCGACGCCGGGCGCCAGGTGGTGATCGCCGCCGACCGGCCGCCGTCCGATCTCGAAAGCCTCGACGAGCGGGTGCGCTCGCGGCTCGCCGGCGGCCTCGTGGTGGAGATGGGCTCGCTCGGCGAGGAACTGCGGCTGGAAATCCTCAAATCGCGCGTCGCCGCCGCGCGCACCTACCACGCCGGCTTCGACGTGCCTGCCGCCGTGCTGGAGTATCTTGCCCGGAGCATCACCCATAACGGCCGCGACCTCGACGGCGCCGTCAACCGGCTGCTCGCGCATTCCAAGCTCAACGGCCAGCCGGTGACGCTGGAGATGGCCGAGCGCGAAGTGCGCGACCTGATCCGTCCGCAGGATCCCAAGCGGGTCAAGATCGAGGACATCCAGCGCGTGGTGGCGCGCCAGTACAGCGTCAGCCGCGCCGACCTGTTGTCGTCGCGTCGCACCGCCAACGTGGTGCGCCCGCGCCAGGTGGCGATGTATCTCGCCAAGACGCTGACGCTGCGTTCGCTGCCGGAGATCGGCCGCCGCTTCGGCGGGCGCGACCACACCACGGTGCTGCACGCCGTGCGCAAGATCGAGGGACTGATCGCCAAGGACAATGCGCTCGCCAACGAGGTCGAACTGCTCAAGCGCCAGCTTCAGGAGTAGCCGGCTGCTGCGCCCGGAATTGCGGGGAGAAGACGGACAGTCGCGCGCGGGCGCTCTTGCGCCAGGCGGTCAACTCCGCCACTTTACACGGCCCCGCGGGGTGAGCCTCGGCGCACGGTTTTGGCCGCGCCGCGGCCCGGGCCGGAATCGTTAAGTGGGTCGAAGATGAAAGTCACCGTCGAACGCGCGCAACTGCTCAAGTCGCTGGGCCATGTCCACCGCGTGGTCGAGCGCCGCAATACCATACCCGTGCTCGGCAACGTGCTGCTGCGCGCCGATGGCACGCGGCTGGCCCTGAAAGCCACCGATCTCGACCTCGAGGTCACCGAGACGCTGCCTGCCGAGGTCGCCACCAGCGGCGCCACCACCGTGCCGGCCTATATGCTCTACGACATCGTGCGCAAGCTGCCGGACGGCTCGCAGATCGTGCTCGAGACCGACGGCGACCGCCCGGTGATGGCGATCCGCGCCGGCCGCTCGCGCTTCACGCTGCAGACCCTGCCGGAAAGCGACTTTCCCGATCTCGCCGCCGGCGACATGGCGCACTCGTTCGTGCTTGCCGCCGCCGACCTCAAGCGCATGATCGACCGCACCCAGTTCGCCATCTCCACCGAGGAGACGCGCTACTATCTCAACGGCATCTACCTGCACGCCGCAGGCTCGTCCAAGAGCCCGACGCTGCGCGCGGTCGCCACCGACGGCCACCGCCTCGCCCAGTTCGACCTGGCCCAGCCGAAGGGTGCCGGCGAAATCCCCGGCGTCATCGTGCCGCGCAAGACGGTCGGCGAGGTGCAGCGGCTGATCGAGGACGGCGAGGCCGAGGTCCGGATCGAACTGTCGCAGGGCAAGATCCGCTTCACGCTCGGCGACGTGGTGCTGACCTCGAAACTGATCGACGGCACCTTCCCCGACTACGCCCGCGTCATCCCGCAAGGGAACGACAAGGAACTGGTGGTCGACAAGCGCGACTTCGAGGCAGCGGTCGATCGCGTCTCGACCATTTCCAGCGAGCGCGGCCGCGCCGTCAAGCTGGCGCTGTCCGCCGGCAAGCTGGTGCTGTCGGTGACCAATCCGGATTCCGGCAGCGCCACCGAGGAACTCGAAGTCGAGTACGCCGCCGATCCGCTCGATATCGGCTTCAACTCGCGCTACCTCCTGGACATCGCCGCGCAGATCGAGGGCGAGGCCGCCGTGCTCAGGCTCGCCGACCCCGGCTCGCCGACGCTGGTGCAAGACAAGACTTCGAGCGGCGCGCTCTACGTGCTGATGCCGATGCGGGTGTAACGCGCCGCTTGCCGAGGCCGCCGCGGCACGGCAAGACGAGCCCATGACCGCCGTCCGCATTCAGCGCCTGTCGCTGACGCACTTCCGCAACTACCATGCCGCGACCGTGACGACGCGCGCGCGCATCGTGGCGCTGGTCGGCCCCAACGGCGCCGGCAAGACCAACTGCCTGGAAGCGATCTCGCTGTTGTCGCCGGGGCGGGGCCTGCGCCGCGCCACGCTCGACGATCTCGCCGACAAGGCCGGCGACGGCAGTTGGGCGGTGGCGGCGGAGGTCGAGGGCGCGCTCGGACTGGCCACGCTCGGCACCGGCATCACGCCGCCGGAGGCCGGCAAGGCGGCGACGACACGGCAGGCCCGCATCGACCGCGAGCCGGTCGGCTCCGCCGCGGCGTTCGGCGATCACCTGCGCATGGTGTGGCTGACGCCGGCGATGGACGGGCTGTTCCTCGGTTCAGCCGCGGAGCGCCGGCGCTTTCTCGACCGCCTGGTGCTGGCCATCGACAGCCACCATTCGGCCCGTGTCTCGGCGCTGGAGCGCGCGTTGCGCTCGCGCAACCGTCTGCTCGAGCAGCCGGGGTTCGACGCCCGCTGGTGCGAGGCGATCGAGCGCGAGACCGCCGAGCTGGCGGTGGCGGTGGCGGCGCGGCGCGCCGAGACCGTGGCCCGCCTCGCCGGCGCGCTCGCCGCCCGGGAGGCGTCCGCATTCCCGGTCGCCGCGATCCGCCTCGACGGCTGGATGGAGGAGGCACTGCTCAACGAGCCCGCCGTTACGGTCGAGGACCGCTATCGCGCGCGCCTTCATGACAACCGCGCCCGCGACGCCGCCGCCGGCCGCACCCTCGACGGCCCTCACCTGACCGATCTCGACGTCGTCTACGCACCGAAGGCGACCCCGGCGCGCGACGCCTCGACCGGCGAGCAGAAGGCGCTCCTGATCGGCCTCGTGCTGGCGCATGCCCGCCTCGTCACTGAGATGACCGGCATCACGCCGCTCCTGCTGCTCGACGAGGTGGTGGCGCATCTCGACCCCGGCCGCCGCGTCGCGCTGTTTGCCGAACTCGACCGCCTCAAGGCGCAGGTCTGGATGACCGGCGCCGACCCGTCGGCCTTCGCCGACTTAGGCCCCGACGCCGAGCGGCTGCACGTCGCGGCGGGCACCATTTCGGCCCCCTGAGGGAAAGCGCGATTCGCCCTTGCGCGCGGTTTGCGAAGGCTTTGCGAACACGCCTCCGGACGCCTTGAAAAAGGCGCGAAAATCACTATTTATTCAAAGGCTTGGATAGCCCGAGTTTGGTCTGTACCAGGTCTTTTTTTCATGGCACAAACTTGAACCTTGGGCAGCCGTTGCAGGCTCCGATTCGCGCACCATACCCGACAGGCTTTTTCTCGATGACTGAACTCGCCCGGCAGCCGCTTCCCGACACGCCGGCCGCGTCCGACTACGGCGCGGAATCGATCAAGGTGCTGAAGGGGCTCGACGCCGTGCGCAAGCGGCCGGGCATGTATATCGGCGACACCGACGACGGCTCCGGCCTGCACCACATGGTCTACGAGGTGGTGGACAACGCCATCGACGAGGCGCTGGCCGGTCATGCCACCGCGGTCGAGGTGATCCTCAACGCCAACGGCTCGGTGACGGTACGCGACGATGGCCGCGGCATCCCGACCGGCATCCACAAAGGCGAGGGCATTTCCGCGGCCGAGGTCATCATGACCCAGCTCCACGCCGGCGGAAAGTTCGACCAGAACGCCTACAAGGTGTCCGGCGGACTGCACGGCGTCGGCGTCTCGGTGGTCAACGCGCTGTCCACCTCGCTGCAACTGCGCATCTGGCGCGGCGGCAAGGAGCATTTCGTCGAGTTCGCCCATGGCGAGGCGGTAGCGCCGCTCAAGGTCGTCGGCGACGCCGGCGGCCGGCGCGGCACCGAGGTGACGTTCACGCCGAGCCGTGAAACCTTCAGCATGGTCGAATTCGATTTCGCCACGCTGGAACACCGCCTGCGCGAACTGGCCTTCCTCAATTCCGGCGTGCGCATTTTGCTGTCGGACCTGCGCGGCCCGGTCGAGAAGCGCGAGGAGATGCGCTACGACGGCGGCATCGAGGCTTTCGTCAAATTCCTCGACCGCAACAAGAAGGCGATCGTGCCGGTGCCGATCGTGGTGCGCGGCGAACAGAACGGCATCGGCGTCGAGGCGGCGCTGTGGTGGAACGACAGCTACCACGAGAACGTGCTGTGCTTCACCAACAACATCCCGCAGCGCGACGGCGGCACGCATCTCGCCGGCTTTCGCGGCGCGTTGACGCGCCAGGTGACGAGTTACGCCGATGCTCATGCCAAGAAGGACAAGGTGTCGCTGACCGGTGACGACTGCCGCGAGGGGCTGACCGCGGTGCTCTCGGTCAAGGTGCCGGACCCCAAATTCTCGTCGCAGACCAAAGACAAGCTGGTGTCCTCCGAAGTGCGTCCGGTGGTCGAGGCAACGCTCAACGAGGCGCTCGCGGCGTGGTTCGAGGAGCACCCGACGGAAGCCAGAACCATCGTCGGCAAGGTGGTCGAGGCGGCGTCCGCCCGCGAGGCCGCCCGCAAGGCGCGCGAACTGACGCGACGCAAGGGCGCGCTCGATATCGCCTCGCTTCCCGGCAAGCTCGCCGACTGTCAGGAGCGCGACCCGGCCAAGTCCGAACTGTTCATCGTCGAGGGCGACTCCGCCGGCGGCTCGGCCAAGCAGGGCCGCAACCGCGAGTTTCAGGCGGTGCTGCCGCTGCGCGGCAAAATCCTCAACATCGAGCGGGCGCGCTTCGACAAGATGCTGTCGTCGGAGCAGGTCGGCACGCTGATCACTGCGCTCGGCACCGGCATCGGCCGCGACGATTTTGACATCGGCAAGCTGCGCTATCACAAGATCATCGTGATGACCGACGCCGACGTGGACGGCGCCCACATCCGCACGCTGCTGCTGACGTTCTTCTTCCGCCAGATGCCGCAACTGATCGAGAACGGCCACCTCTATATCGCCCAGCCGCCGCTCTACAAGGTGACGCGCGGCAAGTCCGAGCAGTACATCAAGGACGAGCGCTCGCTCGAGGACTACCTGATCGATACCGGCCTCGACGACTGCGTGCTGGCCTTCCCGACCGGCGAGGAGCGCGCCGGCAAGGATCTGCGCCTGCTGGTGGAGGATGCCCGCGCCGTCCGCGGCATCCTGCGCAACCTGCACAGCCGCTACAATCGCGACGTGGTCGAGCAGGCGGCGATCGCCGGTGTGCTGAACCCGCGCGTGACCGTCGATGCCGACACCGCCAACGCCGCCGCCAGCTACATCGCACGCCGGCTCGATGCGCTCGCCGATGACGTCGAGCGCGGCTGGAGCGGCCACTTCACCGAGGGTCAGGGGTTCGTGTTCGAGCGCACCGTGCGCGGCGTGCGCGACGTCGCGGTGATCGACGACGCCTTGTTGTCGTCGGCCGATGCGCGCAAGCTCGACGACTATGCAGCCGCCCTGCAAACGGCCTATCCGCGCCCGGCCGTACTGCGCCGCCGCGATGTCGAGACGCCGATCCACGGCCCGGTCGGGCTGTTCGAGGCGGTCACCGAGGCGGGCCGCAAGGGCATCACCCTGCAACGCTACAAAGGTCTCGGCGAGATGAACCCCGACCAGCTTTGGGAAACCACGCTCGACAGCAACGCACGCTCATTGTTGCAGGTGAAGATCAAGGAGGTCGACGAGGCCGACGATATCTTCACCAAGCTGATGGGCGACGTGGTGGAGCCGCGCCGCGAGTTCATCCAGGAGAACTCGCTCAGCGCCAATGTCGATGTCTGAAACCTGGGCGGGAGTGTGAGGATGGGACGGCTCGGTCTGGTTATCGTATTGCTGGCCTGGTGCGGCGCTGCCCCTTCGCATGCGCAAGGCGCCGACCCGGCCGGCACATGGCTGACGCAGGCGGGCGACGCCCGGGTTCGCGTCAGCAAATGCGGTGGCGGCATCTGCGGTGCGGTGACGTGGCTGCGCGAGCCGACCGACCCGGCCACCGGCCAGCCGCAGCGTGACAGCAAGAACCCCAACCCGGCGCTGGCGAAGCGGCCGATCGTCGGCCTCGTGCTGTTTCAGAACATGCAGCCCTCGGGCACGGCGCGCTGGAGCGGCACGATCTACAACGCCGACGACGGCCAGACCTACGCGAGCAACATTGCGATGACCGGGCCGGACACGCTGCGGGTCGAGGGCTGTCTCGGCGCCCTGTGCGGCGCGGAAGTATGGACCCGCTCGCGCTGACGGGCGGCCTGCCGCTTCGGCGGCGCCGGATCACGCTCTATCGCGTTTCCGCTTCTGGTTGAATCAACTGTCGTCACGCCCGGACTTGATCCGGGTATCCTGCTCAGAATCGCCGCGCTTATGATCGAGCTTCGTCATGCCCGCGCTTGTCGCGGACATCCACGCCCCCTCCCTTTATCCCTCCCCCCCGCTTGCGGGGGAGGGCGGGGTGGGGGCTAAGCCGCCGGCTTGATGCCAAAGTCCTTGGGATTGAGCAGCAGGTCTGACAGCGTATAGCGGTCGAGCGTGCTGGCGAAGGCGTTCATCGCCTCCTTGAGGATGCCGCGCAGACGGCAGCGCTGCGTGATCAGGCAACAGTTGTCCGGCGTGAAGCACTCAACCAGCGCAAAGTCCGGTTCGGTGGCGCGCACCACGTCGCCCAGCACGATCTTGCCCGGCTTGCGGCCGAGCGTCAGCCCGCCGGAACGGCCGCGCACTGCTCGCAGAAAGCCCGCCCGCGTCAGTTGATTGGCGACCTTCATCAGGTGCGCCTTGGAGATGCCGTAGACCTCGGCAGCCTCCTCGATGGTGACGAGACGGTCCTCCTGCGCCGCGGCATACATCAGCAGGCGCAACGAGTAATCGGTGAAGTTCGTCAGTCTCATCGTCGGCCTGCTTCCGATCAGTCCCTACCCGGCGCATCGCGGCCTGCCGCAACTTGAAATGATGCGCTTTTCACGCATCTTTTGCAAGCGGCCCGGCCGATGGCGCCACCCGCATAGGCCACCGCCGCGGCCGAGGCAAGCGCAGCGGTGCCGCATCCGCTAAAAGATATATTGACAATGTATCTTATCGGCAGGATAGTCGCCGCACGGATTGCCCTTGCGGCACGGACATAAACACCGGGATGGCGAGCGGCGGAAACGCGAGCGACCCGGCTTCTGCTCCGACCGCCGCGAGGTCGATCGTAACCGATACGGCGGGCCGGTCCGGTTCGCCATCGGGCCGAGGGCGCGGGTGCGCCCGCCGCAGGCGCCGGACCGGAGGTCGCGCATCCGGCCTGCAGTCAAGTCGTGCGACCGAGGGAACTAACCTGATGTCAGCCGCCAACGTGATCGATGTGCGCAGCCTCGTCCCTGCCCAGCGCCACGCCAAGATTTTCCAGCTCGTCAACGACCTCGCGCCCGGCTCGTCCTTCGTGCTGGTCAACGACCACGATCCGAAGCCGCTCTATTACCAGCTTGAGGCCGAGTATCCGAAGCAGTTTTCGTGGACTTACTTGGAGCAGGGTCCGGCCGTTTGGCGCGTCGAGATCGGCAAACTCGCGCAGGCGGCGTAATCAGGCGGCGTGAGCGCCTGACAAATGCGGCAGCAGGCGGCGGTACACGCAGCCCCCGCCGCCGGCACGTCGCCCGGATCGCGCATCGGCAGGCTGCCGTCGCGATCCGAAACCTTTACAAGGAAGACCGCCGTGATCGGCGCTACGCTGTCCCGCTGGACCATGTCGTATTTCGCTGCCGCGCTGATCGCGCTGATCGCGGCGGAGGGGCTGATTGCCGCGGGCTTTGGTTTTCCATCGGCACCGATCGAGGCGCCGGACACGCTGGTCGTGGTCCATATCGTGGCGATCGGCTGGCTTAGCCTCCTGATGTGCGGCGCGCTGTTCCAGTTCGTGCCGGTGCTGGTGGCGCGGCCGATCCACGATAACGCGCTGCCGCTGCCGACGCTGGTCTGCCTCGTCGGCGGGCTGGCAATGCTCCTTCTGGGCTTCCTGCAACTGGCGGGCCGTGTCGCTCACGGCCTGCCTTTTTTTCCTGCTGCGGTCGCCCTGCTGGTTCTCGGCTTCATTCTGGTCGCGTGGAATCTCGGGCGCACGATGTGGGCCGCGCGGCCGCTGACGCTGGCGGCGCGCTTCGTCACGGTCGGGCTCGTTGCATTCGGCGCAACGGTGGCGCTCGGCAGCGTGTTCGCGCTCGCGCTCGACGGCATCGCCACCGCCGGGCCGCTGGTCGATCTCACCACCTTCGGCATCCCGATCCACGCCGCTGCCGGCCTCGGCGGCTGGCTGACGCTGACGGCGATCGGCGTCAGCTACCGGCTGCTCGCGATGTTCATGCTGGCGCCCGAACTCGACCGCGCGTCGAGCCGCGGCGTGCTGTGGCTCGGCACCGCGGCACTGGCCGTCCTGATCGTCGGCGGCATTGTCGCGATCTGCCATGGCGGCAGCCTGCCGCTCGCGCTCAGCGCCGCCGGCCTGCTGGCCGCCGCCAGCCTCGGCCTCTACGGCAACGACATCCTTTATCTGTACCGCGCGCGAAAACGGCGCAAGATCGAACTCAACAGCCGCATGGCCGGCGCGGCGCTGATCTCGCTCGCGGTATGCATCGCGCTCACCGTTATGCTGATCGCGCTCGGCCGGCTCGGCGAGCACATCGGCGCGGTGGTGTTTCTGTTCAGCTTCGGCTGGCTGACCGGGCTCGGGCTTGGCAAGCTCTACAAGATCGTGGCGTTCGTCACCTGGCTCGAAACCTACGGCCCGGTGCTCGGCAAGACGCCGACGCCGCGGGTTCAGGACCTGGTGGTCGAGCCACGCGCCATCAAATGGTTCTGGCTGTATTTCGCTGCGGTCTACGTCGCCACAGCCGCGCTGCTCGCCGGCGCGCCGCTCGTCGTCCGGCTTGCCGCGGCCGCCATGCTGATCGCCACCTGCGGCATCGTCGCGCAACTGGTGCGCACCCGGTGCCTGCTCGACGTCACCGACAAGCTGCGGCTGCCGGCCGGCGTCAGGCAGCCGCAGCTTCTCTACGCCACCCCCCGGCAGACCTGATGCAAGGAGACGCGCAATGACGGAATTTGTGGACCTCGACGTAAGGCCGACGCTGCGCGCCGGCGGCGAGCCCTTCGGCGAAATCCTCGGCGCGGTGAAGGCGCTCAAGCCCGGCCAGGGCCTGCGGCTCTATACCACCTTCGAGCCGGTGCCGCTGTTCCATGTGCTCGGCTCGAAGGGATTTAGCCACGAGGCGCGCGAGATCGACGGCGGCGACTGGGAGGTGCTGTTCACGCCGGGACCGGGCGCCCCCGCCGAGGGCGGACTGCCGACCGCCGCGGCGACGCCCGCGAGCGACGGCGAGTGGCCGGCGCCGGTTCAGGAGATGGACAACCGCGACCTCGATCCGCCGGAGCCGATGGTGCGCATCCTCGCCGCCACCGAGACGATGGCCAAGGGCGAAGTGCTGCAGGCGCTGTTGTGCCGCGAGCCGATCTTCCTGTTTCCGGAACTGGCCAAGCGCGGCCACGGCTGGCGCGGTGCGTTCGAGCCGGATGGCACCACCTACAAGGTGCTGATCCGCATCGGCGCGGCGGCAGGAGCAACCGCATGAGCGTCCCCAACGAGGCGCTCGCGGAGGAGGTGCGCGAGGCGCTGCGCGTCGTCATCGATCCCGAGCTCGGCTACAATATCGTCGATCTCGGCCTCATCTATGGCGTCGCGGTCGAGGACGGCGGCGTCACCCACGTCCTGATGACCACGACGACAAAGGGCTGCCCGGCCACCGACTACCTGCGCGACGGTGCGCGCGACAGCGCCTGGTCGGTGCCCGGCGTCGAGTTCGTCGACGTCACGCTGACCTACGAACCGCCATGGACGCCGAAGATGATGTCGCCGGCGGCCAAGGAGCACCTCGGCATTACCGACGGAGACGGCTGGTGACGACGGCGCGGACCGGAGCCGAAGCGGCGACCGCGCCCGCGGCCGCTGCCAACCCGCTGACCGAGCTTCTGGTAGGCGCGCTGCAGGCGCTCGCCGATGCCGGCGAGGTCGACCGCGCCTGCCGGATCGCCGGGCACGCCTGCGCCGCGCTGCGCCACGACGACCCCGCGGGCTGGCGCCGCTTCAACGTCCTGCTGCACCGCCTGACGCGCCCGAGATAGCCTGCCGCATCGCCGCGCATATTGGCACAGACACAATCGAGGAGCCGGAACACCATGCATATCGAAATGACCGATGGCGATTTCTGCATCGATGCGGCGCTGCTCGGCACCCTGTTCGGGCTGGCGCCGGAGCGCATCCCGCCCTTGATGCGCGCGAACCAGCTCACCGGCGTCTGCGAACGCGGCGTCGGCGAGGACGACGGCACCTACCGGCTGAACTTCTTCTACGGCAGCCGCCGCGCCCGGCTCAATGTCGACGCCCGCGGCGTCATCCTGAAGCGCTCGATCGTCGATTTCGGCGACCAGCCGTTGCCGCGCAGCATGCGCCGCTCATAACGGGGACGAGAGCGGCGCGCAGCCGGCGGCGGCGCAGGGCGGCCCCGGCCAATCCCAAGGGCGGGGCACGCCGGCACCCGCCGCGGGCCTTTCCGCCGCAAGGGCGCGGCGGAAGCGCATGACACGCGACGGGAGATGCCGCACCCCAGCGGATTCATTCCTTGCGCCAGCGCAAAGAACCGATTCCTTTATGCTTTAAGAAACCGATTGCCGCGCAGCAGGCGCTGCGTCACGATTGCCGTTGCGGCCAGTTGTGACCCACGGTCAACACTCACGGCGCTGCGATGAACCGTATCTTCACAGGCCTTGCGGCCGTGCCCCTGACGCCCCTCCAGGACGAGAGCTTTCCGTCATGATCGCGCAACTCACCCGGAACGAGCGGCAAACCGCTCTCCTGATCCTGCTTGCCGTCGCCATCGGCGGACTCGCGATGGCCGTCGGCGGCCGCGACAACCTGCTCGGCATCCACGGCGCCATCGCCATGGCGCTGGCGATCGTGATGATGTTCGTGGTGATCGGCGGCTACTACGCGCCGGAGCCGACCGAGGACCGGACGGCGAGCTATTACGACGACCCGACCAAGGTCGGCATCATCATCGCGATGGTGTGGGCCGTGATCGGCATGGCCGTCGGCGACTGGGTGGCGTGGCTACTCGTCTTCCCCGACATGACCTTCGACGCCGGCTGGGCGAGCTTCGGCCGGCTGCGGCCGATCCACACCTCGGGCGTGATCTTCGGCTTCGGCGGCAACGCGCTGATCGCCACCTCGTTCTACGTCATGCAGCGCACCTCGCGCGCGCGCATGCCCGACCAGGTGACGCCGTGGTTCGTGCTGCTCGGCTACAACCTGTTCTGCATCATCGCCGCCACCGGCTACCTGATGGGCGTCACGCAGTCGCGCGAATACGCCGAGCCGGAATGGTACGCCGACATCTGGCTGGTGATCGTGTGGGTGACCTATTTCGTGCTCTACCTGCGCACGCTGGCGCGGCGCAAGGAGCCGCACATCTACGTCGCCAACTGGTATTACCTCGCCTTCATCCTGGTGGTGGCGATGCTGCACATCGTCAACAACCTCGCGGTGCCGATCTCGCTGACGCAGGCCAAGAGCTATTCGCTGTTCTCCGGCGTGCAGGACGCGATGACGCAGTGGTGGTACGGCCACAACGCGGTGGCGTTCTTCCTCACCGCCGGCTTCCTCGGCATGATGTACTACTACATGCCCAAGCGCGCCGGACGGCCGATCTATTCCTACCGCCTGTCGATCATCTCGTTCTGGGGCATCACCTTCTTCTACATGTGGGCGGGCTCGCACCACCTGCACTACACCGCGCTCCCGCACTGGGTGCAGACGCTCGGCATGACCTTCTCGGTGATGCTGCTGGTGCCGTCGTGGGCCTCGGCCGGCAACGCGCTGATGACGCTCAACGGCGCCTGGCACAAGGTGCGCGACGACGCCACGCTGCGCTTCATGATGGTGGCAGCGGTGTTCTACGGGCTCACCACCTTCGAAGGCTCGTTCATGGCGATCCGCCCGGTCAACGCCCTGTCGCACTACACCGACTGGACCGTCGGCCACGTTCATGCCGGCGCGCTCGGCTGGGTGGCGATGATCACCTTCGGCGCGATCTACGCCTCGGTGCCGTGGCTGTGGAAGCGTGAATCGATGTGGTCGCCGCGCCTGGTCGAGGTCCACTTCTGGCTCGCGCTGGCCGGCACCATCATCTACGTGTTCGCGATGTGGAATTCCGGCATCATCCAGGGACTGATGTGGCGGACCTACGGCGAAGGCGGCACGCTCGCCTATTCCTTCGTCGATTCCCTGATCGCGATGCGGCCCTACTACATCGCCCGCGCCGTCGGCGGCCTGTTCTTCCTGCTCGGCGCGGCCATCGGCCTCTACAACATCTGGATGACCATCCGCTCCGCGCCGGAAGCCGCCTACGACATGACGCCGGACGAGCCGGTGGTCGCCGGCATGCCGGCAATGCAGCCGGGGGAGTAAAGCACCATGTCGTTCTTCGGGTTTCACTATCGGCTGGAACGCAAGACGATTCCCTTCGTGTTGGCGATCGTCGGCGTGGCGTCGATCGGCGGTATCGTCGAGATCGCGCCCTTGTTCACCATCCACCAGACGGTCGAGGCCGCGCCCGACATGCGCGTCTACACGCCGCTCGAACTGGCCGGCCGCAACATCTATATCCGCGAGGGCTGCTACGCCTGCCACTCGCAGATGATCCGCACGCTGCGCGACGAGGTCGAGCGCTATGGACCCTACTCACTGGCGGTCGAATCGAAATACGACCACCCGCATCTGTGGGGCTCCAAGCGCACCGGCCCCGATCTCGCCCGCGTCGGGGGAAAATATTCCGACGAGTGGCACGTCGCGCACCTCTACAATCCGCGCGACGTCATGCCCGAATCGGTAATGCCGGCCTACCGCTGGCTCAAGCGCAACACGCTGGACACCTCGACCTTGAGCCTCGACCTCAAGGCGATGCGCGCCGTCGGCGTGCCCTATAGCGACGACATGATCGCCAACGCGACGGCCGATGCCTACGGCCAGGCGTCGCCGGATTCGGCGCAGGCCGACGGCGTCAAGAGCCGCTATGGTGAGGCCACCAACGTGCGCGCCTTCGACGGCGTGCAGGGCGAGCCGACCGAGATGGACGCGCTCGTCGCCTACCTGCAGATCCTTGGCAAGCTGACCGACGTGGCGCACACGCCGGTCAAGCAAGCGAGCACGGAGGCTGGCAAATGACCCACGATTTTCTCGTCGGCTTCTCGAAATCGTTCGGGCTGTTCTACCTGATCGCGCTGTCGATCGGCGTCCTGATCTACACCTACTGGCCCTCCAACAAGAAGCGTTTCGACTACGCGGCCAAGTCCGTGCTCAGCGAGGATGACAAGCCATGGGCGTGATCGAGCGCGATCCCCACACCGGGCAGATCACCACCGGACACGAGTGGAACGGCATCAAGGAGTTGAACTCCCCGGTGCCGAAGGTGATCTATCTGTTCCTCGCCGTCACCGTGCTGTTCGCCGTCACCTGGTGGGTGCTGATGCCGACATGGCCGCTCGGCACCACCTATACGCGCGGCCTGCTCGGCGTCGATCAGCGCGAGATCGTCACCGAGAAGGTCAAGGCCGCCGCCGCCGGTCGCGATCCCTGGACGAGGCAGATCGCGGCAAAGGATTTCAAGGACATCCTTGCCGACGCCAGCCTGATGCGCACGGTGCGCGCTACTGGCCACACCCTGTTCGGCGACAACTGCGCCGCCTGCCACGGCCTGAACGCCAGGGGCAGCAAGGGCTTTCCCAACCTGACCTCGGATTCGTGGCTGTGGGGCGGCTCGCCCGAAGCAATCTATGAGACCATCCGCGTCGGCATCAACTCGGCGCATCCGGAAACGCGCACCGCGCAGATGCCGGCCTTCGGCCGCGACCAGATGCTGCCGCGCGCCGACATCGACAAGGTCATCACCTACGTCCAGAGCCTGTCCGATTCCGCCGCGCAGCTTGCCGCCGCGCCCGACGTGCTGGCCGCCGGCAAGGAGCTGTTCGCCGCCAACTGCGCCTCGTGCCACGGCGAGGACGGCAAGGGCAATCAGGAGCTTGGCGCGCCCGACCTGACCGACCGGCTGTGGATCTACGGCGGCGACCGCCAGACCCTGCTCGACACGCTGTGGGCCGGACGCCAGGGCCACATGCCGACGTGGGAAACCCGACTCTCCGAGGTGGACCGCAAGATCCTCGCGCTCTACCTGTTCGACAAGCGAGCGAAGCCATGACCGACACAACCGTCACCCGGCCCCGCAGGATCAGATACCTGGTCTGGAGCGCCGTCGGCGCCGGGCTGTTGCTGGTCGCCGCGGCCAACTATCATCTGGTCTATGTCGCGATCGCCTCGCAGCCCGATTGCGTCGAGCATGTTCGCACCGGACAGGGCGCGGGCGACCGCGGGCTGTTCGCCGCGGCCAAATCGTCCTGCAGCTTCAAGTAAGCGGATCCCTTACCAGCGAGACCGACCATGACGACGATCCCCGCCATTGTTCCGCCGCTGCCGCGCGAGGAGCGCTGGAAACGCAACATCGCCCCCGCTGCCGCCTTCACCTGGCTGAAGCAGGGCTGGGACGACCTCCAGAACAAGCCGGGGCCGAGCGTCGCCTACGGCATCATGGTGTTCCTGGTGTCGTCGGCGATCGTGTTCGGGCTGTTCGCCTTCGAGCTGGACTACATCCTGTTTCCGGCGTTTGCCGGCTTCATGGTGGTCGGCCCGCTGATCGCCATCGGCCTTTATGAGAAAAGCCGGCGGCTGGCAGCCGGCAAGCGCGTCACGCTTTCGCGCATGATCTTCGTGCGGCCGGCCTCCGGCGGCCAGCTCCTGTTCACCGGCGTGCTGTTGTGCCTGCTGATGCTGCTGTGGATGCGGGCCGCCGTCATTATCTACGCGCTGTTCTTCGGGCTGACGCCGTTCCCCGGCCTCAACCACGTCGCCGACATGCTGTTCACCACGCCGATCGGCTGGGCCATGCTGCTGGTCGGCACCGCCGTCGGCGGGCTGTTCGCGGCGTTCTCCTTCGCCATCAGCGTGGTGTCGATCCCGATGCTGCTCGACAAGCCGGTCGATGCGCTGACCGCGATGGGCCGCAGCCTGGCGCTGGTGTGGCACAACCTGCCGGTGATGCTGGTGTGGGGCGCCATCGTGCTGGCGCTGTTCATCGTCAGCCTCGCCACCGGCCTGCTCGGACTGATCGTCGTCTATCCCCTGCTCGGCCACGGCACCTGGCACGCCTACCGCGCGCTGTGGACGGAGTAACGTCAACGGCCGCGGCGGCATGAGCCGCGGCGGAGACCTCGCACCATGAGCTGCTGCGCGCCCGGCGCCGAATTTGCCGTGCAGGCCGCCGATCCCGAGACCGCCCGCGAGGAGGTCCGGCTGGCCAGCCATGCCGTCGGCGACGGTGTGCGCCAGACCGATCTCTCGGTGCCCGGCGTGCATTGCGGCGCCTGCATCCGCAGCGTCGAAAGCGCGCTGGCGGAATTGCCCGGCGTCGTGCAGGCGCGCGTCAACCTCTCCACCCGCCGCGTCACGATCCGCTGGCGCGACGATGCGCCGCCGGCGCCGTTCATCGCGGCGCTCAACGCCATCGGCTACGACGCGCACCTGTTCGAGGCCGGCGCGGGGGACAAGGACGACGCGCAGACCGAGCTGGTGCGCGCGCTGGCGGTGGCCGGCTTCGGCGCCAGCAACATCATGCTGCTGTCGGTGTCGGTGTGGTCGGGCGCGGAGCCGGCGACGCGCGACCTGTTCCACTGGATCTCGGCGCTGATCGCGCTGCCGACGGTGGCCTATGCGGGCCGCGTATTCTTCCGCTCGGCGTGGCGCGCGCTGCGCCACGGCCGCACCAACATGGACGTACCGATCTCGATCGGCGTGCTGCTTGCCGTCGGCCTCAGCCTGTACGAGACGATCCATAGCGGCGCGCACGCCTATTTCGACGCCTCGGTGACGCTATTGTTCTTCCTGCTGATCGGGCGCACGCTCGACCACATCATGCGCGAGCGCGCCCGCACCGCCGTCAAGGGATTGGCGCGGCTTGCGGCGCGCGGCGCACTGGTCGTGCGCGACGACGGTCGCCGCGACTATCTGCCGGTCGACGAGATCGCGCCCGGCATGCGCATCCTGCTCGCGGCCGGCGAACGTGTGCCGGTCGATGCCCGCGTCGTTGCCGGGCAGTCCGAACTCGACTGCGCGCTGGTCACCGGCGAGAGCCTGCCGCAACCGGTGCTGCCCGGCACGGAACTGCAAGCCGGCACGCTCAACCTGACCGGGGCACTGACCATCGAGGCGACGGCGGCGGCGAAGGAGTCGTTCCTCGCCGAGATGATGCGGATGATGGAAGCGGCGGAGGGCGGCCGTTCGGCCTATCGCCGCATCGCCGACCGCGCCGCGCAACTGTATGCGCCGGTGGTGCATCTCACCGCGCTTCTCACCTGCATCGGCTGGGTTGTCGTGAGCGGCGACTGGCACCGCGCGCTGACCATCGCCATCGCCGTCCTCATCATCACCTGCCCCTGCGCGCTCGGGCTCGCGGTGCCGATGGTGCAGGTGGTGGCAGCGCGCCGACTGTTCGAGGCCGGCGTCATGGTCCGCGACGGCACCGCGCTCGAACGCCTCGCGACAATCGACGGCGTGGTGTTCGACAAGACCGGCACGTTGACGCTCAGCCAGCCGCGCCTCGTTAACCGGGACGAGGTGCCTCAGCCAGCGCTCGCCATTGCCGCGGCGCTGGCGGCGCACTCGCGCCATCCTTATTCGCGGGCGCTGACGGCAGCTGGACGCGACGGAGCGGCGGATGTCGTCTTCGAGACCGTCACCGAGCATCCCGGCCTCGGGCTGGAAGCCCGCAGCGGCGACGCAGTCTTTCGCCTCGGCCGCGCCGGCTGGGCGCTGGACGACGCGGCAACCGGAGACGACGACGGCACCGTGCTGGCGCGCGACGGCAAACTTTTGGCGCGCTTCCACTTCGACGACCGGCTACGCCCCGGCGCCGAGGCCGCGGTCGCGGCCCTGAAAGCGCAAGGACTGGCGGTCGAGATCCTGTCGGGCGACCGCGATGCCACGGTGCGCGCGCTCGCCGCCCGTCTCGGCGTCGCCTTCCGCGCCGATGTCCGCCCCGCCGACAAGGCCGCGCGCATTGCTGCGCTGAAGCGCGAGGGCCGCAAGCCGCTGATGGTCGGCGACGGCCTCAATGACGCCCCCGCGCTGGCCGCGGCCCACGCCTCGATGGCGCCGGCCAGCGCCGCCGATGTCGGCCGCAACGCCGCCGACCTCGTGTTCCTGCGCGACAACCTGGAGGCGGTGCCGCAGGCGCTCACCGTCGCGCGCGAGGCGGGACGGCTGGTGCGCCAGAACCTCGGCATCGCCGTGATCTACAACCTGATCGCGGTGCCGATCGCGATCCTCGGCTTCGTCACGCCTCTGGTGGCGGCGATCGCCATGTCGGGTTCCTCGGTGCTGGTGGTCGGCAACGCATTGCGCCTCAAAGGCCGGAACCGTGCCGCCGCCGCGGACGTTGACAGCACACGGCACACCGCCGCCGCACGTCCGCTGGAGGCCGCCGAATGATCGATTATTTCTATCTCATCCCCGTGGCGATTGGGCTCGGCGTGATCGGGCTCGGCGCCTTCATGTGGTCGCTGAGAAGCGGCCAGTACGAGGACCTCGACGGCGCCGCCGAGCGCATTTTGGTCGATGAGGACCGCCCGATCCAGGACCCCAGACCGCAGCCGAAGCCCGACCTGACGCCGCATCGGGCAGCGCACCGCTAGCGATTCTCGCATGCCTGCGCTAGAACGCGCGCCATGACCAAGCCGGACGTCACCGACATCGTGCGCCCCACGCTCGTTCCGCCGAACGGCGCAAACAAGGTGCTGCTGCATTCCTGCTGCGCGCCGTGCTCCGGCGAGGTGATGGAGGCGATGCTCGCGTCCGGCGTCGACTACACCATCTTCTTCTACAACCCGAACATCCATCCGATGCGCGAATACCTGTTGCGCAAGGAGGAGAACGTCCGCTTCGCCGAGAAGCACGGCGTCGCCTTCGTCGATGCCGACTACGACAAGGACAACTGGTTCGCCCGCGCCAAGGGCATGGAATGGGAGCCGGAGCGCGGCGCGCGCTGCACCATGTGCTTCGACATGCGCTTCGAGCGCACCGCGCTTTACGCGCACGAGCACGGCTTTCCGGTGATCACCTCCTCGCTCGGCATTTCGCGCTGGAAGAACATGGCGCAGATCAACGACTGCGGCATCCGCGCCGCGAGCCGCTATCCTGATGTCGTCTACTGGGACTACAACTGGCGCAAGGGCGGCGGCTCGGCG
The DNA here is from genome assembly GCA_003576765.1 of Pseudomonadota bacterium. Lineage (GTDB taxonomy): Bacteria > Pseudomonadota > Alphaproteobacteria > Rhizobiales > Xanthobacteraceae > PRO6. The sequence goes on from QEVP01000003.1 coordinate 80,963, forward strand.
CGCATGATCGAGATCAGCAAGCGCGAGCAATTCTATCAGCAGGAATATTGCGGCTGCGTCTATTCGCTGCGCGACACCAACCTGCACCGCCGCAGTCAGGGCCGCGACCCCATCGCCATCGGCACGCAGTATTACGGCCGCCCGGCGCCGGACGAAACGTCCGAAGACTAGTAGACTGGCTCACGCCAACACACGCGCCTTGCGCTCGACCGGCAGATCCCGGCAAGGCATGCAAGCGCCCCTGCCAGCGACGCGGCCAGCGTGGCAACTGTGATGCAATCACCATGAATTGACAAGGGATGCGAACGGCCGCTTAAATGGCCGCCGCTCGCGACAATAGATAAAACATTGCGACAAGAGGAAACACCAATGAGGAAACTGCTGACCGCATTCGTCGGCGTCGCCGTGGCGACGGCATTCACAGCCAGCGCCGGTGCCGACGTCCTGCTCAAGGCATCGCATCAATTCCCCGGAGGCAAGGGCGATCCCCGCGACGAGATGGTGCAGATCATCGCGCGGGAGGTGAAGGCCGCCAATGTCGGCGTCGATATCCAGGTCTATCCAGGCGCCTCGCTGTTCAAGCCCGGCGAGCAGTGGAACGCGATGACGCGCGGGCAACTCGACATCTCCTCGTTCCCGCTCGACTATGCCAGCGGCAAGGTGCGCGCGTTCGGCGCCACGCTGATGCCCGGACTGGTGCGCAACCATGAGCGCGCCCAGCGCCTCAACGATTCGCTGTTCATGAAGGACATCAAGGCGCTGATCGAGAAGAACGGCGTCATGGTGCTGGCCGACGCCTGGCTTGCCGGCGCGGTCGCCTCCAAGGACAAGTGCATCCGCAAGCCCGACGACATCAAGGGGCTCAAGATTCGCTCCGCCGGACCGACTTTCGCCGCGATGTGGCAGGAGGCCGGCGCCTCGATCGTCTCGATCCCGAGCAACGAGGTCTACAACGCGCTGCAGACCGGCGTCGCGGAAGCGACCGACACCAGCGCCGGCAGTTTTGTCTCGTTCCGCCTCTACGAACAGGTCAAGTGCATTACCGCGCCGGGCGACAACGCGCTGTGGTTCATGTACGAGCCGGTGCTGATCTCGAAGAAGTCGTTCGACAAGCTCTCCAAGCCGCAGCAGGACGCTCTGCTCGCCGCCAGCAAGAAGGCCCAGGATTACTTCGTCGCGGAGAGCAAGAAGCTCGACGACAAGCTGGTCAAGGTGTTCAAGGACCATAACGTCGAGGTCGTGACGTTGACGCCGGAAGAATACGACGCCTGGATCGCCGTGGCGCAGAAAAGCTCCTACGCCGGCTTCGCCAAGGACGTGCCCGACGGCAAGAAGTTGATCGACGAAGCGCTCGCCGTCAAATAGTCCGACCGGGGCGGCCGGCTCGCACCGGCCGCCACCGCTTTCTTCCCCCGCCGGAATCATACTCATGGACCTGTTCGTCCGCGCGATCACGCTGATCTCGAAGCTGTGCGGGGTCATTGCGGCGCTGTTGATCGCCGCCGCCGTGGTGATCGTCTGCCACATGGTGTTTGTGCGCAGCGTGCTCAACGAGAACACCATCTGGCAGACCGACTTCACCACCTACAGCCTGATCGCCGCCACCTTCATCGGCAGCCCGTACCTGCTGCTCAACCGTGGCCACGTCAACGTCGACGTGCTGCCGCTTTATCTCGGCCAGCGCGCCCGGTTCTGGCTGGCGCTGGCGGCGGCGCTGATGTCGTTCGCGTTCTGCCTGACCATGACCATCCTCGGTGCCGAGTTCTGGTACGAGGCATGGTCGAACGCCTGGGTCTCCGACACCATGTGGCGAGTGCGGCTGTGGATTCCCTATGCGGCCATGCCGATCGGGCTTGGCATCCTCACGCTGCAATATGTAGCGAGCCTCTATAACCTCGTCACCGGTCGCGAGCCGCCGTTCGGTCTCGCGCCGAAGGAGGCGGTATGAGTCCGGCCATCCAGGGCAGCATCGTCCTCACCGTCACGCTCGTTATCCTGCTGTCGGGAGCACCGGTGGCATTCGCGCTCGGCGCGCTGGCGATCGTCTTCCTCATCATCTTCCAGGGCTTCGATTCGATCCACGTCGCGGCCGAGACCTTCTACGCCGGGCTGCACGACTTCACGCTGGTGTCGATCCCGATGTTCGTGATGATGGGCGCGGCGATCGGCTCCTCGCCCGCCGGCAAGGACCTTTACGAGGCGCTCGACCGCTGGCTCTACCGCGTGCCCGGCGGCCTCGTCATCTCCAACATCGGCGCCTGCTCGATCTTCGCAGCGCTGACCGGCTCCTCGCCGGCGTGCTGCGCCGCCATCGGCAAGATGGGCATCCCGGAGATGCGGCGCCGCGGTTATCCCGACGACGTGGCCACCGGGGCGATCTGTGCCGGCGGCACGCTTGGCATCCTGATCCCGCCGTCGATCACCCTCATTCTCTACGGCATCGCCACCGAGTCCTCGATCGGCCGGCTGTTCCTCGCCGGCGTGATGCCGGGCATCCTGCTGACCGGGCTGTTCATCCTGTGGACGATGTTCATCCTGTGGAAGCGCGGCTTCCGCTCGCACGCCGCGGACTTCCGCTACTCGTGGCGGGAAAAATTCCAGTCGATCCCCAAGATCGCGCCGTTCGTGCTGGTCATCGTCGGCGTGATGTACGCGCTCTATGGCGGCATCGCCACGCCGTCGGAAGCGGCCGGCGTCGGCGCCGCGCTGTGCGTCGTGCTCGCGGTTGCGATCTACCGCATGTGGTCGCCCGACAAGTGGTGGCTGATCCTGCACGACACCACGCGCGAGTCGGTGATGATACTGATGATCATCGCCGCCGCAGTGCTGTTCGGCTACATGCTGACCTCGCTCTACCTGACCCAGACGCTGGCGCAGACCATCGCCGAGATGAACGTCAACCGCTGGGTGCTGATGCTGCTCATCAACCTGTTCCTGCTGGTATGCGGCTTCTTCATCCCGCCGGCGGCCATCATCCTGATGACCGCGCCGATCCTGCTGCCGATCATCACTGCGGCCGGCTTCGACCCGATCTGGTTCGGCGTCATCATCACCATCAACATGGAGATCGGGCTGATCCACCCGCCGGTCGGGCTCAACCTCTACATCGTCAACTCGATCGCGCCCGACGTGCCGGTGGCACGCATCATGTACGGCACGATCCCTTACGTCGTGTGCATGATGCTGGCGATCGTCATTCTCTGCATCTTCCCGGAGATCGCGACCTGGCTACCGGACACGCTGATGGGGCCGGTCCGGCATTGAGCAGGCGCGCAGCTATGGCTCGAGCAACGTGAACTGCATCACCAGCGTGCGCTGAAGGAAGGAAAAGTTGTCGTCGGAGACAAGCGTGATCACCGTCTCGCCGTCCTCCGTGCGGTGCGCGTCGATCCCCTCGAAATTGTCGATCTCATCGCCAAGGTCGGCCTCGAACAACGTTGGCCCGTCCACCACCGCGCCCGGCGCAAGCTCCGCGAGCGCGAGGCGACGGATGCGTACGCCGATGCCACCGCGCAGCGAGAATTTTCGTTCCAGCAGTAACAACCCACCGTCCGGCAACAGCGTCGCATCGCTGATGTCGTAATAGGCGGTGCGGCGGATCGCAAAGGCACCCGGCGACGGGCCGCCGATCAGAAACCCCTGGATATGGCCGTTGGCATCGAACCCGCGCTCGGAGATCGCCACCAGCGCGCCGCCGAGCGGCTGGCCCTCGGGCACCGCCACAAGCGCCTCGATGCCCTTGTTGGGCGGCAAGGCCCGCAGCGCCGGCGGCACCGGGATGCTGCGCCCCGGCGAGGCCAGACCACCGTCGTTGAAGTCGAACTTCAGGATGCGATGGACTCGCTCCAGCCCGACATAGACGGTGGCACCGGCGCGCGCCAGCGACTCGCTGTCGTACCAGCCGCGCGCGGTGATCGGGCGGCCGTCGCTGCCGAGAATCGGCGCGGCGACGACATCGCGGACGCCGGCAAGCCCTCCGTTGCGGTAAACGAACCGGCCCGCGATCCAGTGGCCCTTGTCGCTGACGCTGAGAAAGCCCGCGCCGTCCGCATCGATGCGCAGCGACGACAGACCGCCAAAATGCTTGAACGACGATGTCAGCAACAGTCCGCCGCGAAAGCGCAGACTGCCGAACATCACTTCCGTTGGATCGCCGCGGCGGAATGCGGCAAGCGGCCGAGCCTCGACGGTGATCGACACCGGCGCCGGCCCCTGCGCCGGCCAGTCGCGCGCGCCAGAATCGGCAACCGCCGAGGCGGCGGTGAGCGTGAAGGCGACGAACAGGAGCGCCGCCACATCGGCGGCGAAGCGGCGGACCGGGCGCCGCATCGACGTTACGAATGCAGCCGGCGGCGATGCGGCGACGGCCGCACTACCGGGGCCTCGGTCTCGCTGAACAGTTCGGCAAGCTTCTCGGTGATGGCGCCGCCCAGTTCCTCGGCATCGACGATGGTGACGGCGCGACGATAGTAACGCGTCACGTCGTGCCCGATACCGATGGCAATGAGCTGCACCGGCGAGCGGTTCTCGATCTCGTCGATGACATGGCGCAGGTGGCGCTCGAGATAGTTGCCGGCATTGACCGACAGCGTGGAATCGTCAACGGGCGCGCCGTCGGAAATCATCATCAGGATGCGGCGCTGCTCCGGCCGTGCCAGCAGGCGCTTGTGTGCCCAGTCGAGCGCCTCGCCGTCGATGTTTTCCTTCAACAGCCCCTCGCGCATCATCAGCCCGAGGTTCTTGCGCGCGCGCCGCCACGGCGCATCTGCCGCCTTGTAGATGATGTGGCGCAGGTCGTTGAGGCGCCCGGGGATGGCCGGCTTGCCGGCGGCGAGCCACGCCTCGCGCGACTGTCCGCCTTTCCACGCCCGCGTGGTGAAGCCGAGAATCTCGACCTTGACGCCGCAGCGCTCCAGCGTGCGGGCGAGAATGTCGGCGCAGGTCGCCGCCACCGTGATCGGGCGGCCGCGCATCGAGCCGGAATTGTCGAGCAGCAGCGTCACCACGGTGTCGCGGAAGGTAGCCTCCTTCTCGTGCATGAACGACAGGGGATGGAACGGGTCGGTGACGACGCGCGACAGCCGTGCCGGATCGAGAATGCCTTCTTCGAGGTCGAACTCCCAGGCGCGGTTCTGCTGCGCCATCAGGCGGCGCTGCAGGCGGTTGGCGAGCCGGGCGACGATGTGCTGCAGGTGCGCGAGCTGCTTGTCGAGATAGCTGCGCAGCCGCTCGAGTTCGTCGGGATCGCACAGGTCCTCGGCCGCGACCACCTCGTCGAAGCGCGGGGCATAGGCGTGGTATTCGGGACCGCGCGGCTCGTTGGCGCCGTGCTCGCGCGGCCGCATCGCCTCGCCCGGCGTATCGTCGTCGCCGACGTCACCCTCGTCGAAGCTGTCGCTGGCGGACGCCTGCGCGCTCTCCATCGCGCTCTCGTCTATGTCCTCCGCGGCGGACTGCGCCTGATCGGCGCTCATGTCCTGCGAGCCGTCGGCCTCGGGATTGCCCTCGGCGGACGACTGCTCGCTTTCGCCCTCGCGCTGGTCGTCGTCGTCCTGCTCCTCCTCGGAGTCGGCGTTGCGGTCCTCGCCGAGATCGAGCGCCTGCAACAGATCGTGCACGGCGTCACCGAAGCGGGCCTGATCCTCAACGAGGCGATCGAGCTGATCGAGCCGGGCGCCGATCCTGTCCTCGAGCACCGGCCGCCACAGATCGACCATGCGCTGCGCGGCCTGCGGTGGCGCCTGCCCGGTCAGGCGCTCGCGCACCAGCATGGCGAGCGCGTCGGCAAGCGGCGCGTCGGCGCGGTCGGTGATCTCGTCGAACTTGCCGCGGTGGAAGTGGTCGTCGAGCATCGCCGTAAGGTTCTTGGCGACGCCGGCCATGCGCCGCGCGCCGATCGCCTCGACGCGGGCCTGCTCGACGGCATCGAACACGCCGCGCGCCTGCGGATTGCCGGGCATCAGGCGGCGGTGCGTCTTCGGGTCATGGCAGGCGAGCCGCAGCGCAATGGAATCGGCGTGGCCGCGCACGATCGCCGCTTCCCGCCGGGTCAGCTTGCGTGCCGGCTCCGGCAGCCGCGCCTTGCCCGGCGCCAGCCCCGGCCGCTCGGCGGCGAACGACACTTCGAGGTCGGGCACGCGGCCAATGGCCCGCAGGCACGAGGCGACCGCGCGCTTGAACGGCTCGGTCGGCGCCTCCTTCGGCCCGGGCCTGAACTTGATGTTGGTGGGTGCCGTGCTCATCAGGCTTTTCCCAAAACCCTCACCCCGCGCGCTCGGTGCGCCGTCCTCCCCCGACAACGGGGAGCGACGGCATGTCGCGGTGTCAGCTCAACGCGACGTTGGCCGCCGACTCGGTCAGTTCGGCATTGAGGCAGCGCTGATAGAACTCCGCCACCAGCGGCCGCTCCAGCTCGTCGCACTTGTTGAGGAAGGTGACGCGGAACGCGAACGCAAGATCGCCGAAGATGTCGGCGTTCTCCGCCCAGGTGATCACCGTGCGCGGGCTCATCACCGTGGACAGATCGCCGTTGGCGAAGGCGTTGCGCGTGAGGTCGGCGAGCCGCACCATCTTGCCGACGAGATCGCGGCCCTCCGCCGTGCGGTAATGCGGCGCCTTGGCCAGCACGATCTCCACTTCCTCGTCGTGCGGCAGATAGTTCAGCGTGGTGACGATCGACCAGCGGTCCATCTGGCCCTGGTTGATCTGCTGGGTGCCGTGATAGAGGCCGGAGGTATCGCCGAGCCCGATGGTGTTGGCGGTGGCGAACAGCCGGAACGCCGGATGCGGCTTGATGACCTTGTTCTGGTCGAGCAGCGTCAGGCGGCCGGACACCTCCAGCACGCGCTGGATCACGAACATCACGTCGGGGCGGCCGGCGTCGTACTCGTCGAACACCAGCGCAATGTTGTTCTGCAGCGCCCACGGCAAAATGCCGTCGCGGAATTCGGTGACCTGCTTGCCGTCGCGAACCACGATCGAGTCCTTGCCGACGAGATCGATGCGGCTGATGTGGCTGTCGAGGTTTACGCGCACGCAGGGCCAGTTGAGCCGGGCCGCGACCTGCTCGATATGGGTCGATTTGCCGGTGCCGTGGTAGCCGGTCACCATGACGCGGCGATTGTGGGCAAAGCCGGCGAGAATGGCCAGCGTGGTGGTGCGGTCGAAGCGATAGTCGGCGTCGACATCCGGCACGTGCGGATCGACTTCGGAATAGGCCGGCACCTCGAGATCGCTGTCGATGCCGAACACCTGCCGCACCGACACTTTCATGTCGGGCAAGCCGGCCGGTGCCTGCGTTGTGGTCATGGCGGCTGTCATCACTCCTCCGGGGTTTCGGGGCACGCCCGAAACCAGATCTTGCAGGGTCTGCTACGGGTGGAGACTATGTCTGGAACCTGGCAGATGGCGGTCCGTGCGCGTGGCCGCACCCCATGCGAGTTCCGTGGAAGCGGGCTAAACTTAATGCGTAGCACCGTCTTTGGAAAGGCCGCCGGGCGGCCAATTTTTCGCGGCCGGTCCACGCGCGGTGCACGGCGCGGGTGTCCATGGCACGGCAAGGAGCGACAGCGATGACGGCGGACCTGTGGGCGCTGGTGGCGGCCGGTCTCGCGATCGGGGGGGCGGCGGCGTGGCTGAGGCAGCGCCGGCGTCATGCCAGGCGGCCGGACCCGGCCGCCGCGCACGACCCGATGGCCGGCCTGCCGACCTGCGAGGGAATCGGCCCGCGGCGCGAGCCGCCGCCCGACTAAAGTACAACCCTACGCTGTACCGGGGCCGCGAGATCGAGGCTTGAATCCCTCTTAAGTCCTCGCCACCGTCTTGAGGTAATTGTACGCCTTGATGATCTCGATCAGGCGGTCCTCGGTCGAGCGGTCGCCGCCATTGGCATCGGGGTGGTGCTGCTTGACCAGTTCCTTGTAGCGCGCCTTGATCACCTGGAGCGTGGCGCCGGCCGTCAGCCCCATCACATCGAGCGCCTTGCGCTCGGCGTTGAACACCTTGCGCGTCTCGGCGGCCGCAGCGGCCTCGGGTCCGGGCCGCCAGCGGCCACGGCCGTTCAATTCGCTGAACACCGCGAATGGATCGTCGGCGCCATCGATCGCCTCGCCGCGTCCGCCCCGTCCGCCGGCATTGGCGCCCATCTTCCAGGTCGGGCGGTGGCCGGTCAGCGCGTCCTTCTGGTAGCGCGCCACCGCGTCGTCGCTCATGCCGGAAAAGAAATTGTAGGACTGGTTGTATTCCCGCACATGGTCGAGGCAGAAATGCCAGTAGTCGCGCTCCTGGCCGCGTCCCTTGGGCGCGCGATGGGTGCCCGCCGCGGCACAGCCCGGCCACTGGCAGCCGATCCTCGTCTCGCGCACCGGCTCCTTGCGCGCGGTGCGCGGCTTGATGCGGATCGAGTCGAAATATTTGGTCTGGTCGAACGTCATTGGCTCACTATGGCGACGGCGCGGGCGAAGGTTCAAGTCTTGACATTGCGATGCCTGCTCTGCCGGAACGGCCGCAAGGCGGTGGACAGCAAAGCGCGCCTGACGCAGAATTGCGGTCTCCCGCCCCAACGCCACGCCGGATCATGCCGCTCGCCGATCTGATCACGAAAAAGCTAACCGATGCCTTCGCGCCGGAGGCCATCCGCGTCGCCGACGAATCCAGCCTGCACGAAGGCCATGCCGGGCACCGCCCCGGCGGCGAGACGCACTTCCGTGTGTATATCGTCGCCACCGCGTTCGAGGGCAAGAGCCGCGTCGAACGCCACCGCATGGTCAACGCCGCGCTGGCCGAAGAGTTGGCGGGCGGCATCCATGCGCTGGCGATCAAGGCGCACGCGCCGGGCGAAACGCCGCGCTGATCGCCGCGCCGCCGGCGGCTCTACTTGTCGAGACCGTAGAGGGTGTGCAGCGTGCGCACCGCCAACTCGGTATAGGCCGTATCGATCAGCACCGAGAACTTGATCTCGGAGGTGGTGATAGCGCGGATGTTGATGTTGCGCTCGGCCAGCGCCTTGAATGCCTGCGCCGCGACACCGGCGTGGCTGCGCATGCCTGAGCCGATCACCGACACCTTGGCGAGGTCGGTGGCGCTGTCGAGCCGGGCATAGCCAATCCTGTCCTTGGCCTTGGCGATGGTGTCGCGCGCGCGCTCGTAGTCGGATGCCGGCACGGTGAAGGTGAGATCGGTGGTCTTGCCGTCTTCCGACACGTTCTGCACGATCATATCGACGTTGACGCCGGCCTCGGCCAGCGGGCCGAAAATCGCCGCCGCGACCCCCGGCTTGTCCTCGATGTGACGCACCGAAATCTGCGCCTCGTCGCGCGAAAAGGCGATGCCGGTGACGACCTTGTTCTCCATGATCTCCTCCTCGCTGCAGATCAGCGTCCCCGGCGGCGTGCCGTGCGGATCGATATCTTCCGGCTTGTCGAAGCTGGACCGCACGAAGACGCGGACATTGTGCACCATGCCGAGTTCGACCGAGCGCACCTGCAGCACCTTGGCGCCCTGCGAGGCCATCTCCAGCATTTCCTCGAACGCCACCTTGTCGAGCCGCCGCGCCTTGGGCACGACACGCGGGTCGGTGGTGTAGACGCCATCGACGTCGGTATAGATGTCGCAGCGCTCGGCCTTGATCGCCGCCGCGATCGCCACCGCCGAGGTATCCGAGCCACCGCGCCCCAGCGTGGTGATGCGGCCGGTCTGGGCGTTGATGCCCTGGAAGCCGGCGACGACCGCGACCTCCTTGCGCTCGGCGAACCGCTTCAGCAGTTCGGCTCCATCGATGTCGAGGATGCGCGCGGCGGTGTGGGCGTCGCTGGTCAGGATCGGAATCTGCCAGCCCTGCCACGAGCGCGCCTGCACGCCCATGCTCTGCAGAGTGATCGCCAGCAGACCCGACGTCACCTGCTCGCCGGATGCGACCACGGCGTCGTATTCGCGTGCATCGTGCATCGGCGCCGCCTCACGGCACCACGCCACCAGTTCGTTGGTCTTGCCGGCCATCGCCGACACCACCACGGCGACGTCGTGCCCGGCATCAACCTCGCGCTTGACGTGGCGCGCGACGTTGCGGATGCGCTCAATGTTGGCGACCGAAGTGCCGCCGAATTTCATCACGAGCCGGGCCATGGCGTGGCGGAATCCTTAAAGGGTAAGGACGGAGGCAGCGGGGCCAGCGCGAAAAACATCGTGGCGCCGGCGAAAAGGCGCGTATACATAACGGCAGGATCGCCCCCAGGCAACCGGGTGCCGCCGGCCGTGACCGCGGGGCCATAACGGACGCCGCAGAGGCAATCGGAACACGGGTTCGGACAACGACGATGGGCCGTCTGATCGACCATATCGCGCAGCCGGGGAAGCCGACGCACCCCTACCTTCGCGCGCCTTCGCGGGCCGCCGCCGCACGGGTACGGCCATGACCGCGCCGGCCGAGACGCCGCGCCCGGGCGCCACCACCACCGTCGATCCGGCCGAGATCGCGCGCTTTTCAAAACTGTCCGCGGAGTGGTGGGACCCCAAGGGCAAGATGGCGCCGCTGCACAAGATCAACCCGCTGCGGCTCGGCTACATTCGCGACGCGGCTTGCGCGAAATTCGCGCGCAACCCGCGCAGCCTGACCTGTCTCGACGGCTTGCGCGTGCTCGATATCGGCTGCGGCGCCGGGCTGTTGTGCGAGCCGTTGGCACGGCTCGGCGCCCAGGTGGTCGGCGTCGATCCTTCGGAGAGCAACATCGCCGCGGCGCGGCTGCATGCCGAGCGCGCCCACCTGTCGGTCGATTATCGCTGCACGACGGTCGAGGCCATCGATCCGCACGAGCGTTTCGACATCGTGCTGGCGATGGAGGTGGTCGAGCACGTCACCGACGTCGGCGCCTTCCTCGGGCACTGCGCGGCGCTGATGAAGCCGGCCGGGCTGATGGTGGTCTCCACCCTCAACCGCACCTGGAAAAGCTTTGCGCTGGCCATCGTCGGCGCCGAATACGTGCTGCGTTGGCTGCCGCGCGGCACGCACCAGTGGGACAAGTTCGTCACGCCGGACGAACTCGCGCACCATCTCGCCGCGAGCAGACTTATCGTCACCGACCAGGTCGGCGTCATCTATAACCCGCTGGCCGACCGCTGGAGCATTTCGGCGCGCGACCTCGACGTCAATTACATGGTGACGGCCGAAGCGGAGAGCTGAGCTGCCCTGCGCGCCCGACGCTACCCGATCATAAGCCTCTCATGCTGTGGATTCCCTTCACCATCCTCGCCGCGCTCGGACAGGTGGCACGCAACGCGATGCAGCGCCAGCTCACCGGGCCGCTCGGCACCTGGGGCGCCACCAACATCCGCTTCCTGTTCGGTTTGCCGTTCGCGCTGGTGTTTTTCACCGTCATCGTCGCCGCGACCGGCGACACTATCGGCTGGCCGGTGCCGGCGTTCTGGCCGTGGCTGCTGCTCGGGGCGCTGTCGCAGATTCTCGCCACCGCCCTGATGCTGGCGGCGATGAACGAACGCTCCTTCGTGGTGACGACGGCCTATCTGAAAACCGAAGCGATCCAGACCGCGATTTTCGGCTTCGTCTTTCTCGGCGATCACCTGACGCCGCTCAAGATCGCGGCGATCCTGATCGCCACCGCCGGCGTCGTCGTCACCGCGCTGCGTCCCGGTGGGGCGAAAGGATTTGGCGACCCGGCTGTTCAGTCGCGTTTTCTGCGGCGAACCGGTTCCCACTTCGCCGGAAAACACTTCGGCCCAACGCTGTACGGCCTCGTTGCCGCGGCGGCGTTCGCGCTGTCGGCTGTCGGCTTTCGCGGCGCCATTCTCACGGTGCCGGACGTCTCGTTCGTCACCGCGGCGTCGTACACGCTCACCTTCGGGCTCGCCGTGCAGACGCTGGTGTTGAGCATCTACCTGCTGGCGCGCGCGCCTGAGGTGCTGGCGGCGATCCTGCGGCTGTGGCGGCCTTCGCTCGCCGCCGGCTTCATGGGCGCGGCCGCCTCGCAGTTCTGGTTCCTCGCCTTCGCCCTGACCGCCGCCGCCAACGTGCGCACGCTGGCGCTGATCGAGGTGGTGTTCGCACAAGTCGTGGCGCGCGTCTCGTTCCGCCAGCCGCTGACGCGGCGCGAACTGATCGGCACCGCCCTGATCGTCGTCGGCGTCGCGCTGCTGGTGGCTTAACTTTTGCGGCGGCGGAAGGCGATCAGGGCCGCCGCCAGCACGGCAAGCCAGGCCGGCCCGTCGCCGAGGCGCGCATAGAGCGTAGGCGCCAGCGCCTGCGGCAGCCGCGCATCGAGCACGCCCTCGACGCCGAGGCCCAGTTGGGCAGTGATGCGCCCGACCGGATCGATCACCGCGGAGATGCCGGTGTTGGCAGCGCGCACCAGCGGCAAGCCCTGCTCGATGGCGCGCAGCCGCGCCTGCTGCAAATGCTGATGCGGCCCGGTAGAGACGCCGAACCAGCCGTCGTTGGTGAGATTGACGAGCCAGCCCGGCCGCTCGCCCTCAGGGATCAGCCCATCGGGAAAGATCGCCTCGTAGCATACCAGCGGCAGCATCTTTGGCGCGCCCGGCACGGCCAGCGCGCGGCGGCGCGCGCCGGCGATGAAGCCGCCGCGCACCCGCGTCAACTGTTCGAGGCCGAGCTTTTCCAGAACGCCGCGCAGCGGCAGATACTCGCCGAACGGCACCAGATGCGTCTTGTCGTAGACCGACAGAAAGCTGCCGTCGTCGCCGATGACGTAGATCGAGTTATAGGCGCGGGTGATGCGCGCGCCGGGCGGCGTCTCGGGCGGGCGCACCGCGCCGGTGATCAGCACCGTGCCCCTGGGCAGCAGTTCGGCGATCATCGCCATCGCGTCCGCTTCGCGGCTCAAGAAGAACGGAAACGCCGATTCCGGCCAGATCAGCACCGTGACGTCGCCAAGGCCCGTCGATTGCGGCGAGGTCGCGCGCTCCGACAGCTTGAGATACTTTTGCATCACCGGCTGCTTGGCGGCGTAGTTGAAGCGCTGGTCCTGCGTCACGTCGGGCTGCATGATGCGCAGCTTCACCGCCTCGACATTTTGCGTCGGCGTGGTGGCCAGCCGCACCAGACCGAAGCCGCCCATCGCGGCCAGCACGGCCAGCGCCAGCACCGGCGCGAGCCACGGCCGCCGCGTCGTGCCGGGCGCGTCGAGCAGCACCGCGGGACTGGCGAACACCGCAACCGCGATGAAGGTCATGCCCCACAGCCCGACCAGCGAAGCGGCCTGCGCCAGCGCCAGCGGCTCGGTCAGCGCATAGCCGAACGCGTTCCACGGAAAGCCGGTCAGCGCGTGGCCGCGCAGCCATTCGGCCGCGGTGAGCGTGGCGGCCAGCGCCAGCACGCGGCTGGCGTCGCGCGGCCAGATCAGGCGTGCCAACGCGAAGCCGAGCGCGGGAAACAGCGCGAGATAGGCAGGCAAGCCCAGCACCGCGAACGGTAAGAGCCAGCCGAAGATATCGGCATCGACCAGAAAGGCATTGCCGATCCAGTACAGCCCCGGCACGAAATAGCCGAAGCCGAACCACCAGCCGGCGATCGCCGCCGAGCCTGCGCCATTGGCGCGCGTGCCGGCCGCGCCGTCGATCAGCCACACCGCCACCGGGAAGGTGACGAACAGCACCGGCCAGGCGTTGAACGGCGCCATCGCCAGCGACGACACCGCGCCGGCCGCGACGGCAATCGCCGCGCGTCGCCAGCCCCAGGAGAGAACGATGAATGGAGCGGCTGCGCGGAGGCCGCGCGCAGCGGTCACGCACCGCTCCCCGCGCTCGGAGCCGGTCCGGACGCGTCGGAGGGTTCGCGGCGGCGCGGATCGCGCGGGCGCTCGGTGTCCGGCGCCTCGCGGCGCGGCCGGATGCGCAGCCGCTTGACGCGGCGCGGATCGGCGTCGAGCACCTCGATCTCGAACGGCCCCGGGCAGGCGACGATCTCGCCGCGCACCGGCAGCCGCCCGACCAGCGCCACGAGATAGCCGCCGAGCGTATCGACGTCCTCGCCCGCCTCGCCGGTGACGAAGGTCTCGCCAACGGTGGCGACCACGTCCTCGAGACTGGCGCGGGCATCGGCGATGTAGATGCTGTCGGCCTGCCTGACGATCGACGGCGGCTCGTCGGAATCGTGCTCGTCGTCGATCTCGCCGACGATCTGCTCGACGATATCCTCGATGGACACAAGTCCGTCGGTGCCGCCGTACTCGTCCACCACCAGCGCGAGGTGGATGTGGGTGGCCTGCATCTGCGCCAGCAGATCGACCGCCGGCATCGACGGCGGCACATAGAGCAGCTTGCGGACGATGCCGGTCTCGTGCAGCGGCATCGCCAGATCGATCGCACGCAGATCGAGCCCGGCGGGAAACGGCTTCTTGCGTTTGGCGTTGACCTGCGGATCGACGCGGGCGCGCGCCGCCATGAAGGCGATCAGGTCGCGGATGTGGACCATCCCCTCGGGATCGTCGAGGGTCTCGTCGAACACCACGAGGCGCGAATGCGCAGCACTTTCGAACAGCCGCATCAGTTCGCCGAGCGAGATGTCGCGCTTGACCGCAACGATGTCGGCGCGCGGCACCATGACGTCGGCAATGCGCTGCTCATGCAGATCCAGGATGTTGCGCATCATGGTGCGCTCGATCGTGGAAATGCTGGTCTCGCCGACCGAACTGGCGTCGAGCACATCCTTGAGATCGGCGCGCGAGGACGATCCCTTCCAGCCGAACAGCGCGCGCAGCGCCCGGATCAGCCAGATATCGGATGGCGGCCGCAACACCTCGCCCTGCGACACGGGCACCGGCAGGTTGCGCCGACTGCTACTGTCCGGGTCGGAGGTTGCTGCGGCTTGCGAAGACTGGGGCATGTCAGTGCTCTCCATCGCAGGACGCATAGGGGTCGGGGATGCCGAGCCGGGCGAGGATGCGGCGCTCCAGCGCCTCCATGGCCTCGGCCTCGGCGTCGGTCTCGTGGTCGAAGCCGGCGAGATGCAGAAAGCCGTGAACCGCAAGATGGCTGACGTGATGCGTCAACGGCTTGCCCTCGGCTTCCGCTTCGCGCTGCGTCGTCTCGAAGGCGATGGCGATGTCGCCGAGGAAACGCGGCGCGGCCGGTGCGGCCATGGCGGGCGCGGCCGGGAACGACAGCACGTTGGTCGGCTTGTCGAGCTTTCGGAAATCGCGGTTGAGGATACGGATATGATCGTCGTCGGTCAGCAGCACCGCGACGTCGGCCGCCTCGCCGCCGACGGCATCCGCCGCGGCGGCAATGGCGCGCGTCACCGCCGCCTCCGCCGCGGGCTCGGCACGCCAGAGCTCGGCCTCGACCACGACGTCGATGGCAGCGCTCCCGCAGGGTTCGGCAGGCGGAGGTTTGTCGTCGGCTTGACGCATGGCAGGGGTCGTCGCAGTCATATCTGGTCCGGCTGGTCCTTTCGTGAGGTCGCCGCGCGCAGCGGCGCGCCCTCGTAAGCGGCAACGATGCGCGCCACCAGTTCGTGGCGGATGACGTCCTCGGCGGTAAAGCGCACCTGCGCGATGCCCTCGACGCCGTCGAGCAGCCGCGTCGCCTCGACCAGGCCCGACACCTGCCCGTTCGGCAGATCGACCTGGCTCGGATCGCCGGTGACGATCATGCGGCTGTTCTCGCCGAGCCGCGTCAAAAACATCTTCATCTGCATCGAGGTGGCGTTCTGCGCCTCGTCGAGGATGATCGCGGCGTTGGTCAGCGTGCGCCCGCGCATGAAGGCGAGCGGCGCGATCTCGATCTCGCCGGTCTGCAGCGCGCGCTCGACCACGCGGGCGTCCATCAGGTCGTAGAGCGCATCGTAGATCGGCCGGAGATAGGGATCGACCTTCTCGCGCAGGTCGCCGGGCAGGAAGCCGAGCCGCTCGCCGGCTTCCACCGCCGGCCGCGACAGGATGATGCGGTCCACTTCCTTGCGCTCGAACAGCCGCGCGGCATGCGCGACCGCGAGCCACGTCTTGCCGGTGCCGGCCGGGCCGATGCCGAACACCAGTTCGTTGCGCTTGAGCGCGCGGATATAGGAATCCTGCGCCGCCGTGCGGGCCCGCACCGGGCGCTTGCGCAGGTTGATTTCCTCGAAGGTGGCGCGCGGGTGCTTGGCATCGAACTCGAACAGCGAGCCTTGCGCGATCACCGCGCGGATCGCGCCCTCGACCTCGCCGGCGGTCACGTCGTGGCCGCGCTGCGCCTGCGTGTAGAGATTTTCCAGCACGCGGCGCGCGGCATCGCAGCCGTCGCGGCTGCCGCGGATGGTGATGTGGTTGCCGCGCGAATCGACGACGACGCCGAGCCGGCGCTCGATCAGCGCCAGGTTCTGGCCGTAGGGGCCGACCAGCACCGAGGCGGCGCGGTTGTCGTCGAAGGCGACGATCACTTCGGCCTCGGGCGCGGCCCGCGTTTCGCGGTCCGGCTTGCGGCCGGCGACGACGACGGGCGTCTCCGAGGTGGCTCTTGGCAAGGGGTCAGGCTCCCGTCGCCGGTTGCGGCTGCGCGGTCGCGACGCGCGCGGGCGGCGGCGTTGCCGCGACAATATCGCCGAACAGGCTGTAGCTTTCGTGACGCATCACCGCGACCGGCAGCACCTGCCCGACGATATCGGGCGATGCCATCACATGCAGCGGCTGCAGATAGGGCGTGCGCCCGACGATCTGGCCCGGATTGCGCGCCGGCCGTTCGAACAGCACATCGACCGTGCGCCCGACCATCGCGGCATTGAATGCCGCCTGCTGGCTGTCGATCAGATGTTGCAGTCGTGCCAACCGCTCGTCCATCACCGCCGGGGGAACCGCATCTCCCATGTCCGCCGCCGGCGTGCCCGGCCGCGGCGAATACTTGAACGAATAGGCGGAAGCGTAACCGATTTCCCCGACCAGCGCGAGCGTCGCGGCAAAATCGGTCTCGGTCTCGCCGGGAAAGCCGACGATGAAATCCGACGAAAAGGCGATGTCCGGGCAGGCATCGCGGAACCGGGCGATGATGCGCCGGTAATCGTCGGCGCGGTGACGGCGATTCATCGCCGCGAGGATGCGGTCGGAGCCGGACTGCACCGGCAGATGCACGAACGGCATCAAGGCCGGCAGGTCGCGATGGGCCTCGATCAGGCTGTCGTCCATGTCGCGCGGGTGGCTGGTCGAATAGCGCAAGCGGACGATGCCGGGAATGGCGGCAAGGTGATGGGCAAGGCGACCCAGCGACCACACCCGGCCGTCCGGTCCCTCGCCGTGATAGGCGTTGACGTTCTGGCCGATCAGCGTGATCTCGCGCACGCCATTGTCGGCAAGCCGGCGCACCTCCTCGGCGATGTGCTCGACCGGCCGCGACGCCTCGGCGCCGCGCGTATAGGGCACGACGCAGAAGGTGCAGAATTTGTCGCAGCCTTCCTGCACGGTGACGAACGACGACACGCCGCGGGCGCGGATCGCGCGATTGCTCGGTGCCTTGAGAAACTTGAACTTGTCCTCGACCGGAAATTCGGTGTCGAGCGCACGGCCCTCGCGCGCGGCCTGCTCAAGAAGCTGCGGCAGATTGTGATAGCTCTGCGGCCCGACCACGACATCGACGGTCGGCGCGCGGCGCATGATCTCGGCGCCCTCGGCCTGCGCGACGCAGCCGGCCACCGCGATCCTGACGTCATGGCCCTCGCGCGCCGCGTCCTCCTTCATCACCCGCAGCCGGCCAAGCTCGGAGAACACCTTCTCCGATGCCTTCTCGCGGATGTGGCAGGTGTTGAGGATGACGAGGTCGGCGTCGTCGGCGCTCGCGGTCTCGACAAAACCTTCCGGCGCAAGCGTGTCCACCATGCGCTGGGCATCGTAGACGTTCATCTGGCAGCCGTAGGATTTGATATGCAGCTTGCGCGGCGCGCTCATGGAACCCGAAAAGCGATAATAGCGCGAGGCGCCCCTTACGGCCTCGCGCCCGTGACATATAGGCTCGCCCGCCGGAAATCCAGCGCGGGCGATTTATGCTTTCATATCAAGGGCCTGGAGTTGGCCCATGTCTGTGCGGGGGCGGTCAGCGGCCCTTGTCGGCGTCCTTGAGGGGCACGCAGTACAGTTCCAGCCGGTGATCGACCAGCTTGAAGCCGAGCCGCGCGGCAATCTCCTGCTGCAGCGTCTCGATCTCCTCCGAGGTGAACTCGATCACCGAGCCGTCGCGCAGGTTGATCAGGTGATCGTGATGGCTTTCGGGCACCTGCTCGTAGCGAGCGCGGCCCTCGCGGAAGTCATGGCGCTCGATGATGCCGGCATCCTCGAACAGCTTGACCGTGCGGTACACCGTGGAGATCGAGATCTTGTCGTCGATGGCGGCGCAGCGGCGATAGAGCTCCTCGACGTCGGGATGGTCGTCGGCCTCCGCCAGCACCCGCGCGATCACCCGGCGCTGTTCGGTCATGCGCATGCCGGTCGCGGCGCAGCGCTGCTCGATGTCGGTGGGGTGCGGGACGACGGTTCTCAAAGCGGTCATGGGGTGCTGCCTGAACACGGACGGGAGCGCTCGGCGCGCGACCTGTTGTGCCACCATGCGGCGCTCACCACAAGTCGCGGCGTAGCACCAGCGCAGCCGTCTGCGCCCCCGCTGGATCGCGATAATACCGCTCGCGGCGCCCGACCTGACGGAAACCGAGGCGGGCGTAGAGCGCGAGCGCCGGGCGGTTGTGTTCTTCGACATCGAGGAACACGGTTTTGACGCCGCGCCCGGCCAGATGACCGAGATGGCTCCGCAACAGCGCGCCGGACAGACCCCGGCCGCGCTCCGAGGGCTGAAGCGCGATCGACAGGATCTCGCTTTCGTCGGCGGCGATGCGCGAGGCGACAAAGCCCACGACGGCGCGGCCGCGCCGCATCACATGCACCAGCGTGTCGGTGCGCCCCAGCATGTCGGCGAACTCGGCCTCGTCCCAGCCGCGGTGGAACGACGCGCCGTGCAGCGCGGCGAGCGCAGCGACATCGTGCGGCGTAGCCGGCACGACGGCAGGCGGCGCCTTACGCCAAGCTTTAGGCCAAAGCTCGCGCCAGAGTTTGCAACAAGCGGCGAACCACGCCGGCACGATCACGAGGCGGCCCGACCGGCGCTCGGCACGGCGTCGGGCGTGCGCAGATAGGTCGGCTTCGGCGGCGCGGTCTCCGGCCGGACGGCGGCGCCAAGCCACGCCACCCAGGCGACGTCCGGCGCCGGCTCGGCCTCGACAGCGGCCGGCGGGGCCCGGTCGGCCGGCCAGCGCTCGGCCAGCACAGCGGCGGCGTTGCCGACGAGGCAGGGGGCGACATCGTGCGGCACGGCGGCGATCGCCTCGGCCAGCGGCGCAACCCGCGGCGCCACCAGCATCGCGCCCTCGCCGTCCACGAACTGAAAGTACACCTGACCGTGACGCGCATCGATGGCGGCAAGCACGGGGCTGTCGCCGTCGACGGCAACCTTGGGCGCGGTATAGGCGGCAAGCGTGGTCAATCCGACCACCGGCTTTTGCGCGGCAAGGCCGATGCCACGCGCTGCCGACAGCCCGACCCTGAGGCCGGTGAAGCTGCCGGGGCCGGTGGTGACGGCAATGCGGGCGAGATCGGCAAAGCCCACGCCGGATGCCTTCATCACCCGCGAAACCAGCGGCATCAGCGCCTCGGCATGGCCGCGGCGCATGGCCAGTGATTCGTGAGCGATGATGCGCGCGGCGCGGGTATCGAGCACGCCGGCGGAACAGGCGTCGAGCGCGGTATCGATGGCAAGAATCAACATCGCATCAGTATCGCGCCCGCGACCGGAACGAGGTGAGCGCCCTTACATCGCCTGCACTTCGACGACATCGGGCACGAAATGCTTGAGCAGGTTCTGGATGCCGTGCTTCAGCGTCGCGGTCGAGGACGGGCAGCCCGAGCACGACCCCTTCATGTCGAGATAGACGATGCCGTCCTTGAAGCCGCGGAAGGTGATGTCGCCACCGTCGTTGGCGACCGCCGGGCGCACGCGGGTCTCGATCAGGTCCTTGATGGTCTCCACCGTCTCGGCGTCGGACTCGTCGAAAAATTCCTGCGCACCGTCGTGATCGGCCGTCTCGGGTTGGGCGCCGGCGAACAGCGGCGCGCCGGACATGTAGTGCTCCATGATGGCGCCGAGGATCGCCGGCTTGAGGTGCTGCCAGTCTCCCTCGGCCTTGGTGACGGTGACGAAATCGAAACCGTAGAACACCCCGCTCACGCCGGGAATCGCGAACAGCCGCTCGGCCAGCGGCGAACGCGCCGCCGCCTCGGCGTCGGTGAACTCCATGGTGCCGGTTTCCATCAGGGTGCGACCCGGCAGAAATTTCAGCGTCGCGGGATTAGGGGTGACTTCGGTCTGTATGAACATGGCGCGATCTCCGGCGTATTGCCGGTTCAAGGCCGGCCCGCCTTACGGAATGGAACTCGTCTTGTAACAGATGGCGCGCGCGAATGCACTGATCAAGACCGGGACCGGGCTTACGACAGCGCGTCGAGGTCCTCGTCGCTGAGGTTGCCGGGCACGATCGTGACCGGGATCGGGAACGCGCCAGAGGTTTTGGCCACAGCGGTGACGATCGGTCCCGGCCCTTCGGCGCCGGCCGCGGCGGCGAGCACCAGCAGCGCGATATCGACGTCGTTCTCGATCACGTCGAGGATCTGCTCGCGCGGATCGGCGCCCTCGCGGAACACGCGCTCGGGCGTGATGGCAGCCAGCCCGTTGGCACGGCCGGAGGCGCGGTCAAGCGCGATGTTGGCTTCCTCCAGCGCCTCGGCGCGCATGATGTCGGCAACGCCGAGCCATTGCTGGTTGCGGTCACCGGTGTCGATCACGCGCAGCATCACCACGCCGCCGCCGACGCGCACCGCCCAGCGGCTGGCATAGTACACCGCGCGATCGCATTCCGGCGTCTCGTCCACCAGCACGAGGCATTTCGGCTTGTGGCCGGATTCGTAGCTGCGGCGTTTGGTGTTCATCCGGCGCCCGTCCCCTGCGCGTCAAAACCGCGGGATGCTGCCACGACGCGCGGCGCATCGACAAGCGTTTTGAGCGCGGGGCTTGCGCTCACGACGAATGTGGCGAGGTGATGGAAACGCTCAACGCTTGTGGATGAAACCGACGATGTCCTTCACCGCGCTCATGGTTTCGGAAGCAATGACGTTGGCGCGGGCGGCGCCGTCGATCAGCACGGAATCGACATAGCCGGGATCCTGCGTGAGGCGCTTCATTTCGCCGGCGATCGGCGCAAGCCGCGTCACCGCGAGATCGACCAGATTCGATTTGAATTGCGAGAACTGCGCGCCGCCGAACTCGGCCAGCACGTTCGCCTTCGGCTTGCCGGCAAGGGCTGCGTAGATGCCGACGAGGTTGTCGGCTTCCGGGCGCTGCGCCAGTCCGGGCTCCTCGCTCGGCAGCGGCTCGGGATCGGTCTTCGCTTTGCGCACCTTCTGCGCGATGGTGTCGGCATCGTCGGTGAGATTGATGCGCGAATAGTCGGAGGCGTCCGACTTCGACATCTTCTTGGTGCCGTCGCGCAGCGACATCACCCGCGTCGCCGGTCCCGTGATCACCGGCTCCGGCAACGGAAAGAACCCCTCGCCATAGCCGCGTGCCGCGATCGACTCGGCAAAGTCGTTGTTGAACTTCTGCGCGATGTCGCGCGTCAGTTCGAGGTGCTGCTTCTGGTCCTCGCCGACCGGCACATGGGTGGCACGGTAGACCAGAATGTCGGAGGCCATCAGCACCGGATAGTCGTAAAGACCGACGGAGGCGTTCTCGCGGTCCTTGCCGGCCTTCTCCTTGAACTGCGTCATGCGGTTGAGCCAGCCGATGCGCGCGACGCAATTGAACACCCAGGTCAGTTCGGCATGGCCCGCGACCTGGCTCTGGTTGAAGATGATGTTCTTCTTGGGATCGATGCCGGCGGCGATGAAGGCCGCCGTCACCTCGCGCGTCGAACGGGCCAGTTCCTCCGGGCCGCCCCACACCGATGGCGGCATGGTGATGGCGTGCAGATCGACCACGCAATAGATGCAGGAATGCGTCTCCTGCAGCTTCACGAAGTTGACGATGGCGCCGAGATAGTTGCCGAGGTGCAGGTTGCCGGTCGGCTGCACGCCGGAAAATACCAGATCGTTATGCTTCGCCGCCATGACGGGAGGTCCTTGAAGGGTCGTTCGACGCGCCGTCCTTGCCACGCGCGATGGCGTCGCGCAAGGCCGTGGCGGTGGAGCGGTCTGCCGCGCCGAACACCACGAGCAGCGCACCGTAAAGCGCGATGCCGCCGGCGATCAGCACCGCCACATGCAGCGCCGCGCCTGCCGTATGCGCGGGCGTGGGCCACAGCGCCAGCGCGGCGGCAAGCGCGCCGCCCATTCCGGCCGCGGCCAGCGCGATGCGCGCGAGCACGCCGGCGGCCGCGCCGAGCACGAGATGCCCGTCACGCACCGCGTGCACGCCGAGCCATACCGCGGCGCCCCAGGCCGACACCGCGAGCGCCAGCGCAATGCCGGCGACGCCGAACGGCGCCACGGCCGCAGCCGCGCCGATCAGCGCAACCATAACGGCGGCGAGCGTTGCGATCAGCGGCGTGCCGGTATCGCCACGGGCGAAGAACGCCGCCGACAGCGTCTTGACTGCGACCTGCGCCGGCAATCCGAGCGCCAGCAGCGCCAGCGCCTGGCCGGTGGCGTGGACGTCGCCCGCACCGAACGCGCCGTGGTGGAACAAGACGCGCACGATCGGCTCCGCCAGCACGACGAGCCCGGCGGCGGCCGGCAGCGACAGGCCGACCGCCAGCACGAAACCCTGCCGCTGCGCCTGCGCGAAGGCCGCCGCGTCGTATCTCGCATGCGACAGTTCCGACACCAGCACGGTGCCCATCGCCACGCCGACGAGGCCGAGCGGCAATTCGATCAGGCGGTTGGCGAAGTAAATCCATGCCACCGCCGCGGGCGAGGCCGAGGCCACCACCACGCCCGTCAGGATGAGAAGCTGCGGCATCGCCGAGGCGATCGCGCCCGGCCATGCGGTGGCGAGGAAGCCGCGCATTTCCTTGTCGAACGACACGCGCAAGGGCGTTGCGACGCCGCGACCATGCGCGCCGAGCACGACAAGCTGAAGGCAGCCGGCGAGCCCGACCATCACCGACAGCACGAGCGCGTCGGTCTCCGCGCCGTCGCGGCGCAGCAGCAGTACGATCAGCACCGCGATCAGCGCCAGATTGAACAGCACCGGCGCGAAGGCGGCGAAGGCGAATTCGCGCCGCGCATTGAGCAGCCCCATCAGCACCGCGACGGGGCCGACGAAGGCGAGATAAGGCAGCATCAGCCGTGCGGCGTTCACCGCCAGCGCGAACCGTTCATCGGCGAAGCCCGGCGCGATCAGGGCGACGAGTGCGGGCGCGGCCAGCGCCAGCAAGGCCGCGAGAGCGAAAGTGAGAACGCCGACGGTGCCGAGAACGCGGCCGGCGAACGCCGTCGCCGCCGCCAATCCCTCGCGCTCGCGCTTGTGCAGCACCGCCGGCACCAGCGCGGCGTTGAGCGCGCCCTCGGTCAACAGCCGCCGCGCCACGTTGACGAGCTGGAACGCGGCGAGGAAAGCGTCGGCGACCGGCCCCGCGCCGAGCAGCGCCGCCGTCAGCGCGTCGCGGACGAAGCCGGTGAGCCGCGACAGCGCCGTACCGGTCGAAACGGTGAGAACGTGGCGGATCATCGGCGGGTCGTGGCTGTCCCTGATGAGCCCTCAAGGGCGGCGCGCTTGCTGCCGGACGAGGGATCGTGATAGGTCGCGGGCGCCCACCCATACGATGTTTTCAGCCAGCGGACCATGCATCATGACTTCTGCCACCCACGACGTTCTCGGCATCGGTAACGCCATTGTCGATATCATGGCGCGCACCGAGGACGATTTTCTCGTCGCGCATGGCATGGCCAAAGGCAGCATGTCGCTGATCGACGAGGATGGCGCGCGCAAGATTTACGCCGCGATGGGCGCGGCGGTCGAGATTTCCGGCGGCTCCGCCGCCAACACCATCGCGGGCCTTGCGGATTTCGGCGCGCGCACGGCCTTCATCGGCAAGGTCAAGGACGATCATCTGGGCCGCGCCTTCAGCCACGACATCCGCGCCACCGGCGTCGCCTTCGACACGCCGCCCGCCGCGGACGGGCCGGCGACGGCCTGCTGCTACGTGTTGGTGACGCCGGACGGCGAGCGCACCATGAACACCTATCTCGGCGCGGCGCAGAATCTCGCGCCGGTCGATATCGACCCGGCGCAGGTCGAGGCCGCGCGCTTCACCTATCTCGAAGGCTATCTGTGGGATCCGCCGCAGGCCAAGGAAGCGTTTCTCAAGGCGTCGGCGGTGGCGCATGGCGCGGGCCGCGAGGTCGCGCTGACGCTGTCGGATTCCTTCTGCGTCGATCGCTATCGCGACGAGTTCATCGACCTGATGCGCACCGCGACCGTCGATCTGGTGTTCGCCAACGAGGCGGAATTGCATTCGCTGTACCAGACCTCGGATTTCGACGGCGCGCTGCAGCAGTTGCAGAAGGACGTCAAGCTCGCGGTGGTGACGCGCAGCGAGAAGGGCTGCATCGTGGTCGCGCCGAACAAGCTGACGCCGGTGCCGGCCGCGCCGATCAAGGAGCTGGTGGACACCACCGGCGCGGGCGATCTGTTCGCCGCCGGCTTCCTGTTCGGTCTCGTCCGCAATGCCGACCATGCCACCGCCGCGCAACTCGGCGCGCTGGCGGCGGCGGAAGTGATCCAGCATCTCGGCGCGCGGCCGCAGGCATCGCTGAAGGCGCTGGCGCAGGCGGAAGGTCTGCCGGTCTGAGGTCACGTTGCGTTGCGGCCGGGACAATGTCCCGGCCGTGTTCGCATGCGGTCAGGCCGCGCGTTTCGTGCTGTCGAGGCTGTCGTAGATGCCACGCTCGAACGCGCTGAAGGCGTCGAGGCATTTGGCGTCGGCGAACGGCAGCACCTGCATCAGGATCA
The DNA here is from genome assembly GCA_003576765.1 of Pseudomonadota bacterium. Classification (GTDB taxonomy): domain Bacteria; phylum Pseudomonadota; class Alphaproteobacteria; order Rhizobiales; family Xanthobacteraceae; genus PRO6. The sequence continues at coordinate 105,944 of QEVP01000003.1, forward strand.
CGCCGCTGACGTCGCGCACGGGGTCGATCCAGTAATAGGTGTTGGCGAGGCCGGCCCAGGCGAGGCTGCCGGGGCTGCGGCCTTCCGGCGTCGTTTCGGTGTTGATGAGGAAGCTCAAGCCCCACTTCTTCACCATGCCGGGATAGAGATCGACGTCGTTGGTGGCGAACGCGACCTTCGATGTCATCCGGGTGACGACAAGGTCGCCCATCTGGTTCTGGCTCATCATGGCGACCGTTTCCGGCTTGAGCATCTGATGGCCGTTGGCCTTGCCCTTGTTGAGGATCATGCGGGTGAAGGCGATATAGTCGGCCGCCGTGCCATAGAGGCCGCCGCCGCCCATCTCGAATTCCGGCTCCTGCTCGAGTTCGAACGGGATCGGCGTCAGCGAGCCGTCCTCGCCGCGGGCATGCATGCCGACGAGCCGCTTGCGCTGCGCCTCGCCGATCCTGAAGGCGGTGTCGTTCATGCCGAGCGGCGCTAATATGTTGTCGCGCAGATACTCGCCGAGCCGCTGGCCGGAGGCCGCCTCCACCGCCTTGCCGACGAAATCGATATTGGTGCCGTATTCCCAGCGCGTGCCGGGGTCGGACGCGAGAGGCGTGCGCAGCGCGGCGTTCTGGCAGCTGGTGATGCCGGGCGTGCCGGTGATTTCGAGATACCTCACCATATCGCCGTTCCACATGTCGTAGCAGAACCCGGCGGTATGGGTCATGAGCTGGCGCAGCGTGATGGCGCCCTTGGCGGGCCGCAGGATCGGCGCGCCGTCGGCGTCGAAGCCCTCCAGCACCTGCGGATCGGCGAGGTCGGGCAGCAATTTGCCGACCGGCTCGTCGAGCGCGAGCTTGCCCTGTTCGACGAGCTGCATGGCGGCCGCCGAGGTGATCGCCTTGGTCATCGAGGCGATCCAGAACACGCTGTCGAGCGTCATCGCGTCGTCCTTCGACAGGTCGCGTTTGCCGAAGGCGTTCTGGTAGATCACGTCCTTTCCGGTCGCGGCCATGGCCACGACGCCGGGGATGTCCTTGGCCTCGCAGGCTTGGCGGAGCGTCTGGTCGATCTGGGACGGGTTCGCCATGGTATCCTCCCTTGTGGTTGTCGTTGGTCGCGGGGGATTGTAGTTGACGGTGCGGCCCGGCGCAAGATGGGACGCGTGACAGGTATCAATTCACCGTGTTGGCGCATTGGCCGTGCGCGGCGGGCTTGCGGCCGGGCGGGCCGCGAATGCCTGATCCGCTTCGCGAGATGATTTTGCTTTGCCCCGTCCCGCGCTATGGACGGGGAGGCGGCCACGGCCGGCAGGCAGGGAGACAGGCGATGAGCGTGCGTGCGGGCCGGGAGTTCCTGGCGATACCGGGGCCGACGACGATGCCGGACGAGGTGCTGCGCGCGATGCACCGCCCGGCCATCGACATCTATTCCGACGAGATGGTGGGATTGACCGACGGTCTGCTCGCCGATCTCGGCCGCCTGTTCCGGACCTCGGCGCGACCCTACATCTACATCGCCAACGGCCATGGCGCGTGGGAGGCGGTGCTGACCAATGTGCTGTCGCGCGGCGACAAGGTGCTGGTGCTGGAAAGCGGACGTTTCGCCATCGGCTGGGGCGAGGCGGCCTCCGCGCTCGGGGTCGAGGCGGAGTTTCTCAAGGGTGGCTTCCGCCGCGCCGTGCGCCCCGACGAGGTCGAGGCCCGGCTGAGGCGCGACACCGCCCGCGCCATCAGGGCGCTGCTGGTGGTGCAGGTCGATACCGCCTCCGGCGTCGTCAATGACATCCCGGCGATTGCCGCAGCAATCCGCGCCGCGGGGCACGATGCGCTTTTGATGGTGGACACCGTCGCCTCGCTCGGCTGCATGCCGTTCGATATGGAGGCGTGGGGCGTCGACGTCGCGATGTCGGCTTCGCAGAAAGGGCTGATGACGCCGCCGGGACTGGCGTTCGTCGCGGCCAATGCGCGGGCGCGCGAGGCGCATCGCCGCGCCGGCCTGCGCACGCCTTATTGGGACTGGACCGCGCGCGAGGGCGAGGAGCACTATCGCAAATATGCCGGCACCGCGCCGGTGCATCTGCTGTTCGCGTTGCGCGCGGCGATCGACATGCTGTTCGCGGAAGGACTTGAGGCGGCTATCACCCGCCACCGGCTGATCGCGGGCGCGGTGCGCGCGGCCGTTGATGCCTGGGCGCGCGAGGGCGGCCTCGGCTTCAACATCGAGGCGGAGCGCGAGCGCGCCGACACCGTCACCGCGATCCTGACGCCGGACGCGCACGATCCGGTGGCGCTGCACGATTACTGCCGCGACAAATGCGGCGTGGTGCTCGGCACCGGCATCGGCGATCTGTCGGGGCGCGGCTTCCGCATCGCCCATATGGGCCATATCAACGCGCCGATGATCCTCGGCACGCTCGGCGTGGTGGAGATGGGGCTGCAGGCGCTTGGCATCCCGCACGGCAAAGGCGGCGCGCAGGCGGCGGTGGATTTTCTGGCGAAGAACGTCGCGCCGTAGATTTTACGCCCGCCCGAGCGCGGCGACGGTCGAGAAGCGGTCGAACGTCTCCATCGCGAGCAGGGCGTCGGCGAGCTTGTCCGCGCCGCCGTCGAGCACCGGACGCGCGAGCTGCAAAAACTTCTGCCGCATCGCCGCGTCGTCCGGGAAGGACGACGGCTCGCCCGGCGGATCGACGGCGAGCCGCTCATGGGTTTCGCCCTCCGCTGTGACGGTGACGCGCGCGCCAAAGGGATGGGTGCGGCCGATCTCGAGCCGGTCGTCCTGCACCACCTCGATTCTGTCGGCGAGCGCGTCGATGGCCGGATCGCCGAGCCGGGCATAGTCGTCCCAGCCGAACGAGCCCTGCTCCAGCGCCAGCGCGGCGGTGAAATACATCGAGAACTGGCCGCCGACGATGCTGCGCGGATGGCGCTTGGTGGCGGCGTCGCCGGTCAGCGTGATGCCGTTGCGGTGCAGCCCGATCTCGACGCCCGTGATGCGCTCCGGCGTCAGATTGTGGTCGCGCCGCATGGCGATCAGCGTCTCGACCGCCGCGTGGGTATAGCGGCAGCTCGGATAGGGTTTGACGCCGATCTTCATCGTCTCGAAGACGCGGCCGAGACCGGCCACCGCCTTGTCGGGCCGGGCGTCGTCGGTATAGCCGCGCAGCAACCCGTAGCGCCCCTCGATCGGCTCGCTGGCGCCGAGAAAATCCTGCTGCGCCAGCGTCGCGGCGACGACGCCGTTCATCGCCGCAGCGCCGACCTGAAAGCGCTTGTTCCAGGCGCCGTTCTCGAGGAATTGCAGCGAGCCGGCGGCCTGGCTGCCGGAGACGCCGAAGGCGGCGGCGATGCGCTCGGCCGGCAGGCGATAGAGTTTGGCCGCCGCAGCCGCCGCGCCGAAGGTGCCGGCGGTGGCGGTCGGGTGGAAGCCGCGCGCGTAATGCGAGGTCGGGTCGAGCGCGTTGCCGAGCCGGCAGCACACTTCGTAGCCGGCGACGATGGCGGTCAGCACCTCCGCGCCGGATGCGCCCACCGCTTCGCCCACCGCGAACGCGGCCGGAACCACCGGGGCGCTCGGATGCAGCGAGGAATCGGCGTGGGTATCGTCGAAATCGAGCGAATGGCCGAGCGCGCCGTTGAGCAGCGCCGCGACCGCGGGCGAATAGCGCTGGCTGTCGCCCATCACCGTCGCGGGGCCGGCGCCGTCGAGGCCGAGCGCCTTGAGCATCGCCAGCAGCGACGGCGTCGATTCAGCTTCCCGCCGCGCACGCACGGCACTGCCGATCAGATCGAGCGTCAGCATCTTGGCGCGGCCAGCGACCTCCTGCGGAATCGCCTCGAAGGCGAGGTTCGCGACATAGGCCGCGAGCGTCTCAGTTTCATGAGCCATGATTGTCCCTGCATCCGGGCGCGATCACGCCCGGACGTCATTCAGCGGAGCCGCTGGAACGCCGTCCCGGCCGCTCAGCTTTTAAGCCGCTTGTTGCATTCGCTGTAGTAGCCGCCGCCCTTCTGAATCCATTTCAGGCCGCCGTTGGCGTTGGCCGTCTTGTTGGCGTTGTACTGATCGACGCAGGTGTGCATGCGCGCCTTGGACGGCTTTTCCTTGGCATATTTCGGCGCGATCGCCGACGGGAACACGGCGCTGCCGGCCGCGGCCGGCTTCGTCGCCGCCACCGGCTTGGCCTCAGGCGTTGCCGCCGCCTCCTCGCCGCACTGCGCCTTGCGGAACGCGGCCCAGTTCTGGCCGCCGAGCGTGCCGGCTGCCTTCGCCGCCTGATACTTGGCGCTGCATTCCTGCATGGTCAGTGCCTCAGCCGGCATCACCGCCAGCACCATGCACAGCCCCGCGAGCGCGGCAAGGCCCCACATCCCCGATCGCATCACAGACATTTTTTCTTCCTCCCGGACATCCGGCGTCCCTGTCGGACTCGACTATTATTGACCCACGGCGGCGCCGTGACAACGGCGTCGCGCCCGCATTTGTCGCTCGCCGGAAGATTTGCCATAACGGCGCGCCATCCGGGCCCCGTCATGCGTTTTGCCGTTCCCTTCCCGAGCCGTAGCGACATCCTGATCACCGGCGAAACGCTCGCCATCGGCGCGGCCGGCGGCATCGCCTTCGCCGCGGCGGCGTTGCCGGGCGGGCTGATCTCCGGAGCGATGATCGCGGTCGCCATCGCCGCCATCGCCGGGCGGCCGCTGCGGCTGCCGGCGCCGGTCGCGCAAGGCATCCTCGTCGTGCTCGGCATCTCGCTCGGCTCGATGGTGACGCGCGACCTGCTGGCCAACCTCGCGGCCTACCCGGTGACGCTGGCGCTGCTCGCGCTCGCAACGCTCGGCGCGACGTTCGGCTCCAGCCTCTACCTGCAACGCCTGCACGGCTGGGATCCCACCTCGGCGCTGCTCGCCGGCAGTCCCGGCGCGCTGTCGCAGATCATCATGATCGCGCACGAAAGAAACGCCGACGTGGCGGCCATCGCCGTGGTGCAGACGGTGCGCGTCATTCTGCTCACCGCCGGCCTGCCGCTCCTGCTGGCGGCCGCCGGGCTTGCCCACGACGCGGCGCCCCGCCCGATCTCTGGGGTGGCCGGGCCGGTCGCGCTTTGCGTGCTGGCGCTGGCGGCGGTGGCCACCGGCTGGCTGCTGCGATGGGTGCGGTTTCCGGCAAGCTGGATGTTCGGCGCCATGCTCGCCTCGGCGATCCTGCACGGCACCGGCTGGATCGAGGGCGGACTGCCGGACGGCGGCCGCGCGGCGGCGCTGATCGGCATCGGGGCGCTGATCGGCACGCGCTTCGCCCGGCTCCGGCTCCGCACCATTCTCGGCTATCTCGCAGCCTCGCTCGGCTCGTTCGCGGTGGCGCTGGCGATCTCGGCCGTCTTCGTCGCCATCGTCCTCGTCATCGCGCCGCTGCGCTTTGCCGACGTCATCATCGCCTTCGCGCCGGGCGCCATGGACGCGATGCTGGCGCTGGCGCTGACCCTGCACATCGACCCGGTGTTCGTCGGCGCGCATCATCTGGCGCGCTTCATCGTGGTGTCGCTGGCCACCCCCGGCATCGTGCAACTGTTCGGCCGCCCGCAGCAGGACGCGGACGATTAAATCACGCGGCGGGCTTGCGCGACGCGGGTTGCCAGCACCGTATCGATGCGGCGGCCGTCGAGATCGACCACCTCGAAGCGCCAGCCGTGGGCGTCGAAACTGTCGCCGGCCTTGGGGATCGCGCCGAAATTCTGCAGCATGAAGCCGGCGGCGGTGTGATAGGGGCGCGACAGCGGGACCGGAATGCCGAGCAGGTCGGCGAACTCGTCGGCCGGCATCCAGCCCTGGATCAGATAGGAGCCGTCGGCGCGCTTGACCGCCGGCGCCTCCGCCGGGCCTTCCTCGGTGTGAAAACTGCCGACGATGGATTCCAGGATGTCGGCGCTGGTCACCACGCCCTGGAAGCTGCCGTACTCGTCGTGCACCAGCCCCATATGCACCGGCGACGACCGCAGGATCGCCAGCACGTCGCGCGCGTCCGCCGATTCCGGGATCACCGGCACCTCGCGCACCAGCGTGCGGATATCCGGCATCGCGCCGGCCATGCAGGCGTCGAGCAGGTCCTTGGCCTGCACCACGCCGAGCGCATCGTCGCGGTTGCCGTCGAACACCGGCAGGCGCGAGTGCGGGCTTGCCGTGATGGCGGCACGGATCGCCTCCGGCGGCTCGGCGAGGTCGATCAGATCGACTTCGGGGCGCGGCGTCATCACTGCGCCGACCGGGCGATCGCCGAGCCGCATCACGCCGGCGATCATCTCCTTTTCGCCGGGCTCGAGCACGCCTGCGTCCTCGGCCTCGCGCACCAGCGAGCGGATCTCCTCCTCGGTCACCTTCTCGTCGGCCTCGCCACCCTGCCCGAGCACGCGCAGGATCAGCTTGCCCGACACGTCGAGCAGCCACACCACCGGCGAGGAGATGCGCGCCAGCCACGTCATCGCCGGCGCCACCTTGACCGCCACCGATTCCGGATTGCGCAGCGCGATCTGCTTCGGCACCAGCTCGCCGACGATCAGCGAGGCATAGGTGATGATGCCGACCACAGCGCCGACGCCGAGCGTATCGGCCAGCCCCTTGGCAAGCCCCATCTCCATCAGCCACTGGCTCAGCCGCTGGCCGAGCGTGGCACCGGAAAAGGCACCCGACAGCACGCCGACCAGCGTGATGCCGATCTGCACCGTCGAAAGGAACTTGCCGGGATCGGAGGCAAGCGTCAGCGCGCGGCGCGCGCCCTTGACGCCCTTTTCGGCGAGCCCGGCGAGCCGCGCCGGGCGAGACGAGACGATGGCCAGCTCCGACATCGCGAGCAGGCCGTTGAGGACGATCAGGACCGTAACGATCCCGAGTTCGAGTGCAAACATAATGGCCAGCAGATACCAGATTGCGGCGGGGGCCGTGCAGTCAAAAAATGGGCCCGTAAATTAGCAAGCAATTCCAGCCTATTAGATGACGGCGCGGGCGATGCCGGTATTTCTTGCGGGACACTTAGCCGAAGGGCGTAAGCGCTCCCGGCTTGCAACGGCGCCGCGCCGGGTTCATGCGGAAGCCACGCGGCGGAGCGCCGCCGCGTCAAGGCCGTGCTGTGCTTTCCACGGGCACGGCGATAAGCTACGCGCCGGAGGTTTCGCCATGAACATTCATCCCGCCAGCCGCTATCACGACGTCTATGCGCGCTCGATGCAGGACCCGGAGGGGTTCTGGGCCGACGCGGCGCGCGCTATCGACTGGATCGAGCCGGCGAAGAAGGTGTTCGATGCCTCGCAGGGCCTGTACGGCCGCTGGTTCGCCGGCGCCGTGGTCAATACCTGCTACAACGCGCTCGACCGTCACGTCGCCGGCGGCCGCGCCGACCAGCTCGCGCTGATCCACGACTCCCCGCTGACCAACAGCGTTTCCAGGTTTACCTACGCCGAAATGCTGCGCGAGGTGAAAACCTTTGCGGCGATCCTGCAGGATTTCGATGTCGCCAAGGGCGACCGCGTGGTCATCTACATGCCACTGGTGCCGGAAGCGATGGTGGCGATGCTCGCCTGCGCCCGCATCGGCGCCATCCACTCGGTGGTGTTCGGCGGCTTTGCCGCCAAGGAACTGGCCACCCGCATCGACGACGCCAAGCCGAAGCTGGTGCTGTCGGCAAGCTGCGGCATCGAGCCCGGCCGCATCGTCGCCTACAAGCCGCTGCTCGACGACGCCATCAAGCTCGCCGCGCACAAGCCGCCGGCCTGCATCGTCCTGCAGCGGCCGCAGCAACCTTGCGACCTCATCAAGGGCCGCGACTACGACTGGGCGGACCTGCGCAGCGCAGCGCTGGCAGCGAACAAAAGCGCGGACTGCGTGCCGATGCTGGCGACCGATCCGCTCTACATCCTCTATACGTCGGGCACCACCGGCGTGCCGAAGGGCGTGGTGCGCGACAACGGCGGCCACCTCGTCGCCATCAACTGGTCGATGCAGAACCTCTATGGCGTCAAGCCGGGCGAGGTGTGGTGGTGCGGCTCCGACATCGGCTGGGTGGTCGGGCACAGCTACATCGTCTACGGCCCGCTGTTCAACGGCAATACCTCGATCATGTACGAGGGCAAGCCGATCGGCACCCCCGACGCCGGTGCGTTCTGGCGCGTCATCTCGCAGCACAAGGCGGCGGCCTTCTTCACCGCGCCGACCGCGTTCCGCGCCATCAAGAAGGAAGACCCCAACGGCGAGTTCATTCGGAAGTACGACCTGTCGCACTTCCGCACCCTGTTTCTGGCCGGCGAGCGCGGCGATCCGCCGACCATCGAATGGGCCGAGAAGCAGTTGAAGGTGCCGGTGATCGATCACTGGTGGCAGACCGAGACCGGCTGGTGCATCGCCGGCAACCCGGTCGGGCTCGGGCAACTACCGGTCAAGCACGGCTCGCCGACGGTCGCCATGCCCGGCTACAGGATCGAGGTGGTGGACGAATCGACCAAGCCGGTGCCTGCCGGCACCATGGGGTCGATCGTCATCAAGCTGCCGCTGCCGCCGGGCTGCCTGCCGACGCTGTGGCAGCAGGACGAGCGCTGCAAGGAAGCCTACTTCAACGAGTTCCCGGGCTACTACAAGACGGCGGACGCCGGCTATATCGACGAGGATGGCTACGTCTTCGTCATGGGCCGCACCGACGACATCATCAACGTCGCCGGCCACCGGCTCTCGACCGGCGGCATGGAGGAAATTCTCGCCTCGCACCCGGACGTCGCCGAATGCGCGGTGCTCGGCATCAAGGACCCGCTGAAAGGCGAGGTGCCGTGCGGCTTCCTGGTGCTGAAGGCAGGCACGGACAAGTCGCCCGCCGAGATCGAGAAGGAAGTGGTGGCGCTGGTGCGCGAGAAGCTCGGGCCGGTCGCCGCGTTCAAGCTCGCAATCACGGTGGCGCGGCTGCCCAAGACGCGCTCCGGCAAAATCCTGCGCGGCACCATGAAGAAGATCGCCGACGGCGATCCATGGGCGCTGCCGGCGACCATCGAGGACCCCAAGGCGCTCGACGAAATCACCGATGCGCTGAAGAGCCGGGCTTAACGGCTAACTTTTCCATTGTGACAAGAAAGGCCCGCCGCGAACCGGCGGGCCTTCAATTGCCTGGCTGCAAAGCAGCCAAGCCGGCGGTTCATGGCGCGACTTTGCCGCCGATGGCGCGTCCGCCCTACAAAACCCTCAATCGCCGCCGAAGCGATGCCCGTCCCCGCCGCAACCCGGATGTTCCGATGCCGTCTATCGCCCGCTGCCTGCCGCTCGTGGTACTCGCCGGCCTGACCATTTCCGGCTGCGCGCAGCTTGAACGCAAAACCGATCCTGCCGCCACGGCGAGCGCGGCGCAGGACGACGATGCCTATTGCCGCAAGGAAGCCGGCGAGCCGGGCTCGTCGCGCTATGCCGAATGTCTCAAGGTGCGCGACGAGAAGCGCGCCGTTCACGATACCCGGATCGAGCGCACCCACCGTCACCTGAGCGAGCAGATGCTCAACGGGCGCTGACCGTCACTCCTCGTCGTCGGCCTTCTTGCCGCCGATGGTCTTGAGCTTGGCGAACACCGCATCGACGTTGAGATCGTCGCCGCCGGCCGCCGCGGGCGCGGCGTCCTCGTCCTTGCGCGTGGTCTCAGAGGCCGGCAGCAGCGTCGCGCCGCCGTATTGCTGCGCCGTCGGCTTCTCCTTGGCGGCGCGCTGCACCTCGAAATCCAGTTCGATCTGCGAGCACAGCCCCAGCGTCACCGGGTCCATCGGGGTCAGCGCCGAGGCGTTCCAGTGGGTGCGGTCGCGCACGCTGGCGATCGTCGTCTTGGTGGTGCCGACGAGCCGCATGATCTGCGCATCCTTCAGTTCGGGATGGTTGCGCACCAGCCACAAAATGGCGCTCGGCCGCTCGTGGCGGCGCGACACCGGGGTGTAGCGGGGACCGCGCTTCTTCTTGGCCTCGGGCAGGCGGACCTTGGTTTCGCTGAGCTTGAGGCGATAGTCCGGATCCTTCTCGCCGCGCTCGATTTCCTCGCGGGTCAACTGGCCGGTCGAGATCGGGTCCATGCCCTTGATGCCCTGGGCGGCGTCGCCGTCGGCGATGGCGCGCACCTCCAGCGGGTGCATCTTGCAGAAGTCGGCGACCTGGTCGAACGACAGCGCCGTGTTATCGACCAGCCAGACCGCGGTCGCTTTCGGCATCAGGGGCGCATTGCTCATGGCAAATCTCCTTTGTGCCTCGCCCACCTCGTGTCAGGAGGCGAAGCCGTCGGGTCACTCGACGATGACGGGATTCCGCTCTTATATACGCTCGCCCCCCTGATCGGCGCAATGGGGCCGAGAGGCGGCCTTGACAGGGCCGCAAAGCTCGCCCAATTGCTGGTGAAACGACCGTTCCCTGCCCGCCGGTCCGGGAGATTCGGTCCGGGGTCCCCGACATGCAGGCCAAACCGCCCCTGAAAGTCGTCCTGTGCTCCCCGCGCGGCTTCTGCGCCGGGGTGGTCCGGGCCATCGATACCGTTGAAAAGGCGCTGGAACTTTACGGCGCCCCGGTCTACGTTCGCCACGAGATCGTCCATAACCGCTACGTCGTGGACAGCCTGCGCGCCAAGGGCGCCATTTTCGTCGAGGAACTGGCCGAAATCCCCGATACCAATGCCCCGGTGGTGTTTTCGGCTCACGGCGTGCCGAAATCGGTTCCGAGCGAGGCCGAGCAGCGCAACTTCTTCTCGCTCGACGCCACCTGCCCGCTGGTCACGAAAGTTCACCGCGAGGCGGCGATCCACTTCAAACGCGGCCGCGAAATCCTGCTGATCGGCCATTCCCACCACCCCGAGGTGGTCGGCACGCTGGGCCAGCTTCCGGCCGGCGCCGTGACGCTGATCGAGACCGCGGCGGATGCCGAAAACTACCTGCCGAAGGATCCCGGCAACCTCGCTTTCGTCACCCAGACCACGCTGTCGATCGACGACACCGCCGAGATCGTCGCGGTGCTGCGCCGGCGCTTTCCCGACATCAACGGCCCGCATAAGAAGGACATCTGCTACGCCACCACCAACCGCCAGCTCGCGGTGAAGAAGGTGGCGCCGGTGGTCGATGCCCTGATCGTGGTCGGCGCCCCCAACTCGTCGAACTCGCAGCGGCTGCGCGAGGTGGCGGAGCGCGAGGGCTGCCCGCTGACCGTGCTGGCGCAGCGCGCCACCGACATCGACTGGGAACGGTTCGCCAGCATCACAAGCCTCGGCATCACCGCCGGCGCCTCTGCGCCCGAGGTGATCGTCGAAGAGATCATGGACGCGTTCGCCGAGCGTTTCGAACTCAAGGTGGAAACCGTGTCGGCCGCGGAGGAGGACGAGTTCTTCCCGCTGCCGCGCCCGTTGCGGCCCGAACGCGCGGCTGAATAGGTCGAGCTGAACAGGTTATAAATGGCCGTCTATACCGATGTCTCCGCCGAGGAGCTTGCGGACTTTCTCGGCGGCTACGACATCGGCGAGCTGTTGTCCTACAAGGGCATCGCCGAAGGCGTCGAGAACTCCAACTTCCTGTTGCGAACCTCGCAAGGCTCGTTCTTCCTCACCCTCTATGAAAAACGGGTGGCGAGCGCCGATCTGCCGTTCTTCCTCGGCCTGATGGCGCATCTCGCCGCGCGCGGCATCACCTGCCCGCAGCCGGTCAGGACCCGCGACGGCACCGTGCTCGGCGAACTGGCCGGACGCCCCGCGGCGATCATCGATTTCCTCGAAGGGGTGTGGCCGCGCCGGCCGAACGCCACCCATTGCGCCGCCGTGGGCGAGGCGCTCGCGAAGATGCACATCGCGGGCCTCGATTTCGGCATGCGGCGCGCCAATGCGCTGTCCGTCAAAAGCTGGAGGCCGCTGTTCCTGTCGGCCGAGAGCCGTGCCGACGACGTCAAGCCTGGGCTTCGAGGGCTGATCGCCGACGAACTCGACCATCTCGAACGCAACTGGCGCTGCGACCTGCCGCAGGGCGTGATCCATGCCGATCTGTTTCCCGACAACGTGCTGTTCATCGGCGACCGGCTGTCCGGCCTGATCGATTTCTACTTCGCCTGCAACGACGTGCTCGCCTACGACGTGGCGATCTGTCTCAACGCCTGGTGCTTCGAGCCCGACCACGCCTTCAACGTCACCAAGGCACGCGCCTTCCTCGACGCCTACGAGCGGGCGCGGCCGTTGTCGGCGGCGGAGCGCGACGCGCTGCCGCTGTTGGCACGGGGGGCGGCGCTGCGCTTTCTGCTGACGCGACTGGTGGACTGGCTCGACGTGCCGCCGGGCGCGCTGGTCAAGCCCAAGGACCCGCTCGAATACGCCCGCAAGCTGCGCTTCCACCAGGGCGTTGCAACCATGCGCGACTACGGTGTCGTGCAGCCGGGACAGATCGCGTGAGCGCGGCGCCGACCGTCTCCATTTTCACCGATGGCGCCTGCTCGGGCAATCCGGGGCCGGGCGGCTTCGGCGCCATTTTGCGCTTCGGCACCATCGAGAAGGAGTTGAGTGGCGGCGAGGCAATGACCACCAACAACCGCATGGAGTTGCTGGCGGCCATCACGGCGCTGGAAGCCCTGAAGAAGCCGTGCTCGATCGACCTCTATACCGACAGCCAGTATCTGCGCTCCGGCATCTCGAGCTGGATCCACGGCTGGAAGAAGAACGGCTGGCGCACCGCCGACAAGAAGCCGGTCAAGAACATCGACCTGTGGCAGCGGCTCGACGCCGCGCTGGCTCCCCACGAGGTGCGCTGGCACTGGGTCAAGGGCCATGCCGGCCATCCCGAGAACGAGCGCGCCGACCAGCTCGCGCGTGACGGGCTTGCCAGGGCACGGCTCAATCCGGCGGGCGCGTAGAGCTTTTCCGCTTCTGATGGAATCAGAAGCGGAGCTCTAGATTATTGTTTTGACGCGTTTTCTTAGCGCGAACCGGCCGACGCCGGCCAAAGCCGGCTCTGGCCGGCGTAGGCCGGTTTCCACCCTCGGGTCAAGCCCGAGGGCATGCTTCGCTCGAAAACGCTCTAGCCGCCGGATCGCTCGCTCAGAGCTGTTGCAGCAGCGTATCGCCGCCCGACACCTCGACCTTGCCAGGGCTTTCCTCGACGTTGAGCTTTTCGACCACGCCGTCCTTCACCAGCATCGAATAACGCTTCGAGCGCAGGCCGAGACCGTTACCCGACCCGTCGAAGGTCAGGCCGACCGCCTTGGCGAAGTCGGCGTTGCCGTCGGCCAGAAACAGCACCTCGTCCTTCAGATCGGTGTCGCGTTTCCATGCCTTCATCACGAACACGTCGTTGACCGACACCACCGCGATAGCGTCGACACCCTTGGCCTTGATGGCGGCGGCGTTCATGGTGATGCTCGGCATGTGCATCTTGTGGCAGGTGCCGGTATAGGCGCCGGGCACCGCAAACAACGCCACGGTCTTGCCCTTGAAGATGTCGTCGGTGGTTTTCGCCTGCGGGCCGTCGTCCGTCATGATCCGGAAGGTGGCCTGCGGCAGCCGTTCGCCCTGCTTGATCGTCATGCCTTTGGTCCCTGTGATCGCCATGAATGGTGAGGTGAATGGTGCGATGGCGCGCCTGTGGCGAAGCGCGCCGCTTCCGATACCTCGCTGCGGACGGGCCGCACGTCAAGGTGAAAAAATGGAGCCTACCGAAGGCGCCAACCGCTGGTGTGGGGTGAACAACCCGCCGTTTCCATCCATCCGCACGACGGCGGGACGGATAACGATGGGCACAGAATTTGGGCGACGATCCGATGAGAGGTTTTGGCGCACCCGACACGATTCGAACGTGTGACCTTTGCCTTCGGAGCAATTTGTCCTGGCTATCCGAAATGCACGCTAGGACACGCCATGATACTACAACCCGACTTTCATCCGGCTGCTTCCGTGGTGCTTCCGCGGAAACAGCCCGCTCTCCAGGGGGAAATCGCGTAATGGCCAAGCTCACGAAACGAGTCGTGGATGCTGCCGTAGCCCGCGAGAAGGACTACTTCATCTGGGACGACGAACTTCCCGGCTTCGGCCTTCGCATCTTCGCGTCCGGTAAACGCAGCTACCTTATCCAATACCGCGCCGCAGGTCGAACCCGCCGCTTCACAATCGGCCTTCATGGCGTGTGGACGGCGGAGACAGCCCGGCAGGAAGCTAAGGTGCAACTCGGTCGCGTCGCACAGGGTGATAACCCCTCCGAGGAACGCCTGCTGGATCATCAGGCGATCACCGTCAAAGAACTGTGCGCGATGTATCTCAAGGACCTCGAAGCCGGTCTCATTCTCGGAAAGGGAGGCCGACCGAAAAAGGCAACGACCATCGTCAGCGATACCGGTCGCATTCATCGACACATCATTCCGCTGATCGGCACGCGCCGGGTAAAGGATCTCGTCAAAGCCGACATGACCAAGGTGTTGAAGGACATCATGGCGGGCAAGACGGCAGTGTCGGTGAAGACCAAGAAGCTGCGCGGCAAGTCCGTCGTGACAGGCGGCGCCGGTACGGCCACGCGGACGCTCGGACTCGTCGGCGGCATTTTCACCTACGCCATGGAGGCAGGGATCATCACGGCCAATCCCGTGCACGGCATCCGCAAGCCCAAGGACAATGTCCGCGACCGTCGTCTCACCGAGGCGGAGTACCGCACGCTCGGCGAGATTCTGCGCGAAGCGGCCGAAACCCCGAAATATGGGATAACGGTCGAGATCATCCGACAGATCGCGCTCACCGGCTGCCGCCGAAGCGAGATGATCGGTCTCAAGTGGACCGAGGCGGACACTGACGCGAGCTGCATGCGTCTGGAGGATAGTAAGGAAGGCGCCTCCATCCGTCCTATCGGCCTCGCCGTGGTCGAGTATCTAGAGGAACGCCGCAAGACCGCGACGGGCAGCTATGTCTTCCCCGGCCAGGGCGAGGACAACGCCTTTGGCGGATTCCCCAATCACTGGCGGCAGATTTTCCGGGACTCGCCGCTGGCAGATGTAACGCCGCACGTCCTGCGTCACAGCTTCGCCAGCATCGCAAACGATCTCGGCTTCACCGAGGTCACCATCGCCGCGCTGGTCGGTCACTCAAAGGGGACCGTCACGAGCAAATACATCCATTCGCTCGACACCGCCCTCATCATGGCCGCCGACACTATCTCCGGCTACGTTCAGGGGCTGCTCGATGGGGTCAAGTTCAAGCAGACCGCCTACGCTCTAGATCGGAATTCCCGAAAGGCCGCACTTTCTCACTTCCTCAAGAAGGCGGTGGAAGACCCCAGCGGGGACAGACAAGATTTGCCCTTGGCCGCTTAGGCGATTTGACGAGTTGATGGGATAGCGAGCTGGACTCTCCGTCGGGCTCGCTTCCCGCTTTCTGTCGCGGCTAGGCATAGGCCCGGCATAACCTGCCATTCTCCATAAGGACAACTCGTGCCTCTGGACTCACCACCATATGTCGATTAGTCTCGACATATGGAATCAGATGCCGCCATCCTTGCGTTCGCCGCGCTCGCGCAACCGACCCGCCTCGACGTGTTCCGCCTGCTGGCGGAGCACGAACCGGACGGATTAGCTGCAGGCGACATCGCCCGCCGGTTGGACGTCCCGCACAACACCATGTCGACGCATCTTGCGACGCTGACGCGCGCCGGCCTGATCGAGGCCGAGCGGCACAGCCGCTCGATCATCTATCGGGCAAGGCTCGAGGCTGTGCATGCGCTCACCAGCTTCCTCGTCAAGGACTGCTGCGGCGGCCGCCCCCAGATCTGCGCGCCGCTGATCGCCGATCTGTCCCCCTGCTGCCCACCGCAAATCCTCGCCGACAAGGAGGCCGCCCATGACTGACCGCATCTACAATGTCCTGTTCCTCTGCACGGGGAATTCGGCCCGCTCGATCCTGGCCGAGAGCATTCTGGCCAAGGACGGCGCTGGTCGCTTCCATGCCTTCTCGGCCGGGAGCATGCCCAAGGGCGCGGTCAACCCGTTCGCCCTGAAGGTGCTCGGAAGCTTCGACTATCCGACCGAAGGCTTCCGCTCGAAGAGCTGGGAGGAGTTCGCCCAACCCGGCGCACCTGTCATGGATTTCGTCTTCACCGTCTGCGACAACGCCGCCGGCGAAGCCTGCCCGGTCTGGCCCGGCCAGCCGATGACCGCGCATTGGGGCATCGAAGATCCCGCTGCCGTCGTCGGACGGGACATCGAAAAGGAAAAGGCGTTCGTCGCCGCCTTCCGCTACATGCGAAACCGGATTTCCGTCTTGACGGCTCTGCCGGTGGCCAGCCTCGACAAGGCTGCGCTTGGCACCAAGCTGCGCGAGATCGGCCGCAGCGAAGGCGCAACCTCGCCGCGCCCTGACGTTGCGTGAGGCCGATCATGGACGTCATCATCTACCACAACCCCGAGTGCGGCACGTCGCGCAATACGCTGGGTCTGATCCGCAATTCCGGCGTCGAGCCGCATGTCATCGAATATCTCAAGACGCCGCCGAGCCGCACGATGCTTGAGCAGCTCATCGCGCGCATGGAAATCTCCGTTCGCGCGCTGCTGCGCGAGAAGGGCACGCCTTATGCCGAGCTTGGCCTGGACGACCCGGCGCTGAGCGACGCGCAAGTTCTCGACGCCATGATGGCGCATCCCATTCTCATCAATCGTCCGATCGTAGTCACGCCGGAAGGGGTGAGGCTGTGCCGGCCGTCCGAGGACGTGCTGGACCTGCTGCCGCCGCAGCGCGGGGCATTCGTCAAGGAAGACGGCGAGCGGGTGATCGACGAACACGGCCGCCGCGTCGCGACGGCCTGAGGAAAGTCCATGTCCACCTTTGAACGCTATCTCACCCTCTGGGTCGCCCTGTGCATCGTCGTGGGCATTGGCCTCGGCCATCTGATGCCGAGCGTCTTCCATGCCATCGGCGCGGCCGAGATCGCCAAGGTCAATCTGCCGGTCGCGGCGCTGATCTGGCTTATGATCGTGCCGATGCTGGTCAAGATCGACTTCGCCGCTCTCGGCCAGGTCAAGGAACACTGGCGCGGCATTGGCGTCACGCTGTTCGTCAACTGGGCGGTCAAGCCCTTCTCGATGGCGGCGCTCGGGTGGCTATTCATCGGCTATCTGTTCCGGCCCTACCTGCCGGCGGACCAGATCGACTCCTATATCGCCGGCCTCATCATCCTCGCCGCCGCGCCTTGCACGGCCATGGTCTTCGTCTGGTCGAACCTCACCAAAGGCGAGCCGCATTTCACGCTGTCGCAAGTCGCGCTCAACGACACCATCATGGTGTTCGCCTTCGCGCCCGTCGTCGGCTTGCTGCTCGGCCTGTCGGCCATCACCGTGCCATGGGACACGCTGGTCCTGTCCGTCGCGCTGTATATCGTCGTGCCGGTGATCGCCGCGCAGATACTGCGACGCCGGCTACTCGCCACTGGCGGCGAGCCGGCGCTGAAGCGCTTTCTTGACCGCCTTCAGCCACTGTCGCTGGTGGCGCTGCTCGCCACGCTCGTCCTGCTCTTCGGCTTCCAGGGCGAACAGATCCTCGCCCAGCCGCTGGTGATCGCGCTGCTCGCCGTGCCGATCCTGATCCAGGTCTATTTCAACTCCGGCCTTGCCTATCTCCTCAACCGGCTGACTGGCGAGCAGCATTGCGTCGCCGGGCCGTCGGCGCTGATCGGGGCATCTAACTTCTTCGAGCTCGCCGTCGCCGCCGCCATCAGTCTATTCGGCTTTCAGTCCGGTGCGGCGCTCGCCACCGTGGTCGGCGTGCTGATCGAGGTGCCCGTGATGCTCTCCGTCGTCTGGATCGTGAACCGCTCGAAAGGCTGGTACGAGCGCGGCGAAAAGCCCCGGGGCGTGGCTGAGGCGAAGCGCTGATGCTGCGCGATCTTTCCAACGTCGATGGTGCATGCCTGGACGTGCCGACAATCGACCGTCTTCGGGCAGCGCCCTCGACCCATCCGCCGCGCATCCTCCTGCTCTACGGCTCGCTGCGCGAGCGCTCCTACAGCCGGTTTCTCACCCTGGAGGCAGAGCGCCTGCTGAAACACTTCGGCGCGGAAACGCGCATCTTCGACCCGCATGGCCTGCCGTTGCCGGACGGCGCCGACGTCAACCATCCGAAGGTCAAGGAATTGCGGGAACTCTCGCTCTGGTCAGAAGGTCAGGTCTGGACGAGTCCGGAACGGCACGGCGCGATGAGCGGGGTGATGAAGGCGCAGATCGATTGGATTCCGCTCTCGGTCGGTGCAGTGCGGCCGACCCAAGGGCGCACGCTCGCCGTCATGCAGGTGTCCGGAGGCTCGCAAAGCTTTAATGCCGTCAATCAGATGCGGGTGCTGGGCCGCTGGATGCGCATGGTGACGATCCCCAACCAGTCCTCCGTCGCCAAAGCCTTTCAGGAGTTCGACGAAGCAGGTCGGATGAAACCGTCATCCTATTATGATCGGGTGGTCGACGTGATGGAGGAACTGGTGAAGTTCACGCTGCTGACACGCGATGTCTCTTCCTACCTGACCGACCGCTATTCCGAGCGCAAGGAGAGCGGTGAGGCTCTGATGCGGCGGGTCAATCTGACGGCAGCGACCTGAGTATTCGGAACAACGCCAATCGTATCTCATCGTTGGCGAGAGTGACCAATCAACGAGACCGCCTGAATGGATCAAAGCCCCCAGCAGTCAAAGGCCAGCGCCGCCGAAGTTTTCCGCGTCTTCCTGAAGCTGGGGCTCACCTCCTTCGGCGGTCCGATCGCGCATCTGGGTTATTTCCGGGACGAGCTGGTGACGCGTCGAAAATGGCTGAGCGAAAGCGCTTATGCCGATCTGGTCGCGCTATGTCAGTTCCTGCCCGGCCCGGCCTCCAGCCAGGTCGGCTTTGCGCTTGGTTTGACGCGCGCGGGATGGCTCGGGGCATTTGCGGCCTTCCTCGCCTTCACCTTACCATCGGCTCTGATCCTTCTCGCGCTCGCCATGACGGCAACGCGGCTGGAAAGCCCGCTTGCCCTTGGCGTCCTGCATGGTCTCAAGATCGTCGCCGTCGCCATCGTGGCGCAGGCGGTGTGGGGCATGGCAAGAAATCTCTGCCCCGACAAGGAGCGCGCCACGATCGCGGTCGCGGCTGTGCTTCTGCTCGCGTGGGCACCGGGTGCCATCGGAATGATGGGCGCCATTCTCCTCGGCGCAATCGCCGGGTTGGTCCTCAGCAAGGGACAGGTCACGACCGGCGCGCATCTGCCGGTCCCGGTTTCGCGGAAAGCCGGACTGACGGCCTTTGCGCTGTTTGCCGTCTTACTGATTGGCCTGCCGCTCTTGGCCGCACAGGCGCAAGGATGGGCGCTGGCCGACAGCTTCTATCGTGCTGGCTCTCTGGTCTTCGGTGGTGGGCATGTCGTGCTGCCGCTCTTGCAGGCCGAAACCGTCACGCCGGGATGGGTGTCCGACGACGCCTTCCTTGCGGGCTATGGCGCGGCGCAGGCCGTGCCGGGACCGCTCTTCACCTTCGCCGCCTGGCTCGGGGCGGTCATGGGACCGGCGCCGAACGGCGTTGCCGGTGCGGCGATCGCTCTTGTCTCACTCTTCCTGCCGGGCTTCCTCATCCTGATCGGGGCGCTCCCCTTCTGGGATCGGTTGCGCCGCACGACATGGGCGCAGTCGGCCATGCAAGGCGCCAATGCCGCTGTCGTCGGCATCCTCGGCGCGGCGTTGTATTCGCCTGTCTTCACCAGCGCGATCGGCGGCATGCCGGACTTCGCGCTGGCTCTGGTTTGCTTTGTGGCACTGATGGCCTGGAAAGCCCCACCATGGGTTGTCGTATTGCTCGCAGCAGGGGGCGGAGCTGCGCTTGACTCCGTGATGTGAGGGGGTTTCGGTCACGCGCGCCATGTTCGGGCTCCGATGCGCGCGAGCTGGCGCCCAAGGGGTTACGCGCGCGAGACTTCTTTTATCCCTACGGTCACATCGATGATCTCGGGGTCAAGTCGCGTGACCTTCACTGAGGCGTCGCGCTGTCCTCCCACCGAACGGCCCGCAGAAACTCGTCACGCGACAATGCACAGAGAGCAAACTCACCACGCCGGAAAGGGCCGCCCAACCGAGAGGCGACGCCCTGACCGGCGAGGTAAAAGATGTAGGGACCTGCATTGAAGAAGACGTGGGCGCTTGCGCGCTTCCACTTCTCGATGAACTGTTTGCTCGGTCCCATCCAGCGCATGACCGCGAATTCCTTGCCGTCGAGGTTTACGACGCGCGAGCCGAAATCGAGCGACATGCTGAAGTAGGTTCCGAGAAAGGAGCTTTCGCTGTGGATGTGGACCAGCCAAAACATCCGATGCCCTTGCCGATAGAAGGCCTCGCGCGCGTTGCGTTCGTCCTCACTGATCGAGGAATGCTGCAACTCGAGCACGGTCGCGCGAGAGGTGCCGCTGCCGACCAGCACATCGGCGCGATGCAGTTCGCCGGTCATCGGATCGCGCAGGGCGATCTCGCGGCACGACATATCGAAAAGTTCTTTCCAGCCGAGGTGCCAAGGCCCTTCAGGCTCGCTCCACGGATCGCAGTCTCCGGCCTTGTGCCGCCAGTGGGGCGTGTTTTCGACGGGCATCACCGCGGTCAGCAGACCGCCGCAGTCACGGCAGGTGGTGCGCTCGCCCTTGGCGAGCGGCGCACGCTTCTGATCACCGACGCAAGCATAGAGCATGTCTAATTTTCCCCTCTAGCGTCAGCGGGCGGCCACCGCAGTTTTCCGCGACCAACGCGCAAGGCTTCGACCAGCCTGGTGTTGCCCGGCAGCCTTCCTGAGAAGAGGCTGGGCTTTGGGTCCACCGCCGGCTTCTTGAAGGGCGCGACCCGCCGGTAGTCAGGCGTTTCGAGCCAAGTTCGTCCGTCCCCCTCGTCCGTGACGATTCGATAAAGGCCCGCGGGCGGGGCCGCCGCGATGTCGAGCAGACGCTTATAGCGTTCGACCGACCATTTCTGGATTCCGCCGCTGAGAGCTTCGGTGCGAAAGCGCGCCCAAAGCGCTGCAGTGTCGGGCGTGGGCCAGTCGCCGGCATCAGTGTAGGCCGTAATCTCGTCGGATTCGAGCCAGGCCCGCATCTCCGCGGGCGTCACGAAGATCGGCTCGGCGTCCTGAATGGCCGCGATGGCCGCGCGCCGGGACGGAAGCCCCGCCCGGATCAACATCGCCATCATGAACTGCGGGACGCCGGTTTCGACCGCCGCCGCTGCGCCGCCCGCCACCGTCTCCGGTGACCAGCCGAGCGACATGCGGCGGGTGCGGACGGCTTCCAGCGCCCAGACCAAGCGATAGGTGAAAGCCTCTTCGACCGCCCGCATGTTCTGCGGTCCGATCTTCTCGACCGCGTCGCCTGAGATCCAGGCGCGCAGGATGACTTTCCAATTGGCCGGCAGCGCGTTCTTCTTGTCGGGGATGAAGGGCCGCATGAACAGCAACCGTTCTCCCAGGCCACCAAGGGCGTCGGCGAGCTCGTCGACGTCGCCGCTCAGCGCCGCATCGTCGGCGCGATCGAGCAGCTGGGCCAGTTCATCAGCCATGGTGTCGATAGAAAGGCCGGCTTCAAGTCCAACCCCCATTGCGAAATGTCCGCGCCGCGCCTGCGGCGTGGTCGACTTCCAGATCAGCGCGGCGCGGGCCTCGAACACCTTCTTGTGCAGGGGCGCGACCTCCTCTTCTTCGTGGGCGATTTGCCGGGCCCAGAGCGACCCCTTGAGAGCTTCGTCCAGCAACTTTGGAAGGTCGGCACGATCGGCGTCCAGCGCTTCGATCAGGCCGAACACGGTCGCATCGAGGCGCTCGACGAGCTGCGACAACGGCTCTTCGTCGATGGTCTCCTCTTCGTCGCCCTCGTCGGTTTCGTCATCCTCATCCGCGTCGGGAACGGAGTCGTACTCGCCAGCGGCGGCCAGACGTTCGGCTACCTCGGCCTCTTCGGTCGGCGATCTCCAGGCCTCCCGGGCATTTGCTAGATATTCCCACGCATCGTCACGGTCGAGCACGCCCTCGCGCGACAGGCGCTCAAGGATCTCGGCGACGATCTGGATAAGGCCGCTCTTTAGGGTTCGGGCCTTGGCGGAGGCGAGACGTCGACGAAAGCGCGCCCGGCGCGCCCCGCGACATTGGCGAATTCCTCACCCTTGATCTTCTCACCAGCGCGGTAGAGCGCGGGTACGAGCAGGACCGCAGCGTTGAGATTAAGCCCTTGGGAAAGCGTCGGCGAAGCGACGATGACTTTCAGCACGCCCTCGGACAGAAGGACTTCCAGCTCGCGCAGGAACGGACTCGGCAGGCGGCCATGATGGATGGCGACGCCGGCCTTCAGGCTGGCGACGGCCGGATGGTCTTCACCCAGCCATTCCTTGCCGACCTCCAACGCGCGCGCGATCGGCGCCTCATCCTCCAGCAAAGAATCGAGATAGCCGCGCCTGCAGAGGTCAACGACCTGCTTGCCGTAGCTTTCGACCCAGTTGGCCTGGGTCGAGAAGATCAGGGTGCGCTTGCCCTGGCCGGCGAATTCCCAGGCCGCGAAGAGGGCGAGATGCGAATTCTTGCGCGGATAGGGGTTCTTCTCCCGGCCGCGCGCGGGCTTCTCCTCGACAAACTTGTCGAGGAATGGACCGTCGTCATCGAGGTCGAGCCGAAGCAGCGCATCCTTGCCGCGCCAGGTCAGTGCGCCGAAACGCTGGCGCGTGGGGCGCCAGTCGGAGCGCACGGGCTCGCCGGGTTCATCAGAGCGAATCCACGCGGTAAGATCGTTGAGTTCGTCGCCGCTCGGCAGGATAGCCGAAAGACAGACGATCCGGCGTTCGGCCGCGTCCGCGCGTCGCAGCAGGCGTTGCACGAGTGTCTCGTAACGAATCTCGCGCTCGCTTGGCCCGATCATGTGACCTTCATCGAGAACGATCAGGCCGACGTCATCGATCAGCGACGGATCACTTCGCAGCGCGAAGTCGAGCTTTTCCGGCGTGGCAATAATGATCTCGCGGGTGCGCAGCGCGTCCTCGTCGCCCACCGATAGCCCGCTGGCGCCATACAGCGAGGAAACGCTGAATCCGAGCGGGGCGAAGGTCTTGCGGAAGGACCGTTCGGTCTGAGCCGACAAGGCGCGAAGCGGGGTGACGATCAGCACCCGGCGAGCCGAAGACAGGGTCATCAATGCGGCGATTTCCGCAACGCGCGTCTTCCCTGCGCTCGTGGGGAGCGCCACGACCAGGTCGTCGGTGACATCGGTCGACCGCTGCGCGGCCTCGCGCTGAGAAGGCCATAGCTCCACTTCGGAGGTTTTGCGCGCGTACAGCGAACCGATGAACAGCCGCCGGAGGTCGGGGTATCGCTCCTCCGTTCCCGCAGGCGGCTCGGTCGGTAGGTTCTGGTGCAGCGCGTGCTGCCAGAGATCGTCGATCAGGTGGCGGCAGAGATTCGAGATCCACCACAGCGGGACGTTCTCGGCATTGTCGGCCAGGCTGACGGCGGTGGCAAGCAGATCCCGCGCAGTGTCAATCGGCTCATCCTCGCCCGTCTCCAGGGCGAAATCGAAAAAGGCCAAGGCTCGGCAGATCGTCGTATTCAGGATGGTCGACAGCACATCGTCGATATCGGGCTCGTCGCCGCCCAGCGTTTCGGCCATCTGCTCATCGCTGTGGGCCTCATTGCCAAGCCAGTCGCGAACAAAGCCGCGCAACTGATCGAGATCGCGCAGGATGAGGTGACGGATCGCCGTTTCGCCAGGCGCGGCGTTGAGATCTTCGGCCAGCTCGTTGAACAGCGAATAGGCGACAGCCGAATAACCCGCGAGGTGATAGGCTGCGGCAGCTATGGTGCGGCGAAAGCCGCGCTCCGGCGCCTCGGGATCGCCGTTGCGCACCAAGGCTTCAAAGGCGTTGGCGGCCCGCTCGAACGCCTTGTCCGTCAGGTCCGATGCACCGGTCTGGGCGCGCAGCGCCATGGCGCCCCGAAGCAGCGCGAAACCATGTTCGGCAAGGTCGGTTTCAATAGTCGCGCCCAACGGCGGCGCGTTCTGCGGCAACACGCCGGCTTCCCGCATCAGCGACCAGGCCGCGCCACGATAGAGCAGCCGGCCGAGAATGCCGTCGACGGTCGCGGTTGCGAGAAAAGCCGTTAGCTCGTCAGGCGTCTCCAAGGTCTTCCGCCCCCTGGTACATGGCCGCGATGAAGTCCTGGTGGTCTTCGACGTGGATGTTCACGACGTAGTGGTCCCGATTGGTCCCGGCAGCGTCGAGGTCTTCCCTCAGCGAGGCATGGGGGCCGTTGCCCGACACGGTGAAAAGCATGTGGTCGATGCGATCGGCGCGCAGCGACTTCACGCCCACCTCGTCGCGAAGATCACGGCCCAACGCGTTTTCGGCGGGATCATTGCTCTCGAGCAGGCGGTTGGCGACGAACAGCAGCGAGTCCGGCGTGCAGCGGCCACTGTCGCGGTCGAGCACCTTGCGGGCGCTGTTCACCGTGGATTTCCCGAGCTTCTTGTTGCTCTTGGCTTCCCCCTTCAGAAGCCACAATTTCTCGTCCTTGCCGCCATAGCCGGCGCCGATGAAATCATCGCCGCGCATGGCCATGTTGCGGCCGTCCTTGTAGCGAAGCCGGCGCACGGGGACGCGCAGGCCGATATCTTCCTCCACCAGCTCGGTCGCGAGAATCTCCCCCAGGTCTCCGGAGCGGCCCTTGGCCGTCTGAGGCATCGCCTCGCTCAGAATCTTGGCGGCAACCGTGTAGCCGAGGCGCTCGACATCCTCGGCGATACGCTCGAGACGATCATAGTGGGAACGAATGGTCTCGGCGAGGTCGCCGCTGATCTCGTCGCGGCCGCCATCCTTCTCGACATAGGTCCAGTAGTGTTTGCGCTTGTCTTTTTCCTTGGTGGATTCGCACCACCGCTCATACAGCCCCATGCTTCCCCCCACTTCTTTATTTTGCTGCGCGATTTACCCGGTCGGCGATGTCTGCGCATCGCTCGATCAGCCTCTCAAAGGGCTCGGCGTCCTTAAGTAGCAGCCCGTCTTCCACCATATGTTCGTAATCCGAGGCCAGCGCCGTGCGCGCCTCGCCGCTCGGCACGAGCCGCAACAATCCGTTGACGGCGGCCTCATAGTCGACGGGCGCGCCGTCCGCCGCCTTCTCCGCGAAGAACATGCTTTTGTGCCGTGCTACCGCCAGGGCGAGATCTCGATCAGCCGCGGCCGCGTCGGCAATCCCGGCGTCATCCAGGCGGACCACGTCATGCCAATGGCGAGCGAACCGCTCCCCGCGAAGCCGTTCCTGCAAGCAGAAGACGTGGATCGCGGTTGCCTTTTCCCAAAAGGTCCGCTCGGCGTGCATCACGCGCGGCGACGCCGCGGGGAACGTCACGCCCTCGACCAGGCCCGTCGCATCGCAGACCACATCACGCACGCTGGCCGGTTCGCCGGTCGAGCGGGCGCCGAATTCCAGCATGACGCTTGGCGCGACATAACCGGAGCCGGTAGAGGTCGCTTCATAGTCGATGAAGAGTTTCTCGCCGTCGACCCGGGTCGCGGCCGACACGCCCTGCGCTCCAATGGCGTCGATGAGCAGGGGCTGCACCGTGCCCGAAATCCACTCCGGCAGGCGGTGGCGCACCGCTTTCGACCAGCGCTTCTCTTCGCTGCGCGTTGCCGGCAGGGCCTCGCCATTGTCGCCCACCAGATCGGGCGCGATCGCTCGGATGTCGTAGGTCAGATCGACATCTTCCGAGAAGCGCTGAATGACGCCGTAGGCTTTTGAAAGCGATGTCCCGCCCTTGAAAACGAGATGGTCGCCGAGCGCGGAGCCGAAAACGGTTTGAAGGGCCCAGACGACCCAAACGTCCTTCTCGAGCAGATGGGCGGGCCGCCCTGAACGATCGGCGGCCACGCCCAGCGCGTCACGACGGTCCGCCGCCGACAGGGACAGAAAGGGATCAGCCATGGGCCGCCTTGCCGACGCTTCGGGCAAGCCAGGTCGGAAACTGCGGCGCGGCGGCCACCAGTTCGCCGAACGCCGACGGTGGGAGCTTTCGTTTCAGAGCCTTCAGCGCCGATTCCGCTTTCTCCGGCCCAAGCCAGGCTAGAGCGCGAACCGCTTGGCCTGAGGGGCGATCGGCGAGCGCAAGCTGCCAGCGTGGCGCATGGCGCAATTCCACGAGCTGCTTGCCCAAGGTCATAGTGCGGCTCCGGCCCGACGTCAGATAAACAGAGCGAACCGGCACCTGCGTCGTCAGCCCCAGCGCATTTGCGGCAGCCGCGCCGTTCGGCACGATGACTTCCCCGCGCTGCACCGCCAGCGCCTCGATGGCCTGTTCCACCGAAGGCGCGCGTGCTCCAAACCGGCTCTTGATCGGACGCAGATACACGCCGCGCCCGGCACGGATCAGATGCCCTCGTTCTGCAAGACGCGACAAAGCCTGGTCCACCCCAGCGCGGCTGCCGAGGTGGAGAAGGCTCTTTGCCGCCAGCGGCGTTCCTTCCGGCAGCGTCTCGGCGAGCGCCAGGATCTGTTCGGTCAGACGTTGCACCATCATTCTCCTGTCAGAAATATATGCGAGTTTCTGACATTTTTCAACGGCCACAAAGCTTTCAAACTCAACCCAACCGTCCTTCGTAGCTCCGGTCGCCACGAGGGATCGATTGAAGGGGGAAAGCCTTCCCCTGCGGCCGAGCCACGGTCTCGGCCGACCCCTTCTGCGGGGACACCCCGCAACGCCCCGAGAGTGAGAGTGCGGACGGATCTTCCGTGACGGGTTGAGGGCTGGGAGAGAGGCTCCCGGCGCCCGTCGTGGAGTTTATCCCGATGGCCAGAATGGATCGCGCCGCGCGTCGTACCGGCGACCGCACCAATTTCTATGACGACATCACCAACAAGATCATCGCCGAGCTGGAGGATGGTCGGCTTCCCTGGGTCCAGCCTTGGGGCACGGCCGCGGCCAAGGCGCCGCTCGCCATGCCGAGGAACGCGGCGACCTCGCGCCAGTATTCCGGCATCAACGTCCTGATCCTCTGGGGCGCCGTCATCCAGCACGGTTTTCCTTCCCAGCAGTGGCTCACCTTTCGCCAGGCGCTCTCGCTCGGCGGGAACGTCCGGAAGGGCGAGCATGGCACGACCGTCGTCTACGCCGACCGCTTTGTGCCTGACGATGAAAAGCGCCGCGCGCGCGAGGCCGGCGAAGAGGCGACCGCCATTCCATTTCTGAAGCGGTTCACGGTCTTCAATGCGGCGCAGTGCGAGGGGCTGCCCGAGAATCTTGCCGTCGAAGCGCCGCCCCCGGCGTCGGGCATGATCGAGCCAAGGGTCGAGGCGCTGATCCGGGCAACGGGAATCGACTTCCGCATCGGCGGGAGCCGTGCCTTCTACGTTCCCGCCCACAACTATGTGCAGGTGCCGCCGCCCCAGGCCTATTTCGAGCCGATCAATTGGCACCGGACCGCGCTGCATGAACTCGGCCACGCCACAGGCCATGCTTCCCGCCTCGGACGTGATTTCTCCGGCGCGTTCGGAACGAAAAAGTACGCGTTCGAGGAATTGGTGGCCGAGATGAACGCCGCCTTTTGCTGCGCCTCACTCGGCATCGTCCCGACCGTCCGCCACGCCGATTATATAGGCTCCTGGCTCGAGGTTCTGCGCGAGGACAATCGC
Organism: Pseudomonadota bacterium; assembly: GCA_003576765.1. Taxonomy (GTDB): domain Bacteria; phylum Pseudomonadota; class Alphaproteobacteria; order Rhizobiales; family Xanthobacteraceae; genus PRO6. The sequence continues at coordinate 133,585 of QEVP01000003.1, forward strand.
GCCATCGTGCGCGCCGCAAGTCAGGCGAGCAAGGCCGCCGACTGGCTGCTCGCACACCTTCCCGAAGCGGACGCCGGAGATCGCCTCGAGGCGAGCATTCCCGATTGCGACAGGAGGGCGGCATGATCCTCCTGACCGACGAACTGCGTAAGCCGCTACTCGCCAATGGCCGCCGGCGCGATACCGCTCGCCACCGAACTGGACGAGGATGGCGACACGTTCTTCGGGCTGGCCGATCTCGGTAACCCTGAGCTTGGCTCCTTCTCGCTGCAGGAGATGTCGTCGCTCCGCCTGCCGTTCGGCATGGGGATCGAACGGGACATCCTCTTCACGGGGGATTTCCCGCTCTCCGTTTGGGTGGAAGCCGCGCGGCAGGCCGGCAGCATCCGGGCGGCAGAGCGCATTCTCTATCAGGCCGCTCGGTCACGGCACGGCGGCCATTGACGCGCAAATACGTGAAGGCGTGAAGTCGGCTTTGAGGCTTTGCGCTTCCACGCGGCGATAGGCTTTCCTGAAGCGTTCGCGGTTCGGGGTGAGAGAGTAAGAGGGGGAAGGGGATTTTCGTGACGGGTTGGAGGCCGAGAGAGAGGCTTTCGGCCGCCCGTCGCGGAGTACATCCCGATGGCTACTGCCGTTCAGAAGATCACCTTGTCGTCCTCACGCGACATCCCCTTCAACAAGCTGGTGCTGAGTCAGTCCAACGTCCGGCGCGTGAAAGCCGGCGTCTCCATCGACGAACTGGCGGAGTCCATCGTCCGCCGCGGCCTCATCCAGAGCATCCATGTCCGTCCCGTGGTGAACGCCGAAGGTGCGGAGACCGGCATGTTCGAAGTCCCCGCCGGCGGCCGCCGCTACCGCGCCCTCGAATTGCTCGTGAAGCAGAAGCGCCTCGCCAAAACCGCACCGGTCCCCTGCGTCGTCTCTGACTCCAAGGCCGATGTGTTGATCGACGAGGTGTCGTTGGCCGAGAATATCGAGCGTGCGCCGTTGCATCCGCTCGATCAGTTCCGCGCCTTCCAAGCCATGCGCGACAAGGGCATGACCGACGAGGCCATCGCGGCCGCCTTCTTCGTCCCGCTCCAGGTGGTGAAGCAGCGCCTGCGGCTCGTCACCGTCTCGCCCGCGCTCCTCGACGTCTATGCCGAAGACGGCATGACCCTCGAACAGCTCATGGCCTTCTCGATCTCGGAAGACCACGCGCGTCAGGAGCAGGTGTGGGAAGCGATCAGCCATAGCTGGTCGAAGGAACCCTATCAGATCCGCCGCATGCTGACCGAGACCACGGTCCGCGCCTCCGACAAGCGCGCGGTCTTCGTCAGTATCGACGCCTACCAGGCCGCAGGCGGCTGCATCCTGCGCGACCTGTTCCAGGACGACGACGGCGGCTGGCTGCAGGACCCCGTTCTGCTCGATCGACTCGTCGCCGAGAAGCTCAAGACCTGCGCCGACGAGATCGCCGCTGAGGGCTGGAAATGGGTCGATGTGGCCATGAGCTTTCCCTACGGCCACGATCATGGCCTTCGCGAACTTTCTGGCACGATCGTCGATCTGACCGAAGAGGAGCGCGCAACCCGCGAAGCCTTGCGAGCCGAGTATGATCGGATCGAGGAGGAATATTCCGAGGCCGACGAGCTGCCCGACGACATCGATCAGCGCCTTGGCGAGATCGAGCAGGCACTGGAAGCCTTCGAACGGCGGCCCGTCACCTACGATCCGGCCGATATCCGCATCGCCGGCGTTTTCGTCAGTCTCGACAGCGACGGCTCGCTGCTGGTCGAGCGCGGCTATGTGCGGCCTGAGGACGAGGCGCCGGTCGAGTCCGACGGCGATGACGATCAGACCGACGCCGATGGCAGCAATGCGCCCGCTGTCCAGCGCGCGGTCATCACCATCGGAGGCCAGCCCGCCGAGCCCGAGGAGGACGACGACGACAGCCTCAAACCCTTGCCCGAACGCCTCGTGATCGAGCTGACGGCCCATCGCACGGTGGCGCTGCGCAATGCGGTGGCGGAAAATCCGCAGGTCGCCATGACCATGTTGCTGCACAAGCTGGTCAGCGACACCTTCCGCCACACCGCGCCAACGGGCTGCCTCGAGGCCAGTGTCCGGCACATCTTCTTTCCGGCTCAATCCGACGAGTTGAAGGAGAGCGACTCCGCCCGCGCGGTCAACGAGCGGCATGAACGCTGGGGCGATCACGTCCCGGCCGACGACGAGGCGCTGTGGGCCTGGCTGACCCATCTCGACGATGGATCACGTATGGACCTGCTGGCCCTGTGTGTCAGCTACGGCGTCAACGCGCTCTTCGAGCGGCCGAATCCGCATTCAGGTTCGGGCGTGAGCCGCCATGGCCTCGACGTGCGAATGGCGCAGGCGGACCGGCTCGCTCGCGAAACCGGCCTCGACATGGTCGCGGCGGGCTGGCGGCCGACCGTGGGCAACTATCTCGGCCGTGTCACCAAGCCGCGTATCCTCGAAGCCGTTCGCGAAGGCGCCGGCGAGAGGGCCGCGCAGCTCATCGACCACCTGAAGAAGGGCGACATGGCCAAGGAAGCCGAGCGCCTGCTGGCCGACACCGGCTGGTTGCCCGAGCCGTTGCGGCTCGCCTCGCTCGACGGCGAACAGGCCAACGATGCCGGGGAGCAGACGGACGGCGGCGATGACACGGCGCTGCCGGACTTCCTCGCCGAGGATGGCGAGGAGGACGATGGCGCCGATGCCGAGGACGAGGAAGCCGGCCTGGTCGCAGCCGAGTGAACACGACAACGGGGAGCGGTCTCGGCCGCTCCCCGTATTTCTTCAAGGAGATCATCATGCCCGTTATCAACGCGCTGACGACGCGCCGCGTCGTGTTCCAGTATCTCGTCCCCGTCCATGTCGAGGTGGAGGACGGCCTTGTCACCCGCGTCACCGTGATCGACGAAACCCCGGTGCGCGATCCCGCCGTCGTCGAAGGGGACGCGACCTATCTGGCCGCGGCGGTCATTGCCTCCGACGACGGTCAGGCGTGGCCCTCCTGGTCCTTCGGCTACTGACGGGATCGGCTTCAGCACCGGCGATGAGAGGGAGAGTTTGGGCCGGTCTGCCGTGACGGGATAGCAGGTGGAGGAGAGGCCTCCGTCGCCCGTCGCGGAGTATTCCCGATGACCCATGCCAGTACTGCCCCCTTTGTCTCGATCGGTCAGATCCTCGCGGAGAAGGTGCTGCCGCCACTTCACCGCGCGCAGAAACTCCCGCTACGCGTCTCCTGCCTCGGCACGATCAGCTATGCCGGGGCCACCGACGCCGACTGCCGTGACCGGACCATTCCGCTCGGCGACGCGGCGTCCCCTGAAGACGCCATGACCTTTGCCGCCATGCGCGTCGCGCGCAACGACATCCTTATCGGCCCGGATGACACGCTTCATTTCCGGCCACGGTTGATCGTCGTGCAGGATAACGCGCTGGGCCTGGTCCTCGCCGGTGACATCCGCGCCGGCGTCATCCTCTGGCAGCACCCCGTCGCCAGCGACCGCGAAGCCTGCCGCATCGTCGCCGAAGCGAGCCGGATTCGGGGCCTGGCCTTCGCCGCCTCCGGACGCGGCGATCACGGATCGGCGCGCGACCTTCGCTACCAAGCCTCCCGCCTTGAAGCGCGTCTGGTCGATCCGCTGTGGCGCGAAATCGCCACCGATCTTCTCCGGCTGCCGCAGGCGGCCTGACCCCGCCCCATTCCTTCAATCAGCCCGGCCTCGCGCCGGGCTTTGTCGTTTCAGGAGCCTGCCATGGCCGACTTTTTCACACATTTTTCCTGCATGCTCGACGTCGGCACCCCCGACAATGCCGCGCGGGCACTCGACCTCTACAACACGCTCTCCGAAGAGGGCGCGTCGGAGGAGCCCCCGTCCGATGGCTTCCTGCTCTCGATCCAGCCCGAGCATGGCGGGAGCAAGCTCTGGATGCGCGACGACGTCACCGGCGATCCCGAACGCCTGATCCAGTTCGTGAAGCGCTGCGCCGCCGAGTTCACACTGACCGGGCGCTGGGGCTTCCAATACGCCAACACCTGCTCAAGACCGCGCGTCGACGCCTTCGGCGGTGGCGCGCATGTGCTCGACCTCGCCACCGGCGAGACGGTGGCCTGGACCTACACCAGCGGCTGGCTCGCCGACGTGCTCGACGGAGGCGATCCCGATGCCTGAGGTCATCGAAACCACCGTCTATCGGCTCGGCGAACTCTCCGAACCGGCCAAGGAGACAGCGCGATCATGGTATCGCGAGAACGGCGTCGAGCACGATTGGTTCGAGTGCGTCTATGACGATTTCGTCCGCATCGGGGAGCTGCTCGGCCTGTCCTTCAAGACCCGGCCGGTCCGGCTCTATGGTGGCGGCAACCGTCAGGAGCCTCGCATCTGGTTTTCCGGTTTCTGGAGCCAGGGCGACGGCGCCTGTTTCGAGGCCTATTATCGCTATCGCAAGGGCGCGCCGAAGGCGCTGTGCGATTACGCCCCTCAGGACGAGACCCTGCATCGCATCGCCGACGCGCTGCAAGCCGTGCAACAGCGCAATTTCTTCCAGCTCCGCGCCGAAACCACGCATCACGGGCGCTACTACCATGAATACTGCATGTCGGTTTCCGTGGAGCGCGACAGTCCGACCTGGCAGCCCCTGACCGACGGCGCGGAAGACGCCGTCACCGAGGCGCTGCGCGATCTCGCCCGGTGGCTCTATCGCCAGCTCGAACGCGAGTATGAGCATCTGACCTCCGACGAGGCGATCGACGAATCCATCGCCGCCAACGACTACACCTTCACCGAGGCCGGTCGCCGGTTCGGTTGATACCCAAAGCGCCCAGCCTTCGCGGTTGGGCGCTTTTTTCATGTCAGCCATTGCGAGTCCCTTGAGAGGAAGAGGGCGGCCGGAACGGGGCGAGTCCGGGCGGTTGAGAGAGAGCGCCGCGCGGGCTTCCCGTATCCGCTCTCCCGAGGCATTTCCCATGACCCTGGCTTTGACATCAGCGGCGGCCGACGCCGCCGCATCCCCTCCTGTCGTTCCCGTTCCTGCAGCAGAGGTCGCCGCGTTCGGCGCGGCCCTGCGTCTTCTGACCCACCTCGAGCGAGGCGAGCGCATCGACGCCGCTGCGCTACGCAGCGCGATGGAAGCAGCGTTCGGCGCGTCGGACACGACCGGCGCCTGGATCTGGAAGACGGCCTATGACGCCTGCGAGGCTGCGACCGTCCTCTTCCTTCAGAAATACGGCAAGGCGCTTTTCCGCAAAGCCGCTTCTCCGGCTGCACGGCTTTCCGCCATCACGAAAATCACCGGCCTCCTGCCGACGCACACGCGCCGCTCCGAGGAAAGTCAGGCATTGCAGCAATTTTCGACGCCGACGCCGCTTGGGCTCGCCGCCGTGACCGCGGCCGCCATTGCGCCGGGCGACCTCGTGCTTGAGCCGTCGGCCGGCACCGGGCTGCTCGCAATCCTCGCCCAGATCAGCGGCGGCGAACTTCTCCTCAACGAGCTGTCCGACGCCCGCGCCAATCTGCTCGCCGCTCTCTTCCCAGCCATCGCCGTCTCGCGTTTCGACGCGGCCCAGATCGACGATCATCCGGCCGCATGAGTGATGCCGCCTATCGGCATGTCGCCTCGGCCCTGGCGCGTCTCGCCGACGGCGGCCGGCTGGTCGCCATCACCGGCGCGAACTTCGGGCCCGAAATCCCGGCCTGGACCGACGCTTTCAGGCGGCTCCAGAAGTGTGGCCGCGTCGTCTTCACCGCAGCGATCGACGGCTCGGTCTACGCTCGGCACGGCACGACGATCGAGACCCGGCTGACCGTCATCGACAAGCTCCCGGCTGACGATCCGGCCGTCTTCCCGGCCTCTGCGGGCGTTGCGCCCGATGTCGCGACTCTGCTCGGCTGGGTCGAGGCTCAGGTCCCCTCACGCCTCGCTGCCGCTACGCCGTCAGCCCCGCCTGCCGGTCCGGCCGCTCCACCGCGCATTGTGCGCGGCTATCTCGCGCGCGCCTCGGCGGCTCGCCCAGCCGCGTCGCTCGCCATTGAGCCGGAGGGGGCCGAACTCGCCTATGAGACCGTCGACTGGACGCCGCCCGAGGGCGCGCGTCTCACCGAGGCGATCTACGAAGAATACGGGTTGCAGTCGATCCGCATCCCCGGCGCACAGGCGCATCCGACCAAGCTCGTGCAGTCGGCGGCCATGGCCAGCATCGCGCCGCCCAAGCCGAGCTACCGGCCGATGCTGCCGGCGAACATCTGCGATCTCCTGTCCGACGCCCAGCTCGAAACCGTCATCTTCGCCGGCGAAGCCCATTCCGACTTCCTCGCCGGATCATGGACGGTCGATGAGACCTTCGATCTGGTGAAGGCTGCTCCCCCCGACGCCGAAAACGCCTTGCGCTTCCGGCGCGGCTACATGCTCGGCGACGGGACCGGCGCCGGTAAGGGCCGCCAATCAGCGGGCATCATCCTCGACAACTGGCTGCGCGGCCGCCGCAAGGCGGTCTGGGTCTCGAAATCCGACAAGCTGATCGAGGACGCGCAGCGCGACTGGTCAGCGCTCGGCATGGAACGGCTGCTGGTCACGCCCCTCTCGCGCTTCCCGCAGGGCAAGCCCATCACCCTGTCGGAAGGCATCCTATTTACGACCTACGCCACGCTACGCTCCGACGACCGCGGCGAGAAGGTTTCGCGCGTCCGGCAGATCGTCGATTGGTTGGGCTCCGATTTCGATGGAGCCATCATCTTCGACGAGGCGCACGCCATGCAGAACGCCGCTGGCGGCAAGGGAGAACGCGGCGATGTCGCCGCCTCGCAGCAGGGCCGCGCAGGCTTGCGCCTCCAGCACGCCTTGCCGAACGCGCGCGTGACCTATGTCTCCGCCACCGGCGCCACCACGGTCCACAACCTCGCCTATGCGCAGCGCCTCGGCCTCTGGGGCGGCGAGGACTTCCCCTTCGCCACCCGCGCCGAATTCGTCGAAGCCATCGAGGACGGCGGCGTGGCGGCCATGGAGGTGCTCGCGCGCGATCTGCGTTCGCTCGGGCTCTACACCGCCCGGTCGCTCTCCTATGACGGCGTCGAATACGAGCTGATCGAACACCAGCTCACCGGCGAACAGCGCGGCATCTACGACGCCTACGCCGGAGCCTTCGCGGTCATCCATAACAATCTCGATGCGGCGATGCAGGCCGCCAACATCACCGGCAGCGACGGCACGCTGAACAAGCAGGCCAAGTCCGCCGCTCGCTCGGCATTCGAGTCCGCCAAGCAGCGCTTCTTCGGCCATCTGCTCACGTCGATGAAGACGCCGACGCTGATCCGTTCGATCGAAGGCGATCTCGATGCGGGCCATGCTGCCGTGATTCAGATCGTCTCGACCGGCGAAGCCTTGATGGAACGTCGGCTGGCGGAGATTCCGACCGATGAATGGAACGACGTGCGCGTGGACATCACGCCGCGGGAATACGTCCTGGACTATCTCGCCCATTCCTTCCCGGTGCAGCTCTACGAGCCCTTCACCGACTCGGAGGGCAATCTGTCGTCGCGTCCCGTCTATCGGGATGGCCAGCCTGTCGAGAGCAGGGAAGCCGTCGCCCGTCGCAACGATCTGATCGAACGGCTCGCATCGCTCCCGCCAGTCCCTGGCGCGCTCGACCAGATCGTGCAGCGTTTCGGAACGGAGACGGTCGCGGAGGTGACGGGCCGATCGCGGCGCATCGTGCGCAAGGGCCATCGCCTCGTCGTCGAGAACCGCGCGCCATCGGCGAACCTCGCCGAGACCAGCGCCTTCATGGACGATCAGAAGCGCATCCTCGTCTTCTCGGACGCGGGCGGCACCGGGCGTAGCTATCACGCCGCACTCTCCGCGCGGAATCAGCGCCTGCGCGTTCACTATCTATTGGAACCGGGCTGGAAGGCGGACGCCGCCATTCAGGGCCTCGGTCGCACCAACCGCACCAACCAGGCGCAGCCACCGCTGTTCCGACCGATCGCCACGGATGTGCAAGCGGAGAAGCGCTTCCTCTCCACTATCGCCCGCCGCCTCGACACGCTGGGCGCGATCACGCGCGGCCAGCGCCAGACCGGCGGACAGGGCCTGTTCCGGCCCGAGGACAATCTGGAATCGACCTACGCGCGCGATGCCCTTCGCCAGCTCTATCTCCAGATCGTGCGGGGCAAGGTCGAGGGCTGCTCGCTCCAGCGTTTCGAGGACGCCACCGGCCTGAAACTGATGGATGCCAACGGCATCAAGGATGAGTTGCCGCCGATTACGACCTTCCTCAACCGGCTGCTCGCCCTCACCATCGAGCTGCAAGGCATCCTGTTCACCGCCTTCGAACTTCTGCTCGAGGCGAAGGTGGCGGGCGCGATCGCCAGTGGTGTCTATGACATCGGACTGGAGACGCTGACGGCGGAGAGCTTCGTCGTCACCAAGCGGACCACCATCTACACCCATCCCGCGACGGGGGCGGAAGCGCGTCTTCTCAGCCTTGTCGAGCGCCGCCGCAATCGGCCGACGTCGACGGAGAGCGCGCTGGCTTGGCTGGACGATCCGCATGCCCGGCTGCTCGTGAATGAGCGCTCTGGCCGAGCCGCCGTACAGATTCCGGCGCCGTCGCTCATGCTCGATGATGGCGAGATTGAAAGCCGCGTGCGGCTGATCCGGCCGATGGAGCAGCATCACGCCTCGCTGAAAATGATGGCCGACAGCCACTGGCGGGAGGTCGATCGCGAGGCCTTCGCCGCCATCTGGCAGCGCGAGGTGTCGGAGGTCCCGACTTTCGCCGAGAGCACGATCCATATGGTCAGCGGCCTGTTGCTGCCCGTCTGGAAGCGCCTGCCCAACGAGTCGACGCGCGTCTATCGCCTTCAGACCGATGACGGCGAGCGCATCATCGGCCGACGCGTCTCACCGGCCTGGGCCGCCAACGCTGCCTCGACCGGCGCGACCAACCTCGGCGTGGAGGACGCCTATGCGGCCCTGATCGACGGCCGCACCATTCTCGACCTTGCCGAAGGCCTTCAGCTTCGCCGTGCCCGTGTCATGGGCGCGAACCGCATCGAACTCTCCGGATTCACGGACGCGATGCGCGACCGGCTGCGGAGCTACGGGCTGTATAGCGAGATCATCTCGTGGAAGCTGCGCTTCTTCGTGCCCGTCGACGCTACCGGCCCGACCATCCTCGGAAAGCTGCTCGACACCTATCCGCTGTCGCGCATCTCCGAGCGGGAGGCGGCATGATGGCACGGATCGACGCCTCCGATCTGGCGCACCGTCTCGGCCGGCAGGCCGAGGCGGTCTGCCGCCACTACCTTTCCAACGGTCGCCGTCAGGGCGGCTATTGGCAGGTTGGCGACGTTCGCAACGCCAAGGGCCGCTCGATGTTCGTGCGGCTCCGCGATACGCCGAAGGGCCCAGCGGGCAAATGGAACGATGCGGCCACGGACGAGCATGGCGACCTGCTCGACGTGATCCGGGAATCGCTCGGCCTCATCGACTTCACCGATGTCGTCGAAGAAGCGCGCAGCTTCCTCAGCATGCCGCAACCCGAACCACGACCGGCGCCATCACGACAGGGCAGAGCGCCAGCCCCATCGGGATCGTCTGAGGCGGCGCGCCGCCTCTTCGCCATGTCGCAGCCGATCGCGGGCACCATCGTGGAAACGTATCTCCGTAAACGCGGGATTACGGCTTTGCACGGAACCGGCAGCCTGCGCTTTCATCCGAGATGCTATTACCGGCCCGAGGATGACGGCCCGACCGAAACCTGGCCGGCGATGATCGCCGCGGTCACCGATCTGGGCGGCACGATCACCGGAGCCCATCGTACCTGGCTCTCGCCCGACGGCTCCGACAAGGCGCCGATCGACACGCAGCGCAAGGCAATGGGCGATCTGCTCGGTCATGCCGTCCGCATCGGCGTGCCCGGCGATGTGATGGCGGCCGGCGAAGGCATCGAAACCATGCTGTCGTTGCGTCAGGTCATGCCCGACATGGCGATCGCGCCCGCGCTCTCGGCGGCGCACCTTGCCGCCATCCTGTTCCCGTTGACGCTTCGCAGGCTCTACATCGTCCGCGACAACGATCCGGCAGGAGACGGCGCGCGGGACAATCTGATCGAACGCGCCAATGCGGCCGGGATCGAAGCGATCGTGCTTTCGCCGGTGCTCGGGGACTGCAACGAAGATCTGCGCCTGCTTGGACTCGATGCGCTCCGGTCGGGAATCCGCGTGCAGCTCGCCCCCCAGGACGTCGCTCGCTTCATGGCGATCGCAGCATAGCCGGTATCTGAAAGCGAGGCGGCCCGGCGCCGCCTTGCTCCCTGGCTGCTGGACCCGTCAGAGGGATCACGCCTCGGCCTTCGAGAGGGCGATCGGCCGTCAGCCGGGCCGGATCGGCAATGGCTGCGGCCGACGATTTTCCGGCGGCGCATGTCCACCCCACGCGGCAGGCCGCGCGGGGACCCCGAACCCGCGCCTTTCCATCGCGAAACAAAATCGGCGGCCTACGCGATCCTCCGCTGACGCTTCGGCCCTGCGCCTTGCTCCGGGTGCAGGTCCGACCCGCCCGACGGCTTCGTCGCCATGAAGGCCGCGACGGTCGCGGTCCAACCGACGGAGCATCCCATGAACGAGCACGACGACTTCGAACCGCACCACGACTCGTCTCCCACCAACGACATGCTGCAGGAACTCCAGCTCTACGGCTACCGCCCCTCCGAGGGCGAACCCGATCCCCGCCCGGTTCCGGAAGACCGCGTCATCGAAGGAGCCGTCGCAGACATCTTCGACGC
>QEVP01000028.1 GCA_003576765.1 Pseudomonadota bacterium
GTTCGCAAGGAGCTTTGGAAATAGCCAGCGGCAATCGAAACGATTTACGCTTCGGCGCTCTGCCGAGTAACAGCGTCCACCTGTGCGTGGATATGCAACGCATGTTCGCCGAAGATACCGAATGGCAGACGCCCTGGATGGACCGCGTTCTGCCCAAGGTGACCGGGCTTGTTTCAACTCGACCGGCCCAAACGATTTTTACCCGCTTCGTCCCGGCACACCAGCCCGGCGAGGGTCATGGCACATGGCGGCGCTATTTCGAGCGCTGGTCGTCCATGACAATCAAAAACATTGGCCCCGAGATGGTTGAGCTGGTTCCGGAGCTTGCCGATTTTGTGCCGCCCGCACGCGTGCTGGACAAACGCGTCTACTCTCCCTGGCTGGATGGGTGTCTCCATGCGCACCTTCGCCAGAGCGACGTGGATACGCTCATCGTTTCGGGCGGAGAAACCGACGTCTGTGTGCTCAGCACGGTGCTCGGCGCCGTCGATCTTGGCTACCGGGTGGTGCTCGCGACCGACGCACTTTGTAGTTCGTCCGATGAAACGCACGACGCCCTGATGACTGTCTATGCAAACCGCTACAGCCAACAGGTGGAAGCGGTTGAGACAGACGTCATTCTGAAATCATGGTAGCCGGATCGCGTCGTGAAGAGCCCGCCGTTCGCGCCGCGCCACTCGTTGATCGGACGTGTTCCGGACCATTCACGTATCCTTGCTACGTATGGCTATGGCGGCAATGGAATTACCTATAGCCATCTCGCCTCAAGGGTGCTCGCGGCGACGATCGCGGGTGAGAACCGGGAATGGTTCGACGACTTTGCCATCGATCGCGACATATGAGAAAAAGTTGCGCACCACACCGCGCAATTGTCAAAGAGATGGTATCAAGACCGACGCGCATCTCTAAAGGGGTGGTGAGGTACGGTAGGCCATGACCCGATTTGAAGTCCTCGAACTCCGCATCGGCCGCTCCGCACCTCTGGGCTCGTCGGGGGTGCTCAGCGCCATCAATAAACACCCGGTCCAAGGATCACGCCCAATAGGCTATCTGGGTTTCGAAGGCGACGAGCAGGCCGACCGCAAGCACCATGGCGGGCCGCACAAGGCCATCCATGCGTATTCAATCTCTCATTTCCCGGTCTGGGCAAAGGAGCTGCCGGACCACGCCAAGCACTTCAGACCCGGCGCCTTCGGCGAGAACCTCGTCATTGATGGCGCGGACGAAGCCGATCTTTGCCTCGGAGATCGCTGGCGCATCGGCTCCGCACTGGTCGAGGTCAGTCAGGGGCGACAACCCTGCTGGAAGCTAAACCTCCGCTTTGACGTGCCCGATATGGCTCGCCGGGTGCAGGACACCGGCAGGACCGGGTGGTACTTCCGAGTTATCGAGCCAGGCTCTGTCGCAGCCGGCGAAGATGCAAAGCTGATTGCAAGACCCAACCCCACCTGGTCCCTCGCCCGCACCTCCCACCTGCTCTACCACGACCGGATGAACCGAACAGACCTGGCCGAGTTCGCCCAGCTCCCCGGCCTGCCTGATAGCTGGCGTCGGGTCGCCTTAAACCGGCTGGCATCGGGCAAGACCGAGAGTTGGTGTTGCCGGGTCGAAACGCCGACGTTGTAGGGCATATGTCTAGCCCTCGATCAGTTCAGAAGAGGGTTTCGACGCGTAGCGGATACCCCCGCGTACCAGTAGCGGCTTGGCTCCCTGATCGAGCACCCGCAGCCATCAAGCCCGACTGTCCGATCTCAGGTCACGGTGATCGTTTCGGTCGTCTCGATTCGGAGGCCGTCATCGGCAACCCACCGCATCGTCAGGTCAACGCTCTTCCGGGCGACAAACTTGAACTCAAGATAAGGATTCTGCGAAATCGCCGGGTGAAGTTGCCACGACAGCAAAGTTTCCCCTGCCAGCGTACATTCAAACGTTTCGACGATATTTTGCGGGATAACTTCGCTATGCGCGTTCTTGCGCAGGCCCGTTTCCATTGGGTGCGTGACCATCGCCTTGACGGTCACCACCGCTCCGCTGTTCGGAGTGCGATTGCTGATCCAGATGCGTGGTTTCGACGATTTTGCCGCCATGGTTCTGTCCCGATCAGCCGTTGCAGCCGCCGACCGTCACGGTGACGGACACCCGGCGAACCAAAATTTCACCATCGCTCATGCGCGCCAGTGCAACGACCGTTTGCGATTCGGCGAGGCGGATGCGGGTTGTCACATCGGCCATGCCCATCGCCGGCGAGAACTTGAAGCGGCACGCCTCCGGTATCGGATTGCGTTCCGCGACCAGCAGAAATTCCTCGCAGCTTCGCGCTCCGGAAAACCTGTCATCCAGCCGAATGGTGACGGGCACCGCATTGGCATTCTCGGCGGCTAGCGGAATATCGAGCGTGAGACCGGCGTTCTTCGGCGTTTTTCCGCCTGCGAACTCCTTGATCAGCGCCTCGGTTTCGGCACGCGCGCGCGCTGGCGCGATCGTGAGGGCGGCGATTGCCACGCCGCCCAGCCTGAGTGTGTCGCGTCGGCTTAAGTTCATCATGTCGGAGATATCATGCTCCTGTTCCGGTCAGACTTAGCCGACGGCCCTGCCCGTCAGGCGAGGAAGTCGCCATACATGCGCTGCGCCCATTTGTGGTCTTCTTCGACCAAATCTGCGGAGCGGATGTCGATATCGATCTGCTTCTGGCTGATCGTTCCGTCCGGCATGATCTCGTAGTCGAACTGCACCGAGATTGCCTCCTTCGGCTCGCCGCTGACCATCATATAGCACAGGTTGTCCGGCAGCAGCGTCTTCACCTCCTGCCCTTTGAGACGCTGGGCGATATAGATCGCGACGATCTTGCCGATGTAGTTGGCAACATGCGCGCTCTTGGGATAGTAGCCGAACTGCTTGGAGACGGCCCCCATCACGTCGCCGACCAGATAGACGTTCGGATCCTCCTTGGCGTGCAGCATGGTCGGGTGGATCTCCGCCCACGTCGTCGGCTTGCCGTCGGCCGTCTTGCCGATCAGGTCGGCCCGCCAAACCATGTCCGCCGCCTGGTGCGGCGGCATCAGGATGGCGTCGTCGAACTTCACTTCCGCGGCGGTGGTGACGATCTTCTTGTTGAAGGGATCGACCTCCTTCACCTTGGCGTTTGGAATGTGCTGGATGATGTCCGGATAAAGCTCGTCGAAAGCCGCCTTGAAGCCGCCGCCGATCGGCATGATGCGCGGCTTCGGATCGAGGATGACGATCTTAGCCGGAATCTTGTTCTTCTTGAAGTACCACGCCATCACGCAGGCCCGCTCATAGGGCGACGGCGGGCAGCGATGCGGCGGCGGCGGCAACGTCATCACCATCGTACCGCCCTTGAAGTTATGGATCTTGTTCTTGATCGCAACGTGCTCGGCATCGGCCGTATAGCCGGACGGGTAGGCCCGGCGGGTGAACTCGATGGCCTTCTCGTCGTTGCCGAACCAGGCATCGTAGCCGTTGCGGATTCCGCCGGCGACAATAAGGAAATCGTAGTCGATCTGGCCTTGAGAGGTCCGCACGATTTTTTTGTCGCGCTCGATCCCGGTCACCTCGGTCTGTACCAGCTCATAGCCGTACTTCCGCGACGGCCCGATCATGTCGTGCAGCAGATAGTCGGTGTTCAGAACGTCGATGAGCCACTTGTTGCTCATCGGCAGCGACCAGAAGATCGGGTTGCGCTCCAGCACCACCACTTCCGCATCCGCGCCTTGCGCGTGCAGGTGCCGTGCGGCCGATAAGCCGCCCCAGCCGCCGCCGGCGATGACGATCCTTGGTTTCTTGCCTTTCGGCTTCAGCATCGTGGTGCTTGTGACGGCGACAGGCGCCGCGATGGCTGGCGCTGCCGCCACGGTTGCCGCGCCTGCGGCAATGAATGTCCGACGATTCAACATGAGCGTTCTCCTCCTTTATAGATGCAGTGGTGTCGTTTCCGTGGCGGGCACAGGCATCGATCGCACGCGGAGCGCAAATGCTGCGCCAGCAAGAATTCCACCGCTGGCGACGATGGATATCAGTGCGAGCGTCGACAGCCCCGATAAGCCGTGCCCGATCGAACAGCCGGCAGCGAGTGCGCCGCCAATCCCCATCAACAGGCCGCCAGTCATGGCGCGCACCATGGCTTGCGGCGTCGAGAACCCCTGAAGAGCGAGAGAGCCTTGCGCGACGGCAAGCAAAAACGATCCGACAACAACGCCCGCGACGAGCGCGACTCCGAAGTTGATGCTCTTTCCGGTCGACAGCATGAGATAGAGCAGGCTATCGCCAACCGGTGCGATGAAACTGGCCGACGCCACCCTCGCCGGCTCGAAATCGTCGGCGCCGAGAAATCCGGTCACATACCAGCCCGCGACGACGGCACAGCCGACAGCGGCACCACCGAGCAGCAGGCGTGGATCGCGCCGGGTCGAGGCGTCGCTCAACGTGAACCAGCCGATTGCCGCAATAGCGCCACCGACCACGAGCCAGGTTGCGATACCCGTGCCGATGCCCAGGCGCTCGATGAGAGCTGGAACAGTCGCCGCATCGACTTCGAGGACCAGAACCTGACCGGCGGCAACGCGAAGCGGCGCCAACAGGCCCGTCATCGTCAGATAGGCACCCACGGCGAGACAGATCAGAACGATCAGTGAGCGGAGATTGCCGCCGCCGAGCAGCACCAGCGCGCGGGCGCCGCAGCCATTGGCCATCACCATGCCGATACCGAACAGCGCACCGCCAACAAACGTCAGGAGCGGCGGAAAGGAGGTGCGGGCATAAATCGATTGCGAGAGGTCGACGATACCTGCGCTGTACAGCAGTTGGCTGCCGAGAAGTGCCACCGCCAACGCCAGCGCGAACGTCCTGATCGGGCGACGGTCGCCTTCATACCACGCGCCCCGCAAGCCGCGCAGCAGACAGAGCCCGCTCCAGCGGCTCGCGACGCCGAACAGGATGCCGACAGCAAAGCCGCCCCATATCATGGCGTTGACGGGCGTCATGACGGCGGCTCGCTGACCCCCGGCGAGGTCTGCCCTTCGACCGCCGTCAGAAAAGACAGCCCAGCAACACAGGCAAGCACCCCGCCAGCGCAAGGTCGCGCACGCCTGGTATGGTCGTCTGTCGCCACTGCCGCCCCTTGGCCACCGGTACGCCGTCTCCTCGCTGCCATCGTGCAAATTGCGGCGCGCACAATCCCGCACGCACGCAAAAGCCCCTCGCAACGCAAGTCGACGCACAAAACGTTCAGGTATTGGGAAAGGGCGTATCCTACCGGGGCGTGCCTACCTTGAGGTAATTCAGCCCAATACAGGGCATACACGCGATAACGATAGCCTGCTTTAAATCTATATACAGCATATATCTATCGTCAAGCTCAGCCTGAGGGGTGCGACAATGCGACCGCGGGGTGTTCATGAGCCGGGGCGGACTGCTGTCAGCGACCACCGCGCCCCCCGGCGATACGGTATCGATCAGGCCGAAGCGCGGGAGGGATTTTCGGTCGTCGATCGGATCGGCTGAGGTATGAGGTTCGGTGCGCTTGCCCTGCCATCGACCTCGACGCGATTACGACCGGCGGCTTTCGCCCGATAAAGGCACATGTCCGCTCGTTCCAGCAGATGCGGAAACGAATGCGAATCCGCCGCTCCGTGGCTGATGCCGAAGCTGGCCGTGAGCCCGATGCTGTGGCCCTGGAAGATCAGAGGCTCGGCGTCGATCGCCTTCCGCAGCCTTTCAGCGAGCCGATAGGCGTATTGAACGTCCTTGCCCGGCAACAGAACGATAAATTCCTCTCCGCCGATCCGGGCGATGAAGGCGTCATCGCGAAATGTGCGGCGGATCAGTTCTGCGCAACGCTTGATCGCTTCGTCGCCGGCGGCATGGCCGTAACTGTCGTTCACGGTCTTGAAGTGATCGATGTCGAGCAGCACGAGAGCCGCAGTCTGCCGCGCGCCATGACGTCTGCAGATTTCCGGCAGGGCCTGAATGCTCCAGCGATTGTAGAGGCCCGTCAGAGGGTCCCGCAGCGCGGTTTCCCGCAGCCCGGCGACGCTGCGTTCATAGGCGAGCGATAGCGAAAACGCTCCGCTCGCGCTGATGTGGATGGCGGCGGCGATCAGATTGAGGTCGAGGTAGATGTCCGCCGGCAGCAGGCTGTCCATCCCGCGGTCGAGGAGCAGGCCCTGGACGACACGCAACAGCGACGAAGCAGCCACCGCTCCGTAGGCAAACACCAATCCCCAGCGAGACGGAAGCCGCTCCCGTTCCAGCGCAAGCACCGCCATGATCGCGATGATCTGCGCTGCGATGATCGCATTGGTCAGGCCGAACACCAGCCCGTTCCCGACAACACGGGAAAACGACAGGGCCAGCGCCATGGCAAGGCTCAGCGCCAGGAACCATGCCGACGAGGAAGAATGCCCGAAAAAGGTCCTGATGGCTCGCCATCGCAAGCCGAGCCCGATGACCAGAAGGCAGTTCGGCAGCAGCAGCGCCTCGGGCGTGCCGTTGATCTGTCCTGAAAAAATGACGAAGGCGATGGCGAAAACCAGATTCGACGCCACGAGGAACGCCCAGTAACGGCGGTCCTTCTGCCCAAGCGCTGCAAACGAGAACGCCACGGCGAACACGACCAGCAGCAACGCGTTGACGATGAACATGGTCTGCTGGTCAAGGCTGAGCAGGGATTCCATCCGGACGCCAATGACTATTTTCAATGAAAGATATAGTGGATCGAAACCCTGAATAATCGGATCATCAGCAACCGATCATTTTGAGTTTGATTTTATGGGAAACGCCAGGGAGTTTGAATCTGCATCCATGGTCGGTGGCCCGGCGGCTCCCGCTAAAGGTTCTAAGGTTCCCGCAGGCAGATCGAAGAGCGGACTGTGATCGTCACCGGCCGGCCCGCCTTCTGGCGATCGCTGCAAAAAGCCAGCCTTCCATCTTAGAAGCAATCTAGAAAATTTCTTTCCTTACAATCGTTTGACGTAGGGCAATGACCTTATCGGCGAAGCCCGCGACATATTCCCCCTAGCTATCGCGCCGCGAGCGAAGAAGGGGCTGCGGTCTCCGCGGCTGATCAGCTTGCGCCTTGGGAGGTGGAGCCGCATGAGCGCTGTCGATATCTCGCGCTTCTTCGCCAACGACGGACGGGGTGCCATCGGCAACGCCTTTGCGTCGCGGCGCGCCGTGATGCCCTGGCGCGGCAGGCAGCCCGTTGCCAACGGTGACATCGACACGATCTGGCGGCACCTGATGTCCCGGCAGGGTTCGTCCCAAGGGCGGCTGGCGTATATCCACGTCCCCTTCTGCGCCAATCATTGCTTGTTCTGCGGGTTTTATCGCAACGCCTACACCGCGCCTGGGGCCACCGCATACGCCGATCGCCTGATAGCCGAGATCGAACGCGAGGCCACCGAGCCCGGTGTTCGCCACGGCGCCATCAACGCGGTTTATCTCGGCGGCGGCACGCCGAGCGCGCTGTCGGCTAGGGATTTGACCCGTCTCCTCGACACCGTGCGGCAGCACCTGCCGCTTGCGCCGGATTGCGAGATCACGCTTGAGGGCCGTATCGTCCACTTCGATGATGACAAAATCGATGCCTGCATCTCTGCCGGCGTCAATCGCATCTCGGTCGGCGTGCAGACGTTCGATACCATGGTGCGCCGCCGCCAGGGACGGCGTGCCAGCAAGGAAGAAGCGATCCGGTTTCTCACCGGTCTCCGCGACCGCAACCGCGTCGCGCTGGTCGTCGATCTCCTCTATGGGCTGCCGGGACAGACGCCGGAGATATGGCGCGAGGACCTGCGCATCGCTGCAGATATCGCGCCCGATGGCGTCGATCTCTACGGCCTCAACCTTATTCCCGGCACGCCGCTGCAACGGGCGGTCGCCGCCGGCAAGCTCCACCCGACGCCATTACAGGACCTTGGGGCGATGTATGAAGCCGGCGCCCTGTTTTTTGCGAAGGCAGGCTGGCGGCAGATCAGCAACAGTCACTGGGCGCGGACGCCACGCGAGCGCAACATCTATAACCTCTGCATCAAGCAGGGCGTCGATTGTCTGGCTTACGGCTCGGGCGCAGGCGGCACCATCGGGCGCTACGGCTACAGCGTCGCCGGCGACCTGCAACGGTATAACGCCGCAATCGCGGCCGGATACAAGCCGCTCGACGGCATGAACGTATCGGACGATCTCGACCCCGTGCGCCATCGGGTGGCGGCCGGGTTCGAGGTCGGGCGGCTCGATCTGGCCGATCTTGCCCTGCCGCACATTCCCGATGTGGACGCGCTGTTCACGCCGCTTCTAAACCAGTGGCAGCGCACCGGTCTGGTGACGCTGGACGGCAACCTGGTGCAACTCACCATCGCCGGCCGCTTCTGGTACAGCAACCTGATCGCGGCCTTCAACGACATTCTCGCCGGCACGTTACCAAACGCAAAATCCGTATAGTTCAGGTATCCCGCGCCACCTGCATCGCCTGCGGGAGAATGGCCGGCAGGTTATCGGACGTTATCTCGACGCGGGTGTCGATGTCGAACACCTCGCGCAGGGTCGTTGCGGTGATGACGTCGCGCACCGGCCCGTCGGCGACGCCGCGGCCTCGATGCAGCACGACGACGCGATCGGCAAAGCGCGCGGCCAGATTGAGATCGTGCAGGATGGCGACGACCGCCGTCCCGTGGACCGCGCGGCGCTTTGCGGAATCGACCAGATCGAGCTGATGGCGCAGGTCGAGGCTTGAGGTCGGCTCGTCGAGCAGCAGCAGGCCGGGGCCGTGCGCCGCCTCGCCGCAGGCGAGTTGCACCAGCACGCGCGCAAAATGCGCGCGCTGCTGCTCGCCGCCCGACATCGTCGGCAACTCGCGCCTGCGAAACGCGGTCAGTCCCGTTTCGGCCAGCGCCGTCGCGATCAGCGCCTCGACTGCGGCGCCCCTCGCCTCGCCCGCGCCCATGCGCACGATCTCGTCGACCGTGAAGGCGAAGTTGACGGCAATGTGCTGCGACAGCACGGCGCGATGCCGTGCCAGATCGCGCGGCCGATAGGCCGAGAGCGCGCGGCCCTTGAACCGGACGTCGCCGGACGTCGGCGCGAGGTCGCCCGACATCAACCGCGCCAGCGTGGATTTGCCCGCCCCGTTCGGCCCGACGATGGCCACCGTCTCGCCGCCGTGCACGGTGAGCGCGACGCCGTCGAGCAGCGTCGCTGCACCGACGCGGACGGTGGCGCCGGCGACTTCCACCACCGCCGTCATAGCGTCACCAGCGAACGCTGCCGCAGCAGCAGAAACAGGAAGAACGGCGCGCCGACCGCTGCCGTCAAAATCCCGATCGGCACCTCGGCCGGCGCCGCCAGCGTCCGCGCCAGCGTATCGGCACCGATCAGCAGCATCGCTCCGCCGAGCGCACTTGCCGGCAGAAGCAGGCGATGGCCGGGACCGATGGAGATGCGCAACAGATGCGGCACGATAATGCCGACAAAGCCGATGACGCCGCTGATCGACACCGCGACCCCGGTCATCGCCGACACCACCACGATCGACAGCACCTTGAGCACCTGCACGTTGATGCCGCTGTGGAACGCCTCGGATTCGCCTAGCACCAGCAGATCGAGGCCGCGCGCAATGAACGGGATCGCGAGCAAGCCCGCGCCCAGCGCCGGCAGCAGCGTCGCCGTCTTGCCCCAGGTCGCGCCGCTGACCGAGCCTAGCATCCAGAACGTGATGTCGCGCAGTTGCCGGTCGTCGGCGATGAACACCAGGAGCCCGGTGCCGGCGTTGGTCAATGCGGCGATCGCCAACCCGGCAAGCAGAAAGATGGCAATCGAGGTGCGGCCGCGCCAGCTCGAAATCGTGTACAACGCCCAGGTGGTGAGCAGCGCGCCTGCGAAAGCGGCGAGCGGCAGCAGTTCGACGTGGCGCAGCCACGGCACGGCGATCAACGGCGCATCCATCAGGACGATGGTCAGCGCCGCGCCGAAGGCCCCGCCGCTGGCCACGCCGACCAGCGCCGGATCGGCCAGCGGGTTGCGGAACAACCCCTGCATGACGGTCCCGGACAACGCCAGCATCGCCCCGATAGCCGCCGTGGCAACGATGCGCGGAATGCGGATCGACCACAGCACCAGTTCGTCGCGCGCCAGCATCGCCCCGTCCGGCGCGGCGCCGAGGCCAAGCGCGGGAAAGAGCCGCGACAGCGGGATGCCGGCGGCGCCAATGGTGAGCGCCAGCACGGCGACGGCGGCCAGAGCCACGGTCAGCCCGGTCAGTACCACGGTGGGGCGCGGTCGCATGCGGCAGCGCCGAGCCTAGTTCCGGCAATCGGCGGATCGCACCGCGGACGCCCACGCGGCTTTGCCGATCACGTCAGGATAGAGCTGCACGGCAAGATCGTGGGCGGCCGCAGCGGTCCGCGGCCCGAAGCCGAGCAGATAGAGCCCATCCATGGCGATGAATGCCTTGCGCGCCGCCGCTGGCGTCAGGGCAAAAGCCGGGTTGGCAAAGATCGCGTCGGCGGACATGTCGTCGGGACCGCCACGCTGCATCGACAGAATGACGTCGGGCCGCGCCGCTCCGATCGCTTCATCGGTCATCGCCTTGTAGCCATCATAGGAATCGACCGCGTTGACACCGCCGGCGAGCTTGATGATCGCATCTGCCGCCGTCGCACGGCCGGCGACATTGATCTTGCCGTTGACCATCGACATCACGAACATCACGCGCAGCGGCTTGCCGATCTTGCCGCGCAGCTCCCGCATCGCGGCGATATCCCTGCCGACTACATCGGCCAGGCATGCACCGCGCGTTTCCGCGTGCATCACGCAGGCCACCGCGCGAATCTTCTCGAGGATGCCGTCCTCGCTGTAGGTCTCCGAGATCAGATGAAACGGGATGCCGGCGTTTTCGAGAATGGTCAGCGTGTCCTTGGGACCGGAGCCCGCAACCGCGAGGATCATCTGCGGGTTGAGGCCGAGCACGCCCTCCGGCGAGAGCTGACGCATGTAGCCGACATTCGGCTTGGTCTTGAGCGCCTCGGGTGGATAGAGGCTCGTGGTATCGACACCGACGATGCGATCCTCCAGCCCGAGCGCATAAAGGATCTCGGTGACAGCGCCGCCGATCGAGACCACGCGCGTGGGCATGGCAGCGCCGGATTGCGCGGATGCCGGGCTGACGACCGCGGCGGTGGTCGCCGCAAGACCGACGCCGGCAAGCACCGGCAGACTCGTCGCCATAACCAGCAGGCGCAGCGTGCGAGTGAAGGAACTGTCCGGTTTCATCTGGTGGCGATCAGTCTGGCGGCGCCGTTCGTCGTGATGCAATAGCGAGCCGCGTCGTTCACCTGCGCAGCCTTATGGGAGGACAGGCACATATCGCGGTTTCATGATCACCCGCTTTATAGGTGCGTCCGGCAGCCGATACCAAGACTTGCGTTTTATAATCGATATAATGTCCCGGGGGTTGTGTTGACCGGCCCTCCCGCCACCTGTACGGGTCGTAGCAGGACCTAAAGCTCAGGTGCTGAAGCGGAAAGAGACGACGATGTTCATTGCGATGAATCGCTTCAAGGTGAAAAAGGGCATGGAAGAGACCTTCGAGCAGGTCTGGTCCAGCCGAGAATCCTATCTCGACCGCATGACGGGCTTCGTCGAGTTTCAGCTGCTGAAGGGACCGGAGGCCGACGACCACACGCTGTACGCCTCGCACACGGTGTGGCGCTCGCAGGACAATTTCGAGGCATGGACGCGCTCGCCTGAATTCCGCGACGCTCATGCCCGCGCCGGCAACAAGACACCAACCGCCTCTCTCTATCTCGAACATCCGAAGTTCGAGGGGTTTGAAGTGCGCCTGACCGAGACCAACGGCAAAGCCACCGCCGCCTGAGCCAAAAGCCGCCATGACCGCATCAAGCGTGCTCCAGTCTGCGATGCGCGACGATCCCGGCGCGGTGATCGAGGACGTCGCACGCCAGCATGGGGTCACGCCGCGCGACGTCATTGAGGCACTGCCCGAAGAGATGCGCCGCATCAAAAGCGGCGAGCATTTCGTTGCCGCGATGCAGGACATCGCGGGCTGGGGCGAGGTGACGCTGATCGTGCATACCGACGACGGGATTTTCGAAGTCACCGGCCCCCTGCCGCCGGGCGAAATCGGCCGCGGCTACTTCAACCTGATGCAGCCGAAGGGCTTGCACGGCCACCTGCGCCATGAGCGCTGCGGAGGCATCGCCTTCGTCGAGCGGCCGTTCATGGGCAAGGCATCGGCGTTCGTCGCCTTCCTCAATCGTGACGGCGGCATCATGTTCAAGGTGTTCGTCGGCCGCGACGAGACGCGCGCGCTGCGTGCCGACCAGCTTGCCGCGTTCCGCAAGCTCGCCGCGGCGTAAGCTCAGCCCCGAAGCAGCATTGCCGGGATCGACCCGGCAAACCGTCGTTTTCGAGTTGATGGATGCGCGGGATAGGCCCGCGCATGACGCTCATCGGGATAACGGGCGATTGTTCTAGAACGTCATCCTCGCCGTCAGCTCGACGCTGCGGCCGGTGCCCGGCAGTTCATCGAAGGACGAACGGTATTCCTCGTTGAGGATGTTGTTGAAGTGAACGCCGAGACGGAGCCTGCCGTTCTCGCCAAACGAACCGCCGAATGCGAAGTTGAGCGTCCCCCAGGACGGAAGACTGCGCACGACCAGCGCACCAGAGTCCATCGACGCGAGTTTCACGCCGCTCGATGCCCGGACGAACAGATCGGCCCACATCGGAGCCCCGGCCACCTGCCCTTCCCAACGCACGCCGAGGCGGCCGGCAAGCAGCGGCGTGTCGCTGTCGTAGGTCGACCAGGTCTGGAAATCGAGCCTGCGCCGCATCCACGCGCCCGTGACATAAGGCGTCAGGGAGGTGTTCGGAAGCGTGTATTCCGCCGTCATTTCCAGTCCATAGGTGACGGCACCGTCGGCGTTCACGTAGATGAAATTGGCGGGAGGCGCACCGATCGGGCAGCCGGCGTTGGCGGTGCACGGCACGCTGGTGATGTAGTCCTTCGCCTTGGTGTAGAACGCAGCGGTGTCGAGAACCAGGCCGCCCGCGTTGTAACGGGCGCCGATCTCGATATTGCGCGACGTCTCGGCGACGAGGTTGGGGTTGCCGTAGGTCAGCACCCCACGTCCCGCGCTCGAGTCCGTGAAGAGCTGGAGCAGCGTCGGCGTGATATAGCCTTCGGAGTACATCGTCCTGAGCGTCGTGTTCGGGAGGCCCGTATAGGTCAGGCCCGCCGAGGTGACAACACGATCGTCGTTGCCACTTCCGAGGCCAGTACGCGCCGGATTGGTGGTGCGGTTGAGAACCGTCTCGGTGTGATAGTAGCGCAGGCCGGCGATGAGCTTGAAATTCTCCGCGAACGACCATTGATCCTGGACGAAGGCGGACGTCGTATTGATCGACGCATCGTCGAAGGTCGATGTAAACGTTGCCATCGGCGGTCGCGGCCTTATCGTCGTGGTGGTCGTCGATGTCTTGTCGGTCAGGAGGTTGTCGGTCAGGTAGTTCAATCCCGCGATCGTATAATGGTCGGGATGGAACTGGAGATCGACCTGGGCCGTGCCGCCGTAGTTGACGTTTCGGTCGTCCGAGGTCGAGACCACGCCGACCGTGATAGGCGGCGTGGGGTTCATCCCCACTTCGTTGCGGAACAAGCGGTCCACGGTCTGGTAGTAGGCATCGACATGGACCTTGCGCACCACCGGGCTCAGATCCTTGCCGTCATAATAGACGCCGACCTTGCGCAGGTCGCGCTTGGGCAAATCGATGTTGAAGCGGGTGATCGGATAAGTGAGGGTCGCCGGGTCGGTCCAGCTTTCGGTTTTGAGCCGATGCTGTTCGGCCTTGAGCGCGATGTAGTGGTTGCCTTGCTCGCCGAAGGTATAGCCCAGATGCGCGGACAGGTTGTCGTTGCTGTAGGACGTTCCGTCGAGCCGCCCGGTGGACGTGTATTGCCCGACCGGGACCCTGCGGTCGCCGTGATCGCTGAACCCGCCGGACAGCCGATAATCGAACTGCCCCACCGTGCCGGAGGCAGCAGCCCAGCCCTGCCAGCCGGCAGTGCCGGAATAATAGGCACCACCCATTTCGAGCTGGAGCGGCTTGGGCGCACCGCGCTTGGTGATGATGTTGACGACGCCGCCGATCGCCTTGGCGCCATACAATACGGACGCCGGGCCGCGCACGACATCGATCCGCTCGACATTGGACGGATCGACGAGGATCGGCGTGCCGTAGGTGCTGTGGTCGGTGATCTCCTGGCCGTCCACCAGAATGGTGACCCGCCGCGAGGATTCGCCGCGGATGCGGATGCGCTTCATGCCGGCCGCCGACGAATCGATGACCTCGACGCCCGGCACGTCGCGCAGCATTTCGGCGATGCTTTCCGGCGGCTGGCGTTGCAGCTTGTCCTGGCCGATGACCGACACGGAGGCCGGGTTGTCCTGCACCGAAAGCTCGGTTCTCGTGCCGACAACGGTGATCTCGTCAAGCCAGGTTGTGCCGCCCTGCTGCGCATGCGCGACATCGAGGGCGGCGGGCGCTGCCGACAGCAGCAGCGCAAGGGTCGCGGCTTTAAGAATGGTCCGGCGCGAACTGTCCTGCACCTTCCGGCTGATGACGATGGTCGCGTTGTTCATGATCTTCGCTCTCCAGACCTGTCGTTGCACGCGGGGACGTCGCCCACGGCATATCGATGCGTCGATTTTGTTGACCCGTCAGCGGCTACTGCGTTCGCGGAAGCAACTTCTGGGCCGACGTCGCGCAATAGCGTCCCTCGCCGGCTACGCCCGCCGCCTCGCAGGAGGCGACAGGCGCAACCGTTGCGTTGTTGTCATCGAAGGAAATGACGTAAGAATAGCGCTCGGCATCGTCCCCGCTTCCGTGGACGAAGGATTCGAACTGAACGTCCGACGAGCGGCAGATCATCTGCTTGATCTCGATATCGCCTTTCTCGAGGATGCCGCGCACGACGGTGGCGCGCTTCTCGCAGTCCTCTAGCGTCGGGGTGTTGACGAAGGCGGCCGACAACTGAGCGCCGCTGGTCAAGGTGAGGATGATCATCAGAAAAGCGGACGCCATTATCATTTCCCTCTTGCTTCGAGGAAAAGCCCCGCCCCGCCGCGAGATATGGCTCGATGAGGTTTGGGCGAGACGGCGAAGTCCGCGGCTTTTCTGAAAGCGAACGGGGCAGGGATCGAGTCCCCGCACAGCCCCGACGCGAGTAGTCCCAAACGGATGGCGACCATCAGCTTACCCCTGACCGCCTGTCGCGCGGCCATTCCCCACTCAGCCAGCGCTGCGTCGATAGCGCATCAGCCTCCAAGCGAAATCCGTGTCGAACGTTGCTTGCGACAGCGTTCGTTCGCTTCCGGCGCTTTGAACAGCGCATGGTTTTGCTGTAGAGGCCGAGGTCTCTTGAAGCAATATTCCAAGTATATGTTTTGATAGATTGTAAATTCTGTTGCCGCTTCACGCATCGCGACAATCAAATTGTTCTTAGTCTAATTTGAAAATCGTAGCGGGTGGATCGACTCTCAAGACGAGCGATAGCAGTGCCTTACGTCCTGCGGCAACCGCCCTGCCCTCATGGTCTTTCGCGTGAACAGCGAAAGACTCTGGCCCGCCTCACGCCGAAAGAAGTTTCAGTTCGGAGCGTAGACGATCAGGGTCTGACAGGTCCTTTTCAATGGCGGCATGGAGATGCCGCCAGATCGGCATCGCCTTCGTCAGAACCGCCCGACCGGCGGGCGTCAGTCGCAGCAGGCGGGCACGCTTGTCCGCCGGATCGACGGCCGTCTTGACGAGACGGCGACGTTCCAGCGGCTTCAGGTTGGCCGTCAGGGTCGTCCTGTCCATTGCCAGCAGGGCCGCCACACTGCCGAGATGAGGTGGTTCCGGCCGATTGAGCGACATCAGAAGCGAGAACTGCCCGCTGGTGATACCGACAGGCTTCAGCGCGACATCGAAACGGCGCGCCAGCGCGCGCGCCGCCCGCTGTGCGTGCAGGCACAGGCACGCATCACGCACCAGCAGCGTGGTTTTGAAGGTGAGGTCGGCATCCGGGCGCATTTGAAGGGTTGACATCCACCAGGTCTTTACGTTGATATCAACGTAATGGGAGACCGTCAACCTGCACCCGAACCGAGAGCGACGGGTCAACAAGGAGTTCGCCATGAAGATCGTGACCAGCCTGAGCTTCCAGGGTCAGTGCCGCGAGGCATTCGAGTTCTACGCCAAAGTGCTGGGCGGAAAGATTACCGCCGCCATGCCTTATGGCGACGCCCCGCCGGGCATGCCGATCACCGACGACAAGTACAAAACGTGGCTGATGCACTGCTGGCTCGAGGTCGGCGATCAGGCGTTGATGGGCGCCGACATGGACGTCGGCTGGGCCCGCAATATCGACAAGCCCAAGAACGGCTTCGACGTCACCCTGCACACCAACGACAAGGCCGAGGCCCAACGCTGGTTCGATCAACTGTCGGACGGCGGCAAGGCGGTCATGCCGTTCGGCGAAACGTTCTGGTCGCCCGGCTTCGGCGCCCTCATCGACAAATTCGGCATCCCGTGGATGGTCAACGTCATTCCTCCGGCTGGCTGGAAGCCCCCGCAGGGCTGACCCATGCCCGGCGAACACCGATAGAGGAATGCAATCGGGTGGCGGCGTCCGTTCAGTCCTTCGGGCGCCGATCACGCTCGACCGCTTCGGCGCGCAGCGTGTGCTGGCAGACCCGGCGGTGGCGCAGGAGGCCTGCCCCGCCGGCTCATTCTCCGGCGGGGCAGCGTGGCCTCGCGCCCCGTTGTCATCCCGTCGAGAAACAGATTAGAGTCATTCTTTGGAGGAGGCGCGCCCGTGGAGACAGGCGCGCCGAAAGGTCATGTTCGAAGGACACGATCTCTATCTGGTCGCCCTGTCCGTGGCGGTTGCGATTCTTGGCGGCTACACCGGATTTGCGCTCGCCGCGCGCATCCGTGGGCGGCTCGATGCAAACTATCGCGTGCTGCTCGCAGGCGCCGCGGCATTTCTCGCCATCGGCATCTGGACCATGCATTTCATCGGCATGCTGGCGGCTCCCCTGCCGGCCGGCGCCGTCTACCTCGTCCTGCCGACGATCGTATCGTTTCTCATCTGCGTGCTGGTGGTGGGGGTGTCGCTGTTCCTCGTCAGCATCGGCCTGCCGTCATGGCAGCGGCTCGCCAGCGCCGCGACGCTGCTCGGCGTCGGCATTTCGAGCATGCATTATGTCGGCATGCACGGCCTGTCGGGGCCGTTCGAGATGCACCACGATCCGCTCTTCATCGCGCTTTCGGTGCTGATCGCGATCGGCGCCGCCTATGGCGGCCTGCGCGTGTTCCTTGCGGGGCAGCATGGCGCACAACTCATCTTCAGCGCAACCGCGTTCGGCATCGCGGTCTCGGGCATGCACTACACGGCGATGGCCGGCACGCACTTCATGCCCGGAATGTCCGATGCGGCCCATCACGATCTGGGCGGCCTCGTTGCATCGCAGCAAATGCTGGCGCTGATCGTGGCGCTGTTCTGCTTCGTCGTTGCCGCCGGCTTCCTGCTCTCGCTGGTTCCGGATCGACACCCGCGCGCTGTGACGGCTGCCGGTCCTGCCGCAGCCGATGCCGACACGTACGGCATTGAAGTCGCCATCGCCGGCAAGGCCGATGCGGTCAGCCCGATGGCCGCCCAGCCAAACGTCTCATCGCTCGGCGGTCTGCCGCTCGGGGGGCTCGGGCAGCCGCGGCCTCAGCCGGCGCCGCGACTGCCGGTTGCAGGTGCCGACGGCACGCATTTCATCGAAGCCACGGACGTGCGCAGCATCCGTGCCGACGCACATTATACCCATGTCCACGACGGCACCCGCGAGCGGATGTGCCCGTGGTCGATTTCCGAAGCCGAGGCGCAGCTCGACCCCGCTTTGTTCCTGCGGGTTCACCGCAGCCATATCGTCGCCATCCGCCACATCACGTTTGTGCGCCGCGAAGGCGACGGCGCGATCATCGAGCTGGACGGCGCCGAGCCGCACCGCATTCCCGTGAGCCGCGCACGGATCGCCGAGGTCAGAGCCCGCCTCGGCCTCGTCCGGCGCCCTGCTCCACTCCAGGGCCCCGCGGTAAGTCAGCGCTGCTGACGCATTTCGTGCGGGCAGATGCGCGTTTGGTGCGAATTCCCGCGCCTCGTGACCGCACCGCCCCGCGCTGTCTTGCTTACATCGGGCCGCGAAGCCATCCATTCCCTCAAGTGTGCATTCACTCATGTGCCGAAGGCGCCAGCCGCCAAAGGTATTTCAGGATGCCGAAGAACGAGGGAGGACACGATGATTCCTGGCCAGTTTGACTATCATCGGCCGGCGAGCCTTGCCGAAGCGGTCCACTTGATGGCGACGCTGGGCGAGGATGCACGCGCGCTTGCCGGCGGCCACAGCCTGATCCCGATGATGAAGCTGCGGCTTGCCACGCCGGCGCACCTCATCGACCTCGGCGGTATCGGCGCACTCAAGGGGATCCGCCGCGACGGCGATCATATCGTCATCGGCGCCACCACCACCCAGCACGACCTGCTGGCCTCCGCCCCCATCGCCGAAGCGCTGCCGGTGCTGCAAGAAGCATCAAGACTGATCGCCGATCCGCAGGTGCGCTACCTGGGGACCATTGGCGGCAACGTCGCCAACGGCGACCCCGGTAACGACATGCCGGCAGTGATGATGGCGCTGGGCGCCAATTACCGGCTGGAAGGCGAAGGCGGCGCCCGCGAGGTCCCGGCCGCGGAGTTCTATCAGGGCGCCTATTTCACCGCGCTGGAGCCCGGCGAGCTTCTGACCGCAGTCGTCATCCCTGTGCCGCCGGCCGGCCACGGTTTTGCCTACGAAAAACTCAAGCGCAAGGTCGGCGATTACGCCACCGCCGCCGCGGCCGTCGTGCTGACGATGGCTGGCGGGCGGGTGGCGACCTGCCGCATCGGCCTGACCAACCTTGCCGAGGTGCCACTCCTTGCCGACGCGGCCGCGCAAGCCGTGATCGGCACCGACCTCGATGACGCCTCGCTGCAACGCGCAGCAGCCGCCGCGATGGCCATCATGCAGCCGGCGGCCGATGGCCGCGGCTCGCCGGACTACCGCCGCCACGTCGGCGGCATCATGGTGCAGCGGGCGCTGAAGCGCGCCGCGGCCCGCGCCAGTTGATCGGAGAGAGCCATGGCAAAAACCCACGTCACCATGACCGTCAACGGCGCACAGGTCGAGGGCCTCGTCGAGCCGCGCACGTTGCTCGTACATTTCATCCGCGAGAATTTGCAGATGACCGGCACCCATATCGGCTGCGACACCACTCATTGCGGCGCCTGCACTGTCGATCTCAACGGCATGTCGGTGAAAAGCTGCACGGTGTTCGCGGTGCAGGCCGAGGGCGCCGAGATCACCACGATCGAGGGCATGGCGAACGCCGATGGCACGCTGTCGGCGCTACAGGAAGGCTTTCGCATGATGCACGGCCTGCAGTGCGGCTACTGCACGCCGGGCATGATCGTGCGCGCCCACCGGTTGTTGCAGGAAAATCCCAGCCCGACCGAGGAGGATATCCGCGCCGGCATCGCCGGCAACCTGTGCCGCTGCACCGGCTATCAGAACATCGTCAAGGCGATCCAGTACGCCGCCGCCAAGCAGAATGGCGTTGAATTCAAGGAGGCCGCGGAATGAACGATATGACTCCCACGCGGGAAGAACGCGAGGCCCGCCTTGAAGGCATGGGCTGCAAAAGGAAGCGCGTCGAGGACATCCGCTTTACGCAAGGCAAGGGCAACTACGTCGATGACGTCAAGCTGCCCGGCATGCTGCACGGCGACTTCGTGCGCTCGCCGCACGCGCATGCACGCGTGAAAGCCATCAACACCGAGGCGGCGCTGAAAGTACCCGGCGTGCTCGCGGTCATCACCGCCGAGACGCTGAAGACCGTCAACCTCGCCTGGATGCCGACGCTGGCCGGCGACGTGCAGATGGTGCTGGCCGACGGCAAGGTGTTGTTCCAGAATCAGGAGGTGGCCTTCGTCGTCGCCACCGATCGCTACGCCGCCGACGACGGCATCAACGCCGTCGAGGTCGAGTACGAGCCGCTGCCGCCGCTGGTCGATCCGTTCAAGGCGATGGCGCCGGATGCGCCGGTGCTGCGCGAGGACATCAAGGACAAGAGCGATGGCGCGCATGGCCCGCGCAAGCACTATAACCACATCTTCGAATGGACGGTCGGCGACAAGGACTTGACCGACGTCGCATTCAGGAAGGCGGAGGTGACGATCAAGGAACTGATCTCCTATCAGCGCGTGCACCCCTCCCCGCTCGAAACCTGCCAGTGCGTCTGCTCGTTCGACAAGATCAAGGGCGAACTGACCATCTGGGGCACCTTTCAGGCCCCGCACGTCATCCGCACGGTGGTGGCGCTGATCGCAAAGCTGCCGGAACAGAAGATCCATGTGATCTCGCCCGATATCGGCGGCGGCTTCGGTAACAAGGTCGGCGCCTATCCGGGCTACATCTGCGCCGCCGTCGCCTCCATCGTCACCGGCAAACCGGTGAAGTGGGTCGAAGACCGCATGGAGAACCTGACCACCACTTCCTTTGCCCGCGATTACCACATGACCACGGAAATCGCGGCCACGAAGGAGGGCAAGGTGACCGGCCTGCGCGTGCATGTGCTGGCCGACCACGGCGCGTTCGACGCCTGTGCCGACCCGTCGAAATGGCCGGCGGGATTCTTCAACATCGTCACCGGCTCTTACGACTTCCCGACCGCCCATCTCGCCGTCGATGGCGTCTATACCAACAAGGCGCCGGGCGGCGTCGCCTACCGCTGTTCGTTCCGCGTCACGGAAGCCGCCTACTGCATCGAGCGTGGGATGGATATTCTGGCGCAGAAGCTGAACATGGACCCGGCCGAACTGCGGCTGAAGAATTTCGTCCGGCCGGAGCAGTTTCCGTATCACTCGGCGCTCGGCTGGGAATACGATTCCGGCGACTATCACACCGCCATGACAAAGGCGATGGAGACGGTGGACTACGCCGGCCTGCGCCGCGAACAGGCGGCCAGACGCGAAGCGTTCAAGCGCGGCGAGACGCGCGAGATCATGGGCATCGGCGTGTCGTTCTTCACCGAGATCGTTGGCGCCGGCCCATCGAAGAACTGCGACATCCTCGGCATCGCCATGTTCGACTCCTGCGAAATCCGCCTGCACCCGACCGGTGCCGGAATCGCACGCATGGGCACCAAGAGCCAGGGCCAGGGCCACGAGACCACATGGGCGCAGATCATCGCCACCGAGATCGGCATTCCCGCCGACAACATCATGGTCGAGGAAGGCAACACCGACACCGCCCCTTACGGGCTCGGCACCTACGGCTCGCGCTCGACGCCGGTGGCCGGAGCGGCGATTGCCATGGCCGCGCGCAAGATCAAGGCCAAGGCGCAGATGATCGCCGCCTACAAGCTCGAAGTCCACGAGGACGACCTCGAATGGGATATCGACGGCTTCCGGGTGAAGGGTCTGCCGGAAAAATTTCTCGGCATGAAGGATATCTGCTGGCTGGCCTACAACTCGCCGCCGCCGGGCATGGAGCCGGGGCTTGAGGCGGTGAGCTACTACGATCCGCCGAACATGACCTACCCGTTCGGCGCCTATATCTGCGTGATGGACATCGACGTCGATACCGGCGTCTACAAGGTGCGGCGCTTCTACGCGCTCGACGACTGCGGCACCCGCATCAACCCGATGATCATCGAGGGTCAGGTGCATGGCGGCCTGACCGAGGCTTTCGCCATCGCGATGGGGCAGGAAATTCACTACGACGAGGCAGGCAACGTGCTCGGCGGCTCGTTCATGGATTTCTTCCTGCCGACCGCCGTGGAGACGCCGCACTGGGAAACCGACTTCACGGTGACGCCGTCGCCGCATCATCCGATCGGCGCCAAGGGCGTCGGCGAAAGCCCGAATGTCGGCGGCGTGCCGGCGTTTTCCAATGCCGTCAACGACGCCTTCTCGTTCCTCGGCAGCGTCCATATCCAGATGCCGCACGACTTCTGGCGCAATTGGCAAGCCGCGAAGGACCTGGGCCTCATCAGGGAGCCGGCGGCCGCGTGACCATGACACGGGACGAGATCGCCGAACGTCTGGCCGCCGTCGGCTATATCGCCGACGGGGAGCTTGCGACGGCACTCGCGCTGATGCAGATGCTGCGGCGCCCGCTGCTGCTCGAAGGCGAGGCGGGCGTCGGCAAAACCGAGGTGGCGAAGGCGCTGGCCGCACTATACGAGACCGAACTGATCCGGCTGCAATGCTACGAGGGCCTCGACCAGCCGGCGGCGCTCTACGAGTGGAATTACCAGCGCCAGCTCCTGGCCATCCAGGCGCATCAGGGCCAGAGCGGCGCGGATATCGAGGATCGCATCTTTTCGGAAAAGTACCTGCTGGAACGGCCGCTGCTCGCCGCGATCCGGCGCGGCGCACCGCCGGTGCTGCTGATCGACGAGATCGACCGCGCCGACGACGAGTTCGAAGCCTTTCTGCTCGAACTGCTGTCCGATTTCCAGGTATCGATCCCCGAGCTTGGCACGATCGTGGCGACCTCGATCCCCTATGTCGTGCTGACCTCGAACGGCACGCGCGAACTGTCCGACGCGCTGCGCCGCCGCTGCCTCTACCATTATGTCGATTACCCCGAGGTGGACCGCGAGGCGCGCATCATCCTGGCGCGCATCGGCGGCATCGGCACCTCCCTTGCCGTGCAGATCGCACAGATGGTGGACAGCATCCGCAAGGAAGACCTGCGCAAGGTGCCGGGCGTCGCCGAAACGCTGGACTGGGCGGCGGCACTGGTCGGTCTCGATGTGCGCGACCTGCACGACGCGCCGGAGATCGTTCAGGAAACGCTCATGTGCCTGCTCAAAACCCGCGAGGACAAGGCCCGTTTGACACCTGAAGTCACCGCAAGACTGTTGGGGAAGGTGGCGTGAGCGCGCACGCGCCATTCCGCGTCGAGAACTCCGGCGGCGACCCGGACAGCCTGATCGCGCTGCGGCTTGCCGGCTTTCTCGCCACGCTGCGCGACAACGGTTTTGCGGTCGGCCCGGGCGAAGGCGAGGATGCGGCAACGCTGATCGCCTCAGGCCATGCCAGCCATCCAGCGCTGTTGCGCTCGGCGTTCAAGCACCTGTTCTCGAGCCGCAAGGCGGAGTGGGACAGGTTCGACGGCATCTTTGACGCCTTCTGGCTCGGCAAGCGGGTACGGTCTCGGTCGATGATCGCCGGCGCACAGAAGCCGGCCGACAGCCCCTCGCTCAAGAGCTTGCGGGACGGTCGCGCGGAGCATGGCGGCACGCAGGCGCTCGACCAGGCGCCCTCGCTCGACGATGCGCCCGAGAGCGGCGGCGAGGGGCGCATGGAAGGCGCTTCACAGGCCGAAAACCTCGCCGACGTCGATTTCCGCAAGCTCAACGATCCCGAGCAGGTCGCGCAGGCGCACGCGGCAGCGGCGCGGCTTGCCAAGGCCATGCGCACGCGGCTGACGCGCCGCAATCTCGCGCGCCATCGCGGGCCCCAACTCGATCTTCGCCGCACCATCCATGCCAACATCAGCCGCGGCGGCGTGCCGATCGAACTGATGCGGCGGCGGCGCAAGGACAAGCCGCTGCGGCTCGTGGTGCTACTCGACGCCTCCGGTTCGATGAGTCTGTACACTGGCGTGTTCGTCCGTTTCATCCACGGTGTGCTCGACGAGTTTCGCGAGGCCGAGGCGTTCCTGTTTCACACTCAGCTCGCGCATGTGTCGGACGCAATGGCCGAACGCAACCCGGCGCGCGCGCTCGATCGCCTCGCGATGATGGCGCAAGGCGCCGGCGGCGGCACCCGCATCGGGCTTTCCTTGCAGACCTTCAACCGCTGGCATGCTGCACGCGTCATCCATTCGCGCACCTGCGTGATGATCGTCTCCGACGGCTACGAAACCGGCGATGCAAAGCTGCTCGGCCGCGAGATGGCGCAACTCGCCAAACGCTGCCGCCGCATCGTCTGGCTCAATCCGATGATGGGCTGGGAGGGCTACACGCCGGACGCCGCCGGCATCAAGGCGGCGCTGCCGCACATCGATCTCTACGCGCCGGCGCATACGCTGAGGAGCTTGCAGGCGCTGGAGCCGTATCTGGCGAGATTGTAGGAGGCGATCATGACCGCGCACGTCGAAGTGATCGATCTCGTTGCGCAACTGAAGGCGGCCGAGCAGCCGTTCGCGCTCGCCACCGTGGTTCGCACCGTCTCGGTGACCGCCGCCAAGGCCGGCGCCAAGGCGGTGATCCGCCCCGATGGCACCATCGTTGCCGGCTGGATCGGCGGCGGCTGCGCGCGCGGCGCGGTGCTCAAGGCAGCACGGGAGGCCTTGAGCGACGGCGAGCCGCGCATGATCTCGGTGCAACCGGAGAACTTGCTGGCCGAACTCGGGGTCAGGCCGGGCGAAAGCCGCGACGGCATCCGCTTTGCCAACAACATGTGCCCGAGCAAGGGCACCATGGACATCTTCGTGGAGCCGGTCTTGCCTCACCCCTCGCTGGTTATTCTCGGCGCCAGCCCGGTGGCCCTGTCGCTTGCGACGCAGGCGCGGGCGCTGGGCTATCATGTGACGATCGCGGCGCCATCGTCCGATTTTGTCGACACGCCCGACGCCGATGTGCGCGTCGACGGTTTCGAGCCCGGCTACCTCAACGAAGCGAAGCGCTTCGTCGTCGTCTCGACTCAAGGCAAGGGCGACGAGGCGGCACTGAAGGCCGCGCTGACCATCGACGCCGCTTACCATGCCTTTGTCGGTAGCAGCCGCAAGATGGCGGCGCTGCGCGACAAGCTGATCGGCGCCGGCATCGCGGCGACGGCGCTCGATCGCATCAAGGCGCCGGCCGGCCTCGATCTCGGCGCCATCACACCGGAAGAAATCGCGATGTCGATCCTGGCCGAAATCACGGCCGAACGCCGGCGCGGCCAGCGCAATCCGGCCTCCCCTTCGGACCACTGAGGATCGCACCATGCAGATGAACGACAGCCAACGGATTCCCGCGTCGCAGGACAAGGTGTGGGCCGCCCTCAACGATCCCGAGGTGTTGAAAGCCTGCATTCCCGGCTGTCAAACCCTCGACATGACGGCACCGAATGAGATGATCTCAACGGTTGTCCTCAAGGTCGGCCCGGTGAAAGCGAGCTTCGGCGGCAAGGTGACGCTGTCGGAGATCGATGCGCCGAACGGCTATCGGATTTCCGGCGAAGGCTCCGGTGGCGTCGCGGGATTCGCCAAAGGCGGGGCCGTCGTGCGGCTGGAGGCGGAAAGCGATGATGTCACCATCCTGCACTACACCGTCGAAGCCCAGGTCGGCGGCAAGATCGCGCAACTCGGCGGCCGGCTGATCGATTCGACGGCCAAAAAACTCGCCAGCCAGTTCTTTGACTCCTTCGCGGAGAAAGTCTCCGGCGCGGCGGCTCAGCCCCGGCAAGAAGGCAAGGCGGGGTGGCTTGCAAAACTCACGGGCACCTCGGCGGTCATCGGCATTCTGATGATGGCCGGCACGAACTGGTGCTGCGTGTCCGGCATCCACCACGCGCAAGCGCTGCCGAACGTCATTTGCAGCCAGGCGCAGTCCGCCGCCGCTCATGAGTTGGGCGCGCCCGGTTCCGTCTGACCGGGCAGCCGATCCTGATAGCCGCCCCCTGCCCTCTCCGGCCTCGATAACTGGCCGTCACGGTTACGCGCCCTGACTGCGGCTGTTGCGATAGATCAAGGCCGCAACGGACCGGTCATGGTTTGAATGAACGAGGGGGCGATGTCAGGAGGACACCATGCGAGCGCTGGTCTATCTCGGTCCCGGGCAAAAAGCCGTCGAGGAACGCGACAAGCCCATCATCCAGTCGCCCGGAGATGCCGTCGTGAGAATCGTCAAGACGACGATCTGCGGCACCGACCTGCACATCCTCAAGGGTGACGTCCCCACCTGCACGCCGGGGCGCGTCCTCGGACACGAAGGGGTCGGCATCGTCGACTCCGTGGGGGCGGCGGTCACGGGCTTCAAGCCGGGCGACCGCGTCCTGATTTCCTGCATCTCGTCCTGCGGCAAGTGCGACTATTGCCGCCGTGGCATGTACTCCCACTGCACCACCGGCGGATGGATTCTCGGAAACGAGATCGACGGCACGCAGGCCGAGTATGTCCGCACCCCGCACGCCGACACCAGCCTCTATCGGATTCCCGATGGCATCGAGGAGGACGCGCTGGTCATGTTGAGCGACATCCTGCCCACCGGCTTCGAATGCGGCGTGCTGAACGGCAAGATCGCGCCCGGATCGACCGTCGCCATCGTCGGCTCGGGTCCCATTGGGCTAGCGGCGCTGCTGACGGCGCAGTTCTACTCTCCGGCGCAAATCATCATGATCGACCTCGACGACAATCGCCTTGAGGTGGCGCGCGCCTTCGGGGCCACCGACACTATCAACAGCACGAATGAAAAAGCAGCCGAAAAGGTGAAATCGCTGACCGGCGGCCTTGGCGTGGATACCGCCATCGAGGCCGTCGGGGTGCCGGACACGTTTGTGCTTTGTCAGAATATCGTCGCCGCCGGCGGCGTCATCGCCAACGTCGGTGTTCACGGCCACAAGGTCGATCTGCACCTCGAAAGGCTGTGGGCGCAGAACATTGCGATCACGACGCGGCTGGTCGATACCGTGACCACGCCGATGCTTCTGAAAACCGTACAGGCGAAAAAAATCGATCCGCTGCGGCTGATCACGCATCGCTTCAGCTTCGACCGGATCATGGACGCCTATCAGACCTTCACCGACGCGGCAAAAACCCGCGCGCTGAAAGTAATCATATCGGTCTAGGCGGTCAGCGCTTGAACTCCTGCTCCGCCATCCGCTGCAATCCGATGAAGGCCGGATCGGGGTGCATGATCACGCAGGACGAGATGGCGGCGACGTAAGCACGGAAACGCCCCTTGGCTTCGAACCGCGCGCGGAACTGCGAGCCAGCCAGATACGTGCTGAGCCGGGGAGCAATGCCGCCGCCGATATAGACGCCGCCCCGCGCTCCGAACGTCAGCGCGACATTTCCGGCGACGGTGCCCAGCATGGCGCAGAACATATCGACAGCTTCCCGGCTGGTCGGACAGGTCCCGCGAAGCGCCGCCACGGTGATCTCGCCCGGATCGCGCGGAGGCACGGAAAGACCGTCGACGGCGGCAAGCGCCCGATAGAGATTGGCCAGCCCCGGCCCGGACAACACGCGCTCCACGGAGACGTGGCCGAAGCGCTCGCGCAAATGGGCGATGACGGCATCCTCGCGCGCATCGGCGCCCGGAAGCGTGGCGTGGCCCGCCTCCGTCGTGACGACGAAGAAATCGCCAGCGCGCGGCACAAGACAGGCCAGCCCGAGACCGGTTCCCGGCCCGAACACGACCGCGGGCGCATCTGCCACCTGCCCGCCCCCTCCGATCGCAAACAGATCGCGGGGCAAAAGATGCGGCAGCGACCATGCGACCGCCTCAAAATCGTTGACGACGCGCGCGCTTTGGAGACCGAACCTGTCTTTCAACCGGGCGGCATCGATGATCCAGCCGCTGTTCGTCAGCATGCTGCGATTGGCCGCGACGGCCCCCGCGACGGCGAACATGGCACCGGAGACCGGCGTTTCATCCCGGTGATGAGCGAGGAACGCGGCCAACGCCTCCTCGAAGTCCGGATAGCCGGCGACCGCCAATGTCTCGACCAGGCCGATCTCGCCGTCGGTAACGAGAGCGAAGCGGGCATTGGTGCCGCCGATGTCCCCCAGCACTGTGCGATTTGCAGAACCAGCCATGACCCCCCTCGGCCCCCTCAACATGCGCGGCGCCGCCGCGTGACCTTGCGAGGCACATCCGGCAACGGCGAAGGTCTACGGTGTTTTATTGCCGCATGTTGCGTCAGATCAACCCTGCCGGGCCGGCCAGCCTCTAAGGCAAATCCACGCGCGCCAGAGCGAAGGCTGTTTTCGATTGTGGCGGCTTCCGGGCCGCAGTTCATCCCTGCAATTCGAAGATACAAAACCCATGGCCCAGTCGACCAGATGGATTATCCGGATTGCGATCGTTCTCCTGATCGCGGCGGCCGGCTATGCCGGCTGGCAGCGGTTCAAGCCGCAGTCGCTTCCCCCGAACATCGTCAGCGCGAACGGCCGTATCGAGGCCACCGAGATCGACATCGCGACCAGGACGCCGGGCCGGGTGAAGGACATCCTGGTCAGCGAGGGTGATTTCGTCACTGCCGGTCAGACGCTGGTCGAGATGGATACCGAGGTTCTGCAGGCACAGCGGCGCGAGGCCGAGGCGCAATGGCGCCGGGCCATGATCGGCATCGATACCGCCAAAACGCAGGTCGTGCAGCGCCGGGCCGAGCGGCAGGCGGCGCTCGCCGTGGTTGCGCAGCGCCGGGCCGAGCTGGACGCCGCCGAAAAGCGCTTCCAGCGCTCGAGCGAGCTTGCGCAGCGCGGTGCCACCTCGATCGAAACGCTCGACAACGACCGCGCCCGCTTCGAGGGCGCCAAGGCCGCCGTGAGCGCCGCCGAAGCGCAGGTGGCCGCCGCGGATTCCACGATCAGCGCGGCCGAGTCCCAGGTCGTCAACGCCTCGGCGGCGGTCGAGGCGGCCAAGGCCACGACCGACCGCATCCAGGCCGAGATCGACGACAGCACGCTGAAATCGCCGCGCGACGGGCGCGTGCAGTTTCGCGTGGTCCAGCCCGGCGAGGTGATCGTCGCCGGCGGCCGGGTGCTCAACGTCATCGATCTCAGCGACGTTTACATGACCTTCTTCCTGCCGACCGAAGTGGCCGGACGGATTGCGATCGGAGCCGAGACACGGCTGGTGCTCGACGCCGCGCGCGAGGTCATCATCCCGGCGCGGGTCACGTTCGTCGCCGACGTCGCGCAGTTCACGCCGAAGACGGTCGAGACCACCGAGGAACGGCAGAAGCTGATGTTCCGCATCAAGGCCAGGATCGACCCGGACCTGCTCAGGAAGCACATCCGCCAGGTGAAGACCGGGCTGCCGGGGGTGGCCTATCTGCGGCTCGGTGCGGAAACGCCGTGGCCGGCGAACCTCGACGGCAAGCTGCTGCAATGACCGAGCGAGCGGCCGCGAGTGTGGTGGCACGTCTGCGCGACATCGGCCTGCAATACGGCAAGGCACGCGCGCTCGACGCCGTGACGCTCGATATCCCGGCAGGCCGCATCGTCGGGCTGATCGGGCCGGATGGCGTCGGCAAATCGAGCCTGCTGTCGCTCGTTGCCGGCGCCCGCGCGGTGCAGGAGGGCCGGATCGAAGTGCTCGGCGGCGACATGGCGGCCGCCGCCCATCGCCGCGCCGTCTGCCCGCGCATCGCCTACATGCCGCAGGGCCTTGGAAAGAATCTCTATTCGACGCTCTCGGTATTCGAGAACATCGACTTCTTCGGCCGCCTGTTCGGCCAGCCGCGCGCCGAACGGGAGCGGCGCATCGCAACGCTCGTGACGAAGACGGGGCTTGCCCCGTTCCTCGACCGTCCCGCCGGAAAACTGTCGGGCGGGATGAAGCAGAAGCTCGGACTGTGCTGCGCGCTGGTGCACGACCCCGACCTGATGATCCTCGACGAGCCGACGACGGGCATCGATCCCCTGTCCCGCCGGCAGTTCTGGGAACTGATCGACGATATCCGCGCAAGCCGGCCGGGCATGAGCGTGGTCGTCGCCACGGCCTACATCGAGGAGGCCGCCCGCTTCGATTGGCTGGTCGCGATGGATGGCGGCCGGGTGCTTTCGACCGGCACCGTGTCCGACCTGCTGTCGCACACGGGAACGGCCTCGCTCGAAGCCGCGTTCATTGCCCTCTTGCCGGAAGACAAGCGGCGCGGCCATCGGGCGGTCACCCTGCCGCCGCGGCCGGACGACGGCACCGCCATCGCCATCGAAGCGCAGGGCCTCACCATGCGCTTCGGCGATTTCGTCGCTGTCGATCACGTCAGCTTCCGCATCCGCCAGGGCGAGATTTTTGGATTTCTCGGTTCCAACGGCTGCGGCAAGACCACGACCATGAAAATGCTGACCGGCCTGTTGCCGCCGAGCGAAGGCGAGGCATGGCTGTTCGGCCAGCGGGTGGACCCGCGCGATCTCGCGACCCGCAGCCGTGTCGGCTATATGTCGCAAGGGTTCTCGCTCTATTCCGAGCTGACGGTGCGGCAGAATCTGGAGCTGCATGCGCGGCTGTTCCACCTGCCGGCGGAGCGGATCGCATTCCGTATCGCCGAGGTGGCGCAGCGTTTCGAACTGACCGATATCATCGACGACCTGCCGGGCGCGCTGCCGCTCGGGCAGCGTCAGCGGCTGTCGCTTGCGGTCGCGATGATCCACGCGCCGGCGGTCCTCATTCTCGACGAGCCGACCTCGGGCGTCGATCCAACTGCGCGCGACAATTTCTGGCGAACGCTGATCGACCTGTCGCGGCGCGACGGTGTGACGATCTTCATTTCGACCCACTTCATGAGCGAGGCGGAGCGCTGCGACCGCGTGTCGTTCATGCATGCCGGCCGGGTTCTCGTCAGCGATACGCCGGCCGCATTGATTGCAAGCCACGGCGCCGGGGACCTCGAAACCGCGTTCGTCCGCACCCTGGAACAGGCCATGGAGCAAGCCCCTGCCGATCCGGCTCCGACGCGCGGTGCATCGCCGACGCTGCCTCCCCAAGCGGAGCACCGCTCTTCAGTCATCCGCGCTTTCGATCCACAGCGGATGTTCAGCTATGCCCGGCGCGAAGCGCTCGAACTGTGGCGCGATCCGATCCGCGCCACGCTGGCGCTGGTCGGCAGCGCCGTCCTGATGGTCATCATGGCCTACGGCATCAGCATGGACGTCGAGGATCTGTCGTTTGCGGTGCTGGATCGCGACCAGACCACCACAAGCCAGAACTATGTTTTCAACCTGACCGGCTCCCGCTACTTCACGGAACGGCCGCCGATCACCGACTATAGCGACCTCGACCGCCGGATGCGGTCCGGCGAACTGACACTGGCGCTGGAAATCCCTCCCGGCTTCGGCCGCGACGTCGCGAGGAATCGGCAGGTCGAGATCGGCGCATGGTTCGATGGCGCGATGCCGATGCGGGCCGAAACGGTACAAGGCTACGTCCAGGCTCTGCATGCGCAATGGCTGAACAGCGCAAGCAGCGCGACGAGCCCGGCCCAGGTCGTGATCCGCTACCGCTACAATCCCGACGTCAAAAGCCTGGTAGCGATGGTGCCCGGCGTCATGCCGCTGTTGCTGCTGCTCATTCCGGCCATGCTGACGGCGCTCAGCATCGTGCGGGAAAAGGAGCTTGGCACGATCGTCAATTTCTATGTGACGCCGACCTCGCGGCTCGAGTTTCTGCTCGGCAAGCAGCTTCCCTATGTGGTGCTCGCGCTGT
This sequence comes from Pseudomonadota bacterium, assembly GCA_003576765.1. Lineage (GTDB taxonomy): Bacteria > Pseudomonadota > Alphaproteobacteria > Rhizobiales > Xanthobacteraceae > PRO6. Next base: position 31,528 of record QEVP01000028.1, read on the forward strand.
TCAACTTTCTGCTGCTGGCGTGCCTCGCCGTCATGCTGTTCGGGGTGCCGCTGAAGGGAAGCCTGCCGGCGCTTCTTGTCGGAGGGTTGCTGTACGTCATCGCCGCCACCGCGATGGGACTGTTGATGTCGTCGTTCATGCGCAGCCAGGTCGCCGCCATTTTTGGCACGTCGATCGCGACCATGATCCCCGCTGCGCAGTATTCGGGGATGATCGACCCGGTATCCTCCCTCAAGGGCCTCGGCGCGCTGATCGGGCAAATCTACCCGACGACGCATTTCGTGACGATCGCGCGCGGCACGTTCTCCAAGGCTCTGGGGTTCGGCGACATGCAGGCATCGTTCGTGCCGCTGGTGCTGGCGATCCCGGTCCTGATCGGTCTTTGCGTGATGTTCCTGAAAAAGCAGGAGACGTGAGCGATGCACATCGCCAACATCGCAAATCTCGGCGTCAAGGAGCTGCGCAGCCTGCTGCGCGACCCCCTGATGATGGTGCTGATCAGCTTTGCCTTTACGGTCGCGGTCTACACCGCCGCGACCGCCATGCCCGAAACGCTCAACAGGACGCCGATCGATATCGTCGATGAGGATCAATCCGCCCTGTCCGCGCGCATCGCAAGCGCATTCTATCCGCCCTATTTCATCTCGCCGGTGCTGACCACGCTGCAGGATATGGACAGGCGGATGGACGCGGGCCTCACGACCTTCTCCCTCGACATCCCGCCGAATTTCCAGCGCGACGTGCTTGCCGGCCGCAGCCCGGACATCCAGCTCAACGTCGACGCGACCCGCATGAGTCAGGCGTTCACCGGCGGCGGGTATGTGCAAGCCATCGTTGCCGGTGAGGTCGCCGCATTCGTGCAGCGCTATCGCGGCAATGCCGCAGCACCTGTCGATCTGACGCTACGCGCGCGGTTCAACCCGACCTTGAGCAAGGGCTGGTTCGGCGCCATCAACGAGGTGATCAACAACGTCACCATGCTGTCGATCATCCTGACGGGCGCGGCGCTCATTCGCGAGCGCGAGCACGGCACGATCGAACACCTGCTGGTGATGCCGGTGACGCCGTTCGAGATCATGGCCGGCAAGATCTGGGCGATGGGCCTGGTCGTGCTCTGCGCCACCGCCTTCGCCCTGATCGCCGTCGTGCAGGGACTGCTCGCGGTGCCTGTTCACGGCTCGGTCGCGCTGTTCCTCACCGGCGCGGCGCTGCACCTGTTCGCGATGACGTCGATGGGCATCTTTCTCGCCACTATGACGCGCTCGATGCCGCAATTCGCCCTGCTCGTCATTCTGGTCATTCTGCCGCTGGAAATGCTGTCGGGCGGCGCCACGCCGCGCGAAAGCATGCCGCAGCTCGTTCAGACCATCATGCTGGCCGCGCCGACGACACACTACGTCACGCTCGCCCAGGCCATCCTCTTTCGTGGCGCGGGCCTCGACGTCGTGTGGCCGCAGTTCGTCGCCATTGCCGCCATCGGCACGGCCCTGTTCGGCCTCGCCTTGCTGCGATTCCGGCAGGCGATCTCCGAGATGGGCTAATGGTCCGGTTCGCCATCGCGCCCGGCCGCGTACATCAGGCCGAGGTCGAACAGCGTGTCGGCGTCAGCCTGCGGCTGGAGCGTGGTCTGGTGATCGGCTTGTCCCTGCGTCATCATCATGATCGGTCCCCTGTCCCAGCGCCTGCCGGCGCTGTCATCACGGTCCCGGCGCCGCGTGCGGCTCCTGTCCGGGTCTCCGTTTTTTGCCTTCCCCTCCGCCGGTTGTTTCCCGAAACGCCCCTTCGTCGGAGGTCTCTTTCGGGCCGGCGTGATGGGGTGATCATGACCGCTCAACTTTGAATGGCAGTTTAAGCATCGCAATGAACGAGGTGTGAACGGGGCATGCCAAATGAATTGCAAACGAGCCCAAAACCCTTGCGCCATCGGCACTTCTTGAAAACGGTGCAATTCGGTTTACCGTGCCGGATGACGGCGCGATAACCATTCCCGCGAAACCGCCGCCAGCCGGGTTCGGGCAGGGCCGTGTGGCGGCGCGAAGGGCGGAAGCGCCACCGCAGCCATTCGTCAATCCGGCGCGATGCTCGCCGGGCCTGCTCTGCCCGGGGCGGCAGGTGGGCTGATGAAGGGGCTGGGCGGAGGATGGCCGAGGCAGGCCAGATCCAAACACGAGACGGGTCAAAAACAAGAGGCCAGAGCGCCGCCACCCTACCCTCCCCCCCCCCCCCCCCCCCCCCCGCAAGCGGGGAGGGATAAAGGGAGGGAGTGGATGGCTGGGACGAAAGGGCGTTCACGCCCGTCTCCGACGGGCTATGCCCGGCCATGACGGCGTTTCAATATGATCGGGGGAGACTCTAAAAACAAAACGAGGGTGTCGGTGATCACGTCAGGGTCAAAACCCGGGCCCGAAGGCCGGCAGGTTGCGGATCCATCTCCGCGCGACTGACGAGAGCCACCGCCCCCGTCGCCAGACCGGCACGCGAGGAGCGCGCTCCCCGCACGGCCGCTGGCCGCCTGACCTGATGTCTCGCCGACACCCTCTTCGTCCGCTCGCCGCCGACGTCGCCCTGCCGTGAAGGCCGGGCCATCCTTGCGGTGGTCAAGACGTTGCCGATAGCGCGTGGTCGGCAATTCCACCGGGCGTCCCTCGGCTCGCACAAGGCGCGAAGCCGGGCAGGCCACCCTCGTCCATCGAACGCACGGTTCCGGTCGAGCCAGTCCGCATGTTGCAGCGATTGGCCCGGGGTGCCATTGCCGGCCGCCATGCTCGGCGGCGGCCGCATTCTGGCGACCATGCGCCCGCCGTGACTTACTTCTTCTTGGCGGCCTTCTTCTTGGCAGCCTTCTTGGCAACCTTCTTCGTCTTCTTCGCAGTCTTCTTCACTGCGGACTTCGCCTTCTTGACGGTTTTCTTCGCCGTCTTGGCTTTCGCCTTCTTCGCTTTCTTGGCCATGTTGCCCTCCTACGTCGTGAGATGGCTCAATCGCATGAGTGCACCCGGGAATCGAAATGCACTTTCTTTCGCTTACACCAATAGGTTAAAAAAAACAGCGTCTCGCTTAAGGAAGTGTTGATGCCAAAGGCTTCGCGCAACGCCCACGCGCGCAACGGCAACTTCGATCGGCCTCGCAACCGACCACGAAAAACGCGCGCGGCATCTACATCGGCGAAAGTCAAGATTGCAAGAAGCGCCCGTTTTTTCTCATCAACATGAAAGGCGAGGCGTACGGAAGCGCGCTTTCACCAGCGCCTCTTCGCGGTGCCCTCGCTACTCGAATCGATGCCGCTAACGACGGCTCGGATTAATTGGCAATGAAAATATTTTTGCCGCTGTGCGCATCTCGCAACGGCGGCGCATGCGCCAAGCGCGCTTTCACGCGAATCACCGCTGAGCGATTCGGAGCACCAAGCGCCGGCGAGCGGCGATCGGCGAGCGATGTCTTAAAGCCCGAGACGGTCTTTCAGCAGGTCGTTGACCGCCTGCGGATTGGCCTTGCCGCCGGACGCCTTCATCACCTGCCCGACAAACCAGCCGATCATCGTCGGCTTGGCCTTCGCCTGCGCCACCTTGTCGGGGTTGGCGGCGATCACCGCGTCCACCACCTTCTCGATGGCGCCCATGTCGGTGACCTGCTTCATGCCGCGCGCCTCGACCAGCGCGCGCGGATCGCCGCCTTCGCTCCAGACGATCTCGAACAGGTCCTTGGCGATCTTGCCGGAGATGGTGCCTTCGCCGATCAGGCCGACGATCGCCGCAAGCTGCGCTGCCGACACCGGCGAGGCGGCAATCTCCATGCCTTCCTTGTTGAGGCGGCCGAACAGTTCGTTGATCACCCAGTTGGCGGCTAGCTTGCCGTCGCGGGCACGGTCCTCGAGTGCGCCGAGCACCGCCTCGTAGAAGTCGGCGCTCTCGCGCTCGCCGACCAGAACGCTGGCGTCGTAGGGCGTCAGGCCGAAATCGGCGATGAAACGCGCCTTCTTCTGGTCCGGCAGTTCCGGCAGCGCCGCCGCGAGGTCGTCGACATAGTCTTGCGTCAGTTCCAGCGGCAGCAGGTCAGGGTCGGGGAAATAGCGGTAGTCATGCGCCTCCTCTTTGGAGCGCATCGAGCGGGTCTCGCCCTTCACCGCATCGAACAGCCGGGTTTCCTGTTCGATCACCCCGCCATCCTCCAGCACGCCGATCTGGCGGCGCGCCTCGTATTCGATGGCCTGACCGATGAAGCGGATCGAGTTGACGTTCTTGATTTCGCAGCGGGTCCCGAACGGCTCGCCCGGACGGCGCACGGAGACGTTGACGTCGGCGCGCAGGTTGCCCTTCTCCATGTCGCCATCGCAGGTGCCGAGGTAGCGCAAAATGGTGCGCAACTTGGTAACGTAGGCGCGCGCCTCCTCCGACGAGCGGATATCCGGCTTGGAAACGATCTCCATCAGCGCCACGCCGGAGCGGTTGAGATCCACCAGCGACATCGTCGGGTGCTGGTCGTGCAGCGACTTGCCGGCGTCCTGCTCCAGATGCAGCCGCTCGATACCGACGGTGATACTGTCGCCATCGCGCAGATCGACCGTCACCTCGCCCTCGCCGACGATCGGCGACTTGTACTGGCTGATCTGGTAGCCCTGCGGCAGATCGGGGTAAAAATAGTTCTTGCGGTCGAAGGTCGAGCGCAGGTTGATCCTGGCCTTCAGTCCGAGACCGGTGCGCACCGCCTGCGCCACGCATTCGGCGTTGATCACCGGCAGCATGCCGGGCATTGCCGCGTCCACCAGCGAGACGTGGGCGTTGGGATCGCCGCCGAAGGCGGTCGAGGCACCGGAAAACAGCTTTGCGTTCGAGGTGACCTGGGCGTGGACCTCCAGCCCGATCACCATTTCCCAATCGCCGGTCGCGCCCTTCAGGAGCTTCGATGTCTGCGTCTGTGTCATGGCGGCTTTTTTAGTTATTTCAGCAGCAAAGGCAACAACAGCGGCACCAGGACGGCGGTCAGCAGGCCATTCAGACCGAGCGCGATGCCGGCGAAGGTGCCGGCCAGCGAATTGACCTGGAAGGCCCGCGCCGTGCCGATGCCGTGCGACGCGAGCCCGGCGGCGAAGCCGCGTGCCGCATAATTTCTGAGCCGCAGCAGATTCATCAGCGGCGTCACCACCACTGCGCCGCAGATCCCGGTCATGATCGTCAGCATGGCGACCAGCGCCGGATCGGCGCCGACCGTCTCGCCAATGCCCATTGCGATGGCGGCGGTCGAGGATTTCGGCGCCAGCGCCAGCGTCGCCGGCAGGCCGAGCCCGAAGGCGCGCGCCAGCAGCACCGCGGAGCCGATCGCCGCCACCGAGCCGGCCACCAGCGCCAGCATCATCGGCACGAACGCCCGCCTGACCTGCGGCAGGTGCCGGTAGAGCGGCACGGCCAGCGCCACCGTCGCCGGCCCGAGCAGAAAATGCACGAACTGCGCGCCGGCGAAATAGGCCGGGAACGCCGTGTTCGAGAGCAGCAGCAGGCACGATACCATCAGCACCGCCAGCAGCACCGGGTTGGCCAGCGGATTGCGCCTGAACGCCGCCGAGATCGCGTCCGCCGCCGCGTAAGCGACCATCGTCACGGTCAGCCACAACAGCGGCGTGCCGGACAGATAGACCCAGAGATCGACAAAGCGCGTCATTCGGCGGCCTCCGACTCCGATCCTTCCTCGCCGGACAGGCCCATGGCTTTCGCCACGCCTGCGAACACCACCGCCGTCACCGCGAGCGCGATGATCGTGGACAGCAGGATGACGACGAGCAGCCGCCCGCCCTCCTGCCCCAGGAGATCGAGCTGCTGCACCACGCCGACGCCGGCCGGCACGAACAGCATCGAGAGATGCTTGAGCAATCCGTCGGCGGTCTCGGCGGTCGCCTCGGGCAATGGCAGCCGCAGCAGCAGCGCGGCGAGCAGCAGCACAAGGCCGATCACCGGCCCGGGCAGCGGCAGGGCGAGACCATGGGCGAGTGTCTCGCCCGCGAGTTGGCAGACCAGGAGAACAACGATGGCGTGCAGCATGGCGAACTCATGCCGTTATGGATCGGGGCATCCTACACCCTTCCTACAGCGCCGACCGGCTGGACACGCCGCCTACAGGCTGTTGAGGAAGGCGCGCAGCGAAGGGCTCTGCCGCACCGCGTCGCGGCCCGCGTCGATCACCTGATCGACCTGCCGCTCCGGCAGATGGAAGCGGGTCGGCACCTTCCCCAGTTCGGCGGCGCGCGCCGGCTCGAACTGGTCGAACCCGATGCGTTCGACGAAAAACTTCACATCCCGGCAGTTCCAGCCGGGAGGCGCGCCGTAGCGTTGGCGATCGGCCACCGAGAGGCCGCAGCGCCACTTCACCAGCGCGTTCTGCCAGTCCGTCATCGTGCGCTTGAAGGCGACGTAGCTCGCCCCGACGCTGGCATCGATGGTGGTGTCGATCGCCGCCCTGACGAGGTCGGTGCCGGTCGGGCCTTCGACCGTCCTCACCCAATCGCCGGACAGTCCCTCCTTGGCATCGACCACCAGGAACAGCGAGCGGCGCAGCCGTACCGCCTGCTGCGGCGTCAGCGGACCGTAAGGGGTGGTCGAGGACTCGCGGGAAATCGTGAAGCCGGCCAAGCCGAAATTGTCCACCAGTCCGCCGTCGAGCAGCTTGATGTAGGGCACCTTGCCCTCGCGATAGCGCAGAATGGCGCTGGCGAAGGAGCGCAGCATCGGCGAGGCGTTGCGATCCTCGGCGGAGCGCAGGATCCACTGCGGCAAAGGATCGTTGCAGGTGTCTGGATAAGCCTTGATCACGATCGGTGCGAAAGCAACCGGCACCGCGGCAGAGGCGGCGACCGCGTTGGATAGCGGAAACTTGGTCAGATCGCTGCAGATCGCGGTGAAGGCGGTCGCGCCGAACACGAACGGCACGCGGTTGTAGATGTCGGAGGCGTTGATCCAGACCCGCGGCGGGCCGACCGCGCGAAACTCGCCATAGGTCGCGCCATGAAACAGGTTGCGGTCGAGCCACTGGGTAAAGCCATGGGAATCGTTGATGCCGCCGCCCAGCGCCCGACCCATGGTCGCCAGCGACAGGCGGGTTTCGATGCCCTCCTCGGCGTTCTGCAACAGAAACCGCTCGCGGAAGTCGGTCAGCGCCGCGCGCTTCTTCAAGCCGTAATAAGCCGCGGTGATCGAGCCGCCGGACACGCTGGAGATGAAATCGAGGCGGTCGATCAGCTTGTCGCTGCCCCGCGGCACCGGAATGCGGTCGAACTCCGACAACACGCCGAAGGAGAACGCCGCGGCACGGGTGCCGCCGCCCGAGAAGGCGAGACCGATCAGCAGGTCGTCCTCGTCGGCGACCTCCTTGAAGCCGAGGTGAAGCTGATCGACCACGCTGCCGTGGGCGGGCTCGTTCACCGGCTCGTTGTGGACCGACGCGCAGCCGGCGAGCCACGAACAAGCGACAACCGCCGCCAAAAATCCTGACCACCGCATGATGCACCGCTCTCCGTCCGGGCGGTTATCGCCCGAAGGTCGTTAAACGACGACTGAAACTCCGATGTCCTTGCTTCCGCAAGATCATCATGGTTAACGCCGTTGCGCGCCGCCAGCGGATGTTGGCCGCTACGCCCACCATCGCGCCGGGGTCAGGCGGCCGGCGGCCTGCTCGATGGTTTCGCCGAGCGAAAACAGCGTCTCCTCCTCGAACGGCCGGCCGATGAGTTGCAGCGCCAACGGCAATCCTTGCGCATCGGTGCCGGCCGGCACCGCGAGCCCGGGCAGCCCGGCCATGTTGACCGTCACCGTGAACACGTCGTTGAGGTACATCTCGACCGGATCGGCGCCGGCCTTCTCGCCGATGCCGAACGCCGCCGACGGCGTCGCCGGCGTCAGCACCGCGTCGACGCCCGCGGCAAACACGTTCTCGAAATCCTGCTTGATCAGCGTGCGCACCTTCTGCGCGCGCAGATAATAGGCGTCGTAATAGCCGGCGGACAGCACATAGGTACCGATCATCACGCGGCGGCGCACCTCGGGGCCGAAGCCGGCGGCGCGGGTATTCTCATACATCTCGACGATGTTGTCGCCGGGCACACGCAGGCCGTAGCGCACGCCATCATAGCGCGCCAGGTTGGAGGACGCCTCCGCCGGCGCGACGATGTAATAGGTCGGCAGCGCCGAGGTGGTGTGCGGCAGCGAAATCTCGACCAGTTCGGCCCCGGCCGCCTTCAGCCATTCCGCCCCTTGCGCCCACAGCTTCTCGATCTCGGCCGGCATGCCGTCGATGCGGTATTCCTTCGGAATGCCGATGCGCATGCCCTTGACCGAGCGGCCGACCGCCGCCTCATAATCCGGCACCGGGCGATCGACCGAGGTGGTGTCCTTCGGATCATGGCCGGCCATCGAGCGCAGCAGGATCGCGGCGTCGCGCACGGTGCGCGCGAACGGACCGGCCTGATCGAGCGAAGACGCAAACGCCACGATGCCCCAGCGCGAGCAGCGGCCGTAGGTCGGCTTGATGCCGACGATGCCGGTGAAGGCCGCCGGCTGGCGGATCGAGCCGCCGGTGTCGGTGCCGGTGGCGCCGAGGCACAGATGCGCCGCGACCGCCGCCGCCGAGCCGCCCGATGAGCCGCCGGGCACGAGCTTCGCGTCGGAGCCGCTGCGCCGCCACGGATTGATCACCGGGCCGAAGCACGAGGTCTCGTTGGACGAGCCCATGGCGAACTCGTCGTTGTTGAGCTTGCCGAGCAGCACCGCACCGTCGCGCCAGAGCTGCGCCGTCACCGTGGACTCGTAACGCGGCACGAAATCGTCGAGGATCTTCGAGCAGGCGGTGGTGCGCACGCCCTCGGTCGCGAACAGATCCTTGACCCCGATCGGGATGCCGGCGAGCGGCCCGCCCTCGCCGTTGGCGATCCTCGCGTCGGCAGCCTGCGCCATCGCGCGCGCCCGATCCGGCGTTTCCAGCACATAGGCATTAAGCACGCGCGCGGCTTCCATCGCCGCGAGGTGAGCGTCGGTCAGTTCAAGCGCGGAGAAGGTTTTCGCAGCAAGGCCGTCGCGGGCCTCGGCGAGCGTCAGGGCAGTCAGATCAGTCATTCGTCAACCGGATCGCAGGAGAACGGAGAGTGAGGCGGCCGCCGTGGCGGAGACGGGGAGACGCCGGGAGTATGGGTGGACAGCGTGGTATCGGCGGCGGGACGTTGCAGCGCTTCGAGCTTGTCGAGCAGGGCATCCATCGCCTTGTCGGGATCGGCCGGCCGGCCCTGACGCTGCATCTCCTCGAGATAGGCCATGTAGGCCCGGTAGGCGGCATCGTCCTCACACAACAGGCACATGACACCATCCTCGCCGCGCCGTCCGGCTGCGCCGGAGGCGGATCATTCGACGACTTTCGGCACCAGGAAGAAGTGATCCTCGGTCGCCGGCGCGTTGGCGACGATATCGTCGGCAATGTTGCCGTCATCGACCACGTCGGCACGCTTCTTCATCGCCATCGGCAGCACCGAAGTCATCGGCTCGACGCCCTCGACATCGACCGCGTTGAGTTGCTCGACGAAGGCCAGCACAGCGTTGATCTCGCCCGCGAGATGCGGCACCTCGTCGTCCTTCACCGCGATGCGGGCAAGGTGCGCGATACGGCGCGTGGTGGCGGCGTCGACGGACATATAATAATGGCTCCGCGGGCGGATCGTTCGCCTGCCCTATAACAGGTTTCGCTTTACCGCCGCAACCTCGGGGGAACCGGCCCTAACCGGCGAGCGCCGCGAGGCGCGCGCGGGCCTCCTCGGCAAGCGCGCGGGTCAAGTCCTCGGCCGGCACCTCGCGGCCGAGCGCCACCGCCTGCCCAGCCCAGACGTTGGTGAAGTCGGCGCGGCCGAGCTTTTCCGCCGCCGTCTTGAGCGGCCCGAACGCCGCCGCAGCATGCGGGAATCCGGGGTGCGCCGCCGTGACCGGCCCGATCTCGGCCATCGCGCGGTTGACGACGCCGCGTGCGGCGCGCCCCGTCATCACATTGGTGATCGCGGTGGTGCCCTCGCCCGCCGCGGCAAGCCGCGCACGGATGACGGCACTGACCTTCGATTCCGGGGTACGCAGGTAGGCGGTGCCGATCTGCACCCCGGCGGCGCCGAGCGCGAACGCCGCCGCGATGCCACGGCCATCGGCGATGCCGCCGGCGGCGATCACCGGCACGTCGACCGCATCGACCATCTGCGGCACCAGCGCAAAAGTGCCGGACTGGGTGGCGATGTCATCGGTGAGGAACATGCTGCGATGGCCGCCGGCCTCGGCCCCTTGCGCGATGATGGCCTCGGCGCCGCGCGCGGCAAGCCAGCGCGCTTCCGCGACCGTGGTCGCGGAGGCAATGACCACGCTGCCCGCCGCCTTGACGCGCGTCAGCAGCGCGGGCTCCGGCAGGCCGAAATGGAAGCTCACGACTTCCGGCTTCAACTCCTCGACCACCTCGCACATGGCCGCATCGAACGGGGCGCGCGAGGCCATCGGCACCGGCATTTTCGGATCGAGACCCAGTTCCTCGTAGTAGGGCGCGAGCCGCTCGCGCCACGCCGCCACGCGCGCCGGCTCCGGCGCCGCCGGAGTATGGGCGAAGAAGTTCATGTTGACCGGCACCGACACCTGCTGACGGACGATGTTGACCTGTTCACGCGCCTTGTCCGGCGTGAGCATGGCGCAGGGCAGCGACCCGAGGCCGCCGGCCTTGGCGACCGCGACCGCAAGCTCGGTATCGATGGCGCCGGCCATCGGCGCCTGCACGATCGGTAGTGCGATGTTGAACAGGTCAAGCAGTCGGCGGTCGGGCCACATGGGCGCTCCTTGTCTTTTTCTCATTTTCCCGTTCCCGCTGTCTCGCCGATCGGCCGCCCCATGACAATGCGGCGTTAGACGGACGGCAAAGCCCATGATAAGGGCGCGCGATGACCGCCGCCGTCCTGTCTCTCACCGAAGCCGCCGCCCAGTGGCCGCCGCGTGGCGCGCTGATCGGGCTCGACCTCGGCACCAAGACCATCGGCGTCGCGGTGTCCGATCCCGACCGGCGGCTCGCCACCGGCGTCACCACGATCGTGCGCAAGACTTTCACCAAGGACGCAGCGCACCTGCTGGCGCTCGCCGCCGAACGCGGCGCGGTCGGCTTCGTGCTCGGGCTGCCGATCAACATGGACGGCAGCGAAGGCCCGCGCGCGCAATCGGCCCGCGCCTTCGCCCGCAACCTCGCAAGGCTGACTTCGCACGCCATCGGCCTCTGGGACGAGCGGTTGTCCACCGCCGCGGTGGAGCGCGAACTGATCGCGCTCGATGCCAGCCGCGCCAAGCGCTCCAAGGTAATTGACGAGCACGCCGCGATCTTCATCCTGCAAGGCGCGCTCGACCGCCTCAGGGTGCTGCGCAATCATATGACCGGTTGACCGGGTATCCCGGATGCGACGCAGCGCGAAGCGGTGCATCGCTGATCCGGGATCGTGACACATATTGCAACTGAAACGGTCCCGGCTCTGCGGCGCACCACGATGTGCTGCGCCGCGTCCGGGACAAACGATGATGGCACTCATCCCGGCAGCGCGCGCTCCAGAAGCGCGCGGGCCTCGGCCGCCGACAGATCGGCCGCGCCATGGAAGCCGGCGTGGCGTTCGGCAAGCCGCGTGCGCGCGAACAGGTCGGCATGCGCCGGATGCACGGCGTTGAGCGCGGCGCACGCCGCCAAGAGCGCCAGCATCTCGACCGCAAGCCGCGCGGAGCGCTCGCTGTCCGGCGCGCGGAACGCCGCACCGACGAACGCCACCGCCTCGGCCGCGCCCGGCAACCCGCGCGTCTCGTTTGCAAGCACCGTCATGACGGCCATCGCCGCCTCGCTCTCGCGCGCCAGCGCCCGCAGCACGTCGAGGCACATCACGTTGCCGGAGCCTTCCCAGATGGCATTGACCGGCGCCTCGCGATAGTGCCGCGCCAAAATGCCCTCCTCGACGTAGCCGTTGCCGCCAAGGCACTCCATCGCCTCATAGAGGAAGCCGGGTGCGCTCTTGCAGATCCAGTATTTCACCGCCGGCGTCAGGAACCGCATATACGCGGCCTCCTGGGCATCCGCTGCCATCCTGTCGAAGGCACGGCACAGCCGCATCGTCAGCGCAGTCGTTGCCTCGACATTGAGCGCCATGTCGGCGAGCACGCTCTGCATCAAGGGCTGGTCGGCGAGATGACGCTGGAACACGCTGCGATGGCGGGCATGGTTGAGCGCGTGCGCAAGCCCGGAGCGCATCAGGCCGGCGGATGCGATAGCGCAGTCCTGCCGCGTCAGTTGCACCATCTGGATGATGGTGCGCACGCCCTTGCCCTCCTCGCCGACCGGCAGCGCATAGGCATCGTAAAACTCGACCTCGGAGGAGGCGTTGGAGCGGTTGCCAAGCTTGTCCTTGAGGCGCTGGAAACGCAGGCCGTTGACCTGCCCGTCGGGGCGGAAGCGCGGCATGAAGAAGCAGCTCAAGCCGCCCTCCGCCTGCGCCAGCACCAGAAAAGCATCGCACATCGGCGCCGACATGAACCACTTGTGTCCGGTGATGCGCCACGCCTCGCCGTCGCGCACGGCCCGTGTGGCATTGGCGCGCACATCGGTGCCGCCCTGTTTCTCGGTCATGCCCATGCCGAGCGTCATGCCGCGCTTCTGCCACCACGGCGCGAACACCGGGTCATAGCTCGTCGTCGCGATCACCGGCATCACGCGCGCCAGCAGGTCGGGCGCGGCGGCAATCGCTGCAACGGAGGCCCGCGTCATGGTGATCGGGCAAAGATGTCCGCTCTCGACCTGCGCCGCCATGAAGAAGCGTGCCGCCCGCACCACCTCCGCGGGCGCGGCCGCCGGCGCGCCCTCCCTGGTCCAGGTCGAGTTGTGCAGGCCGGCCCGGACGCTGTCCGCCATCAGGTCGTGATAGGCGGGATGAAACTCGACCTCGTCGCGGCGGAAGCCGCGCGCGTCGAATGTCCTCAGCTTGGGCGTGTTTTCGTTGGCGAGACGCGCGCGCTCGGCCATCGCCGCGGAACCCCAATGCCTGCCGAAGGCGGACAATTCGGCTGCCGCATCGGCGCCGCCGTTGGCGGCCACCGCATCGCGCAGCGGCCCATCGGCCGCAAACAGATCGACATCGACGAACGGCGGCGACTGGTTGAGGACCTCGTGGGTCATGCCGAATGCGTCCGCCATGATGTTGCCTCCTGTCGCGCCACCCCCGAGCGTCCAAGGGAATGCAGGGGAATATACGCGAGCGGGGGATAACTCCCAAACGGCCAAAACCGTGGAGCGGGATCGCCAGTTCGGCCTTGCTCCCCCCGGCAACTCTGCCTATAGCACTGGCTTTGATGGCCTCCGCCCCGACATCGTCGTTCGTCCTCAGCCAGCGTCATCTGCTCGGCATCGAGGGCCTGTCGCCCGCCGACATCACCGGCCTGCTCGACCTCGCCGAAGAGTATGTCGAACTGAACCGCCAGGTCGACAAGAAGCGCAGCAACCTACGCGGGCGCACGCAGATCAACCTGTTCTTCGAAGCCTCCACCCGCACGCAGTCCTCGTTCGAGATCGCCGGCAAGCGGCTCGGCGCCGACGTCATGAATATGTCGGTGGCCTCGTCCTCGATCCGCAAGGGCGAGACGCTGCTCGACACCGCGATCACCCTCAATGCCATGCACCCGGATATCCTGGTGGTGCGGCACAAGGCGTCCGGAGCGGTCGAACTATTGGCGCGCAAGGTGGACGGCTCGGTGATCAACGCCGGCGACGGCGCGCACGAGCACCCGACGCAAGCCTTGCTGGATGCGCTCACCATCCGCCGCAACAAGGGCCGCATCGAGGGGCTGACGGTGGCGATCTGCGGCGACGTGCTGCATTCGCGCGTGGCGCGCTCCAATATTCTTTTGCTCAACGCCATGGGCGCGCGCGTGCGCGTGGTCGCGCCCTCGACGCTGCTGCCGCCGGGCATCGAGCGCATGGGCGTCGAGGTCGCGCGCAACATGCGCGAAGGGCTCGACAACGCCGATATCGTGATGATGCTGCGGCTCCAGCGCGAGCGCATGGACGGCTCGTTCGTGCCCTCCAGCGGCGAGTATTTCGAGTTCTTCGGGCTCGATCAGCAGAAGCTCGGCTACGCCAAGGCCGACGCGCTGGTGATGCACCCCGGACCGATGAACCGCGGTGTCGAGATCGACTCGCTGGTCGCCGACGGCGCGCAGTCGCTGATCCGCGAGCAGGTCGAGATGGGCGTCGCCGTGCGCATGGCCGTGCTCGAAGCGCTGGCCCGCAACCTGCCCAATGCGTGACGCCATGCGACAAGATCACCGCCCGCTGCTCCTGAAAAATGCTCGCCTGATCGATCCTTCGCGCGGGCGCGACGAGACCGGCGACCTGCTGATGGCCGATGGCGTGATCCGCGACTCGGGCCGCGGATTGGGCCGCCCCGACGGCGCCGAGACCATCGACTGCGCCGGCAAGGTGGTAGCGCCAGGGCTGATCGACATGCGCGCCTTTGTCGGCGAGCCGGGCGCGAGCCATCGCGAGACCTTCGCCTCGGCAAGCCAGGCGGCGGCGGCCGGCGGCATCACCACTATCGTCTGCCAGCCCGATACCTCGCCGGTGATCGACAATTCCGCGACCGTGGATTTCGTGCTGCGCCGCGCCCGCGACACGGCGATCGTCAACATCCATCCGATGGCGGCGCTGACCAAGGGCCTGCGCGGCGAGGAGATGACCGAGTTCGGCCTGTTGAAGGCCGCCGGCGCGGTGGCCTTCACCGACGCCGCGCGCAGTCTCATGAATACCCAGGTGATGCGCCGCGCACTCACTTACGCGCGCGACTTCGACGCGCTGATCGTCCACCATACCGAGGACCCGCATCTGGTCGGCGACGGCGTGATGAACGAGGGCGAACTGGCCTCGCGGCTCGGGCTGATGGGCATTCCGGCGGCGGCCGAGACCATCGTGCTGGAGCGCGACATGCGCCTCGTGGCGCTCACCCGCGGCCGCTATCACGCCGCGTCCATCACCTCGACCGACTCGCTCGAGGTGCTTGGCCGTGCGCGCGAGGCGGGGCTCGCGGTCAGTGCCTCGGCATCGATCAACCACCTCGCCCTCAACGAGAACGACATCGGCCCCTACCGCACTTTTCTCAAGCTGACCCCGCCCCTGCGCACCGAGGACGATCGCGCCGCGCTGGTCGCGGCGGTGGCGTCCGGCCTCGTCGATGTCATCATGTCCGACCATAACCCACAGGACGTCGAGACCAAGCGGCTGCCGTTCGCCGAGGCGGAGCCCGGCGCGGTCGGCCTCGAGACCATGCTGCCGGCTGGCCTGCGACTGGTCGCGAGCGGCGAGATCGACCTGATCGCGCTGTTGCGTGCCATGTCCACGCGTCCGGCCGAACTGCTCGGCCTCGAAGGCGGCACGTTGCGCAATGGCGCTCCCGCCGACCTCGTGGTGATCGACCTCGATACGCCGTGGGTGCTCGATCCGCTGCAACTGCGCTCGCAATGCCAGAACACGCCGTTCGACGAAGCGCGCTTCACCGGCCGCGCGGTCCGCACCATCGTCGGCGGCCGCACCGTCCACGAGATTTTGTGAGGGCGCATGACCGGCTCCATCATCGCCGCGCTTGTCCTCGGCTACCTGTTCGGCTCGATCCCGTTCGGGCTGATCCTGACGAAATTCGCCGGCACGGCCGATCTGCGCTCGATCGGTTCGGGCAACATCGGCGCCACCAACGTGCTGCGCACCGGCCGCAAGGGACTGGCGGCGGCAACGCTGCTCGGCGACATGCTGAAGGGCACCGCCGCGGTGCTGATCGCCGCAAAGCTGTGGGGGCATGACGCGGCGCTGGTCGCCGCGTTCGGCGCCTTTATCGGCCACCTGTTTCCGGTTTGGCTCAAATTCAAAGGCGGCAAGGGCGTCGCGACCTATATCGGCGTACTGCTCGGACTGGCATGGCCGTTCGCGCTGGCTTTCTGCGCGATCTGGCTCGTGGTGGCATGGCTGACGCGCTTTTCCTCGCTCGCCGCGCTGGTGGCGAGCCTGTCGATGCCGCCGATCCTGTGGTGGGCCCGCTATGACGACCTCGCCGGGCTGTTCGCCGGGCTGACCGTGCTATTGTGGTTCATGCACCGCGCCAACATCGCCCGCCTGCGCTCCGGCACCGAAGGCCGCATCGGCCGGACGTCCTAAAGATACACTTTAAGGTTGTATCCAGGCATCGCTTCGGCGATGCTCGGCGGGTGGCGGGGCATTCTTCACAACCATCGCGTCTGACCGACGCGCAGCGGCTCGACTGGCTGCGGCTGATCCGCAGCGACCATGTCGGGCCGCGCACCTTTCGGTCGCTGGTCAACCACTGCGGCAGCGCCCGCGCCGCACTGGAACGGCTGCCCGAGTTGGCACGCCGCGGCGGCGCGGCCCGACCCGGACGTATCTATACCGTGGCGGAGGCGGAAGCGGAGCTTGCCGCCGCGGCCCGCCACGATGTCCGCTACGTCGCCGCCGGCGAGGCCGGCTACCCGCCGCGGCTGGCGATGCTCGACGACGCACCGCCCCTGCTCGCCATTCGCGGCAACGCCGCGGTGTTCATGCGCCCGACCGTGGCGCTGGTCGGCTCGCGTAACGCTTCGGGCGCCGGTCTCAAATTCTGCGAGCGGCTGGCGCGCGAACTCGGCGCCAGCGGCTTCGTCATCGCTTCGGGACTGGCACGCGGCATCGACCAGGCGGCGCACCGCGCGAGCCTGCCAAGCGGGACCATCGCGATGCTGGCCGGCGGCCATGACCGCATCTATCCGCCCGAGCATGAGGGACTGCTCCAGGCCCTGCTCGACGCTGGCGGCGGCGCGCTCTCGGAAATGCCGATGGGCCACGTGCCTCGCGCCCGCGACTTCCCGCGCCGCAACCGCCTGATTTCGGGGGTCGCGCTCGGCGTCGTCGTGGTGGAGGCCGCGCACCGGTCCGGCTCGCTGATCACCGCACGGCTGGCCAACGAGCAGGGCCGCGAGGTGTTCGCGGTGCCCGGTTCGCCGCTCGACCCGCGCGCGGCAGGCACCAACCACCTCATCAAACAGGGCGCGACGCTGGTGACCGAGGCTGCCGACATTATCGACGTATTGCGCCCGATCGAGGCACGGCCGCCCGAACTGCCGGCAGGCGAGCCGGAGGAGACGTTTGCCGCCGCCGAACCCGAGGCAAGCGACCGCGCCCGCATCGTTGCCCTGCTCGGCCCGGCGCCGATCTCGCTCGACGACGTCATTCGCCTTGCCGCGGTGCCGGCTGCAACAGCCCGCGTCGTGCTGCTCGAACTCGAACTGGCCGGCCGGCTCGAACGCCATGGCGCCGGCATGGTATCGCTGCTGCCTTAGCCGGCCCCCGACGACCGCCGAGTTCGTCCCTATCCATGACCGCGCTGGCGCCCCGACGAGCGCCGTACCGCCTCGTCCGCCTCCAGCTTCGCCATATCGAGCAGATAGGCTAGCGTGTCGAGCCCGTGCCGGCGCGCCAGCATCACGAGATCGGCCAGATGTCCGGCCAGAAACTGGGCGGCCTCGCCGGGGCCGCCATCGCCCGCCCGTCCGCCCCGACAAGCAGCCGCGGGGTTTTTCCGGGGATGGGTTTGCATGCCACTCATTCCTCCGTGATCGAAACCGGCACCGTGACGGCCCTTGGCGCCCGAACGGATGGGGAATCCGCGCACGGTGCCAATTTTCATCTACCTTAGATTGTATATTAGGCATGTAAACACGTAAAAGTTTCATTCCTGGGCAAGCCTGCGCGTAACCGCCATTTGACAGCGGACCCCTCTTTACCCATGTTCCGCGCAATCCTGCCGCCCCAGTGGCGCCGGCCACGGCCGCTATTTTCCGACAAGCTATTGGAATAACATGAATATCGTCATCGTGGAGTCGCCTGCGAAGGCCAAGACGATCAACAAGTATCTCGGCCCCTCCTACGAGGTTGTGGCCTCCTTCGGTCATATCCGCGACCTGCCGGCCAAGAACGGATCGGTCGATCCCGACGACGATTTCAGGATGATCTGGGAGACCGACCCCAAGGCGGCCGGCCGCATGAACGAGATCGCCCGCGCCGTCAAAACCGCCGACAAGCTGATTCTCGCCACCGACCCCGACCGCGAGGGCGAGGCGATTTCCTGGCATGTGCTAGAGGTACTGAAGCAGAAGCGCGCCCTGAAGGATCAGGCCATCGAGCGCGTGGTGTTCAACGCCATCACCAAGCAGGCGGTCACCGACGCGATGAAGCATCCGCGCCAGATCGACGGCGCGCTGGTCGATGCCTACATGGCGCGCCGCGCGCTCGACTATCTGGTCGGTTTCACGCTGTCGCCGGTCTTGTGGCGCAAGCTGCCGGGCGCGCGCTCGGCGGGACGGGTGCAGTCGGTGGCGCTGCGGCTGGTCTGCGACCGCGAGCAGGAGATCGAAAGTTTTGTGCCGCGCGAGTACTGGTCGCTGGTGGCAACGCTGGCGACGCCGCGCGGCGACACCTTCGAGGCGCGCCTCGTCGGGGCCGACGGCAAGAAGATCCAGCGTCTCGATATCGGCTCCGGCGCCGAGGCCGAGGCGTTCAGGCGCGCCATCGAAGCGGCGGATTTCACGGTCGCAACCGTCGAGGCAAAGCCTGCGCGTCGCAACCCGCAGGCGCCCTTCACCACCTCGACCCTGCAGCAAGAGGCAAGCCGCAAGCTCGGGCTGGCGCCAGCCATCACCATGCGTATCGCGCAGCGTCTTTACGAAGGCGTCAACATCGGCGGCGAGACCACCGGCCTCATTACCTATATGCGAACCGATGGCGTGCAGATCGCGCCAGAGGCGATCGCACAGGCGCGCAAGGTGATCGGCGACCAGTACGGCGGCGACTACGTGCCGAAAGCGCCGCGCGAATACCAGGCCAAGGCCAAGAACGCGCAGGAAGCGCACGAGGCGATCCGCCCGACCGATCTCGCCCGCCTGCCCTCCACACTGCGCGGCAAGCTCGATCCCGATCAGGCCCGGCTTTACGAGCTGATCTGGACCCGCACCATTGCGAGCCAGATGGAATCGGCTGAGCTGGAGCGCACCACCGTGGACATCGCCGCCAGAGCGGGCAGCCGCATGCTGGAACTGCGCGCCACCGGACAGGTCATCAAGTTCGACGGCTTCCTCAAGCTCTATAACGAAGGCCGCGACGACGACCCCGAAGACGATGAGAACCGCCGCCTGCCGGCGATGAGCGAGGGCGAGCGGCTGACCCGCGAGGATCTCCGCGTCACCCAGCACTTCACCGAGCCGCCGCCGCGCTACTCGGAAGCTTCGCTGGTCAAGCGCATGGAAGAACTCGGCATCGGCCGGCCCTCGACCTACGCCTCGATCCTTCAGGTGCTGAAGGACCGCGGCTATGTCCGGCTCGACAAGCGCCGCCTGCACGCCGAGGACAAGGGTCGCGTCGTCATCGCGTTTCTGGAGAACTTTTTCCGCCGCTACGTCGAATACGATTTCACCGCCTCGCTCGAGGACCAGCTCGACCGCATCTCCAACAACGAGGTGGACTGGCGGCAGGTGCTCAAGGACTTCTGGCGCGACTTCATGGGCGCAGTGGACGACATCAAGGACCTGCGCGTCGCCGAGGTGCTCGACACGCTCGACGCCATGCTCGGGCCGCACATCTTTCCGCCGCGCGAGGACGGCGGCGATCCGCGCCAGTGCCCGAGTTGCGGCAACGGCCGGCTCAACCTCAAGGCCGGCAAGTTCGGCGCCTTCGTCGGCTGCTCGAACTATCCCGAGTGCCGTTACACGCGGCCGCTGGTGGCGAACGGCGAATCGGAGGCCGCGGACCGCATACTTGGCAAAGACCCTGCAAGCGGCCTCGACGTCGCGATCAAATCCGGGCGCTTCGGGCCTTATATTCAGCTCGGCGAGGCCAAGGACGTCGCGGAGGGCGAGAAGCCGAAGCGCGCCGGCATTCCCAAGGGCACCTCGCCCGCCGACGTCGATCTTCAGCTTGCGCTCAACCTGTTGTCGCTGCCGCGCGAGGTCGGCCTGCATCCCGAGGACGGCGAGCCGATCAAGGCCGGCATCGGCCGCTTCGGCCCCTACGTGCAGCACGGCAAGACCTACGCGAGTCTCGAGGCCGGCGACGAAGTGTTCACCATCGGCCTCAACCGCGCGGTGACGCTGATCGCCGAGAAGATCGCCAAGGGACCGGGGCGCGGCCGCTTCAAGACCGATCCCGGCAAGCCGGTCGGCGACCATCCGACGCTCGGTCCCATCGTCGTCAAGAACGGCCGCTACGGCGCTTATGTCAGCGCCGACGGCATCAACGCGACGCTGCCCGACGGCAGGACGCCCGACACCGTCACGCTCGACGAGGCCATTGCGCTGATCGACGAGCGCGCCGCCAAGGGGGGCGGCAAGGGCGGCGGCAAGGCGAAGCGCGCGGCAAAGAAGGCGCCGGCCAAGAAAGCCGCCGCGAAGAAGACCGTTGCCAAGAAAGCGGCGCCGACGCGCAGCGCGGCCAAGACGGCAAAGACCGCGAGCAAGGCAACGCCCCGCAAGAGCGCAGCCAACAGTGCTGCAAAAAGCGCCAAGGTCGGCGGGTAGCGACAACGACGTGAAGATCCGCAAGCCCTCCACTGGCATCCCGGACCGCGAGGCGATCCTCGCGTTCATCCGCGACGCCAAAGGCGAGGTCGGCACGCGCGAGATCGCCCGCGCCTTCGGACTGAAAAACGCCGACCGCGCGGCGCTGCGAAGGCTGCTGCGCGAACTGGCCCATGACGGCGCAGTGAAAAAGCGCGGCCGTCGGCTGCACGAGGCGCACGCGCTGCCGCCGACGGTGATTGCCGATGTCACCGCACGCGACGCCGACGGCGAATTTATCGCTGCGCCGACCGAATGGGACGAGGCCGTCTCCGGTCCGGCACCGAAAATCCGCATCGTGCTGTCGCGATACCCGAAGCCCGGTACTGCCGCCGGCGTCGGCGACCGCGCTCTGTTGCGCGTCGAGCGCACCGAGGACGATGAAGACGGCATCGGCTGGCGCGGCCGGGTCATCAAAGTGCTCGACCGCAACAAGGGGCGCGTGCTCGGCATTTTCCGCGCGTTGCCTGAAGGCGGCGGCCGCCTGGTGCCGATCGACAAAAAGCAGGCCGACCGCGAACTGGCGATCGCGCCGGACGACGCCGGGGAAGCAAAGGACGGCGACCTCATCAGCGTCGAGTTGCGCCGCGCCCGCGCCTTCGGCCCGCCGCGCGCGCGGGTGAAGGAACGGCTCGGCTCGCTCAAGACCGAGCGCGCCGTCAGCCTGATCGCGATCCACGCCCACGACATCCCGCTGGCCTTCTCCGACGCCGCGCTGCACGAGGCCGAGGCGGCCAGGCCCACGACGCTCAAGGGACGCGAGGACTGGCGCAGCCTGCCGCTCGTCACCATCGATCCGCCGGATGCCAAGGACCACGACGACGCGGTGCACGCGGAAGCCGACCCCGACCCGACCAACAAGGGCGGCTTCATCGTTCACGTCGCCATTGCCGACGTCGGCTTTTATGTCCGCCCCGGCACGGCGCTCGACCGCGAGGCGCTCAAGCGCGGCAACTCGGTTTACTTCCCCGACCGGGTGGTGCCGATGCTGCCCGAGCGCATCTCCAACGATCTGTGCTCGCTGATCCCCGGCGCGCCGCGCGGCGCGCTCGCGGTGCGCATGGTGCTCGACGCCCAGGGCCGCAAGCGTTCGCACTCGTTCCACCGCGTGCTGATGCGCTCGGCAGCGAAACTTCATTATGCGCAGGTGCAGGCGGCGGTCGACGGCCGCCCGGACGAGGCGACAGCACCGCTGCTCGAACCCATCCTGCGCCCTCTCTATGCCGCCTATACTTGCGCAAAACAGGCACGCGAGGACCGCGAGCCGCTCGACCTCGACCTGCCGGAACGGAAAATCCTGCTCAAGTCCGACGGCACGGTGGACCGCGTCATGGTGCCGGAGCGGCTGGACGCGCATCGGCTGATCGAGGAGTTCATGATCCTCGCCAACGTCGCCGCTGCCGAGACCCTGGAAAAGCAGGGGTTGCCGTTCATCTACCGCGTCCACGACGAGCCGGGCGTCGAGAAGGTGCATAACCTTTTCGATTTCCTGCGCACGCTCGATATCGGCTTCGCCAAGGGCGGCGCGCTACGGCCCGCGCAGTTCAACCGCGTGCTGGCGCAGGTGCGCGGCCGCGACGTCGAGCCGCTGGTCAACGAGGTGGTGCTGCGCGCGCAGGCGCAGGCCGAATACGTCTCCGAGAATTATGGCCATTTCGGCCTCAACCTGCGCCGCTATGCGCATTTCACCTCGCCGATCCGCCGCTACGCCGACCTGATCGTGCATCGCGCGCTGATCCGCGCCTTGAAACTCGGCGACGGCGCGTTGCCGGAAGATGCGACGACCGAATCGCTCGGCGAGATCGCGGCACAAATCTCGCTGACTGAGCGCCGCGCCATGAAGGCGGAGCGCGAGACCGCCGACCGCCTGATCGCACACCACCTCGCCGACCGCATCGGCGCGACGTTTTCCGCGCGCATTTCCGGCGTCACCCGCGCCGGGCTGTTCGTCCGCCTCGACGACACCGGCGCCGACGGGCTGATTCCGATCCGCTCGCTCGGAACCGAGTATTTCCAGTACGACGAGGCGCGCCACGCGCTGGTCGGCACCCGCAGCGGTGCCATGCACCGGCTGGGTGACGCGGTGGAGGTTCGTCTGGTAGAAGCGGCTCCGGTCGCCGGCGCGCTACGCTTCGAGCTTCTGGCCAACGCCGCCGGCCGCCGCGG
>QEVP01000044.1 GCA_003576765.1 Pseudomonadota bacterium
GCGGCCATCATCGCGCAAGCCGGCCTGCCCGGCCATGTCACCATCGTCACCGCAATGGCCGGGCGCGGCACCGACATCCGCCTCGGCGGCCGCGACGGCGCGCTGGCCGCGGCCGCGCGCGAGGCCGGCGGGCTATTGGTGATCGGCACCGAGCGTCACCTCTGCCGGCGGCTCGACGATCAGTTGCGCGGGCGCGCCGGGCGGCAGGGCGATCCCGGCCGCTCGGTGTTCTTCGTCGCGCTCGACGACCCGCTGCTGCGGCTGTTCGGCACGGCCGACAAAAGAATCGCGCGCGGCGCCGCGCCGGACGGGAGCCTGTCGGCGGCGTGGCTGCGCAAAGCCATCGACCGGGCACAACGGCTGAGCGAGGCGACCGCCTTTGAGGCGCGCAAGACCCTGCTCGACTACGACGACATCATCCATGCGCAGCGGATGGCCGTCTATGGCCGGCGCAACGACATTTTGCACGGCGCCGACATGCGCAAGATGGCGCATCAGGCGCTGGCAGGCGCGATCGACGGTCTGATCGACCGCTTCGTGCCACCCGACGCGCCGGCCGATCTCGCCGGCCTCGACCAGGCGGTGCGCAGCGAACTGACGCTTGCGGTCCCCTTCGCGCCCGGTGAAGCCGACGGTGCGCCCGATATCCTGCGCGGCCGCATCGCGGCCTATGCCGAGCGCTGGCTTGCCGGCAAGTTCACTGCGTTCGGCGAAGCCACCATGGACACCATCCTGCGCCGCCTGTTTCTCTCGATCCTCGATCATTTGTGGGCGGAGCAGATCGAGCGGCTCGATCATCTCAAGCGCGTCGTCGGCGACCGGCGCCTGTCGCGCACCGCGCGATTGCCGGAATTCAAGCTCGAAGCCTTCGCGGCGTTCAGGCTGATGATGGCGCAATTCGACCGCGACGCCAGCGCCTACATGATGCGGGTCGGCATCGAGCAGACCGCCGCACAGCCGACGCAAACAGCCGCCAGCGGCTGAATCGCCGGCCGTTCTTTCAAAGCCCGATTCAACGGCCGCGGTGCCATATCCTGTCCGCGATTCGCGGGCATGATCGCCCGATCGCTCCCCATCCATTGGCATCAGGGCTTCAAGTTTTGCAGGAACTCAACGAATTCGTCCGCACCGGCGTCGTGCTCGGCAATCATCTGATCGCGTGGGCGCTGGCGTTGGCCGTGTTCGTCGCCGTGTTCATCCTCGCCGTGAAGGCGCGCCGGATCGTCACCGAACGCCTGGCCCGCAATCCCGCCGGGCGATCGCAGCAGGTGCTGCGGGTGATCGGCGCGCTGCTGCAAACCACGCGGCGGTTCTTCATTCTGGCGGTCGCGCTCGGGCTCGCGAGGCAATTCCTCGTGTTGCCGGCCCAGGTCGACCGGCTGGTGTCCGGCATCGTGCTGGTTGCCGTGCTGGCGCAAGTCGGCCTGTGGGGCGGCGCCCTCGCCTCGCTTTGGGTCGACAGCTATCTCGACGACCAGCGCCGCTACGACCCGGCGCGCACCAGTGCCGCGCAGATCATCCGCATCTCGGCGCTCACCGTGGTGTGGTCGGCGGTGCTGCTGGTGGGCCTGAGCAATTTCGGCATCGACATCACCGGCCTCGTCGCCGGTCTCGGCGTTGGCGGCATCGCGGTGGCCTTCGCGCTGCAAAGCGTGCTGAAGGACCTGTTCGCCTCGCTCGCCATCATCCTCGACAAGCCGTTCGTGATCGGCGACTTCATCATCTTCGACGACCAACTCGGGACGGTCGAGCGCATCGGGCTCAAGACCACGCGGGTGCGCTCGCTGTCCGGCGAGCAGATTTCGGTGTCGAACGACGCGCTGCTCAATACCCGGCTGCGCAACTTCAGGCGGATGGAGGAGCGGCGCGTGGTGTTCGATATCACCGCGCATTACGGCGCCCCGATTGCGACGCTGGAGCGGTTTCCCGCCTACATGAAAACGGTGATCACCGGCATCGACGGCGCACGCTTCGACCGATCGCACTTGGCCGCATTCACCGAACTCGGCCACCGCTTCGAGACGGTCTATTACGTGCTCAGCCCCGACTACAACATCTACATGGACATTCACCAGCGCATTTTGCTCGCCGCCGCAAACTGGTTCGAGGACAACGAATTGCAGTTCGCCCATCCCTCGCGCCGGCTGCTGGTGGATCGCGACGACATCCGCGCGGCACTGTCGGACCTGTCCGCAGGCGAGGCGCCACGGCAGGCGGCGAAGATCGGCGAGCGCCGGACAGCGCGCGCCTAAGAGCGTTTTCAAGCGAAGCATGCCCTTCGGGCTTCGGCGTGGCGCTCCTTATCGCTCGACGCGCTCCAGCACCGCCATCAGCTCGGCGATCTTCCGGCGCTGATCCGCCTTGTCGCCGGAGGCGATGGCATGCTCGACGCAATGAGCGACGTGATCGCGCAACACTTCCTCCTCGACGCGACGCAGCGCGGCGCGCACCGCAAGAATCTGCGTCACCACGTCGATGCAGTAGCGGTCGTCCTCGACCATTCGCGACAGGCCGCGGACCTGCCCCTCAATCCGCTTCAGCCGCTTCAGGCACGATGTCTTGATGTCGGTTCGCATTCCGTCTATATACCCCCCTGGGGTATTTAGCGCAAGCCGCGATGGAGACGAACGATGACGGCGCAGCCGACCGAGCCGACGAGCGAGGCCAAAGATTCATCCAAAGGCACCTCATCGGGCACGTCATCGTGCTGCGGCGGGCACAAAGCCGAGCCGGCGCCGGCTGCATCCTGCTGCGGAGGCAGCAAGGCGGAGGCCGCGCCGAAAGCCGCTTCGTCATGCTGCGGCGGGCACGGACACGGCCATGCGCATGGCCATGGCGATCCCGCCGATGACGGCAAAGTCAAGGATCCCGTTTGCGGCATGAGCGTCGATCCGGCCGCCGGCAAGCCGAGTTACACCCACGAGGGCCACACCTATTACTTCTGCCGCGAGGGCTGCCGGACGAAGTTCATGGCCGATCCCGGCCGCTATCTCGGGCCGCCGCAACCGCAGGAGAAGATGCCGGACGGCACCATCTACACCTGCCCGATGCACCCGGAGATCCGCCAGGTCGGCCCCGGCAGTTGCCCGATCTGCGGCATGGCGCTGGAGCCCGACCTCGTTTCGCTCGACACCCCGCCCAACCCCGAGCTGATCGATTTCACGCGGCGGTTCTGGATCGGCCTGGCGCTGACGCTGCCGGTGTTCGTGCTGGAGATGGGCAGCCATCTGGTCGGCGGCCACGGGCTGATCGACCCAAAACTGTCGGCGTGGATTCAGTTCGCGCTGGCGACGCCCGTCGTGCTGTGGGCCGGCTGGCCGTTCTTCGAGCGCGGCTGGCAGTCGCTTGTGACGCGCAACCTCAACATGTTCACACTGGTCGCGATGGGCACCGGCGTCGCCTATCTCTACAGCATCGTCGCCACCTTTGCGCCGCAAGTGTTTCCCGAGGCATTCCGCGGCCACGACGGCACCGTCGCGGTGTATTTCGAGGCGGCGGCGGTGATCACCGTGCTGGTGCTGCTCGGGCAACTGCTCGAACTGCGCGCGCGCGAGGCGACCTCCGGCGCCATCAAGGCGCTGCTCAACCTCGCGCCGAAGACCGCGCGGCGCATCGATGCGCAAGGCCACGAGCACGAAGTAAAGATCGACAGCCTCCACGCCGGCGACACCGTTCGCGTCCGCCCCGGCGAGAAGGTACCGGTGGACGGCGTGATCGTCGAGGGTCGTTCCTCGCTCGACGAATCGATGGTCACCGGCGAATCGATGCCGGTCACCAAGGAGGCCGGTGCAAAGGTGATCGCCGGCACGCTCAACGGCTCCGGCGGCTTCGTCATGCGCGCCGAGAAGGTCGGCCGCGAGACGCTTTTGTCGCAGATCGTGCAGATGGTGGCGCAGGCGCAGCGCTCGCGCGCGCCGATCCAGCGGCTTGCCGATCAGGTCGCGGGCTGGTTCGTGCCGGCGGTGATCGCCGCCGCGGTCGTCGCGTTCGCCGCCTGGGCGACGTTCGGCCAGGAGCCGCGCTTCGCGCTCGGCCTTGTCGCCGCCGTCAGCGTCCTGATCATCGCCTGCCCCTGCGCGCTCGGGCTCGCGACGCCGATGTCGATCATGGTGGGCGTCGGGCGCGGCGCGCAAGGCGGCGTGCTGATCAAGAACGCCGAGGCGCTGGAACGCATGGAGAAAGTCGATACCCTCGTGATCGACAAGACCGGCACGCTGACCGAAGGCCGGCCGTCGGTGGTGGGAATCGCGACCGAGGGCGGCATCGCGGAGGACGAAGCGCTGCGGCTCGCAGCAAGCGTCGAGCAGGCCAGCGAGCATCCGCTCGCCGACGCCATCGTGCGCGCGGCGCACGAGCGCAAGCTGGCGCCGAGCCGGGTCGATGGCTTCGATTCGCCGACCGGCAAGGGTGCGCTCGGCACTGTCGAAGGCAAGCGGATCGTGCTCGGTAACGCCGCCTTCCTTGCCGCGCAGGGTATTGCCACCGATGCGCTCGCGACCGATGCCGAGCGCCGGCGCGGCGACGGCGCCACCGTGATCTTCATGGGGCTCGAGGGCCGGCTGGCCGCGCTGTTCGCGATCGCCGATCCCGTCAAGTCGTCCACCGCCGGCGCGCTGAAGGCACTGACCGACGAAGGCTTGCGCGTCATCATGCTGACCGGCGACAACGCAACGACCGCCAAAGCCATCGCCGGCCGGCTCGGCATTGCCGAGGTCGAGGCCGAGGTGCTGCCGAATCAGAAAAGCGCCGTAGTGGAACGCTTGCGCAAGCAGGGCCGCGTGGTGGCCATGGCCGGCGACGGCGTCAACGATGCGCCGGCGCTGGCGGCGGCCGATGTCGGCATCGCCATGGGCACCGGCACGGACGTCGCGATGGAAAGCGCCGGCGTGACGCTGCTGAAGGGCGACCTCAACGGCATCGTCGGCGCGCGGCGACTGTCGGAGGCAACGATGCGCAACATCCGCCAGAACCTGTTCTTCGCCTTCATCTACAATGCCGCCGGCATCCCGATTGCCGCCGGCGTGCTCTATCCGAGCCTCGGCATTCTGCTGTCGCCGATCGTGGCGGCGGCGGCGATGGCGCTGTCGTCGGTCAGCGTGGTCGGTAATGCACTGCGGCTGCGCACAGCGAAACTGTGAGGCGGAATCGCAACGCCTCTCTCTCATCTTCGTCATGGCCGGGTTTATCCCGGCCGACCTACCCCCACCCTACCCTCCCCCTTACAGGGGGAGGGATAAAGGGAGGGGCGTCGTCCCCGCCGTTCGTCCCCTCCACCGTCATGCCCGCGCTTGTCGCGGGCATCCACGTCTTTTCGACAGTCCGATAAGCAAGACCTGCATGGCCAGGATAAACCCGACAATGACGGATGCAACACCCAACAAAAAAAACGCCGCCTCCCGAAGGAGGCG
>QEVP01000029.1 GCA_003576765.1 Pseudomonadota bacterium
CAACCGGGTCAACTATTGGACCGGCGAGGAATGAAGACAGTTCGAGCGCGAGTTCGCCGATTGGGTCGGATCGACATACGCGATCGCGGTCGGCAACGGCACGCTGGCGCTCGATCTCGCGCTGCGCGGAATTGCTATCGGGCCGGGCGACGAGGTGGTGGTCACGCCACGCACTTTCCTTGCCTCCGTATCCTGCGTGGTCAATGCCGGCGCAGTGCCGGTGTTTGCCGACATCGATCCGGATAGCGGCAACATCACCGCCGACACCATTGCCGCAGTGCTGAGCGAACGCACCAAGGCTATCATCCCGGTGCATCTTGCCGGCTGGCCCTGCGACATGGACCCGATCATGGCGTTGGCCGAACAACATGGGCTCAAGGTGATCGAGGATTGCGCGCAGGCTCACGGCGCGCGTTACAAGGGCCGCTCGGTCGGCTCGATCGGTCATGTCGGCGCATGGTCGTTCTGCCAGGACAAGATCATCACCACCGGCGGCGAAGGCGGCATGGTGACCACCGACGACGAGGCCGTGTGGTCGCGGATGTGGTCGTTCAAGGACCACGGCAAAAGCTGGGAGGCGGTGTTCGAGCGCGAGCACCCGCCGGGCTTTCGCTGGCTTCACGAAAGTTTCGGCACCAATTGGCGGCTGACCGAGATGCAGGCCGCCATTGGGCGCGTCCAGCTCAGGAAGATGACGGACTGGTCTGCGGCGCGTGAGCGCAACGCTGCTGCGATCCACAGCGCGCTTGCGGCGTTCGCCGATGCGGGCGGCCCGCTGCGCGCGCCGGCCCTTTCCGACGATCCCCGCAGAAGCAACGGCTCGCGGCACGCCTTCTACAAGCTCTACGCCTATGTTCGCCCGGAGAATCTGGCGCCGGGCTGGACGCGCGACCGTATCGTCAATGAGATCGTGGCACAGGGGGTCTCCTGCTATCAGGGGTCATGCTCGGAGGTTTATCTGGAGCGGGCATTCGAGGGCACACCGTGGCGACCTCGGGAGCGTTTACCGGTAGCCCGCGAACTGGGCGAAACCAGCCTCATGTTCCTCGTCCACCCGACCCTGACCGACGCCGAGATTGCGAAGACAACCGACGTCATCCGGGCCGTTCTGCGGCAGGCGTCAGCAGCCTGAAACGGCGGACCGCGAAGTTAATCGCGAAAGCGATCGCAAGGGTGCCTATTTGAAGCGCTTACAGTGCGAGGACTACGAGCACGCCGCACCAAGAGGCTTTCCACATCGATTACGACATGCCCTCAGTTCGGTTATAGTCCGCAAGAGAGGGCTCTATAGATATGATTCCCACTGCCTTGGTTGATCTGCTGCCGTTCAGTCTCGTTGCCAACGGAGTGATCGGCCGTCTTCAAGATGCGGTCGAACGATCTGGATGCGAGCCAGCTAAGGATGGTGGCGAAGATAGTCAGGTCGCCCCGTCCCATGCGCCTAGTTATCCAATACCAATTCTCGCCAGCTAGCACACACAGCACCGCAATGGCATAGCTAGTGGGCCGCAACCAACTCGGGATCGGCAAAGAGGCCCGCGTAATCGTAAGCGAGCCAGCCGCGGGCGGCCAGATAGCGTGGCGCAGTTTTGTGAAACCTGCTCTTGGCCTAAAAGGCCCACTACAACGGCGGCGGTTGAGCCGAGGGTCGGGCGTGATCACCAAGACAGAGCCTGATTGCCCTTGAATCCAGCCAGATCGGAGCTATGATCTGGGCCACTGTAAGGAGGCGTAGTGAAATGGCTGATTTAGCTATTCATTCCTTCGAGGGTCTGATTGTGATTATGGCTCTTTATTCCATAGGTTCTGCTGTCGTCCGGTGCCGCTGATCTACTCCGGCTAGACTACCAGCCGCATGCCGCTGGCCGGGCCCGTTATCCTTAAGCAGCGCTTCGTTAAATTCTACTCAGGTCACCGAGTTAGGCTGTTTTGACGGACGCCGACCTTCAAATTGGCGTTGAGCGCGCCTCCGTCGCGCTACACGCGTAATCCGTCGGCGACAGATAAAGAACGCGCCTCACCGTGCGAATCTGATGGGAACGGCGAGAGAGATCGAGCTTCCGGCGACATTCGAGGGCGGCCCGGGGACGGGACTAGCGCGGTGGACGAGGCCCACGGCCTCGGTGTCGATGCCGGCATCGCCCGAGGACCCCACCAGCCGGGCCGAAGTCACGCTGCTGGCGCGACTGATTCAGAGGTGACCTCTCGGTACCTCGGTTGCCACCCGGCAGGAAATACTTGTCGCGGCCATCCGCACCATCCGCCCAGCCTCGCATTCCTCTGGCGACTTGACCTTGGCCGCCGCTGACGGCCTCAGTGACCTTTTCTCGATCGACCTTTCCCGGTCTGGCCTCGCTTACTCTACCTCTCGACCATCCTGGCCTCGGCGCGAACTCCTCTGGGTGTTGATTTCCGCCGAGAACTGACCCGGGATTGGGCGGTTTTTCCATTGAGAAGTGACCCATGTTTGAACCCACTCCTGCTGGTTGATCGCAGGGGACATTGGAGTGATAGACATGGCGTTACTGAGCGTTATCCGACGCTGGCATCTGCGGGATGGACATTCGATCCGGGAGATTGCGCGGCGCACGGGCTGTCGCGGAACACGATCCGCAAATACCTGCGATCCGACGAGGTGGAGCCCCGCTTCCAGGTGCCGGAGCGGCCGAGCAAGCTTGATGCCTATGCCGAGCGGCTGTCAGCGTGGCTGAGGACGGAAGCAAACAGGCCGCGCAAGCAGAAGCGCACGATCAAGCAATTGCATGCGGACCTGATGAGCCTCGGCTATGAGGGCTCATATGGTCGTGTCGCCGCCTTTGCGCGGGCCTGGAAGGAAGAGCGCCAGCGACAGATGCAAACGAGCGGGCGCGGCACCTTCGTGCCGTTGGCGTTCGAACCCGGCGAGGCCTTTCAGTTCGACTGGTCGGAAGACTGGGCGGTCATCGGCGGCGAGCGCACCAAGCTTCAGGTGGCGCACTTCAAGCTCAGCTACAGCCGTGCCTTCATCGTGCGGGCCTATCCGCTGCAAACGCACGAGATGCTGTTCGATGCCCACAACCACGCTTTCCGGGTTTTGGGCGGCGTTCCCCGGCGCGGGATCTACGACAACATGCGCACGGCGGTCGACAGGATCGGGCGCGGCAAGGAGCGGCAGGTCAATGCCCGCTTCTCGGCCATGGCCAGCCATTATCTGTTCGAGACCGAGTTCTGCAATCCGGCTTCGGGCTGGGAGAAGGGGCAGGTGGAGAAGAACGTCCAGGATGCGCGCCACCGGCTATGGCAGCCGATGCCGCGCTTTCCATCGCTGGAGGCATTGAACGACTGGCTGGAGCAGCGCTGCCGGGAGCTGTGGCAACAGAACCCCCATGGCCTCAGGCCGGGAACGATCGAAGACATCCGGGCCGAGGAAGCACGGTTCCTGATGCCCATGCCACGCCTCTTCGACGGCTTCGTCGAATACACCAAGCGGGTCTCTCCGACCTGCCTGGTCCATCTGGAGCGCAACCGCTACAGCGTGCCGGCTTCCTTCGCCAACCGGCCGGTCAGCCTCCGGGTCTATCCGGAACGGATTGTGGTTGCCGCGGAGGGGCAGATCGTATGCGAGCACTGCCGCATCATCGAGCGGTCGCATGACGGCCCCGGTCGCACCGTCTACGACTGGCGTCACTATCTGGCGGTCATCCAGCGCAAGCCCGGAGCCTTGCGCAACGGCGCTCCCTTCACTGAACTCCCCGAAGCCTTCAAACGGCTGCAGCAGCATCTGCTCAGGAAGCCCGGCGGCGACCGCGAGATGGTCGAGATCCTGTCGCTCGTCCTGCAGCATGACGAGCAGGTCGTGCTGACGGCCGTGGAGATGGCGTTGCAGGGCGGCGTTCCGACCAAGGTCCACATCCTCAATCTCCTGCACAGGCTGGTTGACGGCAAGCCGATCGAGACGCCGATCGTGGATACGCCGCAGGCGCTGAGCCTGGTCAAGGAACCGCAGGCCAATGTTGAGCGCTATGATGCTCTGCGCCAGGTTCGGGAGGTGCGTCATGCGTCATGATCCCGCCAGCGGCGCTATCGTCGTCATGCTCAGGAGCCTCAAGATGCACGGCATGGCGCAGGCCGTCGCCGAACTCACCGAACAGGCTTCTCCCGCCTTCGAGGCCGCCATCCCCATCCTGTCGCAACTGTTGAAGGCCGAGATGGCGGAACGGGAGGTCAGGTCCGTGGCCTATCAGCTCAAGGCAGCCCGCTTCCCGGTCTATCGCGACCTGGCCGGCTTCGACTTCGCCAGCAGCGAGATCAACGAGGCCCTCGTGCGCCAGCTCCACCGATGCGAGTTCATGGACGATGCCAACAATGTCGTGCTTGTCGGCGGCCCGGGCACCGGCAAGACCCATATCGCTACCGCCCTTGGCGTGCAGGCGGTCGAGCACCATCGCAAGCGTGTCCGCTTCTTCTCCACCGTCGAGCTCGTCAACACGCTCGAGCAGGAGAAAGCCCAGGGCAAGGCCGGCCAGATCGCCAACCGGCTCGCCCATTCCGATCTCGTCATCCTGGACGAACTCGGATACCTGCCCTTCAGCGCGTCAGGCGGGGCGCTGCTGTTCCATCTGCTGAGCACGCTCTACGAGCGCACCAGTGTCGTCATCACCACCAACCTCAGCTTCAGCGAATGGGCGACCGTCTTCGGGGACGCCAAGATGACCACGGCGCTGCTCGATCGGCTCACCCATCACTGCCACATCCTGGAGACCGGAAACGACAGCTTCCGCTTCAAGAACAGCTCAGCCCAGACCACACCAACAAAGAAGGAGAAAGCACCCATCTTGACCAAAACCTGACACCCGAACCATACATGAAGGCGGGTCACTTCTCGGCGAAAATCCCGGGTCAGTTCTCAGCGGCAATCAACAAAATCGCGGCAAACCGGGCCAATGCACGACGCAGCACTGGCCCGAGAACTGCGGCAGGCAAGGCTCGATCAAGCCGGAATGCATTCAAGCACGGTTTTTCGCTCAAACTCCCACTTTCCTCCGACGTATTATCTCTGCTCAAGATACTTCAGGCCGAGTTGGCGGATAGGATCACCAGCGAGGAAGATGAGATAGTGGCGGCGCGCTTCGTGCATGCGCAGCTCCGTCTTATGCAGATCCACGAGGCGCGTCGGGTCGCTTTTGAGCAATTGCCGTGTGCT
This sequence comes from Pseudomonadota bacterium, assembly GCA_003576765.1. GTDB lineage: Bacteria > Pseudomonadota > Alphaproteobacteria > Rhizobiales > Xanthobacteraceae > PRO6. The sequence goes on from QEVP01000029.1 coordinate 5,183, forward strand.
CCTGTGGAGGGGAACATCAAATCATTTCGGCGCCTGGCCGCGCTCGACCGATATGAACGGTATGCGATGACTGAGCGTAATCGAGCAATCAGGGAGTGGGCCGCGCGATAAGTTCTGCCAGAGCGAACCCAATTTTAGACATAAGTATCAATATGATAGATGGTGAGGCGCCCCCTCTGGATCATCCAGTAAGAGTTCCTGGCGCGCGATTACGACCCATCCATACTCACCACGTGGGGTTGCCTACGCCGTTTCTTCAGGCGCTTCTCACGCCGTCATCATCTTGCGAATCTGACGGGGACGGTCAGCGATATCGAGTTGCCGCCGACATTGGGTGGCGGGGCGGGGACGGGGCTGGCGCGGCGGACCAGGGCGACGGCCTCGGTGTCGAGCGCGCTGTCGCCCGAGGAGCGCACCAGCCGCGCCGAGGTCACGCCGCCGGAACGGTTGATCGAGAACGCCACCGTCGCGATGCCCTGGCTGCCGCCCGGGGGAAAGCGCTTGTGACGGTTGAGATGCGCCATCAAGGCGCCGCGCCACGAGGCCGGCGACATCGACGACGACAGCCCCTCGGCCGGGGCGGCCGCCCGGTCGGCCCGCTGCGCCTGCGAACTCGGCGGCGCGGTGGTGCGCGGCGCCGCCTTCTGCCTTTTCTTCTTCGGCTTCGGTTTCGGCTTCGGCGGCTCGACCCTGGGCGGCAGCACGGCCTCGGCCATCTCCACCTTCGGCAGTTCCGGCGGCTTGACCTCGGTCTCCACCGGCGGCTCCGGCGGCGGCTCGGGTTCGGGCTTGAGTTCCTCCTCGACCGGCTTCTCCGGCTCGGGCTCCGGCTGCTCCTCCGCCTCGACCATCTCCGGCCCCGGCGCCACGTCCTGCTGCGGCACCTCCGGGGCCACCGCGAGCGGCGCCAGCTCCATCATGATTGCGGCCGGCGGATCGCCCGGCGCCTCCGCCGCCGCCGGCCAGTTCAGCACCAGCCACGCACCCCCGGCATGCAGCGCCGCCACCGCCACCCCGGCCGCCGTCCAGCGCAGCGCCGACACCAGCGATACCGCGCCCGCCGGCCGACCATCGGGGTCGCGCCAGTCGATCATGGCTCGGTCGCGGCGACCGGCGCCGGGGCCGTCGCCGCATTGCTGGCCGCCCCCTGCCCGGTATCCTCGAGGCCGACCAGCGCGATCTTGAGATAGCCGGCCTCGCGCAACAGGTTCATCACCTTCATCAATTCGCTGTAGGCCACCGCCCCGTCGGCCCGCAGAAACACCCGCTGCTCGCGGTCGTTCTCGGTCCGGCTGTCGAGCGTCGCTTGCAGGGCGCTGCGCGGCACCTCGTCGTTGCCGAGCGCCAGGGACAGGTCCTGCTTGACGGTGAGGAACACCGGCTTGTCCGGGCGCGGCTGCGGCTGGGCGTTCGACACCGGCAGATCGACCGCGATATCGACGGTCGACAGCGGCGCCGCCACCATGAAGATGATCAGGAGCACCAGCATCACGTCGATGAACGGCGTGACGTTGATCTCGCTCAGTTCATCGATGCCGCCGTCCTGCGGGTTTTTCAGCGATACCGCCATGGCGCCTCACTCGGCCGCCGGGCGGGCGCGCGCCAGCGACACCACCGAGGACACGAGCCCCCGCTCCTGGCGTTCCAGGTCGCGCGACATATGCTGGACGATCTCGCCGGAGGCGTCCGACAGCAGGGCCCGGTAGCTCGCCAGCGCACGCGCGAACACGTTGTAGATGATGACGGCCGGGATCGCGGCGACGAGGCCGAGCGCGGTGGCCAAAAGCGCTTCGGCGATGCCGGGCGCGACGACGGCGAGGTTGGTGGTCTTCGACTGCGAGATGCCGATGAACGCGTTCATGATGCCCCACACCGTGCCGAACAGGCCGACGAACGGCGCGGTGGCGCCGATGGTGGCGAGCAAGCCGGTGCCGCGGGCGATGTCGCGGCCGGCCCTGGCCTCGATCCGCGACAGCGCGATGGCGAGCCGCTCCTTGACGCCCTCGGCCGACAGGTCCGGCGAGCGCTTCAGTTCCCGCTCGGCCGCGGCCATCAGTTCGGCCACCGTGCCCTTGCGGGTCCAGCCGCCCTCGATGGCGGTGCGCGCCGCCGCCAGGCTGTCGGCGCGGGTCAGCTTGCGCACGCAGCTCTGCGCCCGCCGCCGCGCCGCCGCCAGTTCCACGCCCTTGGCGAACCAGATCGTCCACGTCACCAATGATGCGAACGCCAGCCCGATCATCACCGCCTTCACGACGATGTCGGCCTGCATGAACATCCCCCACGGCGACAGGTCGTGCGGCAACGCAGATGCCGAAACGGACGGCGACGGGACAGGCGACGCCGGGGAAGGCGGAACAGCAGCAGAAGGCGCAGCCGCATCCTGAGACCCGGCGTCAGGCGCAGACGGCGCAGCCCCTTCCGAAACGGCCGGCGACGAAGCCGCGTCAGACGCAGGCGGATCGCTCGGCACGGCCGGGGCCGCAAGGGGTGCAGGCGGCGCAGCCGGAACCGCAGCAGCAGGCGCGGTGCTGGGAGCTTCCGGGGTGACCTGCGCCACCGCGGGACCATTGCCGGCGCCGGCAAGCATCAGGGCGGCAACGACCAACCGTGGAATTCTCTGCATCGACTTCTCTCTCCTGACCTGCCACGCAATCGGCCACTGGCGCCCGCCGTACCGGACCGATGCAAGTGGCGCCACGACCATGGCAACAATGGGCAAAAGCAGGCGCCGCAACCAAAGCCCTGCTCCACGCCGCGCTAGCCCGCGCCACCCAATCGCTGACCGGAGCTTGTAACCACATCGGGCCGCCTTGATTTTAGAAAGCCTCTGAATTTGCGCCGGATAATACCGGCACGCGTCCGGCGGTGGATCATTTCCAGGGGTCGGCGCCCACGTTCACACAGCGGCACGGCCGCGCACCATGACGAGCGCCGCCGCCAGGAGTTGCCAGCCGACGCACATCGCGAACCGCACGACGCGGTCGCCGGCGCCGAATGATCAAGGCCCGCAACGCGATGAAATCGACCACAAGGCACCGGCGGGGATCATCCGCCCTCAGAGCCCGAGCGCCGCCCGGGTCTGGCGCAGGCTGTCCTGATGCGGCGAATACATGCGGCCGCCGATCACGCCGCCATCGACGACGATATCGGTGCCGTTGACGAACGTCGAGCGGTCCGAGGCGAGCCATACCACGCATTGCGCGATATCGTCCGGAACGCCGGCGCGCGGGATCGGCTGTGCCTTGGCAAAGCGCTCCTTCATCGTCTCAGCGATCGCATCGGCGCGATCCGGCGCCATGCCGAGCGCCTTGGCAACGATGCCGGTGGCGATGGCGCCGGGGGAGACCGAGTTGACCCGTACGTTGTGCTCGCCAAGCTCCATCGCGGCGCAGCGCGAGAGATGGTTCACGGCCGCCTTGGCGGCGCTGTAAATCATCGAACTGGAGTAACCGGCGAGGTGTCCGGCGATCGAGCCATTGTTGACGATGCTGCCGGCGCGCGCCTTCATCATCACCGGCGCGACGTGCTTCATGCCGAGCATGACCGAACGCACCAGCAGCGCCATCGCCGCGTCGAAACCCTCGACCGGAATGCTGGTGATGCTGCCGGTCGGCGCCGGCCCGCCGGCGTTGTTGAACAGGCAATCGATGCGGCCGAAAGCGTCAAGCGCGGTTTCGACCACCCTGATCCAGTCGGCCTCCAGCGTGGCGTCGGCCTGCACGAACAGCACCGCCTGGCCGAGCCGTGCCGCCAGCGCCTCACCTTCCGCCCGGCGCCGCCCGGTGAACACCACGCGCGCGCCCTCCTCGACGAACGCTTCCACGGCGCGCGTGCCGATGCCGCTGGTGGCGCCGGTGATGATACCGACCTTGTCCGAAAGCAGCGCCATGTCGTTCCTCCCGCCGTGCCGCGCGGCGGTTGCTCCGCTGCGCTCATTGGTGCGGCATCCTGCGCGAGAACAGGGGCATGGACAACAGCACCGGCGGCAGGGCTATTCCTCCGCCTGGGTCGTCCCCGGCTTGAGGTCGAACGCCGGCTCGGCTATCAGGACCGCCAACCAAGATCACCGAACGCAAGGCTCCGGCCGCGCGGCGATGGCCCGCATTCCCGGCTCCGGCCTTCGTTGTGCTTCGGCCGCCGCATGACCCTGTTCGCATCGCCGCTCGCCCGGCGGGCTACCGTCATCGTTCTCGCGCTCGTTGCGCTGCGGCTCCTCGCAGCGGCGCTGACGCCGCTCGCCTTCGACGAAGCCTATTACTGGATGTGGTCGCAGCATCTCGCCGGCGGCTATTACGACCACCCGCCGATGGTGGCGCTGGTGATCCGCGCCGGCACGCTGATCGCCGGCGACAGCGAGTTCGGGGTGCGGCTCGTCTCCATCCTGCTCGCATTGCCGATGAGTTTTGCGGTCTATCGGGCAACGGACATCCTGTTCGGGTCAGAGCGCGCCGCAGCCACGGCCGCGATCCTGCTGAACGTGACCCTGGTGGTCGCGGTCGGCACCATCATCGTGACCCCGGATGCGCCCTTGATGGTCGCCTCCGCCTTCGTGCTGCTGTTCCTCGCAAAAGTCCTCAGCGACGGCCGCGGTGTGTGGTGGCTCGCGGTCGGCGCCGCGGTCGGCGCGGCACTCCTGTCGAAATACACCGCGCTGTTCTTCGGCGTCACGATCCTGGCGTGGGTCGTCGCCGTGCCGAAACTGCGGCGCTGGCTCGTCTCGCCGTGGCCCTATCTCGGCTTCCTCGTCACCTGCGCGATGATCGCGCCGGTAGTGGCGTGGAACGCCGAGCACGGCTGGGTCTCGTTCGCCAAACAGTTCGGCCGGGCCAGGTTCGACGGGCTGACGCTGCGCTTCATCGGCGAACTGATCCCGGCGCAGATGGCGTTCGCCACGCCGCCGGTGTTCCTGCTCGGCGCGATGGGGCTGGCCGCGCTGTTGACGCGGCGCGGCGGCCCGCGGCCGGCACGGCTTCTGATCAGCCTCACCTTGTGGCCAATCCTGATCTATTTCGTGGTGCATTCGCTGCACAGCCATATCGAGGCCAACTGGCTGGCCCCGGTCTATCCCGCCTTCGCCATCGCCGCCGCGGTCGCGGCCCATGAGGTGGCGTGGTCGCCGCGCTGGCAGCGCGCCGCCGATCTCAGCCGCCGCTTCGCCCTGCCGGTCGGCGTCGTCATGCTGGTCGCGCTGATCGTGCAGGCCAACACCGGCTGGCTCAACGGCAACCGGCGCGACCCGACGCTGCGCAGCATCGGCATGGGCTGGCCCGACGTCGCGCGCGAGGTGGAGACAGCCCGCGTGCGCAGCGGCGCGATGTGCGTGCTCGCGCCCGATTATGGCACCACCGCGTGGCTTGCCTTTTACCTGCCGCGCGGCACCTGCGTGCGTCAGGCGTTCGAGCCGATCCGCTGGGTCAACATGCCGGCGCCGGATGCGGCCGCACTCGGTGCCACCAGCCTGCTCGTCGACAGCGAAGGCATCGCTCGCGCGCTGGTCTCACGCTGCTCGCCGCAGCAAGCAGTCGGCGAGGCCGTGCGCCGGCGCGGCCAGCTCGCGATCGAGCGCTATGCCCTGGTCGCGATGCAGTGCCCGCTGGCGCAGGTACTCGGGCTTCCGGTGCCGAAGCAATAAACGGACGAAAGAGATAATGAGCGGGCCGCGTCAGCGCGGCGCGCGCTTGGCGAGGATGCGCTGCAGGGTGCGGCGGTGCATGTTCAGCCGGCGCGCCGTCTCCGAGACGTTGCGGTTGCACATCTCGTAGATGCGCTGGATGTGTTCCCAGCGCACGCGATCGGCGGACATCGGATTCTGCGGCGGCTCCGACTTGGCGGTGCCGCTGGCGAGCAATGCCGCCACCACGTCGTCGGCATCGGCCGGCTTGGCGAGGTAATCGACCGCGCCCATCTTCACCGCGGTCACGGCGGTGGCGATGTTGCCGTAGCCGGTCAGCACGATGGCGCGCGCCTCCGGCCGCTGCCGCTTGAGGGCAGAGACCACGTCGAGGCCGTTGCCGTCGCCGAGCCGCAGGTCGACCACGGCGAAGGCCGGCGCCGCCTCGCCGATGCGGGCGAGACCGTCGGCCACGCTGTCGCACGCCGTCACCTGAAAGCCGCGGCTCTCCATCGCCCGCGACAGCCGTTCGAGAAACGGCTTGTCGTCCTCGACGATCAATAGCGAACGGTCGGCCTCGGCGGGCACCTCGGTGGCGGGTGTTGCGATCATGAACCCTCTGCGATTGCGGTCAGCGCGATTGCGGTCAGCGATTGTGTCCGTTTCTTGATATGGAGCGGTACCGCAATCCTGCCAAGATGGGAGGGCCGCGACGAAACGTCCTTTGCCGTCACGATGCCGTCAACACCGCCTCGCTCTCGAACGTTCCGCGCGGCCAGGCGATCCGCACCACCGCGCCGTGATCGGGAAAGGGCCGATTGGCAAAGGTCACCCGCGCGCCCGTTCGCTCCAGCAGCGTCTGCGCGATGAACACGCCGAGCCCGAGTCCGGCACGGGTCCCGACACGGGCGCCGCTGCTGTCATCGCCGGGCCGGCGCCGGCTGAGATAGGGCTTGCCGATCCTCTTGAGCACATCCGGCGCAATGCCGGGGCCGTCGTCGGAGACGATCAGTTCGACCAGCGCCTCGTTCCACCAGGCGCTGACACTGACCCGCGTGCGGGCAAAATCTACCGCGTTCTCAAGAATATTGCCGATGCCGTAGAGGATCGCGGGGTTGCGCATGCCGACCGGCTCGGGGCTGCCGTTGGCCGCCGCGACACGGATGTCGATGGCGACCCCGAAGTCGCGATGCGGTGCCACGACCTCCTCGATCAGGGTCGAAAGCGGCATGCGGTCGAACGGCGCTCCGCTCGACGACAACTGCGTGATCTTGGCGAGGATGTCGCGGCAGCGCTGCGCCTGCTCGCGCAAGGTGGCGAGATCGGCCGCCATCGGGCTGTCCGGCGCAACGCCGCGTTCGAGTTCGCGCGAGATCAGGAAGATGGTGGAGAGCGGCGTGCCGAGTTCGTGGGCGGCGGCGGCGGCAAGACCGTCGAGCTGGGTCAGATGCTGCTCGCGCGTCAGCACCAGTTCGGTCGCCGCCAGCGCGTCGGACAGTTTGCGCGCCTCCTCGGTGACCTGGAACGCATAGAGGCTGGTGACCCCGATCGCCAGCACGATCGACAGCCATACCCCGAACAGATAGATGAGCGGCAGCACCAGCGGGCTGTCGGGTTCCCACGGCAACGGCAGATGCACGAAGCCGACCAGCGTCGCGCACGCCGCCGCGAACACCCCGAGCGCGATGGTCAGGCGGGTCGGCAGCGCCGTCGCCGAGATCAGCACCGGCACCAGGAACATGAACGAGAACGGATTGGTGAGCCCGCCGGTAAGAAACAACAGCGCCGCAAGCTCGGCGATATTGAGCGCGAGCAGCGCCGCCGCCGCCAATGGCGTCAGGCGGTACATCGGCCCGAACACCAGTTGCAGCGCCAGGTTGAGGATCGCGGAACAGCCGACGATGGCGATACACGGCACGACCGGGAGTTCGAATTCGAGCCCCCGCACCACGACGATGATCGCCACGAACTGCCCGAGCGCCGCGAGCCACCGCAGCCGCAGAATGGTGTCGAGCAGGACGTAGCGGCGCGGATCGCGGAAATCGGACAACGCAAGGTCGCTCATAAGCCTGGGTTGTAGAGCATGTTCGCGCGATATTGAAACGCTGGCCGCCGGCCGGCCCTTGCTCCCGGCCTCGCAATGCCTCATGGAACGCCGCCATGACCAGCGCCCCACGTCCCGCCGCCACGTTGCCCCGCGCCCTTCCTGCCGACGCGGCGGTCGCGGTCGACCACCTCGTCAAGATCTACAAGACCGTTCCGGCCGTGGACGGCATCTCGTTCCAGATCGCGCGCGGCTCGACCACCGGCCTGCTAGGGGGCAACGGCGCCGGCAAGACCACCACCATCGCCATGATCATGGGGCTGGTGCTGCCGACCGCGGGGCGCGTCAGCATCTTCGGCCTGCCGATGCCGGCGGAGCGCGCCCGCGTGCTGGCCCGGATGAATTTTGAAAGCCCCTATGTCGATATGCCGATGCGGCTCACGGTGCGGCAGAACCTCACCGTGTTCGGCCGCCTTTACGGCGTTGCGAATTTGAAGGAGCGCATCGCGCAGCTCGCCTCCGACCTCGACCTTGGCGACTTCCTCGACCGGGCCAGCGGAAAACTCTCGGCCGGGCAGAAGACCCGTGTTGCGCTCGCCAAGGCGCTGATCAACGAGCCCGACCTCTTGCTGCTCGATGAGCCGACCGCGTCCCTCGATCCCGATGCCGCCGACTGGATCCGCAGCCACCTCGAAGCCTACCGCCACCGCCGCGCCGCCACCATCCTGCTCGCCTCGCACAACATGGCCGAGGTCGAACGGCTGTGCGACCGCGTCATCATCATGAAGCGCGGCCGCATCGCCGACGACGATACGCCGGACGGCATTCTGGCCCGCTACAACCGCGCCAATCTCGAAGAGGTGTTCCTCGACGTCGCGCGCGGCCGCAGCCGCACGGAGACGCCATGAGCGACGACCGCGCCTTGAACGATTATACCTTGAACGATCGCACCTGGGGCATCTCGCTCGCCCGCATCAACGCCATGGTGCTGCGCTACGGCTACCTGCTCAAGTCGTCGTGGCCGCGGCTGCTCGAACTGGTGTACTGGCCGGCGCTGCAACTCATCACCTGGGGCTTTCTGCAAACCTACATCGCCGACAATGCCGGCTTCTTCGCGCGCGCCGGCGGCGCCTTTCTCGGCGCGGTGATCCTGTGGGACATCCTGTTCCGCGGCCAGCTCGGCTTTTCGATCTCGTTCCTTGAGGAAATGTGGGCGCGCAACGTCGGCAACCTGATGATGAGCCCGCTGAAGCCGATCGAGTTCCTGCTGGCGCTGATGGTCATGAGCGTGATCCGGCTCGCCATCGGCGTTGTGCCGATGACGCTGATGGCGCTGGCGTTCTTCGACTTCAATCTTTACGCCATCGGGCTGCCGCTGATCGCGTTCTTCTGCAACCTGATTTTCACGAGCTGGGCAATGGGGATCCTCGTCTCGGGGCTGGTGCTGCGTCATGGCCTCGGCGCCGAAAGCCTGGCCTGGACGCTGATGTTCCTGCTGCTGCCGCTGACCTGCGTTTATTACCCGGTGGCCGTGCTGCCGGACTGGCTGCAACTCGCCGCCTGGGCGCTGCCGCCGACCTATGTGTTCGAAGGCATGCGGGCGCTGCTCGCGGACGGCGTGTTCCGCGCCGACCTGATGGTGCAGGCGCTGGCGCTCAACGCCGTCTATTTCGTCGCCGCGTGCCTTGCCTTTTTTGCCCTCCTCAACAGCGCCCGGCGGCATGGCGCCCTGATCCAGAGCGGCGAATAACCACCGGTTCCGCCCGGTTCCACGGCGGAACCGGTGTGGCGGGTCGGTCACGCCACCGTCATTCCGCTGCCAAACTCCCCTTCGGGCGCATTGACGCCTCTCGTCGCTGTGATCACTATGCTGCGATGCGGCGAGCGTAGGCTGGAGAAAATCCCCATATTTCTTCTCCGGATCATACGTTTACTGGAACGGAACTGTTTGCGGCGACGATTCGCGGCAGGCTGACCAACCGAGGTGGAGACGTCGATGCCGATTGGAGAGTTTGGCCGCCCGCCGGATTTGCCGGTGGAAAACAGCCCGGCCCTGACCACGCCGATGTACTGGATGTACGAGATGGCGCAGGCGTCGCTGAACCCGGCCCGCGCCGTCGCCGACGCCACCCGGCTGTTGTACCGCAACCCGCTCAACCCGATGTCGCGCACCCAGATCGGCAAGTCGATCGCCGCCGGCTGCGAGGTGTTCGAGCGCACCACGCGCCGCTACGCCAAGCCCGAATGGGGCCTCGACGAAACCGTGGTCGATGGCCTGCGCGTTCCGGTGTCGATCCGCACCGTGTGGGAAAAGCCGTTCTGCCGCCTGCTCTATTTCGACCGCCTGATCACCCGCCCGCAGCGCCGGCCGGCGCCGCGCGTCCTGATCGTGGCGCCGATGTCCGGCCATTACGCCACGCTCCTGCGCGGCACCGTCGACGCCTTCCTGCCAACCCATGACGTCTACATCACCGACTGGGCCGACGCCCGCATGGTGCCGCTCGCCGAAGGCCGCTTCGACCTCGACGACTACGTCGATTATGTGATCGACATGCTGCACATGCTGGGCGGCGACGTCCATGTGGTGGCGGTGTGCCAGCCGGCCGTGCCGGTGCTGGTCGCGGTCTCGGTGATGGAAGCCGCCGGCGATCCGAACGTGCCGCTGTCGATGACGCTGATGGGCGGACCGATCGACACCCGGCGCAATCCCACCACCGTCAACAATCTGGCCGCGGAGAAAGGCATCGACTGGTTCCGCAACAACGTCATCACCAAGGTGCCGTTTCCGCATCCGGGCGTAATGCGCGACGTCTATCCGGGCTTCCTGCAGCTTCATGGCTTCATCAGCATGAACCTCGACCGCCACATGGACGCGCATCGACGGCTGTTCGAGAACCTGGTCAGAGGCGACGGCGATCTGGTGGACAAGCATCGCGACTTCTACGATGAGTATCTCGCGGTGATGGATCTGACCGCTGAGTATTATCTTCAGACGGTCGATCAGGTGTTCGTCCGCCACGCGCTGCCGAAGGGCGAGATGACCCACCGCGGCAAGCTGGTCGAGCCGGCGAAGATCAGCCGCGTCGCGCTGATGACGGTCGAGGGCGAGAACGACGACATCTCCGGCCTCGGCCAGACCGAGGCGACGCATACCTTATGTCCCCGCATTCCCGACGACCGCCGCGTCCATTACGTACAGCCGGGCGTCGGCCACTACGGCGTGTTCAACGGCTCGCGCTTCAAGGCGGAGATCGTGCCGCGCATCCGCGACTTCATGAGCAACACGGGCGAGGGGCGCCGCCGGGCCACGCTCGCCGCAGGCTGAGCCGGCCGACAACGCGAAAAGTCCCGATCTGCCGGGGCTTTCCGCCGACTGCTGGCCCTGCCGTAAAGGGCATTTGTCATGGCCCCGATAAGCTATTGAAATAGCTCGCCATTTTACGCATCACGAATGTGTTACTGAACGATTCCGAATTCATTCTTTCTCGCGGCGATTTTGTCCAAAAATGAATTTGGAAATCAGTCTTTAGGCCACATGGTCTAGCGGGTCCACGCGGCACCACCCCTATATGATGGGCAAATGATTTGTTTTTGCGCGGCGCGCTTCCCGTGGCTGCGGATGTGGCAGAATCCGGGCGACGTTTCGTCTTCCGGACCCATCGACATGGCCTTTCGTGCACTCCTTTATCGGCGGCCGAGCGAGCCGCGCGCGCTGGCGATCACCTTCGGCTCGCAGATCTATTCGATCCGCCTGCGCCGGCATCGCCGCGCACGGCGTTACACCTTGCGCATCCATCCGAGCGAGCGCGAGGCCATCCTCACCATGCCGCCACGCGGTACGCTTCATGAAGCGAGGGAGTTCGCCGAACGCCATGGCGCATGGATCGCCGCGCGGCTCGGGCGGCTGCCGAAGGCGGCACCGTTCGCGCCGGGCGTCGTGGTGCCGTTGCGCGGCGTCACGCACCGCATCGTGCATCGCGCCGGGCGCGGCACGGTATGGACGGAAACCCGCGACAGCGGCGAGCGCATCCTGTGCGTCGCCGGCGGCATCGAGCACATCGACAGAAGGCTGCACGACTTTCTCAAGCGCGAGGCGCGCCGCCACCTGACCAAGGCGTCGCACGCCTACGCCGAGATGCTCGGCGTCAAGATCACCCGCATCACCATCCGCGATCAGTCGAGCCGCTGGGGTTCGTGCACCTCGGCGGGATCGCTGTCGTTCTCGTGGCGGCTGATCCTGGCCCCGCCCTACGTGCTCGACTATCTCGCCGCGCACGAGGTTGCCCACCTCGTCGAGATGAACCACTCGCCGCGATTCTGGCGGGTGGTCGCGCGCATCTGCCCGCAGATGGAGCGCGCCAAGGCGTGGATCGACACCTACGGCAACGACCTGCACCGCTACGGCGTGCGGGACTGACGACCGTATTCCACCATCTCCTATCCCTCCCCCTTCAACGAGGGATAGACGAAGGGGGCTAGCGCCCGAACAGCCGCTGCATCAGCCAGCCGTCGAGCCCTGCGTCGGCCTCCGGCCGTACCGCGGCGCGGGTCACGGCTGCGCGCTCGGCCGCGGCGCCGGGAGCGGCGCCCACCCCGCCGTTGATACCACCGCCATCGATAGCGCCGCGCCCAGCCCCGGGCAGGCCGGCGACCGCGACGCCCTGATGGGCGGCGCGCATCACGCGCGTCCACACCTCGACCGGCAGCCCGCCGCCGGTCGCCTTTTTGGTCGGCGAGTTGTCGTCATTGCCGAGCCACACTCCCGTGACCAGACGCGCGGTGTAGCCGACGAACCAGGCGTCGCGGAAATCCTGGCTGGTGCCGGTCTTGCCGGCCGCCGGCCACCCCGGAATATCCGCCTTGCGCGCGGTGCCGCTGCGCAGCGTCTCGGCCATCATCGTGTTCATCATCGCGACGCTGCGCGGATCAATCACCTGGGCGCGGGCGGCTTCCCTGCGCGCATAGAGCACCTTGCCGCCGGCATTGCGGATACGGGTGATGACGTAAGGCGACACGCCGCGCCCGCCATTGGCAAAGGCCGCATAGGCGCCGGTCAGCTCCAGCAGCGACACCTCCGAGGTGCCGAGCGCGATCGAAGCGTTGGCGTCGAGTTTCGAGGCGATGCCGAGCCGGTGCGCGGTGCGCACCACGCTCTGCGGGCCGACCTCCATGCCGAGCCGCACCGCGACGGTGTTGAGCGACATCGACAGCGCCTGCGTCAGCGTCACCGCACCGAAATATTCGTGGGTGTAGTTCTCCGGCTTCCAGCCCTTGATGTTGATCGGCGCGTCCTGCCGGATCGTGTCCGGGGTCAGCCCCTGCTCGATCGCTGTCAGATACACGAACGGCTTGAACGCCGAGCCGGGCTGGCGCTTCGCCGTCACCGCACGATTGAACTGGCTGTCGGCATAATTGCGGCCGCCGACCATGGCACGCACCGCGCCGTCGGGCGTCATCGCCACCAGCGCGCCCTGCGAGACGTTGAACTTGACGCTCTTGGCCGCCAGCTCGTCGATGATCGCCGCCTCCGCCTCGCCTTGCAGCTTTGGATCGATGGTGGTTTCGACCACGATGTTCTGCTCGACCTGGCCGACGAGATCGTCGAGCACCTCGCCGATCCAGTCGGCAACGTAATTGACGGTGCCGGCGCTCGGCGGCCGCATGGCGTAGGACGGATTTGCGATCGCCGCTTTCGCCTGCGCCGCGGTGATGAAGCCGGCGTCCGCCATCGCCCCCAGCACGACGCGGGCGCGGCTCGCCGCGCCTTCCGGGTTGCGGTTGGGCGCCAGCCGGCTCGGCGAGCGCACGAGGCCCGCAAGCATTGCGGCTTCCGCCAGCGTCACCGCCTTCGCCGGCTTGCCGAAATAGCGCTGGGCAGCGGCATCGACGCCGTAGGCGCCGGAGCCGAAATAGACGCGGTTGAGATAGAGTTCGAGAATTTCGTTCTTGGAGTATTTGTGCTCCAGCCAGAACGCCAGTTCCACCTCCTGCAACTTGCGCTGCAAGGTGCGCTCCTGGGTGAGGAACAGATTTTTGGCCAGTTGCTGGGTCAGCGTCGAGCCGCCCTGCGACACGCCGCGATGCAGGACGTTGGCGACCGCGGCGCGGGCGATGCCGAGCGGATCGATGCCGTAATGCGAATAGAACCGCCGGTCCTCGATGGCGATGAAGGCTTGCGGCAGATAGCGCGGCAGAGATTTCAGCGCGACGTTGTCGCCGGCCATCTCGCCGCGCACCGCCAGCACGCTGCCGTCGAGCGCGGCGATCTGGATGGTCGGCGGGCGCTTCGGTACTTCGAGCGACTGGATCGGCGGCAGGTGCGCGCCGACCCACACCACGACGCCGACCACGGCGATCGCCGCCCACAGCCCCGCGACTGCGCTCCAGTAGACGCCGCGCGACAGGAGCTTGCGCAGGCGCCCCGGTTTGCGCTTGCGGCCGCCGGCGGCGCGGCGCGGCGCGGCCGCCTTGGATCCGGACTTAGAGTCGGATTTGGAGTCGGATTTGGACTTCGGCTTGTCCTGTTCGGGGCCGAGGATGCGATCCTGCAGGCTGACGCGCAGATCGGCGAGCGACGACAACGGGCCGAACACCGGCTCCTTGCGCACCTGCTTTTTCTTCCGCGCCATCGGCAAGTCCACCCTTTCCTCAAGAGCATCAGGTAGCAGGGCGCGCTTAAAGGCGGGTTACGCAAAGGTTAACGCATTCCGCCAACCAAAGCTCGGACCTCGTCATGCCCGGCTTTATGCCGGGCATCCACGTCTTAACCGCAACTCCGCAAGACAAGACGTGGATGGCCGGGCCATAGGCGTTCGGAAGAACGCCGTTCTTCGAACGGCTACGCCCGGCCATGACGAATTGGGGCGAATTGCCGTCGATATAAACGGCGCCGCCCCGGCGGCGATTATGCGCCGGCCGGCGCGTAGCGCGCCTCGCCGCTGGCGGGCGGCGGCACGGTGAGGCCGCTATCGGCATATTCGTTGAGCTTGTTGCGCAGCGTGCGGATCGAGATGCCCAGAATGTTTGCGGCGTGGGTGCGGTTGCCGAGGCAGTGCTTGAGCGTTTCCAGAATGAGGTCGCGTTCGACTTCGGCGACGGTGTGGCCGACCAGCGCCCGCGTCACCTGCTCGGCCGCCGCCGTGGCGTGGGCCACCGCCGGCGGCGTCTTCGCCACGTCGAAACGGTCGCCGTCGGGCGTGACGATGGCGTCCGCGCCGATCTCGTCGCCGGAGGCGATCAGCACGGCGCGGTGCAGCGTGTTCTCCAGTTCGCGCACGTTGCCCTGCCAGCGATTGGCAGCGAGCGCCTTGCGCGCGTCCCCGGACAACGGCCGCACCGGCACATTGTTGGCCGCGGCATACTTCTTCACAAAATGCTGCGCAAGTTCGAGGATGTCGGAGGGCCGCTCGCGCAACGGCGGAATCTTCAGGTTGACCACGTTGAGGCGGAACAGCAGGTCCTCGCGGAAGGTTCCGGCGCGCACCGCCTCGACAAGGTTGCGGTTGGAAGTGGCGACGATGCGGATATCGACCGGCACGGGCTTTCCACCGCCGACGCGGTCGATGACGCGCTCCTGAATGGCGCGCAAGAGTTTCGATTGCAGCCGCACATCCATCTCGGAAATCTCGTCGAGCAGCAGCGTGCCGCCGGACGCCTCCTCGAACTTGCCGATGCGCCGCGCCACCGCGCCGGTGAAGGCGCCCTTCTCGTGACCGAACAGTTCCGATTCCAGCAGATGCTCGGGGATGGCGGCGCAGTTGATCGAGATGAACGGCTTTTTGGCACGGCGCGAGCGGGCGTGGACATGGCGCGCCAGCACCTCCTTGCCGGTGCCGGATTCGCCGGTGATCAGCACCGACGCCTCGGAGCCGGCGATCTGCTCGGCCAGCCGAATGACCCTGGCCATCGCCTCGTCGCGATAGATCAGGTCGCGCGCATCGTCGGCGACGGCGGCCAGCACCGCCGCGATCAGTTCCGGGTCGGGCGGCAGCGGGATGTATTCCTTGGCGCCGGCGCGGATCGCGGCAACGGCGGAGGCCGCGTCGCAATCGATGCCGCAGGCGACGATCGGCACATGGATGTGCTCGGCCTCCAGCCGCAGCACCAGGTCGCGGATGTCGAGGCCGACATCGACCAGCAACAGGTCGGCGCCCTTGCCGCCGCGCAGCACCGCCAGCGCCTGCGCGATATCGGTCGCATGCGTCACCGTGGCGCCGTTATCCATGGCGATGCGCGTCGCCGTGGTCAGTTGCCCCTTGAGGGTGCCTGCAATGAGAAGCCGCATGGGATGCTCCTTGTCAAATCGTTGTCGCGCGTGCGGCGCGCTTGAGCATGATCCCGAAAAGTGGGAACCGGTTTTCGGTCGAGATCATGCTCCTTCATAAAAATTCGCTAGCGATCCGCCTTGATGATCTCGGTCATGGTGACGCCGAGCTTGTCCTCGACCAGCACCACCTCGCCGCGCGCGACGAGCCGGTCGTTGACGTAGATGTCGATGGCTTCGCCGACGCGGCGGTCAAGTTCGAGCACGCTGCCGGGACCGAGCTTCAACAATTCCGCGACATCCATGCGCGAGCGGCCAAGCACGGCCGACACCTGCACCGGCACATCGAACACCGCCTCCAAATCGGACGCGACGCGGGAGGCCTGCTCGTCGTCGCCGAGCGAGGGGTCGGCCAGCGGCGGCGCATCGGCTGCGTTGAGGTCGGGCAGCGGCACGTTGCCGCCCTGCGTATCGCTGTTGCGTGTATCGGTACTCATGGCAAGCGTCCTCGGTCGGAAAGGGAGGCCGCGCGCTCGCGGCGTGCGGCGACATAGCGTTCGACCATCTCGGCCACACGGGCATCGATCGCAGCGCGGCTGCGCGCCACGCCGCCATCGGCCCACTCGAGGCCGCAGTCGCCGAGTTCGATGTCGGGATCGGCCAGAACGATCAGGCGGCCGGCAAAGCCGCGCTCGGCCGCGAGCCGTTCGATCTGCGGCTGCGCAAAGTCGTAGAGCGCGGCGTTGATGCGCACCACGAGAT
The DNA here is from genome assembly GCA_003576765.1 of Pseudomonadota bacterium. GTDB lineage: Bacteria > Pseudomonadota > Alphaproteobacteria > Rhizobiales > Xanthobacteraceae > PRO6. The sequence goes on from QEVP01000029.1 coordinate 21,863, forward strand.
GCGGCACGGCGACCAGATGGCGGAAGCAGTCGTCGAGCAGCGCCGTTGTCTCCGCCAGCGGCTCGGCCGCGACCAGTGCGGCGGCAAGCTTGCGCGCCGCGGCCAGCGCCACCTCGACGGCCTCCGTCTCGATGTGCGCCATCACCTCATCCACTCCGCCGGCCACCGTGCCGAACGAAGCGGCGATGGCTTCCAGCGCCGCCATGGCGCGCCGCGCGGTCTCGGCCTCGGTCTCCTGACGGCCGGCCGCACGCCCGCGCTGGTAGCCGCGCGCCTCGGCCTCGGCCACGCGCTGCGCCACCTCCGCGTCGCTCGCCCCGCGCGGACGGCCGCCATCCGGGGCGGAAAAGTCGGTGTCGAACAGGAATTTCGCGATCGCTGCCATCAGTACACCAATTCGTCGTCGGCGCGGTTCTTAGTCAGCATGATCTCGCCCTTAGCGGCGAGATCCTTGGCGAGGTTGACCAGCAGCACCTGCGCGTCATCGACGTCGCGCAGCCTGACCGGCCCCATCGCTTCCATCTCGTCGGTCAGCATCTTGCCGGCGCGCGTCGACATGTTCTTCATGAAGAAGGCCCGCACCTCCTCGGTTGCGCCCTTCAGCGCCAGCGCCAGCTTGTCCTTGTTGACCTGACGCATCATCGTCTGCATCGACACGGTATCGAGCTTGATGAGGTCGTCGAACGTGAACATCAGCGCCTTGATGCGCTCGGCCGATTCGCGGTTGTCTTCCTCCAGCGCGGTGATGAAGCGGGTCTCGGTCTGGCGGTCGAAGTTGTTGAAGATTTCCGCCATCACCTCGTGCGAGTCGCGCCGCCTGGTTTGCGACAGGCTGGTCATGAACTCGGTGCGCAGCGTCTGTTCGACGCGCTCGATCACCTCCTTCTGCACCGGCTCCATGCGCAGCATGCGGTTGACGACGTCGAGCGCCATGTCCTCGGGCAGGATCGCCAGCACGCGGGCGGCGTGCTCGGGCTTGAGCTTGGACAGCACCACGGCGATGGTCTGCGGATACTCGTTCTTGAGGTAGCTCGCGAGGATTTCCTCGGAGACGTTGGAGAGCTTCTCCCACATGTTGCGACCGGCGGGACCGCGGATTTCATCCATGATGTTGTGAACGCGGTCGGAGGGCAGGTATTGCCGCAACAGCCGCTCGGTGGCGTCGAAGGTGCCCATCAGGGCACCCGAGGCCGACATCCGCGAGACGAATTCGAGCAGCAGGTCCTCGACCACGTCGGCCTCGACGGTGCCGAGCGCCGACATCTCGATCGACAGTTCGCGTAGTTCGTCGTCGTCGAGCAGTTCCCACACCTTGCCGCCATACTGTTCGCCGAGCGCCAGCATCAGGATCGCGGCGCGCTTCTTGCCGGGCAGCGGGGCGCTCGCCTGGCGGGACGACTGCCGGCTCGCCAGCGTCGCCACCACGCCGGCAATCTCGGCATTGCTCTGCGCCACGTCGGGCGGAGGGGATGTCAGGGATGCGGGCATGGGTTATGCGGGCTCCGCAAGCCATTGACGGATGATGTTGGCGGTCTCGTGCGGGTTGCGGTCGGCCAGTTCGCCGACGCGGTGCACCGACTGCGCATGCACCTGGCCCTGGATCTGGGCGACGTCGATCATGCTGCCGCCGAGCGGCGGCGAAGGCACCAGCGCGGTCGTCGGCGGGGGCGGCTCGGGCGCGGGCGGCGGGGACGGCGGCGGCAGCGGCAGGCTCTCGCGCGCGGGATCGGCGGTGAGCGCACGCTTCACCAGCGGCCGCACCACGGTGAACAGCACCACCAGCGCCAGCACTGCGATCACACCAAGCTGGATCGCACCCAGGATGTCGTCCTTGGTGAAGGCGAACAGGCCGAACAGCGTCGCCGGCTCCGCCGCCGGCAGCGTGCTCGGGCCTTCGGCAAAGCGCAGGTTGACCACCTCGACATGGTCGCCGCGCTTCTCGTCGAAGCCGATCGCCGAACGCACCAGCGCCGCGATGCGCTCCAGTTCCTCCTTGCTGCGCTCGGTATAGACCAGTTCGCCCTTGTCGTTCCTGGCATAGACGCCGTCCACCAGCACCGCAGCCGAGATGCGGTTGACGCGGCCGGCCTCGGTCACTTCGGTGCGGGTGGTGCGCGAGATCTCGTAATTGGCGGTTTCCTCGGTCTTCTTGCTGACATCGCGCGGCGCGTTCGGCGCTGGCGGCTCGACACCCTGGCGCTGGTTACCGGGCAGTTCGTTGTTGACGGTGACCTGGTTGTCGCGGCTGTCGGCGGTGGAGCTTTCCTCCTCGCGGGTCTGGCTCGAGCGCAGCACACGGCCTTCGGGATCGAAACGGTCGGAGGTCTGGGTGACCTTGTTGAAGTTGAAATCGGCCGTCAGTTCGACGCGGGCACGGCCGGCGCCGACCACCTGCGAGACGATGGCCTCGACCTGGCCGCGCAGCCGCTTCTCGAACGCGGCACGGCGCTCGTCGGCACCGCCCTCACCGCTGGTATCGCCCGGCAGGCCGCTCGCCAGCAGCGCCCCGGTCTCATCGACGATCGAGACGCGCTGCGGCTTCAACCCGTTGACGGCCGAGGCGACGAGATGGCGGATGGCGCGCACCTGCTGCGCCTCAAGCGCGCCGCGCACCCGCAGCACGATCGAGGCCGACGGCTCCGGCGTCTCGCGCGAGAACAAGGGCCGCTCCGGCAGCACCAGATGCACCCGCGCGGCCTGCACCCGGTCGATGGCGCGGATGGTGCGCGCCAGTTCGCCCTCGAGCGCCCTGAGCTTGTTGATGTTCTGCACGAAGCTGGTTGACCCCAGCGTGTCGGCCTTATCAAAAATCTCGTAGCCGACGCCGCCGCCCTTGGGCAGGCCGCCCTCGGCGAGTTTCATGCGCAGCCGCGCCACATTGTCCTTCGGCACCATGATCACGGCGCCGTCGTTCTTCAGTTCGAACGGGATCGCCTGCCGCTCCAGCTCCTTGATGATGGCTGCGGAATCCTCGAACGAGAGGTCGGTGAACAGCGTGGTCATCTGCGGCGCGGTGACGCGCATGATGACGAAGGCGAAGAAGCCGATCAACACCGCCGTGACCGCCGCCATGGCGAGCAGACGCGTGGCGCCAAGCCCCTTCAGAAATCCGACGAGATCCCGCAACGCACCCGCGCCCCTTGTGTGCCCCCCGGGGCGCGGGGAGGCCGCGCCCGGAATCGGCTTGGAACCGACCCGGCAAAATTTGCCCATGGTATGGTTTCCAACTGGTTAACGAGAGTTAACGCAGGCCGCCCGCCGTGGCGGGCGGGCAACAAAAAACCGGCCTTCTTGCGAAAGCCGGTTGGTAGACCTGCGGTGGGGGCCGCTTATTGCCGGTATTGCTGGATGCGCGTGGTGCGCAGGCCGGCAAGGCCATGCTGGTCAATCGAAAACTGCCACGACAGGAACTCGTCCACCGTGAGCGTATAGCGGCTGCACGCTTCCTCGAGAGACAGCAGGCCGCCGCGAACGGCGGCGACGACCTCGGCCTTGCGGCGGATCACCCAGCGTTTGGTGCCGGGGGCCGGCAAGTCCGCGATCGTCAGCGGGCTGCCGTCGGGCCCGATGACGTATTTCACCCTCGGGCGGTGGGGTTCTGTCATTTCTGTACTCGCATACTCACCAACGGAACTGACAGTCGCGACGCTACGCCACGGCGCTTAAAAATTGGCTAAGTCGATCGCGGCAATGCGAGCGGTCCGGTTTATTCAATCGAAGGAACCAGCCGCGCGGCGCCGCTGTCGTGGCGGAGTGAGCCGATGGCGGCCGAAAATCGCCACAGGCGGCCGCGAGTCGGATAAGGATCGGCCTCAAACCTCACGAATACCCGCACCCGATCATGCCGCAGTTCACCCCGCATCAGGACGATGCCCTCAATGCCGTCGCCGGCTGGCTCAAGACCAAGCCGGGCCGCAAAGGCACGCCGCAGGTGTTCCGGCTGTTCGGCTATGCCGGCACCGGCAAGACCACGCTGGCGCGCCACATCGCCGAGGGCGTCGACGGCGCGGTGAAATACGCCGCCTTCACCGGCAAGGCGGCGCTGGTGATGCGCAACAAGGGATGCGAAGGCGCCTCCACCATCCATTCGCTGATCTACCGCGCGCGCGAGAGCGGCGAGGAGCAGCCGAGCTTCCAGCTCTGGGACGATGCGCCGGCGTCCAAGGCCAAGCTGATCATCATCGACGAATGCTCGATGGTGGACGAGGAGTTGGGCCGCGACCTGATGTCGTTCGGCACGCCGCTCCTGGTGCTCGGCGATCCGGCGCAACTGCCACCGATCCAGGGAGCCGGCTTCTTCACCAACGCCGAGCCCGACGCCATGCTGACGGAAGTGCACCGCCAGGCGCAGAACGATCCGATCGTGCGGCTGTCGATGGCGGTGCGTGAAGGCCGCGACATCGAGATCGGCGACTACGGCGAGAGCCAGGTGGTGCGGCGCGACGCGCTCGATCCGGAGCGGGTGATGGCCGCCGACCAGGTGCTGGTCGGCCGCAACAACACCCGGCGCGCCTACAACATGCGCATTCGCGAGAAGCAGGGCCTCACCGAGCCGCTGCCGGTCGCCGGCGACAAGCTGGTGTGCCTGCGCAACAACCGCAAGAAAGCGCTGTTCAACGGCGGACTGTGGCGCGTCAAGGCGCGCGCGCAGTCGAAATCGCGGATCGTCACCATGCGCATCGCGCCGGACGAGGATTTCGGCGGCCGCATCACCAAGGTCTCGGTGCGCGCCGACTGCTTCACCGGCGGCATCGAGGACATCGCCTGGGAGCAGCGCCGGCCCTATGACGAGTTCGATTACGGCTACGTGCTCACCGTGCACAAGTCGCAAGGCTCGCAGTGGGACGACGTGGTGCTGTTCGACGAAAGCTTCGCCTTTTCCGACAGCCGCACGCGCTGGCTCTATACCGGCATCACCCGCGCCGCGCGCAGATTGTGCGTGGTGGTATGAACCTCGCGACACGCTGCGACGACAACCACGAGACCCGCCGCCCGATGGCCGACACACCTGCGACATTTTGTCATCACATGCCCCCGATTCATGGAACCGCCCCGCTGCTGGGCTATTTTCCCTTATCCACCCTCGACACGGAGACTGACATGCGACCCACTCGACTCGTTGCGTCCACGCTGATTGCCGCTGCGGCGGCCTTCGCCCTCGCCGCGCCGGCCTCGGCCGCGCCGCTGATGACTGGCGCAGCGCTGTCGCAGGCGGCACCGAGCGCCACGGTGAACGTGCAGCACTGGCGGCACCGCCCCCATCGCCATCACTACCATGGCGGCGGCGGCAGCGGCGCCCTGATCGGCGGCCTCGCGGCCGGTGCCATCATCGGCGGCGCGATCGCCGCCAGCCAGGCGCAGGCCGCCCAGCAGGCCCAGCAGGCGCACGCCTACTGCGCCCAGCGCTTCCGCTCCTACGATCCGGCCTCGGGCACCTATCTCGGCCACGACGGCTATCGCCATCCCTGCCCGTAATCCGGATCACCTTCCGGCTGTGCAAGGGCCGCGCCTCGCAAGGGGCGCGGCCTTTGCCATTATGGCCTCACGACGTCTTACTCACGAAGTCTTGCATCGCGGGCGCCATGGCGCGGCTTATCGTGGCGCCAGCCATCTGCCGATCACGCCACACCCGGAGCCACCGATGCGCACTTGCCTCGTCCACGCCGCCGCCGGCGCCCTGCTGGCGCTCGCAACCGTCATTGCGCCGGCGCAGGCGGCCGAGCCCGCGGTTGTCCTGCCGGCGCCCGCGCTCGATGCCGCGCCCACAACGGGGATGCAAACCGCGGTGCTGGCCGGCGGCTGCTTCTGGGGCGTGCAGGGCGTGTTCCAGCACACCAAGGGCGTCGTCAACGCGGTCTCGGGCTACGCGGGCGGCAGCAAGCGCACCGCGCAATACGACCTGGTCACCACCGGCACCACCGGCCACGCCGAGACGGTGGAGATCACCTACGATCCGAAGGAGATCAGCTATGGGAAAATTCTGCAGATCTTCTTCTCGGTGGCGCACGACCCCACCCAGTTGAACCGGCAGGGGCCGGACGTCGGCACGCAGTACCGCTCGGCGATCTTCACCGTGAACGACGAGCAGGCCAAAATCGCAAGCGCCTATATCGCCCAGCTCGACGCCGCCGGGGTTTATCGCTCGCCGATCGTTACCAAGGTTGGGCCGCTACCGGGTTTCTTCGCCGCCGAGGACTATCACCAGGACTACATGACGCTGCATCCGCGCCAGCCCTACATCATGTATAACGACTTGCCCAAGGTCGAAAACCTGAAGAAGTTGTTTGCCGCGAACTACCGCGCCACTCCGGCGTTGGTGCGTGACGCGAAAAATGCCGATCGCCGCGCCGGCACCACCGGCGCCGCAACCGATTGATGTGACGGAGCATGCCGATGTCCGACCGTGCCGCCAAGATGCGCAAAACCGAGAAGAGCGACGCCGAGTGGCGGAACGAACTGACGCCGATGCAGTATGCCGTGCTGCGCGAGAAGGCGACCGAGCGGCCGTTCTCGGGCGAATACGAGTTCACCACCACGCCCGGCACCTATGTCTGCGCCGGCTGCGGACAGCCCTTGTTCGCCTCCGAAGCGAAGTTCGATTCCGGCTGCGGCTGGCCGAGCTTTACCCAGCCGGTGGTGGACGATCACGTTGCGGAGGAAACCGATACCAGCCACGGCATGACGCGCACCGAAGTGCTGTGTTCGTCGTGCAGCGGCCATCTCGGCCATGTGTTTCCGGACGGCCCCGGCCCCACGGGCCTGCGCTACTGCATCAACTCCGCCGCGCTCAAGCTGCTCCCGAAGTAGCGCCGCGCCTCAGCGAGCACGTTGCTCGCGTGCGCGCTGCCTGTCGATCCAGCGCCGCAGCATGCGGATGTTGCGCATGTTGGCCTTGAACGCCACGTCGAAGGCATCTCCCACCACCGGCACGATACCGACCACACCGTCCACCGCGACATTGCCAAGCATCCGCGCCGTCAGGTGCCATGGCGCACCGAGGGCGCGCGCCTCGCGCACGATCCACAAGGCGATCGCCGTGGTGATGATGTCGCCGACCACCGGGATCAGCCCGATCAGCCCGTCGATGCCGTAGCGCACATTGGTGCCGGGCACGATGAACGCAACGTCGAGCAGTTTCGCCAGCGCCTCCAGCCGCGCCAGCCGCTGCTCGCGCGTCATCGCCGCGCCGTCGAAGCCGAAGGCATGAAACTCGTAAGCGCCGTTCACGCCGGACGTGCGGTCGAACCCGTGGAACGGGTGCTCGGGGGAAACCCGCCGCCCTTCCTGATCGATGATGAGGCCATCGGCCGGTGGATGCTTCATGGCCCGAACATGGGCCGCGGTGTGGGCTCGCGCAACCCTGCCGCGCCCTCGCGCCGCAGGGGTCCGTAACTAGGCGCTGCGCAGATGCGCGAGCGCCGGCGACCGTGGCGGCGCGCTGGCAGCGACGGGATCGCCGACATGCTCGCCGCCGTGGAGGGCGTGCCGGTCCTTGCCATGGCGCTTGGCATCGTAGAGCGCCTGGTCGGCAGCCGCCATGATCTGCTCCGGCGTGTCGGCGACGGCGGGCGTCCACTGCGCGACACCGATGCTGGCGGTCAGCGTGATCGCCGCGCCGTTCCAGCGTATCTGGGTGCGGCTGCAGATGGTCGTGAGATCGCCCGCCACCACACTCGCCTCGCGCACGGTGGTCCTCGGCAGCACCACGCAGAACTCGTCGCCGCCGATCCGCGCCAGCAGGTCGGAGGTGCGCAGCCGGCCCTGAACGATACGGCTGAAGGTGCGCAGACATTCGTCGCCGGCGCCGTGGCCATGGCTGTCGTTGATCGCCTTGAACTCGTCGAGGTCCATCACCAGGATCGCGAACGACACTCCGGTGCGGTGCGACAGGGCACACTCGTCCACGAGCCGCTTGAGCAGGTGACGGCGGTTGGCCACGCCGGTCAGGTCATCGCACAGGGCAAGGGCCGCGACGTCCTCGCGCAGCCGGTCCACCGCCATCAGCAGGAAGCCGAAATTGCCGACCATGGCCGCGAACACCAGCATCACCAGGATGGCGCCCTGCACGGTGTTGAACTCGCTCAACGTGATGGTACCGCCGAAATCCGTCAGGCTCGCCGCCGAGCGCGCCACATAAAGCAGCAACACGACGCTCAGCGCGCTCATCGCCAGCTTGGCGCCGTAGCGGCGATCATAGCCACGGTTGGCAATCTCGGCCAGCATCAGCGCGACCGGGATGCTCTGCCCGACCGAGAAAATCACCACGCGCGCGGCGATCGCATCGTACCAGATGGCTACGACGGCAAGCACCATGTTGGTCGCCACCACGCCGATGACGCCGAGCAGCCACGGCACGCGCTGCCCGTAGAACATCCGCAGCCCGAACCAGGCACACCAGGTCATCAGCGTCAGAAGCGTGTTGCCGAGGATGATCGGCACCAGCGGATCGACCGTGCCGCGCAGCAGCGAGATCGCCGCCCCGGCCGCGCCCATCAGGCAGCCGACGGCCCATACCGTTGCCGCGGGAAACTTCGGATAACAGCGCGCAACGAACGTCCACACGATTCCGATTGCGAGCAAATTGAGCGCAATCACGAGGAATATGGTGGGGACACTGAACATCATAATCGGTTCTATGGTGGGACCTCGCGGTCCGTAAAATCAATTAACGCCACGAACCCTGCGCCGCGACCGCTTAAGGAACTCTGACCTGGAAAAAACAGCCGCAGGCGTGGTGTGGAAAACGTGAACCAAGGCGTTATGACCCCTCGCCGTTACGCTTGTCCTAGCAGGATCCACTAAATCCGGCGAGCGGATTTTGCCGATCGTTAACCTTACGTGGGCCACACGACGGGTCGGGCCGGGCGCGACCCCGCGCCTTGCGCGACAGCACCGCCTCGTCAGAAAAAAGAAGGCCCCGGCTTGTGCCGGGGCCGATCCGTCAAAGCG
>QEVP01000030.1 GCA_003576765.1 Pseudomonadota bacterium
GAACCCGCTCCATTATCTGGCGCTGATCGAGACCAAGCCAGGAGCACTCGACCAAGCTGCCGCGTTGCAGGGCTGGGACTTGCCCGAGGTGTTCCAGCATCTGCGTCACCTCCTGGAGGCGCGGATGGGCAACAAGGGCAAACGCGAGTTCATCCAGGTGCTGCGTCTTCTGGAGGCCATCCCGATGGAGGTGGTCACCTTGGCGATAAACGAGGCGATCCATATCGGCGCGATCGGCTTCGATGCGGTCAAGCAGATCGCGCTGGCGCGCATCGAGCGCAGACCCGCCCGGCTCGATCTGGCCTCCTATCCGCACCTACCCAAGATGGAGGTAAAGACGACCCGCGCCGCCGACTATGCCACGCTCCTGCCGGAACTGGCAGCATGAGCAGGGCAACGGACGACAAGATGCCGGCCGGCACCACGGCAGGCACGCCTCAGGTTCTGCTGACGCATCACCTCAAGCAGCTCAAGCTGCCGACGGTACTGCGCGAGTATGAGAAGCTGGCCCGGGAATGCGCGCGTGATGGCGTCGATCATACCCGCTACCTGCTGCGCCTCATCGAACTGGAGCTGATCGACCGGGAACGCCGCACGGTCGAGCGCCGGATCCGTGCCGCCCGGTTCCCGGCGGTGAAGAGCCTCGATACCTTCGACTTCACGGCCATCCCCAGCCTCAACAAGATGCTCGTCCTGGAGCTGGCGCGTTGCGAATACATCCTGCGGCGGGAAAACATCATCGCGCTGGGTAACAGCGGCACCGGCAAGACCCACGTCGCGCTCGCGCTGGGCCTGGCGGCCTGCCAGAAGGGCTTCACCGTCGCGTTCACCACCGCCGCGGCGCTGGTGAACCAGTTGATGGAAGCCCGCGACGAAAAGCGGTTGCTCAAGATGCAGCGCGACCTTGCCGCCGTGAAGCTGCTGATCGTTGACGAACTGGGCTACGTTCCGCTCTCGCCCACGGGCGCGGAACTGTTGTTCGAAACCTTCTCGCAGCGTTACGAGCGGGGATCGACGATCGTCACCTCCAACCTGCCGTTCGAGGACTGGACCCAAGTTCTGGGGTCCGAGCGGCTCACCGGAGCGCTGCTTGAGAGTTCTGACCCACTCACCTCACATCCTCATCGTGAGCGGCAATAGCTGCTGTCTCAAGCAGTCCGCCTGATGGTGTCGCGACGCTGCCGGCTATCCCGATGGAGCAAATCTAGGCAGCGTCGAAATGGTCGATCAGCCCGATATCGCCGGCCGATCCAGCAGCTGTCTGCGTCACAACCATCAGCTAACGTGCGCTCGCTCACTACAGCGCGATGGAAAAGCGCGCTTCGCGAGCGCTGTGCAGCGTCAAGACTGGCCTACTTTTACTCCGCTAAACTGTCCTAGTTTGCGCCGCCGTTGACACCGCCGGGCGAACCCGGCGGTGGATGGGTGTGACGCGTGCGCTTTGCGCGGATCAGGCGGCGTCGAAGCCGGCGATGGCCTTCACCTCGAGATACTCCTCAAGCCCGAACTTGCCCCACTCGCGGCCGTTGCCGGACTGCTTGTAGCCGCCGAACGGCGCGGTGCGGTCGTTGGGCACGCCGTTGAGGTTGACGTTGCCGGCGCGGATCTTGCGGGCGAAGTCGCGCGCCTTTTCGACGGTGCCGGCAGAGACGTAACCGGCAAGGCCATAGGGCGTATCGTTGGCGATGGCGAGCGCCTCCGCCTCGTCCTTGTAGCCGATGATCGAGATGACCGGCCCGAAGATTTCTTCCCGCGCGATGGTCATGTCGTTGGTGACGTCGGCGAACACCGTCGGGCGCACATAGTAGCCCTTGTTGACGCCGGCCGGCAGGCCGGGGCCGCCGGCCACCAGCGTGGCGCCCTCGTCGATGCCCTTCTTGATCAGGCCCTGGATCTTGTTCCACTGGTTGGCGTTGACCACCGGCCCGATCTTCGTTTCGGAAGCGCGCGGATCACCGGCGATCGTCTTGTCGGCGACCGCCTTGGCGATCTCGGCGACCTCCTTCATCTTGGCAAGCGGCACGATCATCCGCGTCGGTGCGTTGCAGGACTGGCCGGAGTTGTTGAAGACGTGGGCGACGCCGCCGCTCACCGCCTTCTGCAGGTCGGCATCGTCGAGGATGATGTTGGGCGACTTGCCGCCCAGTTCCTGGCTGACGCGCTTGACGGTGACCGCGGCGCGCTGCGCCACGTCGATGCCGGCCCGTGTCGAGCCGGTGAACGAGATCATGTCGATGTCGGGATGTTCGCTCATCGCCGCGCCGACGTCGGGGCCGAGACCGTTGATGAGGTTGAACACGCCCTTCGGCACGCCGGCCTCATGGAGAATCTCGGCGAAGATCAGCGCCGACGACGGGGTGAACTCCGACGGCTTGAGGATCATGGTGCAGCCGGCGGCGAGCGCCGGCGCGACCTTGCAAGTGATCTGGTTGAGCGGCCAGTTCCACGGCGTGATCATGCCGACGACGCCGATCGCCTCGCGCACCACCATGGCGGTGCCGACCGGCTCCTCGAACGCGTAGGTCTTGAGCACCTCAAGCGTCGAGGCAAGATGGCCGAGCCCGGCGCCGGCCTGGAATTTCTCCGCGAACGACAGCGGCGCGCCCATCTCGTCGGACACCGCTGCGCCGAGGTCTTTCATGCGCGTCTTGTAGACGGCGATCACCTTCTCCATGAGCGCGACGCGCTCCTCGCGGCTGGTGTGCGAGTAGGTCTCGAAGGCGCGCCTGGCGGCGGCCACCGCCTTGTCCACGTCGGCCTTGGAGCCGAGCGCGATCTCGTACATCGCCTCCTCGGTCGCCGGGTTGACCACCGGCGTGGTCTTCTTCACCACCGGATCGACCCAGGCGCCATCGATATAGAACTGCAAGCGGTTGACCATGCGTTTACCTCGTCTGTTGTCGGGCTTTGCCCGTCGATCGGAAGCCTCGTCGGCGCTGCGGAGCGGCGTCCCGCTCAGGACCGCAGATCGCCGCGCCCGCCGGCGCGGGACGTCGAGGTCATGAAAGGGCGGGAAAGCGATGTGCGTTTCATCGTCGGTCGCCAGTGTAGTGTCGTCTGTCCAGCCATGCAATCGCTCGGAAGCGCAGGCCCTCCCTGCGCGATGCGCGCATGGTGCGGCTATCGCGTGTTCGGCTGCGGGCCGGCGTTCATTGCGGCGGACGATGCTAGTAGTCCCTGAGCAGCCGCTCGAGGTAATCCAGTTCGACCTGCGGCCGCGCGGGGTCGGACAGGCGGCGGCGCAGTTCTTCGAGGATCCGCCGCACGCGCTGCACGTCGATCTCGCCGGGGATCTTGACGGTCTGGTCGTCGCCGTACTCGCGGCCGCGCAGCGGGCGGCCGAGCGGGTCGGTGCGCTCGCCGTTGCGGCCCTGGCGGCCGAGGCGGTCGCGCGGGCCGTCGCCCTCGCCGCCACCTTCGCCCATCTGCTGCTGCATGGCGTCGGCGAGGTTCTGCGCGCCGCGCCGCAGCGCCTCGAGCGCGCGGCCCTGGGCATCGGCGGCGCCGCCGGCGTTGCCTTCGCCAAGCTGGCCCTCGGCGCTGCCCATCTCGCCATCGGCCTCGCCCAGCGCATTGCCCGCGCCTTGTTCGCCCTGATCGCCGCCTTGCCCTTCGCGGCCCTGCTGTCCTTGCGATCCCTGCTCGCGCTGGCCGGGGCGCTGGCCCATGCCGCGCCGGGCCATCTCCTCCTGCAACTGACGCAGCCGGTCGCGCAGCGCCTGCTGATCCTGCTGCAGGCCCTGCATTCCGTTGCGGTCGTGCTGCTGGCCGTTGCGGCGGTCGCGGCGGGCATCCTGGCTTTCCTTGAAAGTGCGGTCGCGCAACTGCTGCTGCTTACGGATCATGTCGCCGAGTTCGTTGAGCGCCTGCTCCATGTCGCCGCCAGGGTCGCCTTGCGAGGGCTGGGCCATCTGCAGGTTCTCCAGCATCTGCTGAAGCTGCTCCAGCAATTGCCGCGCCGCCTCCTTGTCGCCGGAGCGCGACAATTGCTCCATGCGCGAGATCATGTTGTCGAGGTCCTGCTGGCGCATGACGCGGGTGTTGGGGTCGAGCGGCCGGGCGAGTTGCTGCGGGTTGTTGCGAAGCTGCTCGGCGAGCTGGCGCATGTAGTTGTCGAGCGCCGCGCGCAGGCGGTCGGTGAGTTGCTTGATCTCCTCGTCGCTGGCGCCGCGCTCCAGTGCCTCGCGCAACGCGTCCTGCGCCGCGCGCAACTCCTTCTCGACGTCGGTGACGTCGCCATCCTCGATTGCGAGCGCGAGCGCCCACAGGCTCGCGACCACGCCGCGCAGCGCGTCGTCGTCACCGGCGCGGGAGAGTTCGGCGGCGATGCTGCGCAGGCCGAGATACTGGCCGGCCTCCGGCGCAAACATCTCCGGCGCGATCAGGAGCGCGTCGAGCGCGGTCGAAACCGTCTCGCTCTGGCGGGCATCGAGCGCGAGCAGCCGGCGCTGCTCGACCAGCGCCCGCGCCAGCGGTTTTGTGAACACACGTTGCGGCAGCTGCAAGGTCAGGGGCTCGCTCAGCCCTTCGTTGCCGGCTTCGTCGCGCGCCACCAGCGTCAACTCGACCTCGGCGCCGGCATAGGGGCTGTCGCTCAGGTCCTTGACCGTCTGGCCGACACCGTTGCGGGTGCGCGCGTTGGGCAGCGAGAGGTTGAAGTCGGGCGGGTCGAACAGCGGCCGTGCGGCCTCGGCCGGCTCCGGCTTTGCGGCCGGGTCGGGCGGCGCTTCGGCGACAGGCTTGAACCTCGCCTTGGCTTCGGTGACGCCGTAGTCGTCCTCGATCTTGTAGGATAGTTCGAGGCCGCCGCGGGCACGCCGCTCGGGCTCCTTGGCGAGCGCGATGCGCGGCGGCTGGTCGGTGACGGCGGCAAAGCGCCACGGCGGCTGACGGGCCGGGGAGCGCACTTCGGCCGTGCCGTCGCCGGTGATGGTGAAGCGGCGCTCCTCGGCGCCTGCCGTCGCGCCGCCCTTCGCCGCCGTATCCGGGGCTGCATCGCCGGACGGTTCGGCCTCGGTCACGCCGCCTGAGATCGCGACGTCGAGGCTGGCGCCGCTGGCGCGCACTACCAGCGTGCTGCCGGCAGGCACCGACAGCGCCGCGTTGTCGGGACCGGGCTCGCGGCCCGCGGCCGACAGGATCACCGGCGGCCGGCCGGTATAGGCCGGCGGCGTCACCCAGGCATCGAGGCGGACATTGGCCGGCGCCAGCACGTTGCCCCAGTCGAACGCGGCGGCGATCCGCGACGTGCGCTCGCCACCGGCCGCGAAGAAGGTGGCGACCAGCGCGACCACGACCAGGGCCCTGAGCGCCAGCGGATCGTGGCGCGGTAGATGTGGCTCGGGAGGGCCGGCCCGCAGCCGGGCGAGCGTCCGCAACAGGCGTTCGCGCTCGGCCTGCCACAGGCTGCGCGCCACCGGGTCTTGCGAGGTCAGGGTATCGGTCAGCGCGGTCGCAGGGCGGTGGGCGAGGCCGGCTTTGCTGTCGAGGCGGCGCAGCGCATCGGCGCGCGTCGGCCATCGCAGGCGGATGACCGGCACCAGGGTCGCCAGCGCGGCAAGCGCCAGCATGGCAAGGCCGGCCAGCCGGGCCCAGACCGGCAGCACCAGCCAGACGCCGGCCCACGACAGGGCGAGGAACGCTCCGACCACGCAGAGGCAGCGGGCGAGGTGCGGCCAGGCGCGCTCCCAGGCGATTGCCAGCCGCGCGCGCGCGATCGCCTGCGCGAGTCGCAGGTCCGTGCGCCCGGCTTCAACGGGCGGTGCGGCGGGATCGGAAGGAGGCACGCTCACACACTTCTCCGCGTGTCGCTGGCACGGGAGGCGATCGATCGCTCCCCACACGCCGTCCGTCGAACTTTTACAAATGATACCTTAGCACGGCGGCTGCATTGCGGCAGGCACCCCGAGCGCCGCCCCGGCGCCCAAGATAACGTTCGGGGGTCACGTTCAGTTGATGGTCGAGGGCGACGCGACCGGCCTGCCATGCGGCGCCCCCGCCAGCGCCCGGATCACCATGGCGAACAGTTCGTTCTGCGAGGAGATGCCGAGCCGCTCATAGGCGCGGCGGCGATAGGTCAGCACGCTGTGCGGGCTGATGGCGAGGTGGGCGGCGATCGCCTCGGAGCTGAAGCCGAGCAGGATCTTCGTGCAGACCTCGCGCTCCCGTGCGGTCAGGACCGCGAACGGCGCGGCAGCGAACAGGGTCCGAAGCAGTGGGGCGATGTCGGCCTGTTGCGGCGCGGGCGCCGCGCGCTCGAAGTGGCGGGCGATGGCGGCGGCGAGCGGGGGCGCGGCGTGGGCGAGGCGGGCCGATTGCGCCGCGGTGAACGGGCCGCTGCGGGAAAGCCGATAGAAGTTGGCGTAGAAGCAGCCGCCGTTGTGCCACACCGCCGTGGCGAACTTGTCGACGATCCCGGCATCCTCGAAAAACAGCTTCAGGTAATCGCGTCGGTACATCCGTCGCTCGAACGACGGCAGCACGATGGGCGCGGCCGCGCGCGGGCCGCCGAGGAGCGAATCCTTGTTGGGATCGGCGCAGTGAAAGTGCCCGGCATAGGCGTCGCCAAGATTGGGACCGCTGCCGATGGCGCCCGCGGTCATCAGGCAGTGCGCGGTGCGGTCGTCGGGGAACCAGAACACCATGCAATGATCGACCGCGGCGAGCCGGCTCACCGTCCGCATCAGGGCTTTCGGGAACTCAGGCGCCCCGATGCTCAGGACGGTGCGCCCGATGCCGTATCCGCCGGGATCGGCGGAGCGATCCGCCGCCTCGCCCGTGCCTGCCATGTCGTTGCTCCCTGACGCCATTTTGGGCGTAGTGTAGCGGGACCGGCGGGGCCGGAAAAGCTGGAACCCTAAAGCTTTCGTCGCAAGGAGAGGGGACAGACGAAGGCCCGGCGGCGCGGTAGCGGTAGACGGGTCGCTCTGCTATTTTCCGCATCGGCAGGTGACGGACGGTGACGCCATGGCCATCCAGCTTGACTCCGCGCTCGGGAGCGATTGCCCGACCTCCGCAATCGATCCGTTCAGCGACGATTTCCTGACCGATCCTTACGGCTACCACGAGGAATTGCGCGAGGCCGGCCCCGTTGTCTGGCTCGACACCTACGGCATCTATGCGATGGCGCGCCACGCCGAGGTCCATGCCGCGCTGACCGACTGGCAGACCTTCTGCTCGGGGCGCGGCGTCGGCATCGAGGATTTCGCCAAGGTGAAAGCCTGGCGGCCGCCGAGCAAGCTTCTCGAGGTCGATCCGCCGCTGCATACCCGCACCCGCTCGGTGATGAGCCGGATCTTGTCGCCCGCCGCCATGCGCAAGCTGCGCGAAGACTTTCAGAAACGCGCCGACGCGCTGATCGATGCACTGCTTGAAAAGGGCCGCATCGATGCCGTGAAGGACCTCGCCGAGGTGTTCCCGCTGCATGTCTTTCCCGAAGCGGTGGGATTGCGCGCCGAGGGCCGCGAGAACCTGTTGCCGTTCGCCAACATGGTGTTCAACTCGTTCGGGCCGCGCAACGCCCTGTTCGAGAACTCGGTGAGGAACGCCCGGCCGGTGGTGCAGTGGATCTACGATCAATGCCATCGCCACATGCTGATGCCCGGCGGCTTCGGTGCGCAGGTGTGGGACGCTTACGACGCCGGCGACATCGACGAGGACGAGGCGCATACGCTGGTGCGCTCGATGCTCACCGCGGGCCTCGACACCACCGTGAACGGCCTCGCCAACACCGTCTACGCCTTCGCGTGCCATCCCGATCAGTGGCAGACGCTGCGCGCCGAGCCGTCGCTGGCCCGCCCCGCCTTCGACGAGGTGCTGCGCTGGGAGGCTCCGGTGCAGACCTTCTTCCGCACCACCACGCGCGCGGTCGAGGTCGCCGGCGTGACGATCCCGGAAAGCGCGAAGGTGCTGTTGTTCCTCGGGGCCGCCAACCGCGACCGCCGCCGCTTCGAGAATCCGGAGGTGTTCGATATCCGCCGCCGCCCGATCGGCCACGTCGCCTTCGGCACCGGCATCCATACCTGCGTCGGGCAACTGGTGGCGCGGCTCGAAGCCGACGTCATCCTCAACGCCATGATCAGCCGCGTCTCGGCGATCGAATTCACCGGCGAGCCGACGCGCAAGCCCAACAACACGTTGCGCTGCCTCGGAACGCTGCCGGTCGAACTGAAAGCCGCATGAGCGGTGTTGACCGCCGGGCATCGACCGGACTAGAAAACATGTTACAAAAAAACAGGCACAGCCTTCCGCTTTGATGCTTAATTTAAGTCGGGCCTTCCATCAGCCCGCCTTGGTCCAGCCGGACGGATGCCAAAAACGATTGTCGGGATCGGAACGCCGGGGCCAAGCCACCGTGGATAGCACCATTTTTCTGTTCCTGCTGCAGGACGGCATCATCAACGGTGCGGTCTATGCGCTGGCGGCGATCGCGCTTGTCTTGATCTTCGCGGTGACGCGGGTGATCTTCGTGCCGCAGGGCGAGTTCGTCGCCTTCACCGCGCTGACCATCGCGGCGCTTGAGAACGGCAAGCTGCCGCCGACGGTGTGGCTGTTGCTGGCGCTAGGCTGTCTCGCCGCGCTGTCGGAGATCGCGCAGTACCGCGCCGAGATGACGCTGAAGCGGCTCGCGCGCATCGCCGCCTTCGACATCGTGCTGCCGCTCATCTTCATCGCCATCGCGACCGTGGTGGCGCCGATGAAACTCGGTGAGGCTGTCTACATCCTGCTCGCGGTCGTCCTCATCATTCCCATGGGGCCGATGATCTATCGCATCGCCTTCGAGCCGATTGCCCATTCCAGCGTGCTGGTGCTGCTGATGGTGGCGTTCGGCGTGCATTTCTCGCTGACCGGCTTGGGGCTCGTGTTCTTCGGCCCCGAGGGCATCGGCACCGCCGCGCTGTCGTCGCAGTCGTTCTCGCTCGGCGCGCTGGTCATTACCGGGCAGAGCGTCGCCGTGGTGGCAACCACGGTGATCTTCCTTGCGCTGTTTGCGCTGTTCTTCGGCCGCTCGCTGCTCGGCAAGGCGCTGCGCGCCTGCTCATCCAACCGCATCGGCGCGCGCCTCGTCGGCATTCCGACATCCATCGCGGGCCAGGTGTCGTTCGGCATCGCCGCTTTCATGGGGGCGATTTCCGGCGTGCTGGTCGGTCCTCTGATGACGGTCTACTACGACTCCGGCTTCCTGATCGGGCTGAAGGCGTTCGTCGCCGCGATCCTCGGCGGCCTGTTGAGCTATCCGCTGGCCGTCGTCGCCTCGCTCGCGGTCGGCTTCGCCGAAGCGCTGTTCTCGTTCTGGGCCAGCGCCTTCAAGGAAGTGCTGGTGTTCGCGCTGATCGTGCCGGTGCTGTTGTGGCGCTCCTTCACCTCGCCGGAAGGGCACGACTGATGCGGCGCGCCATCGCCCCCCTGTTTGCGCTCGTCATCCTTGTGCTGCCGTTCACGGGCCTGCTGTCGGACTACTGGGTCGCGCTGTTCGACTACATCGGCATTGCAAGCCTCGTCGCCATCGGCCTCGTGCTGCTGACCGGCGTCGGCGGCATGACCTCGTTCGGGCAGGCGGCCTTTGTCGGCTTCGGCGCCTATGCCACGGCCGTCGTCACCATCGATACCGGCCTGTCGCCGTGGCTGTCGCTACCGGTGTCGGTGGCCGTCACCGGCATCGCCGCGCTGTTGATCGGCGCCATCACCGTGCGGCTGTCGGGGCATTACCTGCCGCTCGGCACCATCGCATGGGGGATTTCGTTCTACTACCTGTTCGGCAACATCAGTTGGCTCGGCGCCCATGACGGCATGTCCGGCATCCCGCCGCTCCATATCGGCAGCCACGCGCTGATCGCCCCGGAAGAGTTCTTCGTCGTCGTCTGGATCGTGGTGGTGATAGCCGTCGTCGCGACGCAGAACCTGTTGCGCGGCCGCATGGGGCGCGCGGTGCGGGCGCTGCGCCAGGGCGTGCATGCTGCCGAAGCATTCGGCGTCTACACGCCCTCCACCAAGCTCAAGGTGTTCGTCTACGCCGCGATGCTGGCGGGCGTTGCCGGCTGGCTCTATGCCCATTTCCAGCGCTCGGTGTCGCCGGGGCCGTTCGGCATCATTCCCGGCACCGAATATCTCCTGATGGCGGTGCTCGGCGGTGCCGGCCGCGTCTACGGCGCGATCCTCGGCGCGACCGCGATCATCGTGCTGCGCGACCAGTTGCAGAGCGTGCTGCCGCTGATCGTCGGCAGCGCCGGCAACTATGAGATCATCGTGTTCGGCGCCATCCTGGTGCTGATCCTGCGCCTGGCCTCCGACGGCATCTGGCCGATCCTGTTCGGTCCGCAGGCCGCGCCCCGGACCGTGGCCCCGCCGCCCGATGCGGCGCCACCCCAGCGGCCACGGCCGGCGGCGGATGCCGTGCTGGTCGAGGCCGATGCGGTGCGCAAGGAGTTCGGCGGGCTGGTCGCCGTCAACGACGTGTCGTTCGCCGTGCCGGCCGGCCGCATCGTCGGCCTGATCGGCCCCAACGGTGCCGGCAAGAGCACGACGTTCAATCTCGTCACCGGCGTGCTGCCGCTAACCGCCGGCCGCATCTCCTTCGAGGGGCGGCCGCTGTCGCATCACCGCCCGCAGCAGATGGCGGCGCTCGGCCTCGGCCGCACCTTCCAGCACGCCGAGATCGTGCCCGACATGAGCGTCATCGAGAACGTTGCGCTCGGTGCGCACCTGCGCGGGCATGCCGGCATGATGCGGGCAATGGCCGGGCTCGACCGGGCCGAGGAAACGGTGCTGCTCGACATCGCACGGCAGCAGCTGGCGCGCGTCGGACTGTCCGACGTTGCGACCGTCCCGGCCGGCTCGCTGGCGCTTGGCCAGTTGCGCCTCGTCGAGGTGGCCCGCGCGCTCGCGCTCGATCCGATCCTGGTGCTGCTCGACGAGCCGGCCGCGGGCCTGCGCGTCGGTGAGAAGAAGGCGCTTGCCAAGCTGCTTCGCGAACTGCGAGCCGAGGGCATCAGCATCTTGCTCGTCGAGCACGACATGGATTTTGTGATGAACCTCGCCGACCATCTCGTGGTGCTCGATTTCGGCACAAAGATCGCCGAGGGCAGGGCGGGCGACGTCAAGAACGACCCGAAGGTGATCGAAGCCTATCTCGGGGGCGTGGCATGAGCGGCACCATCCTCAAGGTGCGCGACCTGCATGTCGCCTATGGCCGCGTCGAGGTCGTGCACGGGGTGTCGCTGGAGATGACGCAAGGAGCGCTGATCACCGTGATCGGCGCCAACGGCGCCGGCAAGACCACGCTGCTCAACGCCATCGTCGGCCTGCTGCCGGCGAGCGGCACGGTCGAACTGGCCGGCGAGGCGATGACCGCCAGGCCCCTGGAGTCGCGGGTGCGCGCCGGCCTGAGCCTGGTGCCGGAGCGGCGCGAATTGTTCGCCGACATGTCGGTGGAGGATAACCTGCTGCTCGGCGGTTTCCGCCGCCCGGCGCGCGAGCGCGGCGAGAGCCTCGACGATATCTTCGCGCGCTTTCCGCGGCTTCACGAGCGCCGCGCCCAGCTTGCCGGCACGCTGTCGGGCGGCGAACGGCAGATGCTGGCGATGGGCCGGGCGCTGATGGCGCGACCGAAACTCCTGATGCTCGACGAGCCGAGCCTCGGGCTTGCGCCGTTGATCGTGCGCGACGTGTTCCACATCCTCACCGAGTTGCGTGCGGCCGGCGTCTCCATTCTGCTCGTCGAGCAGAACGCGCGCGCCGCCTTGCAAATCGCCGACTATGCCTATGTGATGGAGCTTGGCGAGATCACGGCGCAAGGGCGCCCGGACGAGATCGCCAGGGACCAGCGGCTGATCGAAAGCTATCTCGGCTTCGGCAGGAACGAATACTGACGGGTTCGGATAACCAACCACAAAAGGGAGCAGACGCATGAGGACCATGAGGACATATCTGGGATACGCCGCCGCCACAGTAGCCGCCATCGGCCTGAGCATTTCCGCAGCGCAAGCCGAGATCAAGATCGGCATCACCATGAGCGCCTCCGGCCCCGGCGCAGCGCTTGGCCAGCCGCAGATGAAAAGCGTTGCCACGCTGCCCAAGGAGATCGCCGGCCAGAAGGTGACCTATATCGCGCTCGACGATGAATCCGATGCCACCAAGGCGGCGCAGAACGCGCGCAAGCTGATCCTCGACGAGAAGGTCGATGTGCTGATCGGCTCGTCGCTGACGCCGGTGTCGTTGCCGCTGATCGACATCGCCGCCGAAGCCAAGACCCCGCTGTTGACGCTTGCCGCCGCAGCCGTCCTGGTGACGCCGATGGACGACAAGAAGAAGTGGGTGTTCAAGGTGGTGCCCAATGACGACATCATGGCTGCCGCCATCCTCAAATACATCGCCAAGACCGGCGTGAAGCGGCTCGGCTATATCGGCTTCTCCGACGGCTACGGCGAGGGCTACTACAACGTGCTCAAGGTCGAGGCGCCCAAGGTCGGCATCGAACTGACCACGCATGAGGTCTATGCCCGCAACGATGCCAGCGTCACCGGGCAGGTGCTGAAGGTGATCGCCAGCAAACCGGACGCGGTGTTCATCGCCTCCGCCGGCACGCCCGCGGTGCTGCCGCAGAAGGCGCTGCGCGAGCGCGGCTACAAGGGGCCGATCTTCCAGACCCACGGCGTTGCCACCAACGAGTTCATCCGGCTCGGCGGCAAGGACGTCGAGGGCGCGATCTACACCGGCGAGGCGTTCACCGTGGTGGACGACCTGCCCAAGGACAGCCCGTTCCGCGCCGCCCCGGAGCGCTACATTGCCGCCTACAAGGCGCTGCACAAGGAGGAGCCGGCCGCGTTCGGCGCGCACCTGTTCGACTCCGTGGTGCTGGTCGAGAACGCCGTGCCTGTCGCGTTGAAGACCGCCAAGCCGGGCACGGCGGAGTTTCGCGCCGCGCTGCGCGATGCGCTGGAGAACGGCAAGGAAATCTATCTCAACAACGGTCTGTCCAACATGACCCCGACCAATCACAACGGCTACGACGAGCGCTCGGCCTTCCTGATCAAGGTCGAGGGCGGGAAATTCCGGCTGCTGAAGCAATAGAGCGTTTTCGAGCGAAGTGGAGACCAGCTCCGCTTCTGATTCCATCAGAAGCGGAGCGGTAGCCGCCGCGCGCCGTCAGGATTGCGAGGGCGGCCGGGTTGGGCTACCACCCGGCCGCCCTTTTCTTTTTCGCCGAGCCTGTCGTAACCGCATCATGCCATCGCACACCACGGTCATCGTCGGCGCCGGCCACGCCGGCTTCCAGCTTGCCGTCTCGCTGCGCCAGAGCGGTTACGACGGCACCGTCCGTTTGATCAACGGCGAGGCCGAGCTGCCGTATCAGCGTCCGCCACTGTCGAAGACCTACCTCAAGGGCGAGGGCGGGGTTGCCGCCCTCACTTTTCGCCCGGAGAAGTTTTTTGTCGAGCAGCGCATCGATCTCGTCGGCGACCGCGCCGTTGCCGTCAACCGTGCGGCGCACAGCGTCCGCCTCGCCTCGGGCGCAAGCCTCGCCTACGATCATCTCGTGTTCGCCATGGGTGCCGCCAACCGGCCGCTGCCGTTGCCGGACCCGCGGGTTCCGGTCGCCTATATCCGCAGCTTTGCCGAGACCGAGGAGTTGCGACGGAGGCTCATGCGCGCGCGCCACGTCGTCGTGGTCGGCGCCGGTTTCATCGGGCTTGAATTTGCAGCGACCGCCCGCGCCAAGGGGCTCGAGGTCGATGTCGTCGAACTCGGGCCACGGCTGATGGCGCGTGCGGTATCGCCGGATCTGGCCGCCTTCTTCCAGGCACGCCACGAGGCGGCCGGCGTGCGCTTCCATCTCGGCGCGCAGATCGCCGGCGTCGTGCATGGCGGTGGCCGCATCGGCGGCGTGACGCTCGACAATGGCACGCGCATTCCCGCCGATTGCATCGTGGCGGGGGTCGGCATTCTGCCGAACACCGCGCTCGCCGCGGAAGCCGGGCTCGAGGTGCAGTCGGGCATCGTTGTTGACGAGCAGCTTTTGACTTCCGACCCCGACATGTCCGCGATCGGCGATGTCGCGCTGTTTCCGTGCCGGCAGATCGGCGCCTTCGCGCGGCTTGAATCGGTGCAAAACGCCACCGATCAGGCACGCTGCGTGGCCGCACGCCTCACCGGCAAGCCGCATGCCTACGACGCGCTGCCTTGGTTCTGGAGCGATCAGGGTGCTGACAAACTGCAGATCGTCGGGCTGTTCAACGGGTTCGACCGCACGGTGGTGCGCGGCGCGCCGGAGCAGGGGGCGTTCTCGGTGTTCTGCTACAAGGGCGAGCGGCTCGTTGCCGTCGAATCCGTCAACCGTGCCGGCGACCACGTCGCCGGCCGCAAGATTCTCGGCGCCGGCGGCAACGTCACGCCGGAGCAGGCGGCGGATTCTGCTTTCGACCTGCGCGCGGCGGCGCGCTAGAGTCTGATTCAACTGCGTTGAATCAGACTCTAGCGATTATCTCTTGTTTGAGCATGATCTTTACCGAAAACCGGTTCCCACTTTTCGGGATCATGCTCTAACGCAATCCCGCGGTATCGCGATCGAGGCCCTTGGCGGCGAGGTCGTCGAGATAGGACTGGAAGCGCGCGTCGCGGTTGACGCCGAGGTCGTGGAGATAGTCCCAGGTATAGATGCCGGTGGCGTGCATGTCGTCGAAGCCGATGCGGATCGCATAGTTGCCGACCGCGTCGACCGAGGAAATCGCCACGTTGCGTTTGCCGCCGATGGTCTTGCGCTCGGCCTCCGAATGACCCTGCAACTCCGCCGACGGACTGGTCACGCGCAGCAATTCCGCCGACAGTTCGTAGACGTTGCCGTCGTCGAAGGCAATGTGCAGCGAACGCCGGTCCTTGACCAGACGGATTTCGATCGGCCAGGGCGTGGCCGATAACGGAGCGGTATCGGTTTGTGGCATCGCGGCCCTCGTCGGCAGGACGGGGCCACTGTGGCCAACGCTGGCGGCTGCGTCAATCGGCCGTCCGTCGCATGGCGCATGGGCAACGAAAGACGGAGCCGCCATGCCGATCCTGTCCTTGATTCGGATCGGCAGGTGTTCCACAACTCATGCGATCCCTGACCAAGCGGAGAACAGGCGTGGCGGTCACCGAAGCCGATGTCCGGAGTGCGCTCGACGGCGTCACACTGCCGGATGGCGAGTCGCTGGCGGCATCGGGCCGCGTCAGCAAGATCACCATCAACGACGGCCGGGTGATCTGCATCGTCGCGGTCGATGCCAGCGAGAGCCGCGCGCTCGAGCCGGCGCGCGTCGCCGCTGAAGCCGCCATCGCGCGGCTACCTGGCGTGGACCGTGCCCTGATCGGCCTCAAGCCGAACGTTACGCCCGGTGCGCCACGGTCCGGCGCGGCGCCTGCGTCGCCGCGCGCCGCCGTCAAGGGCCGCGCGACCACCGCGCCGATGGCGCTGACCGGGGTGAAGCACATCGTCGCGGTGTCGTCCGGCAAGGGCGGTGTCGGCAAGTCCACGGTGTCGTGCAATCTGGCGCTGGGCTTTGCCGCGCAGGGGCTCAAGGTCGGCATTCTCGACGCCGATATCTACGGACCGTCGCAGCCAAAACTGTTCGGCCTCAGCGGCAAGCCGCGCCAGATCGATGCGCAGACGATGGAGCCGATGGAAGCCTTCGGCATCAAGGTGATGTCGATCGGCTTTCTGGTCGAGGAAGACCTGGCGATGATCTGGCGCGGGCCGATGGTGATCTCGGCCATCACCCAGATGCTGCGCAACGTGGCGTGGGGCCATCTCGACGTGCTGGTGGTCGATTTTCCGCCCGGCACCGGCGACATCCAGCTCAGCATGGCGCAGCAGACGCCGCTGTCGGGCGCGGTCGTGGTCTCCACGCCGCAGGATATCGCGCTGATCGACGCCCGGCGCGGCATCGCCATGCTGGAGAAGGTCAACGTGCCGCTGCTCGGCATCGTTGAGAACATGTCGAGCTTCTGCTGCCCGACCTGCAATCACGTCTCGATGATCTTCGGCCATGGCGGCGCGCGCGCCGAGGCGGAGCAGCTCGGGGTGCCGTTCCTTGGCGAGGTGCCGCTCGATATGCGCATCCGCGAGACGTCCGACAGCGGCGCGCCGCTCGTCGCCACCGCGCCCGACAGCCATCACGCGCAAGCCTTCATCGGCATCGCCGGGCAGGTGTGGGCGGCGCTGATGTCGGGCGGCGTGGTGCGGCCGGCGCCGCGCATCGTCATCGAATAGACGGCGACGCCGGCGTCCGCGGCGTCAGCCCTTGCTCTTCTCGTAGCGCGCTTTGGCTTCAGCGTTCGGCGGGTAGAGGCCGGGCAGCGGTACGCCGCGCTCGACTTCCTCCATGATCCACTGTTCGAGCCGCTCCTGCTCGATGCAGGCGGCCGTCACGTCCTCCAAGAGCGCCTGCGGGATCGCTACCGCGCCGTCGCGGTCGGCGACGATGACGTCGTTCGGAAACACCGCGACGCCGCCGCAGCCGATCGGCTCCTGCCAGTTGACGAAGGTCAGTCCCGCGACCGAAGGCGGCGCCGCCGCGCCGTTGCACCATACCGGCAGGCCGGTCGCCTCGACGCCGGCGATGTCGCGGACGACGCCGTCGGTGACCAGCGCGGCGACGCCGCGCTTGTGCATGCGGGCGCACAGGATATCGCCGAAGATGCCGGCATTGGTGATGCCCATGGCATCGACCACGGCAATGCAGCCCTCCGGCATGGCCTCGATCGCTCCGCGGGTCGAGATCGGCGACGACCACGATTCCGGCGTAGCGAGGTCCTCGCGCGCCGGCACGAAGCGCAGCGTGAAGGCCCGCCCGACGCGGCGCGGCTCGCCCTCGCGCAGCGGCTTCGTCCCGCGCATCCAGACGTTGCGCAGGCCCTTTTTCAGGAGCACGGTGGTGATGGTGGCGGTGGCGACGCTGCGCAGCGCGGCAAAAAGCTCGTTCTCTTGGGACATCGGCGGTTGCTCTCCGGCGGTCGGCGCCGTCCGGCGGACCGTCCTGCCGGGTACCGCGCCGTTCCCCTGATTAGGAGGAAAGCTGCGGGCTGGCAACGCTTGCCGGTCCGCCCGCCCGCCGCCACAGGCTTGCGTAAACGCCGTGGCCGGGTCATATGGGCGCCGCAACGCGAGGAGCCCTTGATGGCCACACCGAGAGCGCCGCAGACGGTTGCGGCGGTGAACGGGATTGCGACCGACACCAGTTTTGGCGCGGTCACGCCACCGATCTATCTCTCCAGCAATTTCGCCTTTAACGGGCTGGAGCAGCCACGCGCCCACGAATACACCCGCACCAGCAACCCCGGCCGCGACCTGCTGGCCGACACGCTGGCGCAGCTCGAGGGCGGCGCCGGAGCCGTCGTCACCGCCTCCGGCATGGCGGCGGTCGATCTGGTCCTGGCGCAGCTTGCCTCCGACGACCTCGTGGTGGCGCCGCACGATTGCTACGGCGGCACTTACCGGCTGCTGATGGCCCGGCGCAACAAGGGACAGTTCCGCGTCGCATTGGTCGATTTCGGCGATGCCGACGCACTCGCTGCGGCGCTGGCCGACAAGCCGGCGCTCGTGTTGATCGAGACCCCGAGCAACCCCCTGATGCGCATCGTCGATGTCCGCGCGGTCGCGGCCAGGGCGCATGCCGCCGGCGCCAGGGTGATCGTGGACAACACGTTCCTGTCGCCGGCGCTGCAGCGGCCGATCCTGCTCGGGGCCGATTTCGTGATCCATTCCACCACGAAGTATCTCAACGGCCATTCGGATGTCGTCGGCGGCGCGGTGATTGCCGCCGACAAGCGCGATGTCGAGGCGCTGGCCGCCTGGGCCAACATCGTCGGCACCTCGGGCGCGCCGTTCGATGCCTACCTGACGCTGCGCGGCGTCCGCACGCTGTTTCCGCGCATCGAGCGCCAGCAGGCGAGCGCCGCGGCGATCGCCACGCGCCTTAAGGGACACGCGGGCGTCACCGCCGTGCATTATCCCGGTTTGCCGGACCATCCCGGCCACGCCGTTGCCAAGACGCAGCAGACCGGGTTCGGCGCCATGCTGAGTTTTGAGCTGCGCGGCGGGGTCGAGGCGGCGCGGCGCTTTGTCGGGGCGACCGGAATTTTCATTCTCGCCGAGTCGCTCGGGGGCGTCGAAAGTCTCGTTGCGCATCCCTCGACGATGACTCATGCTTCGATGGATGCCGAAGCCCGGCATGCCGCCGGCATCCACGACGGTCTGCTCAGGCTGTCGGTCGGTCTCGAAGCCGAAGCCGATCTGCTGGCCGGTGTCGAACGGGGGCTCGCCGCGGCAGGAGTGTAACCCCATAAGGAGAGCGCGATGCGACAGACGCTGGCCGATGCCATTCTCACTACGGCCGCCGACGCCATCCTGCTCGCCGATCCCGACGGCATCATCCGGTTCTGGAATCCGGGCGCTGCGCGCATCTTCGGCTTTTCCACCGAGGAGGCGGTGGGTCGGCCGCTCGACATCATCATCCCCGAGAACCTGCGCGCGCGCCACAACGACGGCTACGCAGAGACCATGCGGACCGGCGAGACCCGCTATGGCTCCGGCGACATTCTCGCGGTGCCGGCGCTGACGAAGGATGGCCGCCGCATCTCGGTCGAATTCACCATCGTGCTGCTGCACGGCGACGGCGGCCAAGTGTCGGGCATCGCCGCGATCCTGCGCGACGTCACGGACCGCTTCCAGGAATTGCGCACGCTGCGGCGGCGGCTCGCCGAACTGTCGTCGGCTGGACCTAAGACCGTGCCCGGTTGAATGATAATGCTGGTGCCAAGGTCGCTCCCGAAGACGGCCTCTTCTCGAAAGGCCCTTTCATGACCGACCCATCCGCCGCCGCATCGTCGCGGCTCGCGCCCGAACTCGACGTTACCGAATGGTTCAATACCTCGGCGCCGCTCAGCCTCGCGGGCTTGCGCGGCAGGATCGTCGTGCTTCACGCCTTCCAGATGTTATGCCCCGGCTGTGTGCAGAGCGGCCTGCCGCAGGCACAGAAGATCGCAAAACTGTTCTCGCCGGACGATGTCGCCGTCATCGGCGTTCACACCGTGTTCGAGCATCACGAGGCGATGACGCCGGTGGCGCTGAAGGCGTTCATCCACGAGTACCGGCTGACGTTTCCCATTGCCGTCGATCGGCCGGGCGACGACGGGCCGATCCCGCGCACCATGGCCGCCTATGGCATGCGCGGCACGCCGACGCTGGTCCTGATCGACCGGCAGGGGCGGCTGCGCAAGCACAGTTTTGGCGCCGAGGACGACATGATCGTCGGGGCCGACATCGCCTTCCTGCTGGCGGAAAAATGATCTGACGCGGCTTAGTTCGACGCCGCGAGCCGCCAGTTCGGATCAAGCGAGGCGAGCGGACGCGTGAACGTCCACTCGTCCACCGTGTCGCGCGCCGCGTTGGCGATGGCGACACCGTCGGACGCGGCATCCTGGCCGGCGCGCACGCTCAGCCAGGTCGCGACGAAGCGGATGCGGATGTCGGCGTAGCCATCGCGGACGGCAACATCGAGAAGCTGCGGCTTGGCGAGCCGCACCAGCGCTGTCTTCGTACACTTGTCGTCGTCGGTGCGCGTGGCGATCGCCGCCGCATAGGCACCGTGGACCTCGGGCGTCAGCGACGGCTTGAGCGCATCGCTGTCGCCCTTGATGAACGCCGTCACGATGGCCTCATAGGCGGTCTGCGACCCGTCCAGAAAACGCTCGAGGTCGAAGTCGTGGTCGTGGGCGCGGATATCGCGCACGGCGCTCGCGAACGGCGCGTCGCGCGGCGGTGCGTCGCCGTGCGGGGTCGGCGCGGCCGGCCGTCGGTCGCGGTAAAGCCCGGCCAGATCGGCAGGGAACGGCCAGGCGGTGGCGGACTTGTTGTCGGCCTCGGCATCGGTATCGCTCGGCTTGGTGTAGCGCAGCGACAGCCAAAGCTGCCAGCAGATCGCCGCGAACAGCAGGAGAGGCACCAGCCACGATCCGTCGGCTTCGTGCTCCAAGCCGGTCATGACCGCACCACCTTCATCGTCGGCGGCTGGACGGCGGTCGCGCGCTTGCGCGACGCGGCCATGCCGGTGCCGCCGCGCCGCTCCATGACGATCTCGCCGATGACGGAGAGGGCGATTTCCTCCGGGGTGCGCGCGTTGAGATCGAGGCCGGCCGGCGCCCGCACGCAGGCGAGCGCCTCGCGGTCGAACCCTTCGGCGCGCAGATAGTCGAGCACCAGCCCGGTGCGTTTGCGGCTGGCGATCAGCGCGACATAGCGCACCTTCGATTTGAGCACCTGCTGCATCGACTGGTGGTCGCCCCTGTGCTGGGTGGCGACCACGACGAAGTCGTCCTGCGAAGGCGTCAGCGCCGCATAATCGGGATCGTCGGTGAGGATGCGGGCGGCATCGGGAAAGCGCGCGGCGTCCGCCATCGGATCGTCCACCACGATCTCGAACCCCATCAGGGCGCCGAGCTGGCTCAAGGTTTCGGCAACCCGGCCGTGGCCCAGCACCCACAATATCGGCTGCGGCAGCACCGGCTCGACATAGACGCGCATCGCGCCACCGCACGGCATGCCGGCGCCCAGCACCTCGTCGTCGAGGTCGATATCGATGATCTGCGGCTCGCCGCTCTCGATGCACTCGATGGCGGCGTGCGCCACGGTGGATTCGGCGCAGCCGCCGCCGACCCAGCCGGAGACGACGCCGCCTTCACGGTCGAAGATGGCCTTGGCCGACAGCCTCGCCGACGTCGAGCCGCGCGTCTCGATCACGGTGGCGATGGCGAACGGCTCCCTGCGCGCCTTGAGGTCCAGGGCGAGGGCAAGGGGATCCGGGGCCGTGCGTGGCGTATCCTTGGTCATGGCTTTGTCGCCGTCGTACTGCCTGCGCGGCTGCCGCCGGATCGAAGTCCGGCCGTCCGCCGGCCGCATTGCGCAGCCTTTGCTTCGCGCTATTGTCCCTTTTCTCTAAACTGCATACAAATGAAATATATTAGCAGATCATAGCAATTTTTATGCTGTTAAGGGGGAGGAGCGCTGCCGTGGATATCGAGCTGGCCCGCACCTTTCTGGAGATTGTCCGCTCCCGCAGCTTTGTCCGCGCCGCGGAACGGCTCAACCTGAGCCAGACGGCGGTATCGGCCCGCGTCCGCACGCTGGAGAATCATCTCGGTCGCCCGCTGTTTCTGCGCAGCAAGAGCGGGGCGACGCTGACCCCGGCGGGCGAGCAGTTTTTGCGCTATGCGCCGATGTTCGTGCAGCTCTGGGAGCGGGCCCGCCATCAGGTCGCCGTGCCGCGTGGTCGCCGCGCCGTGCTGGCGATCGGCGGCGAACTGAGCCTGTGGCACCCCTGGCTGCTCGACTGGCTGCACTGGATGCGGCGCCAGGCTGCCGATGTCGCGCTGCGCGTCCAGGTCGATGTGCCCGACAGCCTGGCCCGGCAGGTGGCCGAGGGCGTGCTCGACATCGCCGTGATGTACGCGCCGCAGCAGCGCCCCGGCGCGCGCATCGAACTGCTGCTGGAAGAGCAACTCGTGCTCGTCACCACCCACGAAGCGCCGCGCGAAGCCGGATCGGGCGACTATGTGTTCGTCGACTGGGGGCCGGACTTTGCCCTGCACCACGGCTTGAACTTTCCCGAGGCGATCGATTCCGGCCTGTTCGTCGGGCTTGGGCCCTTGGCCTTGAGCTACATTCTGGAGGCCGGCGGCTCCGGCTACTTCCGCCGCCGCGCGGTCGCCTCGCATCTCGCCGAGGGGCGGCTGCACCTGGTGCCCGGGGCGCCGAGCTTTTCCTACCCGATCTATGCGGTGTGCTCGGCCAGAGGCGACGACGGCCTGATCGCCCGCGCGCTCGAAGGGTTGCGGGCGGTGGTGCACGATTCGGAGCGGTAAGCGCGTCAGTGCCGCTCGTGGATGTGCTTGCGGCGGATGCTGTGCACCACCCACCAGATCGCCAGCGCCGCGACCGGGACGAATGCCGCGCTGAGATAGGTCGGTTCGATCCGCACCAGCCCCGCCTCGTGCACGGCTTTGGCGAGATAGCCGAACAGGCCGACCACATAATAGGTGATGGCGGCGACGGACAGGCCCTCCACCGTGGTCTGCAGCCGCAGTTGCAGCCGGGTCCGCGCGTTCATCGATTTCAGGAGTTCCTGGTTCTGCTGCTGGCGCTCGACGTCGACGCGGGTCCGCAGCAGGTTGGCGGCGCGCGTCAGCTTCTCCGACAGTGCGGCCTGCCGCGCCTCGGTCACCATGCAGGTGCGCATCGCCGGCGCCATGCGGCGGGCGAGGAACGACGACCACGTCGGCAAGCCGCCGATGGCGCGCTCGCCGATGCCGTGCAGCCGCTCGGTGACGATCTCGTTATAGGCGCGGCTGGCGCCGAACCGGAACGAACTGGCGGCGCCGCCGGCCTCGACCTCGGCGGCCAGCGCCATCAGTTCGTCGAGCAGGTGGTGGTTGTCGGACAGGTCGCGGGCGCCGCGCATCGTTTCGGTGACCTCGGCGAGCCGCTTTTCGGCGCGGACGATTGAGGGGGCGAGCCGTTGCGCCTCGGGCAGGCCGAGCAGCGCGAAGCTGCGGTAAGTCTCGATGTCGATGATGTACTGGATCAGTGTGCCGGCGCGCTCCGCGCTCATGCCGCGATCGGTGACGAGAATGCGGACGAACCCGCCGGCATCGAGCTGGAAGTCGGTGGCGTAGGTGGCGAGCCCGTCGCCGGTCTCGGCGGCGGCGAGGCTGGCGCGGTCGAACAGTTGCTCCGGCGGGATGCGGGCGGTCTTGTCCGGCAACAGGTGCAGGTCGATGGCGACCAGCAGCGGCCCCGGCTGGCTGACCTGCCGCATCGGCGAGGCAAGGCTTGCGGCGGTCGGATGGAAGGCCGGGGTATCGGCCTCCGACGGCATTTCCCAGGTGTACGTCGTGAATTCCGAATGCTGCTCCCAGCGCAGGATGGTGGCGCCGAGCGCGACGCGCAGTTGCTTCTCAACGGGCTTGGGCGTGGGAAGCCCGCGCGCGGTGCAGAATGCGGCGAGTTGGGCCCGGTCGGCGGCCGCCCGCTCGCCGGCGGTATCGAAGGCAAAGTGCAGAATGCGCGCCGGCGCGGCGATTGCCGTCACCGGCCGGGCATGGACTTCGCCAAGCACGGTCGTGCGCAAGGGGTGCGGCGTCAGCCGCGCTGCCTCGCTGTCGCCGATGGAAACCGCCGCGCTCATAAGTGGTGCCAGCCCCTGTTGTCGCCGCCAGCCTTATCACCTGTCGCCGCCACGCAGAAGCGCCAAGCTGTGCTCTCGTGGACCGGCCGAATTCTGTGACCGCGGCCGTTTGCAAGACCGCCAGGCGCCGGCCTATGGTGCCGCGCCTGAGGCCCCATCGGCCGTATTCCCATCCACGGAGACCCGCAACGTTGAAACCGATCCGCATCGGCACGCGCAAGAGCACCATGGCGCTGGCGCAGACCGAGGAGATCATGCGCCAGCTCCGTGCCGCCTGGCCCGGCCTCGAGGTGGCGATGGACACCTTCGACACCCGCGGCGACCGCGATCAGGCCAGCAAGCTGTTGCGCCACGGCGGCAAGGGCGGTGCTTTCGTCGCCGAGATTCGCGCCGGGATGCTGGAGGGCCGGCTCGAGGCGGCGATGCACTCGCTGAAGGACATGCCCGGCAACGAGGAAACGCCACGGCTCGTGATCGGCGCCACGCTGAAGCGCGACCCGCCGGAGGATGTGCTGGTGCTGCGGCCGGGCGTTGCGCTCGACGATCTCAGCCGCGACGGCGGCGCAGGCTTCAAGATCGGCACCAACGCGGTGCGCCGCGCCGCCTGCCTGCGGCGGATCTATCCGCGCGCCGAGATCATCCATTTCCGCGGCGCCGCCGACACCCGCATCGCCAAGCTCGACCGCGGCGACAAGCAGCGCCTTGCCAGTGGCGGCGAGGTCGGCCCGGCGGACGCGCTGGTGATGGCGCGCGCGGGGCTCGCGCGAGTCGGGCAGGCTGAGCGGATCGCTTACCGGTTCACGGCGGAGGAGATGCTGCCGGCGGTGGGGCAGGGCATCATCGCGGTCGAGTGCGTCGCCGACGACTGGGAGACGCGGGCACGCCTCGCCCGCATCGACGATCCGGCCTCGCGCGCCTGCGCCGAGGCCGAGCGCGAGGTACTGTGGCTGCTCAACGGTCATTGCAACTCGCCAATTGCCGGTCACGCGGTGATCGCGGGCGGCGACATGACGCTGGCGGCCTCGGTGCTCGACGAGGCCGGCGGCGCGTGTATCGAGGTGAAGCGGCGGGGGCCGGCGACGCATCCGCGTGAACTTGGTCGGGCCGTGGCGCTTGAGTTGCTCGACAAGGGAGCGGCGACCCTGATTGCGCGCTCGCGTCCCCAATGACCCCCGCTCCGCGGATGGCTGCATGAGCGCACAGCCGCCGGCGCGTGGCGCAACGCTGATCGGGGCGGCAGCGATCGCGATGTGGTCGTGGCTCTCGGTGCTCGCGGTTGCCACCGGCAGGATTCCGGCGTTCCAGTTGGCGGCCATGACCTTTGCCGTTGGCGCCTGCATCGGCCCGCTCTCGGTACGGGCACGAACCGGACGCTGGCCGCGGCTGCCGCGCGTGCCGCTCGCGGCATGGCTCGTCGGCGTCGGCGGGCTGTTCGGCTATCACGCGCTTTACTTCATAGCGTTGCGGTTCTCGCCACCGGCGGAGGCGGGACTGCTCAACTATTTCTGGCCGCTGCTCATCGTGCTGTTCTCGGCGCTGCTGCCGGGCGAGCGATTGAAAGCCCATCATCTCGTCGGCGTCGCGCTCGGTCTGGTCGGCACGGTGGTGCTGTTCGCCGGACAGGGCGGAGCGAACTTCTCTGCGGCTTATCTGCCGGGCTTCGCTGCGGCGCTTGCGGCGGCG
The DNA here is from genome assembly GCA_003576765.1 of Pseudomonadota bacterium. Classification (GTDB taxonomy): domain Bacteria; phylum Pseudomonadota; class Alphaproteobacteria; order Rhizobiales; family Xanthobacteraceae; genus PRO6. The sequence continues at coordinate 24,894 of QEVP01000030.1, forward strand.
TTCGTGTGGGCCGGCTACTCGGTGCTGTCGCGGCGCCTGAAAGCCGTGCCGACCGATGCGGTCGCAGGCTTCTGCTTCGTCACAGCGCTCCTTGCCGTGCTCGCGCATCTTGCCGTCGAGGAGACGGTGTGGCCGGCAAGCGCCGGGCAGTGGCTGGCGGTGCTGGCGCTCGGTGCCGGCCCGGTCGGGCTTGCGTTCTATGCCTGGGATATCGGCATGAAGCACGGCGACATCCGCGTGCTCGGCGCTGCCGCCTACGCAACGCCGGTATTGTCCACGGCGCTGCTGGTGATCGCCGGCTATGCCGCGCCGAGCCTGTCGCTGGCGGTTGCCGCGCTGTTGATCGCCGGCGGCGGGCTGGTGGCGGCGAAGGATATGCTGACGAAGCGCGATTAAAGCGCCGGCGACCAGTCGGGCGGTGCGAGTTCGAAGCCTGCGAAGTCGAAGCCGGGCGCCACTGTGCAGCCGACCAGCGTCCACGCGCCGCAACTCTGTGCCGCCTGCCAGGCATGCGCCGGCACCACGCCTTGCGGCGTTTCGCCGGCCAGCACGTTGCCGCCGACGCGGATGCTGCGCCGGCCGTCGTCATCGGCGATCTGCAGGTCCAGCGCCGCGCCGGCATGGTAATGCCAGACTTCGGCGGCATCGACGCGGTGCCAGTGCGAGCGCTCGCCGCGCGCCAGCAGGAACAGGATCGCCGTCGAGGTGGCGCGGCCGTTCGCGTCGGCCCTTGGATCGCGAAACGTCTCGCGGAAATGGCCGCCCTCGGGGTGCGGCACGAGGTTCAGCCGCGCGATGACTTCGGCCGCCGTTGCCATGGTCAGAACTTGTTCTTGCGCTCGCGCACCTCGGTGAACACCTCGGCCGCGCTTTTGCCGGCAAGGCCGACGGCGGCGGCGACCTCCGGCACGTCGGCGCGCAGGAATACGTTGGCCTTCTTTTCCTCGCCAAGCAGCGTCGGCACGGTCGGCTTGCCTTCGGCGCGCTGGCGTGCGGCCTCGACGGCGCGCGCCTTCAGCGCGGCGTTGTCCGGCTCGATGGTCAGCGCGAACTTGATGTTGGCCAGCGTGTATTCGTGGCCGCAATAGACGCGGGTGTCGTCGGGCAGCGCACGCAGTTTCACGAGCGAGGCCCACATCTGCGACGGCGTGCCTTCGATCACCCGGCCGCAGCCGATGGAGAACAGCGTATCAGCGCAGAACAGCGCGTGCTCCTTGTCGAACATGTAGCTGATGTGTTCGAGCGTGTGCCCCGGCGTCTCCAGCACGCGCGCAACGAGGTTGCCGACCTTGACGGTGTCGCCCTCCCTGACGCGCACATCGGCATCGGCGATCGGCGTCAGCTTGTCGTGCGGTGCGGTGACGCGGCAGCCATATTTCGCCTTCAGTTCGGCGATCCCTTGCGTGTGGTCTGCATGGTGATGGGTGACGAGGATATCGCTGAGCGTCCAGCCTTCGCGCTCCAGCGCTGCAATGACCGGCGCAGCCTCCGGCACGTCGATGGCCGCGGTCGCCTTCGTGGCGGGATCGTGGATGAGCGCGCCGAAGTTGTCGGCAAGACATGGAAACAGGCGAATCTCGGCAGTCATGACGTCTCCTGTCGAAGATCGCGCAGCAGTGCGCGCGGGGCATGGATCTGGTGCGAAGCCATATCACAGGCGGCGGTCGCGGCGAAACCGGCCCCGGCCGGACTCCATCTGCGCAGCGGGGCGTGATACAAATCATCGATGGCACTCGATGTGATCGATCTGCGGGATTTCTACTCGCGGCGTCTCGGCGTCGTCGCGCGACGGCTGATCAATCGCGGCGTTCGCGCGCGCTGGCGGGACGCGCAAGGCATGCGCATCGTCGGCCTCGGCTACACGACGCCTTATCTTGGCCTGTTCCGCGAGGATGCCGAGCGCTGCGTCGCCTTCATGCCGGCGGTGCAGGGCGTGCTGAAGTGGCCGACGGCGCGGCCGGCGCTGTCGGCGCTGGTCGACGAGTTCGCGCTGCCGGTACCGGATTCAAGCGTGGACCGCATCCTGCTCGTGCATGCGCTGGAGATGTCCGACGATCCGGTGCGGCTGTTGCGCGAGGTGTGGCGGGTGCTGGCGCCGTCCGGGCGGATGCTGATCGTGGTGCCCAACAGGCGCGGGGTGTGGACCCGCACCGACCGGACCCCGTTCGGTCAGGGACGGCCCTATTCGCGGGCGCAGATCACCCAGCTCCTGCGCGAGACCTGGTTCACGCCGACCGAATGGGGCGAGGCGCTGTTCGTGCCCCCCGTCAGCGCCGGCTGGTTCCTGCGCTCGGCGATCGCCTGGGAGCGCGTCGGCTCGGCGATCTCGCTGCCGTTCGCCGGCGTTCATATCGTGGAGGCCACCAAGCAGGTCTATCGCGGCATTCCGATCACCCGCGAGCGCACGCGGCTCATCCCGGCGCTCGATCCGGTTCTGGTGCCGTCGTCGGTGCGCCACCGCGGCGCGCTCCGCGAGGACGAGTGCCGTCTGGCTGATGGCCGGCCCCGGCGATGACAGGGCAGCGGCGGCTCGCGACGGCAGGGATTACTCGCCGGGAGTAAAATCCTCGCCGGCCGGCACCGGCGGCTGAGCGCTTGCGGCGCGGGGCGCGGCAGGGCGGCGGCGGCGGCGCGGCGGATAGCGGTCGGGGCGGCCGGTGGTCTCGCCGCCGCCGCTGCCTTGCGCCGGCTGGCTGCCGGTGATGAACGAGGGCAACCGCTCGACGTCGTCGCTGCCCAGCGTGGGCTGCGGCTGTCCGGCCGGCTGCGGCTGGGGCTGCTGATAGGACGGCTGCGGCCGCTGCTCGCGTTGCTCGCGCTGCGGCTGTTGCTGCTGCGGCGCAAAGCCCGGCTCGGCGCCGAAGCTGGCAAAGCCGTCGCCATCGCCGTCGTCGGCTTCCTCGCGCATGTCGCTGTCGAGGCGCATCGGCTGCGGCTGATTCTGGCGGAACTGCTCCTGCGCCGTGGCGATCAGACGGAAATAGTGCTCGGCGTGCTGATAGTAGTTCTCCGCCGCCACCGGGTCGCCGGAGCTGCGGGCATCGCGGGCAAGCTGGAGGTATTTTTCGGCGATATGGGACGCGGTGCCGCGGATCTTGATGTCCGGCCCGTTGGATTCGTAGACGCGGGTCAGCGGATTCTGTCCCCGCCGGTTGCCGTTGTTGTTGTTCCGGCCCCGCATCCGCTTGTTGTTCTGACCGTTCCTCATGTCGTGCCTTCTTGCCAGCCTTCGTTTCACTTCGGGGGTATCACCATGCGGCGCGCGATACGGTTGCCCCCGGCGTTTGCGCGCCTTGCCCCAGTCTCCGGCTTTTCACCGTGCCGCGGCTGAACCTTGTTTCCGACGCTCATCGCGCTCGATGGCGCAACGTTGGCCTCGCGACGGTTCCACCGCCCGGTCCGATCGCCCGATGCAGGATCGTGGTTCGATCGGAGGCGCGCTGGTCCCTGTTGCGGCTACGGTTGCCGTGCGTGCAGGCGCGCGACGTTGCCCTGCCATTCGAGCAAGCTCACCTCGTGCCGCGTCGATTCGATGTGCAAAATCAGGCTTTCGCTCGGTCTGCGGCCATACCCGGCGCAGTCGTCAAGCCTGCGCGTCATCCGGCCAGCATTTGGAACTTTTATTCCGGGGCAGGCTCTCAGCCCTTAAAACCGGCTTATCGCCGCCGATACCGCTGCTGCGAGAGATATCGCCTGAACCCGTTGGCCCGCGCCGCGTCAGTCTTCCAACCCTGACGGCCCGACCCGATGCCGTTGTGGTCAACCTAGTCGCTCCGGTCACATATTCCAAGAGGTTTTTTCGGCGCGGTTCCCGCTTTTACCGATCTTTTCGCCCCCCAACGGCGCGCAAAATACCGCCGAGGTCGGCGCGGCTGCCGACCTCCGAAAAACCGGCCGCCCGCATCAGGTCGGCCACCGCATCGGCCTGGCCGGCCCCGACCTCGACCACGAGGGTGCCGCCACGACGGAGCCGCCCGGCCGCCTGCGGCAGTAGCCGGCGGTAGGCGGCAAGGCCGTCGGGACCGCCGTCGAGCGCCAGATGTGGGTCGTGCTCGCGCACCTCGCGCGGCAGCGTCGCGATCTCCGCCGTCGCGATATAGGGCGGGTTGGACACGATCAGGTCAAAACTCTCGCCCAGCGCGGCGGCATAGTCGCTGGCGACGAAGCCGGCGCGGGCGGCAAGCCCCAGCCGCGTGGCATTGGCGCGCGCGGGCGCGAGCGCCGCCCTGCTGATGTCGGTGCCGATCCCGTAAGCCCGCGGCAGTTCCGAGAGCAGCGCCAGCAACAGCGCGCCGGTGCCGGTGCCGAGGTCGGCGATGCGCAGCGGTTCGTTTCGCCGGCCATGCAGCAGGTGGAGCGCGGCCTCGACCACCGTTTCAGTGTCCGGGCGCGGCACCAGCGTGGCGGCGTCGAGAGTGAACGACAGCCCCCAGAATTCCTTCGCTCCGGCAAGCCGCGCCACCGGCCAGCCGTCGAGGCGGCGTTGCACAAGGTCGGCGAGCCGCGCGCCTTCAGCGGCAGTGAGCGGGCGTTCGGCGGCGACGGTCAGTCCGGTGAGGTCGAGGCCGGTGACCAGCCCGACCAGCAACCGCGCGTCGAGATCGGGCGTTTCGATTCCGGCGGCAGCGAGCCGGGCTGCGATGGCGCGGCGGGCGGCAATCAGGCTCGTGCCGGCACGCGGGCCGCTCAAGCGGCTGCACCCTGGGCGGCGAGCTGCGCGGCCTGATGCTCGGTGGTCAGCGCGTCGATGATCTCGCCCAGCGCCTCGCCGGAAACAATCTGCGGCAGCTTGTAGAGCGTCAGGTTGATGCGGTGGTCGGTGACGCGGCCTTGCGGAAAGTTGTAGGTGCGGATGCGTTCGGAGCGGTCGCCGGAGCCGACCTGATCGCGCCGCTCGGCTGAGCGCTCGCTGTCGCGGCGCTGCTTTTCGGCGTCGTAGATGCGCGAGCGCAGCACATTCATCGCCACCGCGCGGTTCTTGTGCTGCGAACGGCTGTCCTGCATCATCACCACGATGCCGGTCGGGATGTGGGTGATACGGATCGCCGATTCCGTCTTGTTGACGTGCTGGCCGCCGGCGCCTTGCGCCCGCATGGTCTCGATGCGCAGATCGCTGTCCTTGATCTCGACATCGACGTCCTCGGCTTGCGGCAGCACCGCCACCGTCGCCGCCGAAGTATGGATGCGCCCTTGCGTCTCGGTGTCCGGCACGCGCTGCACGCGATGGGTGCCGGATTCGAATTTGAGTTTGGCGTAGGCGCCGCGCCCCTGCACCTCGGCGATGATCTCCTTGAAGCCGCCGACGGTGCCCTCGCTCGCCGACACCACCTCGATTTTCCAGCCCTGCAGAGCGGCGAAGCGTTCGTACATGTGGAACAGGTCGCCGGCGAACAGCGAGGCCTCGTCGCCGCCGGTGCCGGCGCGGATTTCCAGCACGACGTTGCGTTCGTCCATCGCGTCCTTGGGCAACAGCGCGATGCGGATGTTCTGCTCCAGGTCCTCCCGGCGTTGCGTGAGCGCGTCATGCTCCTGCTCGGCCATCGCCCGCATCTCGGCGTCTGTCGCTGGATCGGCAAGCAGCGTCTCGGTGCCGGCGATCTCCGACAACGTGGCGCGATAGGCTTTCACGGCCTCGACCACGGGGCCGAGTTCGGCAAGTTCGCGCGACGCGCGCACATACGCCTCCGCCGAGACCTGCCCGAGCAGTTCCTTCTCCAGCTCGGCATGGCGGGCGAGCAGAATGTCGAGTTTGGCGTCGGGCAGCATCGGGGCGGTTCTCGTGTGCGAACGG
>QEVP01000045.1 GCA_003576765.1 Pseudomonadota bacterium
GCACAAGGGCGAGCGCTTCGAGCTTGCCACCATCCCGCGCGAGCAAGAGCCTGTGTACAAGATGCTGTCGCGCGGCGAGTCGCTCGGCGTGTTCCAGGTCGAGAGCCGGGCGCAGATGAACATGCTGCCGCGCCTCAAGCCAAAAAAATTCTACGATCTGGTCATCGAGGTGGCGATCGTGCGGCCAGGGCCGATCCAGGGCGACATGGTGCATCCCTATCTGCGCCGGCGCAACAAACTGGAGAAGGAGGATTACCCCTCGCCGGCGCCGCGGCATGGTCCGCCCGACGAATTGAAATCGGTACTTGGCCGCACCCTCGGCGTGCCGTTGTTTCAGGAGCAGGCGATGCAGCTTGCCATCGTCGCGGCGAAATTCACGCCGAGCGAGGCCAACCAGTTGCGCCGTTCGATGGCGACCTTCCGCAACAGGGGCGACGTCGGCAAGTTTCGGGAGCGCATGGTCGGCAACATGGTGGCGCGCGGCTATCCGCAAGAGTTCGCCGAACGCTGTTTCAAGCAGATCGAGGGGTTCGGCACCTATGGCTTTCCGGAAAGCCATGCCGCGAGCTTCGCGCAGCTCGTCTATGCCTCGTCGTGGATCAAGCATTACCATCCCGAGGCGTTCGCCTGCGGGCTGCTCAATTCGCAGCCGATGGGGTTTTATGCGCCGGCGCAGATCGTGCGCGACGCCCGTGCCAACGGCGTCGAGGTGCGCGCCATCGACGTGAGCTTCAGCCACGGCGACAACACGCTGGAGCCGGCGGACGACGGCCGCTTCGCCTTGCGCCTCGGCTTTCGCCAGATCGACGGCTTCAAATGCGCGGATGCGGTTGAGGACTGGGGCGCGCGCATCGTCGCGGCGCGCGCGCGGGGGTCGTTTGCGTCGCTGGAGGAGTTTGCCCGTGCGACCGCGTTGCCGAAGCGGGCGCTGGTGCTGCTGGCCGATGCCGATGCGTTCCGCTCGCTCGGGCTCGACCGCCGTGCCGCGCTCTGGGCGGTGCGGCGGCTGCCGGACGACGTGCCGCTGCCGTTGTTCGCGGCGACCGCGGCGCGTGAGCAGCGCGAGGAGAACGCCGCCGCGCTGCCGTCGATGCCGCTCGCCGAGCATGTCGTCGCCGACTATCAGAGCATCCGGCTGTCGCTGAAGGGCCATCCGATGCAGTTTTTGCGCGCGATGTTTTTGGCCGAAGGCGTGGTGGACTGCGCCGCTGTCGGCCGCGCGGCGGATGGCGCGGCGCTGCGCTCAGCCGGCGTGGTGCTGGTGCGGCAGCAGCCGGGCAGTGCCAAGGGCGTCGTCTTCATGACGCTGGAAGACGAGACCGGCATCGTCAATGTCGTGGTGTGGCGTCACGTCATGGCGCGCTTCCGCAAGGAAGTGATGGGCGCGCGCGTGGTGCTGGTGACGGGGCGTATCCAGAAAAGCCCGGAGGGGGTCGTGCATCTGGTGGCGGAGCGGCTCGTCGATCGCTCGGCGGATTTGTATCGCCTGTCGCACGACCTGCGCGAACGCGCGCCGTTTCTGCCGGATCAGGCGGCGCCCGATAACGCGCGCGGCGCGCCCGATACGGACGCGCCGCAAACGCCTCACGTCATCCGCCATCCGCGCAACGTGCGCATCCTGCCGCGCTCGCGCGACTTTCACTAGAGCTTTGCTTTTGATGGAATCATCAAGCGTCAAGCCCGGCCGTGTCGCCGTGTCCCGGGCGCGGTGCGGCGTGCAACGCCGCTCCGCAGATCCGGGACCGCCGCGAGATGCCGGGGTCGGAACGGTCCCGGATCAGCAGCGCGGTATTTCATACCGCGCCACATCCGGGACACAGGCGTCTGGAGTATTCTTGCTTGCCGTCGTCAGGAGGCAACGCCTCAGCGATGCTTGAAGGCCGGCTTGCGCTTCTCGACGAACGCCGCCATGCCCTCGGAGCGATCTTCCAGCGCGAACGTCGAGCGGAACAGGTCGCGCTCCACACTCATGCCTTCGGCGAGCGGTGTCTCCAGCGCGCGGTTGACGGCATTCTTGGCCATCGCCGTGGCCGGCCGCGACATCGAGGCGATCTTGGCGGCGGCGGCAAGCGCCTCCTCCATCAGCTTGTCGACCGGCACGATGCGGCTGACGAGGCCGGAGCGTTCGGCCTCGGCGGCATCCATCATCCGGCCGGTCAGGCACAGGTCCATCGCCTTGGCCTTGCCGACGGCGCGCGTCAGCCGCTGCGTGCCGCCGATGCCCGGAATGGTGCCGAGCGTGATCTCGGGCTGGCCGAACTTCGCCGTGTCGGAAGCGATGATGAAGTCGCACATCATCGCCAGCTCGCAGCCGCCGCCGAGCGCGTAGCCGCTCACCGCCGCGATGGTCGGCTTGGTGCAGCGCGCGACGCGGTCGCCGCCGATGGCGGTGAAGTCGCTGGTGAACATGTCGATAAAGCCCTTCGGCTGCATCTCCTTGATGTCGGCGCCGGCGGCGAATGCCTTCTCGTTGCCGGTCAGGACGATGCAACCGATCGCGTCGTCGCCTTCGAGATCGTCGATCGCTGCGGCGATCTCGCGGAAGACGCCGAACGACAGCGCGTTGAGCATTTTGGGACGGTTGAGCCGCACGATGCCGACGGCGTCCTGCCGTTCGACGATGATGAATTCGTAAGTTGCCATGGTCACCCTGTCGCGCACGTCGAAATCCCGCCGCGCAGGCTGCGCGGCCGGCGCAATGTGCCCGCTTGCCGCCGCCCCCGCAAGGGCGGACGGCGCAGCGCCACGGCGGCTTCGGTGCGATCGCAGGTGGCTGTCAGCCGATATAGAGCCGTGCCGCCGAGGCGAGCATCAACAGGCCACCGAAGGCGACGAAAATCTTTCCGATCAGCGAGGTGCGGCTCCAGGTCGAGTCGTCGCTGCTTGCCGTCTCCTCGCTGTGGACCATGGCGGACATCAGCCGCACCGGCTCGGCCGCATCGGCGGACGCCAGCGTGGGTTCGGCCTGCGTCGCCTTGGCTGCGGCCGCAGCCGGCGGGGCGGCGGCGACAGGCGCCATGCCGGCCGTTTGCGGCGGCGCGGCTGGAGCAGGGCTCGGCGGGGCGGCCTGAGCCGCCGGCAGGGCCGGCGTATTGGCGAAGACCGCGTTGGCATCGGCGGTGCCGCCGTCAAGCTCGGCGCGGGCATTGGCGACCGATGACGGGATCGACGACCACACCGGCGACGACCCCTGCGCCGCGCTGGATTTCGCAACGTCGGGCTTCATGGGGTCGGGCTTATGATCCGGCTTGGCGTTGTCGGATTTGGTGTCGGCCTGCACGGCTTCGGTCGCCTCAAGCGCGTCGTCGTCCTTGGCCTGCCGCTTGTCGTTGGCCGATTTGTCGGCCGATTGTTTTGCAGCGTGGTGCGCTTTCCTGTGTTTCGCACTGCGGCTGCGGCGCTTGGTATATTTCTTCAGCACCAGCGGCTTGTCGGGCGCGGCCGCCGGCGCGGCTGCCGCCGGCGCCTGGGCTGGCGTCGGGTTGATGCCGAAAAGTTGCGCCATGGCCGGCGTCGCCCAACCGGCCCACAGGCATGCCGTCAAAATCAAAGCTGCGCACCAGACCTGCTTGATATGCATGTCAGTCTCCCCGTGCCGCCAGCCCGGGGCCTTTGAAACGCAGCGCCTTGTCGGCACGGCGGCAAAACATGGGGAATGTTGGGATCGTGGTGGCAAAAACGCGGCGCGGAGGGCGGCCCCCGGGGGCCCGGTCCTGCGGCGCCCGCGACATTACGACGGAAGTTTTATGTCAGCGCCTCGAACCTTCCTGCGGGTGAGCCCGACAGACATCGGCAAGATCGAGGCGCGCGGTGGTATGTCGCGATGATTTCAGCGTTTTTCCGCAGACGCACCGTGCCTTTCCGTGAGTTCTGGACGTCGAGTGGGACCTTCGGCCTGCCGGGCCGTTTTATCAGCATGCCGGCCGACGGCGGCCGCGCGGAGCAAAGACCATCATGATCGCGACCACGAAAAGCAAGCCTGTGGAAGTGCCCTGCGAGGCGGAACTGTTGCTTCCATGGCTCGTTACCGGCCGCCTCGGAACGGCGGAGGCCCGGCGGGTGCGCGCCGCGCTGGCCCGCGACCCGGATCTCGCGCGTGACTACACGGCGGTGCAGGAAGAATACAACGAAACCATTTTGCTTCACGACGCGCTCGGCGGACCGTCGCCGCGAGCGATGCACAACCTGTTCACGGCCATCGAATCCGAGCCGCTTCCGGCGCGTGCCCGCAAGGGCAGGGCGGCGCGAATGCTGGCCGTACTGTCGCCGCCGCTGCTCGCTTTCGCCGCTGCCGCCGCGCTGATCGTGCTGTTGGTGCAGGCCGCTGTGTTCGGCGCCCGCGTCCTTTGACGATCGCCGGCCCTTGTAAAAACCTTTGGCAAAAACCTTTGGCAAAAACCTTTGGCAAAAATCTTTGGTGGAGTTGAACGTCGCGGCGCCTGCTTGCGACCAACGCCAAGGGAGCCGACCCCTCCCCAAGGCCGTACCGGCGCGAGCGCCCATCCACCCCGGCGCCGTATGGCTTGACCCGCCCGGTTGTCCCCCCGGGCGGGTCTCTTTATGTCTTGAACGTTGCTGCGTTCCAGCTTGGCGCGCCAGATTCCAAAGCCGTCTACGTCTTCACCCATAGGTGCGCCGAAAGGAGCGCCTGCTTGAAGGCATGCCGAGCCCGCTCAGGAGACACCCAGCCGTCAAGAGCATCCCGGCAGAGCCGGAGCGCGCGCTCATAAGTGGGATTTCGAGGGCCTTGCCAATAGGTCTGGAGGTATTCCAGCGCCTCCCATGCGCTGCGGACGATATAGCGACCGCTGCCGTCGATTTTGGCGATCAGCGGACTGCGAAAAGGCCGTTCTGACATCGGTGGTCCATAGGGAAATCTTGGAGAGCCTGGCGACCAAACCAACTGCTGCGCTGGCCGTTCCCCGACGCCGCCAAAAAATCTCCAGAGAGAGCGAGCCGAGGGAACGGATCT
>QEVP01000046.1 GCA_003576765.1 Pseudomonadota bacterium
GGTGGTCGACGACGCAGGCCACGAGGTGCCGCCGGGCGAGCCCGGCGAACTGTTGATCGCCGGGCCGATGGTCGTGCCCGGCTACTGGCAGCGCCCCGACGCCAACGCCAGCGAGTTCATCGACGGCTACTGGCGCTCCGGCGACATCGGCAGCGTCGATGCCGACGGCTTTGTGCGGGTGTTCGACCGCAAGAAGGACATGATCAACCGCGGCGGCTTCAAGATTTTCAGCGCCGAGGTCGAAAACACCATCTGCGGCATCGACGGCGTGCAGGAATGCGCGATCTTCGGGCGGCCCGATCCGGTGCTCGGCGAGCGCGTCTGCGCCGTCATCGTGGTCAACGATGCGAATGCCTTGAGCGGCGACGCCGTGCAGGCTTACTGCGCAGAGCGGTTGTCGAACTACAAGGTGCCGGAAACGATCACGATCCGCACCGAGCCCTTGCCGCGCAACGCCAACGGAAAAATTCAAAAGGCCCTGCTGCGCGAAGGCTGATATGGCCTCACGCCGGCGGGCCGGCAGCATAAGGGGCGAACACGCCGCGATCCTCGTCGGGATCGATCGGCTGGCCGAGCGACGGAAAGGCCCGCTGTGGGCACGCCGGCCGCTCGCAGATTCTGCAACCCGCGCCGATCGGCGTCGCCGCAGCCGGGCTGGCGAGGTCGAGCCCGTCCGCATAGACCAGACGCGAGGCATGGCGGACATCGCAACCGAGCGCGACAGCAAACGTCTTGCGCGGCGCACGGTATCCGCCGCGCCCGCGCGAGACCGAGCGCGCGATCCACAGATAGGCGCGGCCGTCGGGCATGCTGGCGAACTGGGTGAGGACGCGGCCCGGTTCGGCGAACGCCTCGTAGACGTTCCACAACGGACAGGTGCCGCCGAAGCGGGAGAAGTGAAAGTCGGTCGCCGACTGCCGCTTGGAGATATTGCCGGCGCGATCGACCCGGATGAAGAAGAACGGCACGCCCTTGGCGCCGTGGCGCTGCAACGTGCTGAGGCGATGGCAGGTCGTCTCGAAGCCGACGCCGAAACGGTGGGCCAGCAGTTCGATGTCGTAGCGGACCGCCTCGGCGGCCGCGAGAAACGCCGAATAGGGCATGATCAGCGCGCCGGCAAAATAGTTGGCCAGCCCGATGCGGGCAAGCGCGTGCGATTCCCGGTTGCCGAAGGCGCCGGTTGCGGCCACCGCCTCGATGCGGTCGCCGCATTCGAGAAAGGCAAGCTGCGTGGCCATCTGGAACGCCTGCTGGCCGGGCCGTAGATGCGCCGACAGCCGCAGCACCCGCGCCTCCTTGTCGAACCGCCGCTGCATGTCGCCGGACAGCGAGGCGTCGATGACGACGTTCACCCCGTGAACGGCGGCGAGCCGCGCGCTCAGCGCGTCGGCCGCCTGCCCGGTCGCGATCGCCGCATCGCCGGCGATCCGTTCGGCTGCCTCGTCCAGTTCGGCGATGTGGTTGTGCCGCGCATAGAAGAAGTCCCTCACCTCCTCGAAGGCGGTTGACGGCGGCAGCGGCGCATCGCCCTGCCGGTCGTCGCCGATCCGCGCCGCCAGCGCGGCCAACTGATCGAGCGCGCGGCCGTGGCGGCGATGCAGCGCCACCAGAGCGCGGCCGACCGCGGGCATGTTGCTTGCGAGTTCGCGCAGTTCGGTCGCATCGATCGTCTCGCCGAGCGCGGGATCGGACACCGCCTCCTTCAGGTCGGAGATCAGCCGCGCCTCGTCGTCGTCCGACAGGAGCCGGAGGTCGATGCCGAACGCGGCGTTGAGCTTGAGCAGCACCGGCACGGTCAGCGGACGCTGATTGTTCTCGAGCTGATTGAGGTAGCTCAGCGAAATGCCGGCGGCGGACGCGAACGCCTGCTGGGTGAGCCCGCGCTCCTGACGCAGCCGCTTCAGCCGCACGCCTGCGAACGCCTTCTTCACGGCCGCGCTCCCGCAATCTTCGCAAGCTTTGCAAACTGGCCGATTACAATTCGCAAATTACGCATTTTCAGCGCTTTCCTGCACGCCGCCCTGATGTGAATATTGCGAATATTCCAAGCCGACCGCAAGAGGGTCGAACGAGCGATGCAGGCAGACATGCAAGCGGCGACGGGCCCGGACGAAGCCCGCTTCCTCGAACTGGTGCTGCCGGATCAGGCCAACCACTACGGCACCTTGTTCGGCGGCCATGCGCTCGGCCTGATGGGCAAAGCCGCCTTCGTCGCCGCGACGCGGCGCGCCCGCGCTCCGGTGGTGATGGCGAGTGCCGACAAGACCGAATTTCATGTGCCGGGGCGCGTCGGCGAGATCGTCGAACTGTCCGCGCGCGTCGTGCGCGTCGGCCGCTCGTCCATGACCGTAGAGGTCGAGATGATGGCGGAGGCGCTGGTGTCCGGCGCGCGCCGCCTCGCCGTGCGCGGCGCCTTCGAAATGGTCGCGGTGGACGGCACCGGCCGGCCCGTTGCCATTCCCTGCCTCACCACAAAGCCTCAGGAGACCCCGACGTGAAGCGGCATTCCGTTCGTACCTATCCATCCGCCGAGACCCTGCCGCGCACCGATCAGCTTGCATGGAAGATCGCCGAGGTCGCCAGCGATCCGGTGCCGGTCGAGCCGGAGGTGGCGGAGATGATCGGCAACCGCATCATCGACAACGCCGCCGTGGCGGCCGCCTCGCTGGCGCGCCGGCCGGTGGCGAGCGCACGGGCCCAGGCGGTCGCGCATCCTTATCAGCCGGGCGCCGCCGTGTTCGGCCTGCCGCTGGCGCAGCGCGTCTCGCCGGAATGGGCGGCGTGGGCCAACGGCGTCGCGGTGCGCGAACTCGATTTCCACGACACCTATCTCGCCGCCGACTACTCCCACCCCGGCGACAACATTCCGCCGGTGCTGGCCGTCGCCCAGCATTGCGGCCTCGATGGCGCGGCGCTGCTGCGCGGCCTTGCGGCGGCCTACGAAATCCAGGTCGATCTCGTCACCGGCATCTGCCTGCACGAACACAAGATCGACCACATCGCCCATCTCGGCCCCTCGGCGGCCGCTGGCGTCGGCGCCGCGCTCGGGCTTCCCACCGAGACGATCTATCAGGCGGTGCAGCAGGCGTTGCATGTCACCACGACGACGCGGCAGTCGCGCAAGGGCGAGATTTCGAGCTGGAAGGCTTACGCTCCCGCCTTCGCCGGCAAGATGGCGGTGGAATCCGTCGATCGCGCCATGCGCGGCGAAGGCGCGCCGTCACCGGCATGGGAAGGCGAGGACGGCTTTATCGCCTGGCTGCTCGGCGGCCCGAAAGCCGAATACACGGTGCCGCTGCCCGAGAAGGGCGAGCCCAAGCGCGCCATCCTCGACACCTACACCAAGGAACATTCCGCCGAATACCAGAGCCAGGCGCTGATCGACCTTGCCCGCCGCATGGGGCCGAAGATCGGCGACCTCGCGAAAGTCGAAAGCATCGTCATCCACACCAGCCATCACACCCACTATGTGATCGGCACCGGCGCGGGCGACCCGCAGAAGATGGACCCGAAGGCGAGCCGCGAAACGCTCGACCACTCGATCATGTACATCTTCGCGGTCGCGCTCGAGGACGGCGGCTGGCACCACGCACGCTCCTATGCGCCGGAGCGTGCCGCACGCCCCGAAACGGTGGCGCTGTGGCACAAGATTTCCACCGTCGAGGATCCCGAGTGGACGCGCCGCTATCACAGCCGCGACCCGAAGGAAAAGGCGTTCGGTGGCCGCGTCGTGGTCACGCTCGCCGACGGCCGCGTGATCGAGGACGAGCTGGCGGTGGCCGATGCCCACCCGCTCGGAGCGCGGCCGTTCACGCGGCCGCAATACGTCGAAAAATTCCGCACTCTCGCCGACGGCGTGATCGCCGCCGACGAGCAGGCGCGTTTCCTCGCGCTGGTCGAGCGGCTGCCGTCGCTGAGCGCGGCGGATATCGGAGCCCTCAGCTTCAGCGTCGAGCCTCGCGCGCTCGGCACGCCGGCCGCATCCGGCCTGTTCGACTGGCGCAGCGGTGCGGCAGCGCGCCAGCCGACCGTTGCGTGATCAGGGAGATTACTCATGGCCCAGACCGAAGCCACCCCGGCAAAGCCCGCGCCGAAAAAATCCGTGGCGCTGTCCGGCGTGATTGCCGGTAACACCGCGCTGTGCACGGTGGGGCGCACCGGCAACGATCTGCACTATCGCGGCTACGACATCCTCGACGTCGCCGAGACCTGCACGTTCGAGGAGATCGCCCATCTCCTCGTGCACGGCGCGTTGCCGACCACGGCCGAGCTTGCCGCCTACAAGGCGAAGCTGAAAAGCCTGCGCGGACTGCCGGATGCGGTGCGCCGCACGCTGGAGACGCTGCCGGCGGCGGCACATCCGATGGACGTGATGCGCTCCGGCGTCTCGACGCTCGGCTGCATATTGCCGGAGGCGCCGGACCACAACCATCCGGGCAGCCGCGACATCGCCGACCGGCTGATGGCCTCGCTCGGCTCGATGCTGCTGTACTGGCACCACTTCGCGCACAACGGCCGGCGCATCGAGGTGGAGACCGACGACGACAGTATCGGCGGGCACTTTCTTCACCTGCTGCATGGGGCAACGCCGTCCGAGGCGCATGTGCGGGCGATGCACACTTCGCTCATTCTCTACGCCGAGCACGAGTTCAACGCCTCGACCTTC
>QEVP01000004.1 GCA_003576765.1 Pseudomonadota bacterium
TCGCCACCCGTTACGACAGACGCACCGTTCACTTCACTGGATTCGTCCACCTCGCCGCAGCCATGACTTGGCTGCAATGAATGTCGATCAGTCCTAGAGTGCCCTGCGCTCGCTTGGTATGAAACGAGGCTCAGCAGGGCTAGACACACCAAACGTATCATCGGATCGCTTTCTTAATCAGAAAACCCGCGAGATTGCTGTAAACGTTGTCTGTTCGATCGGCAACTTGCGACGGCTCGCCGCTCCTTCGAAGGGGCAGTAAACGGTCGGGGCGGCTCTGCCAAGAAGGGGCGGGCGCTTTACCACCCGCTGCGGCTCGCGCTGACCGGGCGGGAGCAGGGGCCGGAACTCAAGCTCTTGTTGCCCCTGATCGGCCGCGCCCGCACCCTGCGGCGGCTTGAGGCGGCGGGCTGAAGGTCGCCATCTCGGGCCGCTGGGCGGACGCTACGTCGTCCTTTCAGCACGCCATTGCCGTCTTTTCGCCGGGCGAGCCGCCATGTCCGGGCGGAAACTTGCGTGCCCTTGGCGGTGCGATGCGACGGGACGTTGAGAACGATATCGGCGCCGATCCGTTGCCAGTCGGCGATGACGGTCACACCGTCACCGAATTCGACCAGACACTCCGGTCCGGCCCGCCCGTCCTCTTCGATGCTCACGCGCCCGCCGGGGAAGGCGTGGCTATGGGGAAAGCGAAATCGCATCGGGCAACTCCTGTTTGGGTAACAGGCACTTATCATTGAATTTTCGGGCCGGGGGCGTCAGCAGGTCAAGCTCGCAAGCCAGTAAGGACCGGACGCTCGGGGCCGCATTGCCTCAGTGGGCAAAGTAGCGTATGTCTCGCCATAGAGCCTCCATTGCCCACGCCATTCGCCCAACCTTACGCGCCACCCGCCGCCCATGAAGAACGACGCCATCCTGGCCCGGATTTCCGACTATTGCCGCGACAGCGGCATGGCCGAATCCACGTTCGGCCGCCATGCCGTCAACGACGGCAAGCTGGTGGCGCGGCTGCGCGAGGGCAAGCGCATCACCATCGACACGCTGGAGCGCATCCAGGCGTTCATCGCCGCCGGACTTGGCGAGGATGCGCCGAAGCCGGACCTGCGCGCCGTGCCGCTCGAGCGTCGCGACCCGCGCGCCAACTTCCGCTTTTTCGAAAACCGCCAAAAATACCTCCTGTTCGTCCACACCTGCAGCGAGAAGCGGGTGATCGCCCAGCGGGTGGCGATGGAGCTGGGCGGCATTCATCCGCGCCCGCCGGCGCTGCGGCTGTTCGATGCCGGCATCGGCGACGGCACCGTGCTGGCGCGCGTGTTACGGGCCATGCACGGGCGCTTTCCTCACATGCCGTTCTATATCGCCGGCAAGGAAATCAGCCTCGAGGACGTGCGGCTGACGCTGGAGAAAATTCCCGACCGGCTGTTCGAACACCCGGCCTCGGTGTTCGTGCTCACCAACATGTATTACAACGAGGCGCCGTGGCTGACCCCGCGCACCGCGGCGGCGGCCTCCGCGACGGTCTGGCACGAGGTTGCGTTGCGCGGCACGTCGTCCGGCGAGTTCGCCGACCAGATCACGGCGCTTGAGCCGTTCCTTGAGGAGAACTGGCGCGCCAGCGTCAGTCCGCGCTCCGGAATGCCGGTCTACGAGCGGCCGGCGGTCATCGTGCTCTATCGCGAGGATCACCGCTTCCTGCTCGACGCGGTGATCCCGCGCGCCGGCCGCGCCGAGGCCAATTTCGACCTGGTGATCGCCTCGCAGCCCTATCGCGCCAAATCCTCTGTCAACTTCCGCGCCCGGCGCATCATCGCACCGCTGGCCAGGGCGCTGCGCGCCGGCGGCCGGTTGATAGGAATCCATTCTCACGGCGGCGATCCGGGGATGGATATCATCCATGCCGTGTGGCCCGGGGAAAACCCTTTCTCCGTCAGCCGGCACGACCTGTTGCGGGCGGTTAAGTATGAATTGGGCAGCGCCGCGCGGGATCTCAATTTCAACGCTTATGCCGATAGCCGTTCGATCTTTCGATATGATATGGAGGCGCTGCCGCACGAGGTGACCGGCCCGATCGGAACCTCGACGGCCTTTGCAGCCTGGAATGCGGCGGTGTATGTGGCTCAAGTCGAGGACGATCGCCTCGCCGAGATCACCGAGACCGGCCGCTACCTCGAAACCACCAAGGACGTGTTACGCCGGCATAACGGGCTTTGGTTTTACGACGAATCCTACGTCATCTCGCGCCGGCGCGATTGACACTTCAGGATATCACTTGAACGGCGGCCGTCTGCGATCCGGCGGAAAGGGGTTATTGATGCGCGAGTCTTATCTGTTTACCAGCGAGTCGGTGTCCGAAGGCCATCCGGACAAGGTGTGCGATCGCATCTCCGATGAGATCGTCGATCTGTTCTTCCGTGAGGGGCCGAAAGCGGGCATCGACCCGTGGGCGATCCGCGCCGCCTGCGAAACGCTGACGACGACCAACAAGGTGGTGGTGGCCGGCGAGACCCGTGGACCGAAGACGGTGACCAACGAGGTCATCGAAGGGGTGATCCGCGCCGCGATCAAGGATATCGGCTACGAGCAGGAAGGCTTCCACTGGAAGACCTGCGACATCGAGATCCTGCTGCATCCGCAGTCGGCCGACATCGCCCAGGGCGTCGATGCCTTGCAGCCCGGCACCAATCGTGAGGAGGGCGCGGGCGATCAGGGCATCATGTTCGGCTACGCCACCAACGAGACGCCCGACCTGATGCCGGCGCCATTGTTCTATGCCCACAAGATCCTGCGCCTGATTTCCGAGGCGCGCCATTCTGGCAAGGAGAAGGTGCTCGGTCCCGACTCCAAGAGCCAGGTCACGGTGCGCTACGAAAAGGGCAGGCCGGTCGGCGTCACCCAGATCGTGGTGTCGCACCAGCATCTGATCGAGGACATGACCTCCAACCAGGTGCGCGAACGCGTCGAGCCGTATGTGCGCCAGGCGCTGCCGGCCGACTGGATCACCGACAAGACGCAGTGGCACGTCAACCCGACCGGAAAGTTCTTCATCGGCGGGCCGGACGGCGATTCCGGCCTGACCGGCCGCAAGATCATCGTCGATACCTACGGCGGCGCGGCCCCGCATGGCGGCGGCGCGTTCTCCGGCAAGGACCCGACCAAGGTGGATCGCTCGGCGGCTTATGCCTCGCGCTATCTCGCCAAGAACATTGTTGCTGCCGGCCTTGCCGATCGCTGCACGCTGCAACTCGCCTATGCCATCGGCGTGGCGCGGCCGCTGTCGATCTATGTCGATACCCACGGCACCGGCAAGGTCGAGGAAGATCGGCTGGAGAAGGCGGCGGCCGAGGTGATGGACCTGACCCCGCGCGGCATCCGCAAGCATCTCGATCTCAACAAGCCGATCTACGCCCGCACCGCGGCCTACGGCCATTTCGGCCGCACGCCGGATGCCGACGGCGGCTTCTCGTGGGAAAAGACCGACCTCGCCGACGCCTTCAAGAAGGCGGTGTGAGGCTGTGGTCCTTCACCTCTCCCCGCCAGCGGGGAGAGGTCGGATCGCTTTCAGCGATCCGGGTGAGGGGCAACCCTCGCCACTCGACAACATCATAGCGGCTGTCGCATCGCTCGGCCCTCACGCCAATCGGCCCCTCACCCCAACCCTCTCCCCGTAAACGGGGAGAGGGAGTAGCGCAGGATATAAATGACATGACCACCGCCGCTCCCGACTACATCGTCAAGGACATCGGCCTTGCCGACTTCGGCCGCAAGGAAATCTCGCTGGCCGAAACTGAAATGCCCGGCCTGATGGCGACGCGTGAGGAATACGGCCCGAAGCAGCCGCTCAAGGGCGCGCGCATCGCGGGCTCCCTACACATGACGATCCAGACCGCGGTACTGATCGAAACCCTGAAGGCGCTCGGCGCCGACATCCGCTGGGTGTCGTGCAACATCTATTCGACGCAGGACCATGCCGCCGCGGCGATCGCCGCGGCCGGCATTCCGGTGTTCGCGGTCAAGGGCGAGACGCTCAAGGACTATTGGGACTACACCGCAAAGCTGTTCGACTGGCACGGCGGCGGCTATCCCAACATGATCCTCGACGATGGCGGCGACGCGACGCTCTTGGTGCATCTCGGCGTGCGCGCGGAGGGTGGCGACACGGCGTTCCTCGACAAGGCGGCGTCCGAGGAAGAGGAGGTGTTGTTCGCGCTGATCAAGCGCCTTCTTAAAGAAAAGCCGAAGGGCTGGTTCGGCGAGGTTGCCAAGAGCATCAAGGGCGTGTCGGAAGAGACCACGACCGGCGTGCACCGCCTCTACCAGATGGAAAAGGACGGCAAGCTCCTGTTCCCGGCCATCAACGTCAACGATAGCGTCACCAAGTCGAAATTCGACAACCTCTATGGCTGCCGCGAGTCGCTGGTGGACGGCATCCGCCGCGGCACCGATGTGATGATGTCGGGCAAGGTGGCGATGGTCGCGGGCTTCGGCGACGTCGGCAAGGGTTCGGCAGCGTCGCTGCGTCAGGCCGGCTGCCGCGTCATGGTGTCCGAGATCGATCCGATCTGCGCGTTGCAGGCGGCGATGGAGGGCTACGAGGTGGTGACGATGGAAGATGCCGCGCCGCAGGCCGACATTTTTGTCACCGCCACCGGCAACAAGGACATCATCACCATCGACCATATGCGGGCCATGAAGGACCGCGCCATCGTCTGCAACATCGGCCACTTCGACAACGAGATTCAGGTCGGCGCGCTGAAGAACCTGAAGTGGGACAACATCAAGCCGCAGGTCGACGAGATCACCTTCCCCGACGGCAAGCGCATCATCCTGTTGTCGGAGGGGCGGCTCGTGAACCTCGGCAATGCCATGGGGCATCCGTCGTTCGTGATGTCGGCGTCGTTCACCAACCAGACGCTGGCGCAGATCGAGCTGTTCGCCAACAACGCCGACGGCAAGTATCAGAAGAAGGTCTATGTGCTGCCCAAGACGCTGGACGAGAAGGTGGCGCGGCTGCACCTGGCCAAGATCGGCGTCAGGCTGACCGAGCTGCGCAAGGACCAGGCCGACTACATCGGCGTCAAGGTTCAGGGTCCGTTCAAGGCCGACCACTATCGCTACTGAGAGTTCTTGCCTCTCCGGTCCGGCCGGAGCGGGCGTCCTTGACGTTGCCCCTCTCTCTTGTGCAAGTGGTTTTTTACCCCCGGGGTTCAGACCCCGGGGTTTTCTTTGCCTGAAGATGTTTCGGGCGTTTGGTTGGGGAGCGATTGCGCTCGCCAGCCTATAATTGGGTCTGCCGCACAACGGCACGTGTTAACGCCTCCGACCGCATATTAACCGCCCGTTAACCATACTCATGTAGGTGATAATACGTGCTCGCTGAGCCCCGCCTGCTTTCTGGCGGCAAAGAAAAGATGCGTACAGAGTGTTTCATAAGAGATTTGCGTGTGCATCGGCGCTCCTCAGTCAGAGCATAAAATTCAGCCACATCGAATGTCATTGATCGATGTTTGGAGATCGGGATGGATTGCTCTCCCTCTCTCCGGACACAATTGCGCATGAAGAGAATTGAATGTTTGGTCGCAAGGTGAATGGGGATGACCGGGCCCAGCTCGCGGCGCTCAGCCGCTCGCAGGCCGTGATCGAGTTCGATATGAACGGCACGATCCTTTCAGCCAACAAGAACTTTCTGGATGTTGTCGGCTATCGGCTTGAGGAGATTCAAGGCAAACACCATTCCATGTTCATGCCGGTGGAGGAGCGCAACAGCGAGGCTTATCTGGCGTTCTGGGCC
Organism: Pseudomonadota bacterium; assembly: GCA_003576765.1. Classification (GTDB taxonomy): domain Bacteria; phylum Pseudomonadota; class Alphaproteobacteria; order Rhizobiales; family Xanthobacteraceae; genus PRO6. The sequence continues at coordinate 5,789 of QEVP01000004.1, forward strand.
GCGCTCAACCGGGGGCAGCACCAGGTCGCCGAATACAAACGGATCGGCAAGGGGGACCGGGAGGTCTGGATTCAGGGCTCCTACAATCCGGTTCTGGATAGTGCCGGTAAACCGGTCAAGGTCGTCAAGTTTGCCACCGACGTGACCTCGAAAAAAGTTCGCAGTCTGACGGATGCTGCGAAGATTTCCGCCATCGACCGGGCACAGGCTGTCATCGAGTTCAAGCTCGACGGTACGGTCGTGACCGCGAACGAGAATTTTCTGAAGGTGATGGGTTATTCCCTGGAGGAAATCCAAGGCAAACATCATTCGATGTTCGTGTCGCCGTCCGAGCGGGGCAGTGATTCCTATCGGGAGTTCTGGGCCGCGCTTAACCGTGGCGAATACCAGACCGCCGAATACAAGCGGATCGGCAAGGGTGGCAGGGACGTCTGGATTCTCGCATCCTACAATCCGATGCTGGACGAGGCCGGTAAACCGTTCGGGGTCATCAAGTTCGCCACCGACGTTACGGCGCAGAAGCTGAAGAATGCCGAGTTTGCCAGTCAGATCGAGGCGATCGGCAAGTCGCAGGCCGTGATCGAGTTCAACATGGACGGCACGATCATCACCGCCAACGACAACTTCCTGGCCACGATGGGATACTCGCTGGAAGAGATCAGAGGCAAGCACCACAGCCTGTTCGTTGAGCCGTCGGAGCGCGACAGCGCAAGCTATCGCGAATTCCGGGCCAGTCTCAATCGGGGCCAGTATCAGGCGGCGGAATACAAGCGGATCGGCAAGGACGGCAGGGAGGTCTATATCCAGGCGTCCTACAACCCGATTCTGGATTTGAACGATCGGCCGTTCAAGGTCGTGAAGTATGCCTCCGACACGACGCGGCAGGTTTTGGTGCGGATCGGGAATGAACGTATCCGCAGCATGATGGAATCGGTCGCCGCCGGTGCCGAGGAGCTGAGTGCCTCGGTGCGGGAAATCTCGGAGGCTATGACCAAATCGAAAGATACCGCCATCGGGGCGGTGGAGCGCGTCACCGCGGCCGACACGCAGGCTCAGCGCCTTGCCGACGCCGCTCAGGCGATGAGCGGTATCGTTGAGATGATCAGCAACATTACCGGTCAGATCAATCTGCTGGCGCTGAATGCCACCATCGAATCCGCCCGCGCAGGCGAGGCCGGCAGAGGGTTCGCCGTGGTTGCCTCGGAGGTCAAAACTCTGGCCACGCAGGCGAAGCAGGCCACAGACAGGATTGCTCAGGAGATCGGCAGCCTCAACGCCATATCGGGTGAGGTCGTTGGCTCGCTGGACGCAATCAAGCAGTCGATCAACGAGGTCAGCGAGTACGTCACCTCGACCGCTGCCGCGATCGAAGAGCAAAGCGTGGTGACTAACGATATGTCGTCCAGCATGCAGCGCGCCGCGGCGGAAGCCGTTGCGATCGCCAGCCGCTGAGTGAACCGGAGCTTCGCTTCCGAGACGGTCGGAAGCGAAGCTCCTGCTTTCCGGCGCCGTCGGCCCGGCTTGCCGTCGCGTCGTCGCGCGCTCATGATGGCGCGCAACGCCATCGTCAGGACATCGCCATGACCGCGACCCCCGTCGACAAACGCGCCGCCTTCCGCGCGCTGCACCAGAGCGGCTGTTTCGTGCTGCCCAATCCGTGGGATATCGGCAGCGCAAGGCTGTTGCAGCAGATGGGCTTCAAGGCGCTGGCCTCGACCAGCTCCGGCTTTGCTTGGTCGATGGGCAAGCGCGACAATCACGTCGCGCTCGACGATGTGCTCGCCCACCTGACGGAGCTTTGCGCCGCGACCGACCTGCCGGTCAACGCCGACTTCGAGGCTGGCTTTGCCGACGATCCCGAGGGTGTGGCGGCGAATGTGGCGCGCGCGGCGGCGACGGGCGTGGCGGGGCTCTCCATCGAGGATTCGACCGGCCGTACCGAGGCGCCGCTCTATGACAAAAGCCTTGCGGTGGCGCGCATCGTCGCCGCGCGCGCCGCGCTCGATGCCGAGGGCAGCGGCGTGCTGCTGGTCGGGCGTTGCGAAGCATTTCTGTTCGGCAACCGCGATGTTGGCTTCGTCATCGACCGGCTGATCGCCTATGCCGAGGCCGGGGCCGAGTGTCTCTACGCACCGGGCCTGCGCACGCGGGAGGAAATTTTGGCGGTGGTCGAGGCGCTGGCGCCGAAGCCGGTCAACGTGCTGATGGGCGCGCCGGGGCTTTCGGTGGCGGAGCTTGCCGACTTCGGCGTGCGTCGCATCAGCACCGGCGGCGCACTGGCGCGCGTGGCCTGGGCCGGCTTCCTCCGCGCCGCGCGCGCGATTGCCGAGGACGGCAGTTTCGATGGCCTTGCCGCCGCCGTGCCTCATGGCGAGATCAACGGGCTGTTCCCGGACGCGTGAGCGTTTCCAACCCCCGGCATCTCGTTTCGCGCCAAAACCCCTTCGCGACATTATGCGCAATCCCGGACGCGTTCCCGGATATCAAATTGCGTTGTCGGCATGACCGGGCTGCGCGCGCAGATTCTTGATGTTTGAGGGAAAAGATCGACGTAGAGTGATTCCAAGAGAGAGTGAGACTTGCGCCGCAAGCGGCCCTGCAAGAGCCGAAACGGGAGAGCGCGATGGGAATCAATCAGGGCCCGATCAGCCTCGATCAGAAATACACTCAGGACACCGGTCACATTTTCCTGACCGGCATTCAGGCGCTGGTGCGGCTGCCGATGGCGCAGATCCGCCGCGACCGCGCGAACGGCCTCAACACGGCCGGCTTCGTCACCGGCTATCGCGGCTCGCCGCTCGGCGGCTACGACCAGCAACTGATCGCGGCGCGCCATCACCTCGACCGATACGGAATCAAGTTTCAGCCCGGCGTCAACGAAGATCTTGCCGCCACCGCGATCTGGGGATCGCAGCAGCTCAACCTGTCGCCCGGCGCGCGCCACGACGGCGTGGTCGGTATCTGGTACGGCAAGGGGCCGGGGGTGGACCGCTGCGGCGACGTGTTCCGCCACGGCAATGCGGCAGGCTCCGCGCAGCACGGGGGCGTCTTGTGCCTCGCCGGCGACGACCACGGCGCAAAATCCTCGACCGTGCCGCACCAGTCGGACCATGCCTTCATCTCGGCCTTGATGCCGTATCTCTATCCGTCGAGCATCCACGAAATGATCGAGATGGGGCTGCTGGGCATCGCCATGTCGCGCTATTCCGGCTGCTGGGTCGGCATGAAGGTGATCACCGAGACGGTGGAAACCACCGCCGAGATCGATATCGCCGACGAGATGCGGCCGTTCGTCATCCCGACCGACTTCGAGATGCCGCCGGACGGCCTTAACCTGCGCTGGCCCGACGACCGCTATGCGCAGGACCGCCGTCTGCAGGATTATAAAGGCTTTGCGGCGATCGCCTTTGCGCGCGCCAACAAAATCAATCGCGTCACCATGGATTCGCCGAACGCGCGGCTCGGCATCATGGCCTCGGGCAAGAGCTACGAGGACACCCGGCAGGCGCTGCGCGAACTCGGCATCACGAAAGAGGTTGCCGCGCGCATCGGCCTGCGCCTCTACAAGATCGGCATGCCGTGGCCGCTGGAGCCGCAAGGCGTCCGCGATTTTGCCGTCGGCCTCGAAGAAATTCTGGTGATCGAGGAACGGCGCGAGATCGTCGAGAACCAGGTCAAGCAGGAACTGTTCAACTGGCGCGACGACGTGCGCCCGCGCATCGTCGGTAAGATGGACGACCACGACAAGCGCTTTCTGCCCTTTGCCGAGGAACTGAGCGTTGCGTCGGTGGCGACCTCGCTCGCCGACCGGCTGCTGGCGATGGAGATCGATCCCGAGATTGCCGCGCTCATTCGTGCCAAGGTCGACTGGTTCCACGGCCGCACCGCCTCGCAGGTGCAGGCGGTGGCGCCGATCGCCCGCACCCCGTATTTCTGCTCGGGCTGCCCGCACAACACTTCGACCAAAGTGCCGGAAGGCAGCCGCGCCATGGCCGGCATCGGCTGCCACTTCATGGCGCTGTGGATGGATCGCAACACGGAAACCTTCACCCATATGGGCGGCGAGGGCGCGCCCTGGGTCGGCATCGCGCCGTTCACCGATGAAAAACACATCTTCGCCAATCTCGGCGATGGTACCTATTTCCATTCGGGCAGCCTTGCGATCCGCCAGGCGGTCGCCTCGAAAGCCAACATCACCTACAAGATCCTCTACAACGACGCGGTCGCGATGACCGGCGGCCAGCGCCACGACGGCGACCTGTCGCCGCAGCAGATCACCTTCCAGCTTCATGCCGAGGGCGTGCGCAACATCTACCTCGTCTCGGAGAACCCCGACGCCTATCCGGCCTCGACCATCGCGCCCGATACGAAAACCGCGCACCGCGACGAACTCGACAACGTGATGAAAACGTTGCGCGAGACACCGGGCTGCTCGGCCATCGTGTTCGTGCAGACCTGCGCGGCCGAGAAGCGCCGCCGCCGCAAGAAGGGCATCCTCGAAGACCCCTCGCGCCGCATCATGATCAACGCGGCGGTATGCGAGGGCTGCGGCGACTGTTCGGTGCAGTCGAACTGCATTTCGGTCGAGCCGCTGGAGACCGAACTGGGGCGCAAGCGCACCATCAACCAGTCGAGCTGCAACAAGGACTATTCCTGCGTAAAAGGCTTTTGCCCGTCGTTCGTCTCTGTCGATGGCGGCACCTTGCGCAAGCGCGCGCCGGCCGAGCTTGGCGACATCGGCGATCTGCCGCAGCCGGCGTTGGCGGGCCTGGACCGGCCCTACAACATCGCGGTCGGCGGCGTCGGCGGCACCGGCGTCCTTACCATCGGCGCGCTGCTCGGCATGGCCGCCCACATCGAGGGCAAGGCCAGCATGATCCTCGACATGTCGGGGCTGGCGCAGAAGGGCGGCGCGGTGCTGTCGCATGTGCGGCTGTCGCACAGCCCGGCGGACGTCACCTGCTCGCGCATCGTCACCGGCACCTGCGATCTGTTGATCGCCGCCGACGAGGTGATGGCGATCTCCAAGGAGACGCTGACGCTGTGCGAGCGCGGCCGCACCCACGGTGTCGTCAACACGCACCTGATCCCGATTGCGGATTTCATCCGCAGCCGCGATTTCGATTTCCAGCAGGGCAAGGTCAACCGCGTCCTGCAGAACGCGCTGCGGCCGGATTCGGCTTTCCTCGACTTCACCCATGTCGCGGAAGCGCTGCTCGGTGATGCCATCGCCACCAACATGATGATGCTCGGCTACGCCTATCAGCAGGGGTTGTTGCCGCTCCATGCCGAGTCGATCGAGCAGGCGATCGACATCAACGGCGTGGCGGTGAAGATGAACACCAATGCCTTCCGGCTCGGACGGCTCGCCGCCGCCGATCCGGCGCGGCTCGCGGCGCTGGTCAAGGAGGAAACGGCGCCGCCAAAAACCCTTGCCGAGATGTCGTTCGACGAGATCGTCGCTCATCGCGAGCGCCTGCTCACCGCCTATCAGAACGAGGCGTTGGCCGCGCGCTACCGCGCGCTGGTCGGCCGGGTCGGCGATGCCGCCGCCCGTCATGGCCTCGGCGAGGAGCTGCCGCGCGCGGTCGCCATCAACTATGCGAAGCTCCTTGCCTACAAGGACGAGTACGAGGTGGCGCGGCTGTTCACCGATGGCGGCTTCGCAAAACAGTTGCACGACCAGTTCGAGGGCGACTTCAAGCTGAGCTTCCATCTGGCTCCGCCGATCCTGCCGGGCAGGGATGCCAGCGGCCGGCCGCGCAAGCGCACCTTCGGGCCGTGGACGATGACGCTGTTCCGCGTGCTCGCTCGCCTGAAGGGGCTGCGCGGCACGCCGTTCGACCTGTTCGGCTACGGTGCCGAGCGTCGCATGGAGCGCGAGTTGATTGCGGCTTACGAAGCCGATGTTGCCGAGGTGCTGCGGCTGTTGTCGCCGCGCAGCTACGCCGCGGCGCGCGAACTTCTGTCGCTGCCCGACATGATCCGCGGTTACGGCCCGATCAAGCACAAGGCGGTGGAAGACGCCCGCGTTCGCCACGCCCAGTTGATCGCCCAGTTGCGCGATCCGCCGCCGCTCGCAAGGCCCCAGATCGCCGCAGAATAGGCCATGGCATTTTTGGGCGAAGCAGGCCGCTTCGCGTGAGGGCAACGGCTCCGGGGCCTACCGCAATTCTGCCCTGCGGCCCCGCCCGCGCGCTTGCCAAGCGCGGCGCGGCGGGCGACAAACCCGGCCGGGACGGATTTGCAAGGCGCCCGGATGCCGATCGACTACGCCGCGACCATGAAGCTTGAGAACCTCGGCCAGCGCTTTGCCTGGACCGACCGCGAGGTGATGCTTTATGCGCTCGGCATCGGCATGGGTGCCGATCCGCTCGACGAGCGCGAGCTCGCCTTCGTCAACGAGGGCGCCCTCAAGCCGCGTCCGCTCAAGGTGGTGCCGACGTTCGCCTCCGTCGCCGCGTGGGGCGAGACGCCGGGGCCGATGGACATCGACTGGCTGATGGTGGTGGATGGCGAGCGGGACATCACGTTCCACCAGCCGCTGCCGGCGGCGGCGGAGATCACCGCCGATTCCCGCGTGACCGGCGTGTTCGACAAGGGCAGGGACAAGGGCGCGGTGATCGTGCGCGAGACCGTGCTGCGCGACGGCCACGGCGCCCCGCTGGCGACGCTGCGGGCCTCGCGCTTCGCGCGGGGCGATGGCGGTTTCGGCGGACCGTCCGAGGGTCAGCCCAAACCGCACGAGGTGCCGAAGCGCGCGCCGGACCGCTCGGTGGATATCGCGACCCGGCCCGATCAGGCGCTGCTGTACCGGCTGTGCGGCGACCGCAATCCGTTGCACAGCGATCCCGCCTTTGCCCGCCGTGCCGGCTTTCCTCGCCCGATCCTGCATGGCATGTGTACCTACGGCCTGACCTGCCGCGCCGTGCTGCAGACCTATGCCGACCACGATCCGGCGGCGTTCCGCCGGCATGCCGCGCGGTTTTCGGCGCCGGTTTATCCCGGCGAGACCGTGACGGTGGACCTGTGGCGCGACGGCGAGGTGATCTCGTTCGAGGCGCGCGTCAAGGCGCGCGCGGCGACCGTGATCAGGAATGGCAGGACAGTGCTGGGATGATTGGGAGATAGAGCACGTCATGAAACTGACCCACGAGGCCATGGGCGCCTATGCCATCGCGCCGACGCCGTTCCACGACGACGGGCGCATCGACGAAGCCTCGATCGATAAGCTGTGCGAATTCTATGGCCGCATCGGCTGCAACGGCATCACCGTGCTCGGCATTCTCGGCGAAGCGCCAAAACTCGACGCGGCCGAGGCCGAGCAGGTGGCGAAGCGCTTCGTCAAAAGTGCCGAAGGGCTGCCGGTCGTCGTCGGGGTTTCGGCGCCGGGCTTTGCCGCGATGCGCGCGCTGGCAAGAAGCGCGATGGATGCGGGCGCCGCTGGCGTGATGATCGCCCCGTCGCCGCGGCTGCGTACCGACGAGCAGATCGTCACCTATTTCCGGCAGGCGGTGGAGGCGATCGGCGAGGACATTCCCTGGGTGCTGCAGGACTATCCGCTGACGCTAACGGTGGTGATGACGCCCTCCGTCATCCGTCGCGTCGTCATGGACAATCCGTCCTGCGTCATGCTCAAGCACGAGGACTGGCCGGGGCTGGAGAAGATCACCGCGCTGCGCGATTTCCAGAAGGACGGCTCGCTCAGGCCGCTGTCGATCCTGACCGGCAATAACGGGTTGTTCCTCGACTTCGAGATGGAGCGTGGCGCCGATGGCGCGATGACCGGCTATGCCTTCCCCGAAATGCTGCTCGACGTGGTGCGGCTTTCGAAGGAAGGCAGCCGCGATGCCGCGCACGATCTGTTCGACGCGCATCTGCCGCTGATCCGCTACGAGCAGCAACGGGGTATCGGGTTGGCCGTGCGCAAGTATATTTTGCGGCGGCGCGGGCTGATTGCATCGGACGCGCAGCGCAAGCCGGCACCGCGCTTGTCCGCGCCGGCGAAGGAAGAAATCGAATACCTGTTGTCGCGGGTGGCACGGACCGACCGTCGCGCGGCGCTGGCGGTCGAACGATAAGAACGGAACGGAGTTACCGATGAGTGGAGATACGGGGCCGGCGATCGACAAGTCGCTGCGCTTTGCCGCGAGCATGGTGCTGCTGCGCGATGCCGCCGATGGCCTTGAGGTGTTCATGGTCGAGCGCCATCGCAGAATCGAGTTTTCGTCGGGCGCACTGGTGTTTCCCGGCGGCAGCCTCGACCGCGACGACGCGGTGGTGGCGGCACGGCCGGAGTTTTACGGCGGCGCCAACGGCCTCGACGAGGCGGCGCTCGGCCTGCGCATCGCCGCGGTGCGCGAGACGTTCGAGGAATCCGGCCACCTGTTGGCGCGGCCGCGCGGCAGCATGGAGACCGTGCCGGCCGAGCGCATGCGCGACATCGAGCGCGCGCATCGCGCGGCACTGGCCGAGGGCCGCGCGGCGTTTTCCGATATCCTGGCGCAGGAGCGCCTCGTGCTGGCGCTCGACCTGCTGGTGCCGTTCGCGCACTGGATCACGCCGCTGCAGGAGCCCAAGCGCTTCGACACCTATTTCTTCATGGCGGCGGCGCCGTCGGGGCAGGTCGGCCAGCACGACGGCCATGAACTGGTCAACTCGCTCTGGCTGTCGCCGCGCGCGGCGATCGAGGCCGACAAGGCAGGCCGCTTCAAGGTGGTGTTTCCCACCATGCGCAATCTCATCAAGCTCGGTCGCTACCCTGACGTTGCGACCGCGCTGCAGGATGCGCGCGCCCGGCCGGTCGTCACCGTCCTTCCCGAGATGACGATCGGCGAGGACACCTATCAACTGCGCATCCCGGCCGAGGCCGGCTACGACGGCGAGGTGTTCGAGCTGCCGCGGCTGTCGCACGGGACGGCCGCAAAAAGGGCGCCATGACCACGGCGCTGGCGGCACGGATCGCCCGCGACTATGGCACCCCGGCCGTGGTCATCGACATGGAGCGCGTCGCGCGCAACATCGCCCGCGTGCAGGATTTGTGCGACAGGGTGGGCCTCGCCAACCGTCCGCACATCAAGACCCACAAGAGCCCGCTGCTGGCGCAGATGCAGGTCGAGGCCGGCGCCCGCGGCATCACCTGCCAGAAGCTCGGCGAGGCCGAGGTGATGGCGGAAGCCGGGCTCGATGACATCCTGATCAGCTACAATCTCCTCGGCGAGGAGAAGATGGCGCGGCTCGGGCGGCTGCTGCGCGGCACCGGCGTCACCGTCGCCGCCGATAACCCGACGGTGGTGGCGGGTCTGGCGCGGGCCGCGGCGCTCGCGGAGCGGTCGCTGCCCGTCGTGGTGGAGTGCGACACCGGGCGCAAGCGCGCCGGTGTCGAGATGCCTGCCGAGGCGGTGACGCTGGCGCGCGCCATTGCCGCGACGCCGGGGCTGTCCTTCGCGGGGCTGATGCTGTATCCGACCGAGGATGGCTGGCCGCAGGCGCAGCGTTTTCTCGATGCCGCCACCGCCGGCTTGCACGACGCCGGGCTCGCACCGGCCATCGTCTCGACGGGCGGCTCGCCCAACCTGCCGCACCTCGGCGAACTCAAAGGCGCCACCGAGCACCGGCCCGGCACCTACATCTTCAACGACCGCATGCAGGTTGCCGCCGGCGTTGCCGGCTGGGACGATTGCGCGCTCACCGTCTATGCGACGGTGGTGAGCCGAGCCGCGCGCAACCGCGGTATTCTCGATGCCGGCTCCAAGACCTTGACCGCCGACACCGGCGGTCTCGACGGCTTCGGGTCGATCCTCGATTACCCGCAGGCGCGCATCAGCGGCTTTGCCGAGGAGCACGGCTTCCTCGACCTGTCGCGGAGCCCGACGCAACCGCAGGTCGGCGAGGTGGTCCGCATCGTGCCCAACCACGTCTGCGTCGTCGTCAATATGGTGGACGAGCTGGTCATGGTGCGGGACGAGGAGATCGTCGGCACCCTGCCGGTCGCCGCCCGGGGCCGCCTGCGGTAGCCGGCCGGCAACTGGCGGAACGCCTGTTCAAGCGGGTGGCGAACCGCGCGAGCGGTTAGAGCAGCTTGATGACCGTGTAGCTGAAGCCGGCGATGATGAACCATGACGCCAGCGCCAGCAGCAGCGGCCGCGGGCCGCGCGAGCGCACGTCGCCGAAACGGATTTCCAGGCCCATGGCGGCGAGGCCGGTGGTCAGCAGGAAGCTGGTCAGCCAGGCAAACCCCTGCTTCATCTCGGGCGGCAGCGTCACGCTGCTGTTGAGCAGCACCACGGCGGCGAAGCCGACGATGAACCACGGAAACGGCACGCTGCTCTTGCGGCCGCCGGCGGCGAGGGCGCCTTTTGCCGCGAGAAAGCCGAGGCCGAGCACCACGGGGGCGAGCAGCAGCACGCGGCTCAGCTTGGCGGTGGTGCCGATCTGGCCGGAGAGGTCGCCGAGCTGGAAGGCGGCGGCAACGACCTGCGCCACCTCGTGAACGCTGGAGCCGGTCCACAGGCCGTAGGCTTCGGGCCCGAGGGCGAGCGGGGCGGCCAGAACGGGATAGAGGAACATCGCGACCGAGCCGAACAGCGTCACGGTGGCGAGTGCATAGGTGACGTCGGCGTCGCTGGCGCGGGTCACGGTGTTGGCGGCAATCACCGCCGAAGCGCCGCAGATTGCCGTGCCGGTGCCGATCAATTCCGCGAGCTTGGCATCGACGCCCATCACGCGCGCCAGCAGCTTTGTGGCGGTGAGGGTGATGAACACCGCGGCCGCGATCATGGCGAAGGCCGGCCAGCCGATGTCGCCGATCTGCGAGATGGTGAGCTGAAAACCCAACAGCACGATGCCGAACCGCAGGATCGGGCGCATCGCGAACTTGATGCCGGGGGTCGCCTGCGCCGGCACGCCGACGGCGTAGTGGATCGCCATCGCCAGCAGGATGGCCAGGATCATCGGGCTAACGAGCTGCAGGCCGGGGATCAGCCGCAGCGCCATGGCGGCCGCGGCGATCGCGGCGGAGATGGCAAGACCCGGCCATATCCGGATCGAGGCGGCGGTGGCGTTTTCAACAGCATTCGACACGATGACGTCCCACACGACAACGCCGGCGCCCCGATGGCGCCGGCTTCACGGCTATCTGCCGCGGCGCGTCATCGCTGGTCCAATACAAATCTTCGATCCGATTGATCGGCCAGGCTGATCGACGGGGGCGCTTGGGCGTGTTTGCGCCGACCGTCTGTGCCGAACTGGCGCCCGCGCCGGAGGAAAACGAAATCAGATTTTCACAAAGTAAATTATAGTTTGTTGGATGGGCGCGCAGGTGTCGGCTTCACCGGTTACGCGGCCTCGCAGCCTGGAGTGTTCGACGTGCTGAATACCGCCGCCTTTTCAATGGTCCTCTTCAGTTGGTTGAAGGAGATCGGTGAAATCGTCCTTCTGATCGGATTGAGCGGCGAAGTCGCGCTTCTGGTTCTGAGGATTTCAAAGGGATCATGGGAGCGTGGGCTCGGGATTGCATTCGCCGTGCTCGTTCTGGTCGGCGTCGGGCTGCAGTACTGGGCCGACAGTCCGCGGACGATCGGCCCCGGATCGCAACAGCGGATCGCCGCCGCCATCAAGCCGTTTCAAGGCACTCCATTCGATTTCTCGGTTGAACTCGATCCCGAGTCCGTTGACCTGATGGAAAATATCGGACAAGCGCTGGATGCCGCCGGCTGGCACAGACAAGCCGTGGCGCAAGGCTCCGGCTACATCCCGCCGGGCAAGCCCGCGGCCGGCATCGTCGTATTCAAGGGCGTCGAGATCCAGATTGCCGAATCGCGGCAGTCGGATTGGGGGGCGGCCGGCAAGCCAGCCGCCGTTCTTTTGCAGGCTCTGCGGAACGAGGGACTGACCGCACTCCTGAAACGGGTGCCGAACGACCAGGAAAGCGCCGATGCGATCCACATCAAGATCGGCGCCAAACCATGACGACGGACCGGGGACGCTGGCGCGCTCGGAGAGATTCGAACTCCCGACCCTCGGATTCGAAGTCCGATGCTCTATCCAGCTGAGCTACGAGCGCAAGCCCGCCTTCCATAAATGAGGTCCGCTCCGGCGGCAAGGCGAGCACGGACCGGGTCCGCGCCTCTCCGTTTTCCCCGGCGCCGGGCCCTGCCTGATCCGAAGTCCGGCCGCCCTGACGGGCGGGGGGCCACCATAGTTAACGAATTTCCAACACAGTCGCGCCAAGGTCCTGCCATCTGGTGCCGCAATAAGGCGTAGGCTTGCGAGCCGTCGCTTGAGCCGCCGTGTGGGGTCGTTGTCTGTCGTCCGATGCGAACGCTGGTCCTTGCCCTGTCGATCGTTTCGCTGTTCGCCGCGGTGCCGGCGCGCGCCGACCTGCGCATCACCCGCGACCACGGCGGTTATGTCGATCAGTACAAGGCGAAATACGAGCGCATCCGCAAGACCGGCCAGCGCGTCATTATCGACGGCATCTGCAATTCGGCCTGCACGCTGGTGTTCGGCATCGTGCCGCCCAGCAAGATTTGCGTCACCCCGCGCGCCAGCGTCGGCTTCCATCAGGCCTATTACGACAAGGCGTTCACTTTCGGTATGAAGGTCATCAGCCACGACGGCACCTCCGACCTGATGTCCTACTATCCGCCGCCGGTGAAGGACTGGCTGCGCCGCAACGGCGGCCTCACGCCCGAGATGAAGAAGGTCAGGAACGGCCCCGATCTCTGGCGCATCGTCGATCCGTGCCCAGAGGAATTTTGATCCGGCGGCGCTTGCATGGCGGTCGCGCCGGCTGCTACAGGCATGAGGCAAACCGTACACGCTGCCTGAAGTCTCGCGCCTGGGGTCAAGGAACGAATGATACTTGTGACGGGCGGCTTAGGGTTCATCGGCTCCCATACATGCGTTTCGCTCCTGGGAGCCGGCCATGATGTCCTGGTTCTCGACGATCTGAGCAACAGTTCGGTCGATGTGCTTGACCGCATTGAAAGGGTAGCGGGACGCAGGCCGCTCTTTGTTCGCGCCTCTGTGTCCGATACTGACCAGCTTGCGGAAGCATTCGCCCAACACGACGTGGGTGCGGTGATGCACTTTGCGGCTTTCAAGGCCGTCGCTGAGTCGGTGCGACTGCCGCTCGCATACTACGACAATAACGTCGGCGGCACGCTTGCGCTGCTGTCGTGTATGAAGGCGGCGGGAGTGAGGTCGCTTGTCTTCTCATCCTCGGCAACAGTATATGGATCTCCGGCCACACTTCCCATACGGGAGGATTGCCCCCGCTTCGCAGTCAATCCGTATGGACGCTCAAAAATCATTGTTGAGGACATTCTAACTGATCTGGCTGGCTCTGATCCGTCTTGGCGCATTGTGAACTTGCGATATTTCAATCCGGTCGGCGCGCATGAAAGTGGCCTTCTCGGAGAGCAACCGCGAGGGGCGCCGAACAACCTAATGCCGCGTCTGTTGCAGGTTGCGGTCAAGCAGCGCGAGGTGCTTGATATCTTCGGTGACGATTATCCCACCAAAGATGGCAGTTGCGTTCGCGATTTTATCCATGTGGTTGATCTCGCGGACGGGCACGTGGCTGCGCTGCGCTATTTGGCCGAACATTCGGGCATGACTTCGTTCAATCTTGGTGTTGGCAGAGGAATCTCGGTGTTTGAGATGTGTCATGCGTTCGAGCAGAGCACAGGGCAGTCGTTGCCGCGCCGTATCGTTGGCCGTCGCGCCGGCGACGTGGCTGAGTGCTGGGCGGACGCGACGCGGGCGCATACAGAACTCAACTGGCGCCCTAACCGGGACATCGACGCGATGTGCCGGGACGCATGGCGCTGGCAACGTCATCTTTGTAGCGAGAACCGGGGAGGGTCGGTTTGTCGACCTTGAGCGTTACCGTCATTGCCAAAAACGAGGAGGCGTCGATCGCGCGCTGCCTTGAATCAGTTAGCTTTGCCGACGAGATCATTCTTGTCGATAGCGGCAGCACCGACCGGACGATCGAGATAGCCCGATCGTTGGGAGCGAAGGTCACACAGACAAGCGATTGGCCCGGATTTGGGGCGCAGTTCAATCGGGCCATCGACCGGGCAACCCAAGAGTGGATTTTTTCTCTTGACGCGGACGAATGGATCGAAGCTCCCCTCGCCAGGGAGATTCAAAAGGTGATTGGCGATACGTCTTCGGTGACTGGCTACAGGGTGCCGCGGCGGTCCCGATTCTGCGGAAACGTGGTGCGACATTCTGGCTGGTGGCCGGACTATACGCCGAGACTCGTCCGAAATGGACATGGCCGATTTTCAGAGGAAATCGTTCATCTGCATCTCATTATCAACGGCACGATCGGTCACCTGACGAATCCTATCGAGCATGACAGCATCACCTCATGGGAGGATGCCAACGATAAGATCGAGCGGTACTCGACGGCGGCCGCCATACAGTTAGCCTCTCGCGGCCGTCGAGCCATGCCAACGACGGCGCCTCTCCGGGGGGCGGCTGCGTTTCTCAAGGCATATCTCTTGCGGGCTGGCTTTCTGGATGGCCGTACGGGTTTAATGGTTGCGGAGTATAATTACCGCTACACTTATCAAAAATGGCATAAGCTTGCGCGTATGTCGAAGCAGAGTTGATATTAAAAAACAGTTCACGCTGCCGCGGCGATCTCCTCCTAGAACGTCACCACGCCGCGGATCGACTGGCCCTTGCGCATCAGGTCGAATGCCGTGTTGATCTCGGTGAGCGGCATGACGTGGGTGATCATCGGGTCGATCTCGATCTTGCCCTGCATGTACCAGTCGACGATCTTCGGCACGTCGGTGCGGCCGCGCGCGCCACCGAAGGCGGTGCCCTTCCACACCCGGCCGGTGACGAGCTGGAACGGCCGCGTCGCGATTTCGGCGCCGGCCGGCGCCACCCCGATGATGATCGACTGGCCCCAGCCGCGATGGCAGGCTTCCAGCGCCTGACGCATCACGGTGACGTTGCCGGTGCAGTCGAAGGTGTAGTCGGCGCCGCCGATCTGGTCGGCCGGCGTCTTGGTCATGTCGATCAGGTAGGGCACGAGGTCCTTGCCGACTTCGGTCGGATTGACGAAATGCGTCATGCCGAAGCGTTCGCCCCACGCCTTGCGGTCATTGTTGATATCGACGCCGATGATCATGTCGGCGCCGGCCAGCCGCAGCCCTTGCAGGACGTTGAGGCCGATGCCCCCTAACCCGAACACGATCGCCTTGGCGCCGGGCTCGACCTTGGCGGTGTTGATCACCGCGCCGATCCCGGTGGTGACGCCGCAGCCGATGTAGCAGACCTTGTCGAACGGCGCGTCCTCGCGGATCTTTGCGACCGCGATCTCCGGCAGCACGGTGTAGTTGGCGAAGGTCGAGGTGCCCATGTAGTGATGGACCGGCTTGCCATCGAGCGAGAAGCGCGAGGTGCCGTCCGGCATCAGGCCCTGGCCTTGCGTGGCGCGGATCGCGGTGCACAGGTTGGTCTTGCGCGACAGGCAGGACGGGCACTGCCGGCATTCCGGCGTGTAGAGCGGAATAACGTGGTCGCCCTTCTTCACGCTGGTGACGCCGGGGCCGACATCGACCACCACGCCGGCGCCCTCGTGGCCGAGGATCGCCGGAAACAGCCCTTCCGGGTCGGCGCCCGACAGCGTGAACTCGTCGGTGTGGCAGACGCCGGTGGCCTTGATCTCGACCAGCACCTCGCCCGCCTTCGGCCCGTCGAGCCGGACCGTGGTCACTTCGAGGGGCTGGCCTGCGGCAACGGCAACAGCGGCGCGAACGTCCATCATCTCACCTCACGTCGTCTCGATCTGCGCTGGCGGCAGGTGCGCCTGCGTAAAATGCTCGTTGCCGCATAGCATATGTTCAGGCAACCAGACCAGCAAATGGATCGCCGTTTCGACCAGCTTGCGGCCCAGGCCGCGCCCGCCGTGTTCGTCGTGCTGTGGAGCACGGGATTCGTCGCGACCAAATACGCGCTCGAGGGCGCCGAGCCGCTGACCTATCTCGCCGCCCGCATGATGCTGGTGGTGGTGCTGATCGCCATCATCGTCGTGCTGAGCCGGCCGAAGTGGCCGGATGCGGCCGGCCTCTGGCACAGCGCCGTCGCCGGTCTTCTGGTCCACGGCTTCTATCTCGGGGGCGTCTCGATTGCGATTTTTCACTCCGTTCCGGTCGGGCTGTCGGCGCTCATTCCGGGCTTGCAGCCGATCCTGACCTCGACCATCGCCAACCGCTGGCTCGGCGAGCGGGTCACGCCGCTGCAATGGCTGGGGCTGGGGCTCGGCCTGTCGGGCGTTATCCTCATCCTGCATGGCCGGCCGATGACCGGCGAGGTGGGGTGGGGATGGTTCGCCTCCGCCGTGGCGCTGGTCAGCATCACGCTCGGCGCGCTCTACCAAAAGCGCTACTGCGCCACCATCGACTGGCGCACCGGCAACCTGGTGCAGTACGTCGTGGTGGCGGCATTCTTTTCCCTCGGGTCGTGGCTGTTCGAGACCGGCGCCATCGACTGGACGTTCGAGTTCGTCGCCGCGCTGTTCTGGCTCGCGGTGGTGCTGTCGATCGGCTCGATCGGCGTGTTGTACTGGCTGATCCGGCGGCAGGCTGCGACGCAGGTGGCGAGCCTCTTCTACCTCGTGCCGGCGGTGACGGCGCTGATGGCCTACGTCCTGTTCGGCGAGCGGCTGGACATGCTCGCGATCCTCGGCATCGTGGTGTGCGCGGCCGCCGTGCTGCTCGTCAACAGGACCGCGCGGCGCTAGTGCTTCGTCACCGGTCATAAAAAAGGGCGCCGGCGGCGCCCTTTTCGTGTTTTGCGTTTTGTCCCGCTCAGGGCTGCGCCACGATGCGGAAATAGGGCTTTGGCGATTTCCAGCCTTTTGGGAATTTCTTGCGGGCCTCATCCTCCGGAACGGCGGCGGAGAAGAACACGTCCTCGCCCGGCTTCCAGTCCGACGGGGTCGAGACGCCGTGGTTGGCGGTGAGCTGCAGCGAGTCGATCGCGCGCAAAATCTCCTGCCAGTTGCGGCCGGTGCTCATCGGATAGACGAACACCAGCTTGATCTTCTTGTCCGGGCCGATCACGAACACGTTGCGCACCGTGGCGTTGTCGGCCGGGGTGCGTGCATTGACGTCGCCCGCGGTGTCGGCCGGCAGCATGCCGTAGAGCTTCGCCACCTTGAAATCGGTGTCGCCGATCATCGGATAGTTGGGGGCCGCGCCTTGGGTTTCCTGGATGTCCTTGGCCCAGAGGTGGTGTTTGTCCACCGGATCGACGCTGACGCCGATCAGCTTGACGCCGCGCTTGTCGAATTCCGGCTTGAGCCGGGCGACGGCGCCAAGCTCGGTGGTGCAGACCGGGGTGAAATCCTTCGGGTGCGAAAAGAACAGCGCCCAGCTGTCGCCGAGCCAATCGTAAAAGCGGATGCGGCCTTCGGTGGTTTCGGCCTCGAAATCCGGCGCGGTCGCGCCAATCTGCAGCGTCATGTCAGCCTCTCGCTTGCCTTCAAGTTGCGATGATGGACTCGTTATAGGAAGCGATCCGGGCAAACGGAACGGGTCGCAAAAAAGGATAATATTGTCCCCCTTCCGTTGTTTGCGGCAGCACGGTGTTCTCCGTTGGCGGCTTGCGGCAATACGGACATGTTACCGCGGTTTCATCCGAATGCCCCGACATTGCCCTTGATGCGCCGCACCGCCGCCCGCAGCGCCTGCGATGACCCTTGAACCGCGGCGGGGCCGCCGGCAACCAAGCTGGCAGATCCCGAAAAGAAGCGATCGCGGTATCGTTTTCTTAACCCTCGGTTTACGCCGGCGTGGAATCGCTGGCGGACCGCGCCAAGAGCCAAGAGAGATGAGTGAAGCGATGTCTGCCGCTGCAAATGTGTCCGTTCCTGCCATCGATATTCCCGCCATCGCCAACGGCGATGCCAGCGCCCGCGCGCTTGCGCTGGTGCGCGACGGGGTGATCACCGGGGAGGGGCCGACCACCCGCGGGCGGGTTCATTTCTCGCGCTCGCTCGATGCCGACGACGCGGCGTGGTGCGAGCGCGTGCTGCTGGCCGCCGCGCTTGTCGATCAGCCGGTGAGCCGGGCCGAGGCGGAGGCGCTGTTCGAGATCAGCGACGCCGCCGCCGAGCGCAGCGACGACGGGCGCTTCGACGATCTCATGGCCCGGGCCATCGTCCATCATGCCGCGGCGGCCTCGGGACTGCCGGTGCCCCCGCGCAGCGTGGCGCTGTCGCCGGACACGCCGATCGAGAGCTGGGCGCCGACGCAGGCGGTCGGCGTCAATGTCGAGGTGCTGGAGTGGATCGCGAGCCAGATGCGCGGCAAGCGGCGCGCCAGCCCGATTTTCGCAACGCTCGCCGCCACCCTGATCGGGGCGGCAACGCTGCCGCTCGTGCAATCGCTGCCGGGTCTGATCGATCTCGGGATGTAACGGCCGCCGCTGGCGGCGTTCGGTCGTATTCAGCTTTCCGATAAATTTGGCCCCCTGCGGGGGCCATTTTTATGGGCGGCGCGAGGGCTTCGGTCTTCCGCGCCGGCGCGATTGCGGCTATGCCAGCGGGCGTACCCCCCCCTTCACATAGCCTTCAGCGGACCAGCAAAAAGCCGATGTTCAAACGAATCCTGATTGCCAATCGCGGCGAGATTGCCTGCCGGGTCATCAAGACCGCCCGCCGCATGGGGATCGCGACCGTCGCCGTCTATTCCGAGGCGGATCGCAACGCGCTTCACGTCGCGATGGCCGACGAGGCGGTGCCGATCGGCCCGCCGCCCGCGGCCGAGAGCTACCTGGTGATGGAGCGGATCATCGAGGCGTGCCGCCAGACCGGCGCCGAGGCGGTGCATCCCGGCTACGGCTTTTTGTCCGAGCGAGAGGCATTCCCGCGGGCGCTGGCCGCGGCCGGCATCGTGTTCATCGGCCCCAATCCGGGCGCCATCGCCGCCATGGGCGACAAGATCGAATCCAAGAAGGCGGCGGCGAAGGCCAAGGTCTCGACCGTGCCGGGCCATCTCGGTGTCATCGAGGACGACAAGCAGGCCGTCAAAATCGCCGACGAGATCGGCTACCCGGTGATGATCAAGGCCTCCGCCGGCGGCGGCGGCAAGGGTATGCGCATCGCCCACAGCGCATCGGAAGTCGCCGAAGGTTTCAAGCTTGCGCGCGCCGAAGCCAAGTCGTCGTTCGGCGACGATCGCGTGTTCATCGAGAAGTTCATCGTCGATCCGCGCCATATCGAGATCCAGGTGCTCGGCGACAAGCATGGCAACGTGATCTATCTCGGCGAGCGCGAATGCTCGATCCAGCGCCGCAACCAGAAGGTGATCGAGGAGGCGCCCTCGCCGCTGCTGGACGAGGCGACGCGGCGCAAGATGGGCGAGCAGGCGGTGGCGCTCGCCAAGGCCGTGAACTACGATTCCGCCGGCACGGTCGAGTTCGTCGCCGGGCAGGACAAGAGCTTCTACTTTCTGGAGATGAACACACGACTGCAGGTCGAGCACCCGGTGACCGAGCTTGTCACCGGCATCGACCTGGTCGAGCAGATGATCCGGGTCGCCGCCGGCGAAAGGCTCACCATCGCGCAGAGCGATGTGACGCTGACCGGCTGGGCGGTGGAATCGCGCGTCTATGCCGAGGACCCGTTCCGCAACTTCCTTCCCTCCATCGGACGGCTGGTCAAGTATCGCCCGCCGGCGGAGGCCACCCACGACGGCGTGACCGTGCGCAACGATACCGGCGTCACCGAGGGTGGCGAGATTTCGCTGTACTACGACCCGATGATCGCCAAGCTGATCACGCACGCGCCCTCGCGCGCGGCGGCGATCGATGCCCACGCCCATGCGCTCGACGATTTCTATGTCGATGGCATCCGCCACAACATTCCGTTCCTCTCGGCCCTGATGGATCATCCGCGCTGGCGCGAGGGGCGGCTGTCCACCGGCTTCATCGCCGAGGAGTTTCCGAAAGGGTTTGCCGTGCGCGCGCCGGAGGGCGATATCGCCCGCCGCATTGCTGCCGTCGGCGCGGCGATCGATCATGTTCTGGGCGAGCGCAAGCGGCTGATCTCCGGCCAGATGGACGGCCGGCAGGTCGCACGTGAACGGCGGCGCGCGGTGTGGCTCGGCCGCAGTGAGATCGCGCTGGAGATCGCCCGCGATGCCGAAGGCATTGCCGTGCGCTTCGTCATGCCGGACGGCACGCTTGGGCCCGAGCGGCACCTGGTCTCGGCGTGGAAGCCGGGCGAGCCGGTGTGGCACGGCACGGTGGACGGCACCGCCATCGCCGTTCAGGTGCGCCCGATCGCCAACGGTTTCCGCCTCTCCCATCGCGGCATCGAGGTGCCGGTCTATGTCTATACCGAGACCGAGGCGGCAGCCGCGCGGCTGATGCCGGAAGAGGCCGTATCCGACACCGGCAAGAAGTTGTTGTGCCCGATGCCGGGTCTTGTCATTTCCGTCGACGTCGCGGAGGGGCAGGAGGTCAAGGCCGGCGAAACGCTGGCGGTGATCGAGGCGATGAAGATGCAGAACGTGCTGCGCGCCGAGCGCGACGGCACGGTCAAGGCGATCCACGCCAAGCCCGGCGCGACGCTCGCGGTGGATGCGCTGATCCTCGAATTTGCGTGAACAGGCAAATGGAGACCCTCGCGCGCCATCTCGTGATCCGGGGCCGGGTGCAGGGCGTCGGCTACCGCGCGTGGGCCGCCGACGAAGCGCGCATGCGTGGGCTTGAGGGTTGGGTGCGCAACCGCCGTGACGGCAGCGTCGAGGCGGTGCTGGCGGGGCCGGAAGCCGTCGTTGCAGACATGATGGCATACTGCCGGCGCGGGCCGGTCTCCGCGCGCGTCGATGCGATCGACGAGGCGGCGGCCAGCGGCGATCTGTTGCGCCTGCGCGGACGCGAGCGCTTTGCGGTGCTGCCGACGGTGTGAGGCAAAGCCTCAGCCGTTGCCGCCGGCCTCTCCGAAGACCTCGCCGAACGTCTGCCGCAGGGCGGCGTCGACCTCGTCCATGGTCACCGGCAAGCCGAGATCGACCAGGCTGGTGACGCCGTAGCGCGCCTCAGTGACCCCGCACGGCACGATACCGGAAAAATGCGCGAGCTCCGGTTCGACGTTGAGCGCGACCCCGTGGAACGACACCCAGCGCCTGAGCCGGACGCCGATCGCCGCGATCTTGTCCTCATGGCCCGGCCCCTTGTCGGGGCGCGCCACCCAGACGCCGACGCGATCCTCGCGCCGCTCGCCGCGCACGTTGAAGAGGTCGAGGGTGCGGATCAGCCATTCCTCAAGGCTGGCGACGTAGCGCCGCACGTCCGGCCCGCGGCGCTTGAGGTCGAGCATGACGTAGGCGACGCGCTGGCCGGGGCCGTGATAGGTGACCTGGCCGCCGCGGCCGCTGGCGAATACCGGAAATCGCGCATCGAGCAGGTCGCCGGCGCGCCCGCTGGTGCCGGACGTGTAGAGCGGCGGATGCTCGAGGAGCCACACCAGTTCGGGCGCGGCGCCATCGGCGATGGCGGCGGCGCGGGCGTCCATCGCCGCGACCGCATCCGGGTAGGCAACCGGCGCCGTCGCGACACGCCACTCCACCGGCGCGCTGCCGGGCGGCGTTGCAAGCCTCAATTCAAGTTCGGCGCGGCTGTTTACCATTCACTAACCATGGCTGTGCTGATCTGCCCGGTATCAGCATATCCGTGTCCGGGAGCGCCCGTGCCGACCCTCGATAAGGTTTCCGTCGATCTGATGGTGGTGCTCGGCACCACCTCGATGCCCGTGCATCAGGTAATGCGGCTGAGCCGCGGCGCAATCATCGAACTCGATAGCACCGAGCAGGACGAGGTCAAGGTGCTGGCCAACAACATGCCGGTGGCCAGTGGTGCGGTGGTGGTCAACCGCAACCGGATCGCGGTCGAAGTCAAGCGGATGCTGCCGCGCTCCCCCGACGGAAGATAACCGCAAAACCCCTCAAGCGGCCTTGTCGCGTTCCTGCCGATTTGTTACATGGGCGCCGTCGCCCTGCCGGCCTGCGCCGCAGGGAGGTTGCGCTCGTGGCGGAACTGGTAGACGCGCTGCCTTGAGGTGGCAGTGAGTAACATCGTGGGGGTTCGAGTCCCTCCGAGCGCACCAGCCCGAAAACCTCGACAATTCTGACTCAATGGACACCGGTCGCGGTCTTCAGACCGGCGGCGTTGATTGGCGCGCTGCCCGGCAGCAACGACTGCGGCGGGGCGATCGCCGTAGCGGGCCGCGCATTCGCGCGCTGTCGGGGCGGGCGTGACCCGGATGGGCCGGCGAGGTGCCTGATCTGGCCGGTTCCGAGGGCGCTCGCCTCGGCCGCCTGGATTGCGAACAGGTCAAGCGCCGGGATCGGGAACCCGAGTGTATTGGCGACGGAATAGGGCGTCGTGCGCGGCCAGCCTGTGGTCGGAGCGCGCCGCGGCCGTCCGGCAGCCTGTAGGGCGGCGCCGTCATGGCCGTAGCTGTCGGCGTAGGTCGCGTCGGGCATCGGCAGGCTGCCCTCCTTCAGGAACACGAAGCGGGGCGGGGCCGGCCACCGGGTCCGCGCCACCTGGAGCGCCGGCGGGTGCAGCCGCCATTGCCACGGCTCGGTCGGCGTCGCCGGCTGCCGGCTGTCGGCCGGCACCACATGGACGATGCGATAGCCGCGCGCTTTCAGTTCGCGCAAAATCGTCGGCAGCGCTTCCACGGTGCGGGCCTGGATGTCGTGCAGCAGCAGGATGCCCTTGCCCTTGGCGGCCAGCCGCGACAGCGCCAGTTGCGCCACTTGCGATGCGGAGATGTGGCGCCAGTCGTCGGCGGGAAAATCGGCGCTCCAGGTCATGATGCCCTGCGAGGCGAGATAGTCCTCGACAGTGTTCGCGCGCTTGAGGCCGGGGATGCGGAAGAACGGAGCGAGGCGGGCGGGATCGCCGAGCGCCGTCTTGATCGCCTCGATGCCGTCATCGATCTCGCGCCGCGCCTGCTCGGCCGGCATGCTGTTGAAGTTCAGCGGATGGTTCTCGCTGTGGGTGGCGACGGTGTGGCCTTCGTCGTAGACCCGCCGCACGCCGGCCGGAAACTGCCGCGCCATGCGGCCGACCAGAAAGAACGTCGCCTTGACGCACTCGGCGGCGAGAATGTCGAGCACCTTGTTGCTGTGCCGCGGCAGCGGCCCGTCGTCGAACGTCAGTACCACTTCGCCGGGCCGCAGCGGCAGCGTTTCCTCGTACTGCATGGTGCCGATGCGCGGGTGCGCGGCCGGATCGACCACCAGCGTGCGCGAGGTGCCGAGTGCGTCCGGATGGCCGGGGCAGCCGGCACCGCGGGCCGGCGCCGTGCTGCCGGCGAACGCAACGGCGCAAGCGGCGAAAAGCGTGGTCGCCCAGCGCGGCAGATTCGGCGCCAGACGCTGCCCTGTGTCTTGCATCGTTGATCGGTCCCGGTTCAACGCGCGGACAATAGTCATGGCGACGTGAACGCCGTGTTAATCATGCCGCGCAGGCGAAGCAGGTTCGGGCCGGTGCCCGGCGACCTTGCCGTCCGCGGGAACGATGTGCACGAGCCGGTAGCCGTTGCTGCGCAGATGGCGCAGGAACGCCGGCATCATGGCGATGGTGCGCGGCTGGATGTCGTGGAACAGGATGATGCCGCGCCGGGCGCGGGCAAGCCGCTCGGTCGTGAGCCTCAGTGTCTGCTCCGGCGTCATCGGCTCCCAGTCGCTGGCCCAGAAGTCCGCGCCGAACACCGCGACGTGACGCGATTGCAGGGCTTGCAACAACGCGGGGGTCGCAGCGAAATACGGAAAGCGGAAGAACGGCGCGGCGCGTGTCGATGTGCCGGCAAGGGCGGCCTCCGTCGCGGCGATGCCGCGCTGGATGTTGTCGCGCGCGGCGTCGAACGGCATCGTGGCCAGGTTGGGATGCGACCAGGAGTGATGGCCGACGGTATGGCCCTCGGCCGCGATGCGGCGCACCAGGGCAGGGTGCGCCTTCGCATTCCGGCCGACGACGAAGAACGTGGCGCGCGCGCATTCGGCAGCGAGGAGGTCGAGCAGGCGCGCGGTCAACGGCGGCAGCGGACCGTCGTCGAAAGTCAGCACCACCTCCTTGTCGGCGAGCGGCAGGGTATCGGGAAAACTCTTGAGGCCGACGCGGGGCGTCGCCTGGGGGTTCACCGTGAGCACGCGCGAGGTGCCGAGCGCGCCGGCGTGGGGGCAGGGCGCGGCGAGCGCAAAGGTGCTTGCCGCGAGGAACACCAACGCGGCAAGGCAGGCGGGTCGAAGCATGGTCATGCGAAAGGCGGAATCGGGTTATCCTGCCGGGATGCTGGCGCGCCCGGCGCCATCGGCGGCGGCCTGAGTGCCATGTCGGCGAGGGCTTGGCTATCGAAATTATGGGCCGCCCACCGGCATGAGGCGGCACAGGCGACGGTGCAAGGAACTGACGCTGGGGATCCCGCGATGCTGTTCGTTCTGTCCAAGGTCCTCGGCTTTGTCCTGCTGCCCTCGAACGCGGCGGCGCTGTTATGCCTTGCCGGCGCGGCGCTGCTCGTTTTGGGGCGGCAACGGGCCGGCACCCGCGTCGCCGGTACTTGGATCGCTGGGGCCGGCATCGCGGCGCTGATCGTGTTCGGCTTCTCGCCCGTGGGTAACGTGCTGCTGCTGACGCTGTCCGAGCGCTTTCCGGCATGGCAGGCGGATGGGCCGCCGCCGCACGGCATCATCGTGCTGGGCGGGGCGATCGATGCCGACACGTCAGCGGCGCGCGGAAATGTCGAACTGGCGTCCTCCGCCGAGCGTGTCGTCGCCATGCTCGAGTTGGCGCGGCGCTTCCCCACGGCAAAAATCGTGTTCAGCGGCGGCAACGCCAATCTGCTGAGGTCAGGCGTGCTCGAAGCGGATATTGCCGCCCGCCTGCTGCGGGAATTCGATATCGACACGCACCGCGTGACGCTGGAGCGCCGCTCGCGCACCACCGATGAGAACGCCCGCTTCAGCCGTGACCTGCTGGCGCCCAAAGCCGGCGAGCGCTGGCTGCTTGTGACCTCGGCCTTCCACATGCCGCGGGCGATCGGCGCCTTTCGCGCGGCCGGTTTTACCGTCGAGGCTTATCCGGTCGATTGGCGCACGCGCGGCTGGGCGGATGCGGCGTGGCCGTTCCGCAGGCTGAGCCTCGGCCTTGCGCGGAGCGATGCCGCCGTCCACGAATGGATCGGCCTGGTGGCCTATTGGCTGACCGGGCGCAGCAGTTCCCTGCTGCCGGGGCCGCAGGCCGGCCTGTGCCGTTGCTCGGGGGATTTTGCGTAGCAGTCCTGCATAGCGTCTATGATGCTGAAATAGCAGGGAAATCATTCATTTCAGAGGTCCTTTTTCGCTGGTCAGGAGGGCTCCTGCCGTGCTAAAAGATCGCAGCTTCGCGGGTGGACCGGTGTGCAGGCGCCACCGCTGTCCCATGGCCCGCAGTTCGGCAGAGTTGTTCGTGAGGAGATGGCGTTGAAGCACAAGTACGGCGTTGGAGAGGTTGTTTATTTTACCGCGAGCAACGTGGCGCGCCCCGCCGCGACCGGAACCTACGAGGTGGTGCGGCTCTTGCCGAGCGATGGCGACGACTGCCAGTATCGGATCAAAAGCTCGACGGAGGCGTTCGAGCGCGTGGCCAAGGAGAGCCAGCTCGTCACTCCCTGAGGTCGGAACGCCCCGCCATCGCTACCGACGCAGCCTCGGGGGAAGGCGCGCATGAATTTGGCCTGGACCGCATGGTTGGATGAGGCATGGCGCGCACCGGCTTTCCCGGTGTGGGTGACCCTCATCGTCGCCGGTTTCGCCGTGCTCGTTCTGCTCGTGGCATTGATGCGGGCCGAACACTCGGCTGCCGGCGCCACGCTTGCGGTCATCGCGCTATTAGCCATCCTCGTTGCCGCGGTCACGGTCCTGCGCGGCGGGAGCGAGAGCGACGGTCATGGCCCAACGGCAGCTGCTGCGCCACAGCCGGCGGCGGCCGCCTTGCCGGCGCTGGCCTGTCTCGACGAACTGGCCGGCGACACCGTGCAGGCCGCCTGCGAGCGCGCGCTGTTCGGGGCGCCCGATCATGCCGCCGCCGCGGTCTCCTATGTGGCGGCGCAGATCGACAGGCTGACGGAGCGGGCGGGGGCGGCGGCCGCGACTGCGGAGACGAGGGCGCTGCGCAACGCGCTGCAGCGCGACCGCTACGGGCTCGCCGCCCATGTGCTTGCCACGCGCGACGGCTGCACGCCGTCCACCTGTGCGGCGTTCCGGGTGCTGACCGACACCAGCCGGATCGTCGCCAACATGAACGGGCGGGCCTACGAAGCGCTGATCGGCCGCCATATGCTGACCTGGCCGTCGGTCGCCGCCGCGTCATCCGCGGCTGAAGGGAGTGCGGCTGCGGCTGCGGCAGCGACGGCCGGGCTGCCACCCTCGGTGCCGACCGGCCGGCCGACCACCATCGACTTCCCCACCTCCGACTCCATTCCGCCGATCAGCATCATGAGCGGCGAGCCCACGCAGGCCGCGCCCCAGACCGCGCCGGCTGCCCCGCCGGCTGCGCGGGTGCAGGCGCCGCAGCCGCGGCCGGCACCGCCAGCGGCGAAAAGACAGTCGAAAAGCCCACCGGCGGCGCCGGTTCAGCTTGCCCCCGCGGCGCCCGGCGGCGATAACCGCTGAAACTCACGCGATTGAAACGAGCGCGCCGCGCGCTACGGAACGATGCCGCTTCACCTCGTCAAACTTTGCGTCGGTTGCGAGTCCATCAAGGACCTGCGCGAGTGGGTCAGCGAGCGGGCGCGTGCGGCGAAGGCAAGAGGCGAGCGGGCGTGTCACGTCCACATCACCCGCATGGTGCCCAAGCGCGATCAGGAGCTGCTGGCCGGCGGCTCGCTGTACTGGGTGATCAAGGGCGAGATCGCCGCGCGCGAAAAACTGCTTGCTATCGAGCCGTTCCGCGACCGTGACGGCATCGGGCGTTGCCGGCTGGTGTTGCAGCCAAAAGTGATCGCGGTCGCGCCGCGGCCGATGCGGGCCTTTCAGGGCTGGCGCTATCTCGACGCCGACGGGGCACCGCCTGACCTGACGAAGTCGGCGGCGGCAAGCGTTGCCGCGATGCCCGAGCCGTTGCGGCGCGAACTGCGCGAGCTTGGTCTGCTTTAAACGAGAGTGCGTTTCGACCGGATTGAATGAGAGGGGCGACCGTTCCCTCAGGTGTCATGCCCACGCGCCCCCTCCTTTTATCCCTCCCCCGCAAGCGGGGGAGGGAAGGTGGGTTGGCCTCAGCGCGCCGGGATGAAGGTCGGCCCGACGCTGCGGATGCCTTGGCCCCCTTGAGCCGGCGCGGCCGATGCCGCGGGCGTGGCGGCAGCATCGCCGCGCTTGCCGCTCCCCTTTTCGCTCCCCTTGGCTTGCGGCGGCTGCGACATCTTTTTCGCGCGCTCCTCGGTGACGATGATGTCGCCGCGCTCCACCGAGGCGCGGTCGTCGAGGTTCTTCAGCGCATCGGCCCATGACTGTCCGGGCGCCCGGCACGAGCACGACGGATTGTATTCCTGGCGGTAGCGGAAGGCGTTGGGCAGCGACGAATAGGGGGCGCCCGAAAGCGAGACCGCGTGGTTCATGTCCTCGCCGGGATTGCGGTAGGTGTAGAGCGCGGCTTCCGTGGCAGGGCAAAGGTTGCGGCAAGCCTGCTCGTCGCTGGCAAAGCGGCTCGGTACCGTGGCGAACGAGATTGGGAAGTAATAGCCGTCGCAACTGCGCACGCAGATGGTGCGATAGGTGCCGGCCTGCGGCATGTTCTCCGGCGTCATGATGTCGCCGCGATGGCCGCCGCCGAACAGGTCGTCGAGGAACGAGCCGGCATTGCGGGCGGCGGCGGCGTATTGCGGGCCGCAGTTGTTCTGCGCCAGCGCCAGGATGATGGCGCGGCGCTGGCCCTCGTGCTCCGAGGCGCCAAAACTGCCGCGGAGTTGCTCGAGGCTGCGGGTGATGCCGTCGAGATTGGCGCGCATCTGCTGGATCTGGTTGTTGACCGGGCCGCACTGTGCCGACTGGCCGCCGAAGATCGAGAAGAACCCGGAGCTGTCGCAGCCCATGCGGCGCGCCTGCTGGGTGGTGCGGTCGAGTTCCGCCTGCTGGCGGCCGGCGGCGGCCTCGTAGCGGCGGATCTGCTCGGCGCGCCCCGCCGCGCCGCTCGAACGGTCGAGGCTTGCAAGCTGCGCTTCGAGCCGCGGGCAGGCCGGGTTCTGCGCGCCTTGCGGGCCGCCATAGCCGGGCGGGGGCGGGTAATACTGCGCGAACACCGAGGTAGCCGCGAGCCCGGCGCCAAGCGCCGCTATCGCAAGCGTCCGTCGGATCATCGCAGCGTATCGCGTCTCGGGCATGCTCCGGCGATGTCTCCATCAGACAAAGGTCGCTATCAGACGAAGTGGAAACCGGCGCCCACCCTTGCTGATTCTGCCACGAGCAGTCTCGCGGCGGCCCGACCCATAGCCGCTTCGGGCGGCGACGTCACGCCGTTTCCATGGCCGCGATGCGGCGGAACCGAAGTTGGCTCAGCGCATGCAGGTGATGGCGATGGCGCGGCCGCAGCTCGTGCCGCGGCAGGCGGCGCCGGCAGGCCCTGTCGCGGTCGCGGTGATTTCGGCGGCGTCGAGGGCGCGATAGGCGCTGGCGTCGGTGAACTCACGCGAGCGGCAATAGGCC
Organism: Pseudomonadota bacterium; assembly: GCA_003576765.1. GTDB lineage: Bacteria > Pseudomonadota > Alphaproteobacteria > Rhizobiales > Xanthobacteraceae > PRO6. The sequence goes on from QEVP01000004.1 coordinate 34,516, forward strand.
CGCGCGGCGGGAGCGCCGCAGCGGTCGCCGTTGGCGAGGCACTGGTCGATGCCGTAGCCGTCGTCCTGGGCGGCGATCACGAACACGCGGCTGTCGGCGGCGGCGGGCAGGCTGACAATGGCGGAGAGCAGGCAGGCAAGCAGGACGCAGGAAAACCGCATGATGCACCAAGAAAAAGCGATTGGTTCACCAGTTGCGATAAACCGAATGCGTTAAAAATCATTAACCAAGGCGAAACTGTGACGAAGCGGCGGCGAAGGCGTGCCGGTACCGCTGCATGCGATTTTGCCCGCGATCGGCCGTGACAGCGGTCGCTGGCGATTGCCGCAAGGCGCCGCGCGAGACGATTTTACCCGGTTCCGTCTCTTGACGCGGTGCGGCGGCTGCCCCATGGTGCCGGCCCATGAACGGCTTTCTCACCGCTTTCGGCAACATTATTTGCTGCGGGATTATTCGCTAGCGATTCGCTGGCTGAGGCCGTCTTTTCTCATCGATCGTGAGCGGACGTCCCGGCCCCGGGGGGTGGTTCGTCTTTGGATTGATGACAGATGCAACTGCGGCTTTTCGATACGCTGACCAAGACCAAGCGGCCGTTCGTGCCGATCGATCCCGCGAACGTGCGGATGTATGTGTGCGGGCCGACGGTCTACGACTTCGCCCATATCGGCAATGCGCGGCCGGCGATCGTGTTCGATGTGCTGTTCCGCCTGTTGCGGCACGTCTATGGCGCCGAACACGTCACCTACGTTCGCAACATCACCGACGTCGATGACAAGATCAACGCCCGCGCCGCGCGCGATTACCCCGGCCTGCCGCTGAACGAGGCGATCCGCAAAGTCACGGAGGAAACCGAGCGGCAGTTTCACGCCGACGTCGATGCGCTCGGCTGCCTGCGGCCGACCATCGAGCCGCGTGCCACCGAGCATATTCCCGAGATGCGCGCGATCATCGACAGGCTGATTGCCGACGGTCACGCCTATGTCGAACAGGACCATGTGCTGTTCGCGGTGGCGAGCATGCCAGCCTACGGGCGGCTGGCGCGGCGCTCGCTCGACGAGATGCTGGCCGGCGCCCGCGTCGATGTCGCGCCCTACAAGCGCGACGCCATGGATTTCGTGCTGTGGAAGCCGTCGAAACCGGGCGAGCCGGCGTGGCCGTCGCCGGCGGGCATTGCCGTCGAGGGGCGGCCGGGCTGGCATCTCGAATGCTCGGCGATGGCGTGGAAGCATCTCGGCGAGGAGTTCGACATCCACGGCGGCGGCATCGATCTGGTGTTTCCGCACCACGAGAACGAGATCGCGCAAAGCTGCTGCGCATTCCATCGCGACCACATGGCGCGCACCTGGATGCACAACGGCTTTTTGCAGGTCGAAGGCGAGAAGATGTCGAAATCGCTCGGCAATTTCGTCACGATCCGCGATCTGCTGGCGACGACGGCGTTCGGATCGAGCAAGTGGCACGGCTCCGTGCTGCGGCTGGCGATGCTGATGACGCACTATCGCCAGCCGATCGACTGGACCGTCGAGCGGCTGATCGAAGTGCGGAGATTCCTTCCCGACTGGATCGGTGCTGCCTCCGGTGTGCCGCCGCATCCGGACGTGCCGCCCGAGGTGATCGAGGCACTGGCCGATGATCTCAACACGCCGGGCGTTGTCGCCGTACTTCATGCGCTCAACCGCGAAGCCAAGGGCGGCGTCCGTGAGGCCGCCGGAAAGCTGCATGCCGCTTTGCGTTGCCTCGGCGTGTGGAATGGCGAGAAGCCGGACGAGATCGGAAGCTATGGTGTTGATGTGAGCGATGCGCCGAGCGAGCAGGAGATCAAGCACTATATCGCCGCCCGCACGGCCGCGCGTGCGCAAAAGAACTGGGCGGAGTCCGACCGCATCCGCGACGAACTCGCGCAAATGGGCATCGTGTTGAAAGACGGCAAGGATGCCAGCGGCCAGCCCGTCACCACCTGGGAGCCGGCGCGATGACAAAACCCGATACGCCGTTTCCAAAGCATCGCTACTATTACATCGCGCTGAAGTGGGCGGTGATCGCGGCTGCGGTCGCGATTGCGCTCAAGCTGTTCGGGGCGTGGTGATGGGCCGCGCGATGCCGACACCCGCCTTGCGGCCGATGCTGCCGGCCGACGGTCCGGTGCTCGCGGCGATCTTCGCCGAGAGCGTCGAGGAACTGACGCAGGACGACTACAGCGACGCGCAGCGCGCGGCGTGGGCCTCGCGCGCCGACGACGAGGTGGCGCTGGCGGCAAGGCTCAAGGCGCAGCTCACGCTGGTCGCGACGCTCGACGGCAGCGCGGTCGGCTTTGCCTCGCTGAAGGACAATGCGCAGATCGACATGCTGTTCGTGCATCCGGCCGCGGTCGGGCAGGGCGTTGCGCGCACGCTGATCGACGCGCTGGAAAAACTCGCGAGCGGGCGCGGCGCCACCACGCTGACGGTCGAGGCGAGCGACACCGCGCACGGTTTCTTCCGGCAGCGCGGCTATGCCGATCAGCGTCGCAACAGCGTCATGGTCGGCGACGAGTGGCTCGCCAGCACCACCATGACCAAAACGCTTGTGACAAAAACCCCCGGCGCCGATGCGCCCCGTTCGGATCCGCCCTCATGAGCCGCGAGCGCATCTACCTGTTCGACACCACGCTGCGCGACGGCGCGCAGACCAATGGCGTCGATTTCACGCTGGCCGACAAGCAGCGGATAGCCGCGCTGCTCGACGATCTCGGCGTCGATTACGTCGAGGGCGGCTATCCCGGCGCCAACCCGACCGACACAAAACTGTTTGCGAAAAAGCCGGCGTTGAAGCGCGCCGCCTTCACCGCCTTCGGCATGACGCGGCGGCCGGGCCGCTCGGCGTCGAACGATCCCGGTGTCGCCGCGATCCTCGAGGCCGACGCCGACGCCATCTGCTTCGTCGCAAAGTCGTCGGAATATCAGGTGCGCGTGGCGCTGGAGACCACCAACGAGGACAACCTCGCCTCGATCCGCGACAGCGTGGCCGCGGCCAAGGCCAAGGGCCGCGAGGTGATGGTCGATTGCGAGCACTTTTTCGATGGCTACAAGGCCAATCCCGCCTATACGCTTGCCTGCGCGAAAGCGGCCTATGACGCCGGCGCGCGCTGGGTGGTGCTGTGCGACACCAACGGCGGCACCATGCCGCACGAGGTGAGCCGCATCGTCACCGAGGTGACGCGTGCCGTGCCGGGCAGCCATCTCGGCATCCATGCGCACAACGACACCGAGCAGGCGGTGGCCAACTCGCTGGCCGCGGTGCTGGCCGGCGTGCGGCAGATTCAGGGCACGCTGAACGGCCTCGGCGAACGCTGCGGCAACGCTAACCTGTGCTCGCTGATCCCGACGCTGAAGCTGAAGAGCGAGTTTTCCGAACGTTTCGAGATCGGCGTGCCGGACGACAAGCTCAAAAGTCTGGTGCAGGTGTCGCGCACGCTCGACGACATGCTCAACCGCGCGCCCAATCGTCACGCGGCGTATGTCGGCGAAAGCGCCTTCGTCACCAAGACCGGCATCCATGCCTCGGCGCTGATGAAGGACCCGACCACCTACGAGCACGTCGACCCGGGCGCGGTCGGCAACCGCCGCAAGGTGCTGGTGTCGGATCAGGCCGGGCGCTCCAACGTGCTGGCCGAACTCGACCGCGCCGGCATTGCCTACGAGAAGGACGATCCGAGGCTGACCCGTCTCGTCGAAGAAATGAAGCGGCGCGAGGCCATTGGCTATGCCTACGAATCCGCCGGCGCCTCGTTCGATTTGCTGGCGCGCCGCACGCTAGGCCGCGTGCCGGAGTATTTTTCCGTGACGCAGTTCGACGTCAACACCGAGCAGCGCATCAACGCGCGCGGTGAGCGGGTGACGGTGGCGCTCGCAGTGGTCAAGGTCGATGTCGGCGGCGAGACGCTGATCTCGGCGGCGGAAGGCAACGGCCCGGTCAACGCGCTTGACGTCGCATTGCGCAAGGATCTCGGCGAGTATCAGAAGTACATCGAGGGCCTGAAGCTGATCGACTATCGCGTGCGCATCCTGAACGGCGGCACCGAGGCGGTGACGCGCGTGTTGATCGAGAGCGAGGACGAGACCGGCGAGCGCTGGACCACGGTCGGCGTGTCGTCCAACATCATCGATGCCTCGTTCCAGGCGCTGATGGATTCGATCTTCCACAAGCTCGTGAAATCCGGCGTGGCGGGATGAGAGCTTTCATTTCGTTCACCTGTCATGGCCGGGTTTATCCCGGCCATCCACGTCTTTCTCCGCTGAATTGCCGCAAAGACGTGGATGCCCGGCACAAGGCCGGGCATGACGGCGGGAATGGCGGTGGCGAGACTGTTTGCGGTTGACGCTGGCACGGCCATCATGTCGGATAGCGTGAGGCGATCACCGACAAGGACATGCCGCCATGAACCCTGCAGAGCTGCCGTTCGATACCGAGACGATGTTGCAGGGCTTGCGGCCATGGATCGAATGCGAAAGCCCGACATGGGATGCCGCCGCCGTCAACCGCATGCTCGATCTCGCTTCGCGCGATCTGGCGCTGGCCGGCGCCCGCATCGAGCGCATTCCCGGCCGCATGGGGTTCGGCGATTGCGTCCGCGCTCGCTTCCCGCATCCTAGGGCTGACACGCCGGGCATCCTGATCGCCGGCCACCTCGACACCGTGCATCCGATCGGCACGCTCGCCGGCCTGCCGTGGCGGCGCGAGGGCAACCTGTGCTACGGCCCCGGCATCTTCGACATGAAGGGCGGCAACTACACGGCGCTTGAGGCGATCCGCCAGCTTGCGCGCGCGGGCGTGGCAACGCCGCTGCCGGTCACGTTTCTGCTGACGCCGGACGAGGAGGTCGGCACGCCGAGCGTGCGCGATGTCGTCGAGGCGGAAGCCGCGCGCAACAAGTATGTGCTGGTGGCGGAGCCGGCGCTCGGCAATGTCGGCGTGGTGACCGGCCGCTATGCCATTGCCCGCTTCAATCTCGAAGCCGTCGGTCGCCCGAGCCATGCCGGCGCCACGCTCAAGGCCGGCCGCTCGGCGATCCGCGAGCTGGCGCGCCGCGTCATCGAGATCGATGCGATGTCCGACGACGATTGCACCTTCAGCGTCGGTGTGGTGCGCGGCGGGCAGTGGGTCAACTGCGTTGCCTCGCGCGCCGCCGGCGAGGCGCTCAGCATGGCCAAGCGCCAGGCCGACCTCGACCGCGGCGTCGAGCGCATGCTGGCGCTGTCGAGCACCGACAACGACGTCACCTTCACGGTGACCCGCGGCGTGACGCGGCCGGTGTGGGAGCCGAACGCCGCGACGCTCGCGCTCTACGAGAAGGCGCGCGCGATCGGCAAGACGATCGGCCTCGACCTGACGCACGGTTCGGCCGGCGGCGGCTCGGATGCCAACTTCACCGGCGCGATGGGCATTGCCACGCTCGACGGGCTCGGCCTGCGCGGCAACGGCGCCCATACGCTCGGCGAGCACATCGAGGTCGACAGCCTGCCCGAGCGCGGCCGGCTGATCGCCGGCCTCCTCGCCACGCTCGATTAGATGAAGGAGACGCCATGCCCGCTCTGCCGCTGATCGAAAGCTTTGTCGACGACCTCATTGCCATCCGCCGCGACCTGCACGCCCATCCCGAGATCGGCTTCGAGGAAAAACGCACCTCCGGCATCGTCGCCGACAAGCTGGCGCAATGGGGCATCGAGGTGCATCGTGGCATCGGCGGCACCGGCGTCGTCGGCGTGCTCAAGGGCAAGGGCGGCGGGCCGCGCCGCATCGGGCTGCGCGCCGACATGGACGCGCTGCCAATGGAGGAAGCGACCAACCTGCCGTGGCGCTCGACCGTGCCCAACCGCTTTCATGGCTGCGGCCATGACGGCCACACCACCATGCTGCTGGGCGCCGCGCGCTATTTGGCGCAGACCCGCAACTTCGACGGCACCGCGGTGTTCATCTTCCAGCCGGCCGAGGAGGGGCTCGGCGGCGCCCGCGCCATGATCGCCGACGGGCTGTTCAAAAAGTTTCCGCTCGATGAGATCTATGGCCTGCACAACGCCCCGCATCTCGGCGCCAACCAGGTCGCGGTGGGGACCGGCGCGGCGATGGCCGGCGCCGATTTCTTCGACATCACCATTGCCGGTCGCGGCAGCCACGGCGCGATGCCCGAGCAGTCGCGCGATGCGGTGGTGATCGCCATGACGCTGGGGCAGGCATTGCAGACCATCGTCAGCCGCAACGTGGCGCCGAGCGATGCGGCGGTGCTGTCGATCACGCAAATTCACGCGGGCGCCGCCTACAATGTCATTCCGGGCGAGGCGAAACTCGCCGGCACCGTGCGGACCTTCTCCGACGCGGTGCGCACGCAGGTTCGCGAACGCATGCGTGCCATCGCCGCCGGCGTCGCGGCGGCGTTCGAGGTCGAGATCGCGGTGGATATCCGCGACATCTTCACAGTACTGGAAAACCGGGCCGAGCAGGCGGCGGCGGTCGCCGCGGTGGCGCGCGAGGTGGTGGGCGCCGACAATGTCGATACCGCCGCTCCGCCGCACATGGCCAGCGAGGATTTCGCCGACATGCTGCGCGTGGTGCCGGGCGCCTATTTCTGGCTCGGGCACGCCGGCGACATGCCGCTGCACAATCCCGGTTTCATTCTCGATGAGGGTATTTTGCCGGTCGGCGCCAGCCTGTTCTCGCGCCTCATCGAGACGCGGCTGCCGCTCTAGCCGGCGGCGGCTGGCCCGGATGATCGTGTCCCGGACGCGGTGCGGCGTGTAACACTGCACCGCAGAGCCGGGACCGCTATTGCGGCAGCCTTTCCTTTTGCGGCGATCCTGGATCAGCGACGCAGCACTTTCGTGCTGCATCGCGTCCGGGATACGGGTGCGGTATCGGTAAGCCCGGGTCGATCCGGCCGAACCTCATCTCATGCACGGGCCGTCGCGCGCTGGCGCGTCACAAAATCCTGCGTCGCCACCCCCATGCCCCACATCAGGCCAAGCAGCATGAAGTAGTGCCGCCAGTGGTCGGTGTCGATGATAAAACTCTCGCCGACGGTGCCGACGAAGGTGGCGAACACCGCGAGATAGGCACGCTGCCACGGCGTGCGCACGAACAGGTAACGGGCGCCGATGATCACGGTCGAGAAGATCAGCGCCGGGTAGCACACGCCCGCGAGCCAGCCGCCCGACATGAAGGCGTTGAGATAGGAATTGTGCACGTCCTCGGGAAAATATTTCGAGAACTGCAACGGCCCGATGCCGAACGGCACGTCGAGCGCGAGCTGGGCGCCGAGCACATGGCGGCCGAAGCGGCCGAAACGGCCCTCGTCGTAGCTCTGGCCGAGGGTGGCGCGCTCGCGGAACAGGTCCTGCACCTGATCGAGCGACAACAATACCGCGATCACCACGGCGAGCGCGGCGATGGCAATCATCGTCGTGACGACGATGCGCCGCCGCCCGGCGCGCGTTGGGTCGGTCAGCACCATCAGCGCCAGCATGATCGCCGAGGTCACGACCAGAAGGCCCCACGCCGCGCGCGAGAAGGCGAGCAACAGCCCAACGCAGAGAAACACGAATACGATGGCGTTGCGCAGCGCCTTGCGTGGCGGGTCAGCGACCACCGATTGCAGCGCCAGTAGCGCGGGCAGGATGACGAATGCGCCGTAGACGTTGGGGTCCTTGAAGGTGCCGCTGAGCCGGCTGTACAGCGTGAAGCGGTCGCGGCCGGCGATGCCGAAATAGCCGACCAGTCCGAGCGCGGTGGCGATCAGAGCGCTGAGGATCAAGCCGCGGCCGAGCGCGGCGAAGCGCTCCGCGGTGTCCTCCGACAGCGCCATCGCGAAGAACACCGCGGTGACCGCCATGTACCATGAGGTCATCACCCACATGAAGATGCGGTTCTGACTCATCAGGTCGGCGGCCGAGATGCTGTAGCCGAGGTTGATGAGGATCAACAGCGCGATCGGCGGCAGGAAGGCGGCACGCAGGCTGAGGCCGGTGGCGAGGAAAACGGCGATGGCCAATAGCGTCGCGAACTCGTAGGGGCTCGGCTCGATCAGCACGATGGCGGCGCTGGCGCCGACCAGCCACAACAGCGCCCGATGCAGCGCCGTAAGGCGCGGCCTTGCCGTCGCGGCCGGCAATGCGGCGGGCGCATGCGGCGTGGCGGCGGGCAGGGCGGCGGTTACCGTGTAGGCCATGGCTCCACTCGGGCTCTACTCGTGGCGCGCGGCGCGGGCCACGCCTCGGAGTCAAATTCAACCAGTTTGAATCGGACTCCTCGGTTATTCCTTTTTATTGACGCGTTTTCTTGACGCGAGCGGGTTTTCACTTTGCTCGAAAACGCTCTAGTAAGCATTCTCCGCCCTTAAAAGCGCGAACGGCGTTCTGAACAGGATGTAGATGTCGAACAACAGCGACCAGTTCTCGATGTAGTAGAGATCGAACTCGACGCGCTTCTGGATCTTTTCCTCGTTGTTGATCTCGCCGCGCCAGCCATTGATCTGCGCCCAGCCGGTAATGCCCGGCTTGACGCGGTGGCGGGCGAAGTAGCCGTCGACGGTTTCCTCGAAGCGGCGGCTTTCGAGGCTGCCCTGCACGGCGTGCGGGCGCGGGCCGACCAGCGACAGGTTGCCCTTGAACACCACGTTGAAGAGCTGCGGCAGTTCGTCGAGCGACGTCTTGCGGATGAAGCGGCCGACGCGGGTGACGCGCGGATCGTCCTTGGTCACCACCTTGGCGGCGAGCGGATCGGCCTGGTCGTGGTAGAGCGAGCGGAACTTGTAGACCTCGATGCGCTCGTTGTTGAAGCCGAAGCGCTTCTGCTTGAACAGCACCGGCCCCGGGCTGTCGAGCTTGACGGCGAGCGCCACCAGCGCAAGCACCGGCGACAGCACGATCAGGAGCGCGGCGCCGACGATGCGGTCGAACAGCCACTTGGTGACCAGCCCCCAGTCGGTGATCGGCGCCTTGAACACGTCGAGCGTCGGCACGTCGCCGATGAAGGAATAGGCGCGCGGGCGGAAGCGCAGCTTGTTGGTGTGGGCCGACAGGCGGATGTCCACCGGCAGCACCCACAGCTTCTTCAGCATGTCGAGGATGCGCCCCTCCGCCGAGATCGGCAGCGCGAACAGCACCAGATCGACGCGGGTGCGGCGGGCGAACTCGGGCACGTCGTCCACCTTGCCGAGCTTCGGCTTGCCGGCGCAGGTCTCCAGCGCGCGGCTGTCGGCGCGGTCGTCGAACACGCCGAGGATGTTGATGTCGGAATCGTCCTGGGCGGCGAGCGCGGTGATCAGCCGCTCGCCGTTCTCGTCGGCGCCGATGATCACGGTGCGGCGGTCGATGCGGCCCTCGCGGGCCCAGCGCCGCACATAGCCGCGCAGCACCAGCCGCGCCGCCAGCAGCATCGCAAGACCGCAGACGAAATAGCCGCCGAGCCACACCCGCGACACGGCATCGCCGAGCTTGGTGAAGAACGAGGCGCCGATGAACAGCAGAAACACGGAGGTCCACGCCGCGCCGAGCCGCGTCATCTGGTAAAGCTGCTTGCGGAAGACCTGGAGGTCGTAGATGTCGGCGGCCTGAAAGGCGATCACCGCGGCAATGGCGATGCCGAAGATCACCCCGATGTAGCGTCCGTTGAAGCCGTCGATCGGGGCGACATAGGCGAAGTACAGCGCGATGCCGAGAACGGCGATCAGCAAAAAGTCGATCGCGCGCACGACGCCGGTAATCACCACCGGCGAATAGGCCGGCCATACCTTGCGGTTGGCGACGGCAAGCGCCGCCGGAGACAGCCTGCGGCGACGTTCCACGCGCGGCACGCCATTGCTGGCGGAGCCCTGGTTCATCGGGCGGGCATCGATCGGGTCCATGTCATCGTCCATTTGCCGGAAGGCGGGCGGGCCCGCTGCCGGTTGCTTAGGGTCCGCGCCGGCGTGCCGGGCGGGCTCGTCGCTTATCGTTGTCGCGCGTTGCGCTGTCCCGACGACGGTTCGTCGGCAAAGCGTCTCGCATCGCTTGAATAGCCGAGAATACGGAACATTTCGTTATCGGCACCGGCAACTTCAAGGTTGCCGCGCCAGACGGTGCTTACCGATGGTGGCGTGAGGTCGCCACGGTTAACGCGCGGCAAATGCCGCGCGATAGCCGGACAGAATGCCATCGACCATGGCGTCCTGCGAGAACGCGCGGTGGACGTCCTCGCGCAGCGCCGCCGCGCGGCGACGCGTTGCCGCCGGGTCGTCGAGGGCGGCGGCGATCGCCGCCGCCATCGCGTCAGGGTCGTTGCCGGCGAACAGCGCCTCGGCGTGGGTTCCAAAAATCTCCGGAATGCCGCCGACGCGCGCGGCGATCATCGGCCGGCCGGCGGCGGCGGCCTCGATGACGACGTAAGGCATGGAATCGCCGCGCGAGGGCACCACCAGGAGCCGCCCTTGCGCGAAACCTGTGCGCGGCGGCACATGGCCGATGAAGCGCACGCCCTCGCTGACGCTGAGCCGGGCGATCAGCGCCTTGAGCGCTTCGGTTTCCTCGCCGTCGCCGGCCAGCGTCAGCGTCACCCGCCGGCCGCTCGTGCGCAGCCGCGCCAGCGCCTCGATCAGCAGATCGGTGCCCTTGATGGCGCGGAACTCGCCGACATAGACCAGATCGGTGGCGTCCGGCGCAGTTTCGACCGGCGTGAATTCGCTCTCCGCCACACCGTTGAACACGCGCTTCACCAGTCCGCGCGGCTCACCGACCACGCGCAGATAGGTATCGCGGGCAAAGCCGCTCTCGAACAGGAACAGGTCGGTGCGGTTCATCAGCGCGCGTTCCATGCGTGAGAACACCATGCCCTTCAGCGTATCGGGAGCGTAGTGCAGCGAGCCGCCGTGCGGCGTGTAGACCTTGATGGTGCCGGCGCGCGCCTTGACGAGGCGGACGAAGGCGCCGGCCTGCGCGCCGTGGCCGTGCAGCACGTCGGGCGCCAGATGATTGACGAGGCGGCGGAACTTAAGCCATGCCGCGGCATCGCGCGGGTCGGGCTCGCGGCGGATCGCGAGGCGATGGACGCCGAGCTTGAGCCTTGGCGCGATCGCCGCCAGCGCCTCCGCCGCGCGCTCGCCGCCGGTCAGGCTGTCGGCGAGGATGCCGACGGCGTGGCCGCGCGCGATCTGGCCCTCGGCAAGGTCGAGGATGTGGCGGAAGATGCCGCCGACCGGCGCCCGCACCGCGTGCAGAATGGCGAGGGGAGTTTCGGGGGCGGGGGTCATCGCGTGCTGGGCCAATGCGGGCGTCGTTCGGTCCACTGGGAAAGCCTTACTTGTGCCGCGCGGGCTTAACAAACGATGAGCGGGAACCGGCGGCGCGCCCTGATGCGCTCTGGCCGCCCCTTGGCACCTCTTGCGGGGTTAACCGCGCCGAAACCATAATTTGCTGTAACGGGTGGTGCACCCGCCGGAAGGCGGCGGTCGGGAGTAAGGCATGCGTACCTCGTTGCGGGACTACTGGTCACAGATCGCGCCGCGCCGCGCCGCCGCGCCCCGTGTCCCGCATGGCGACGCCGTGCCGCCGCCGGGCGACCTCGACCTGCGCCACATCGGCACCGCGCTGTGGCGCAAACGGGCGTGGATCGTGGTGCCGACGCTGCTGACGCTGGTGGTCTCGTTCGTCGCCGTCAACATGATGACGCCAAAATATCGCTCCGAGGCGCGCATCCTGCTCGACGGCCGCGAGAACGTGTTTTTGCAGCCGACCGGCGGGCGCGGCGAGGATCGCATCGCCTCCGATCCCGAGGCGGTGCCGAGCCAGGTGCAGCTTCTGTTGTCGCGCGAACTCGCGCGCGAGGTGATCGCCAAGAACAAGCTTGCCACGCTGCCCGAATTCGACCCGGTGCTCAAGGGCGTGTCGCCGCTCAAGAGCGTGCTGGCGCTGATCGGGGTCGCGCGCGATCCACTGAAGATGACGCCGGACGAGCGCGTCATGGAATCGTACTACGCGCGGCTCACCGCCTATGCCGTGGACAAGTCGCGCGTCATGGTCGTGGAGTTCACCTCCAGCGATCCCGAGCTTGCCGCGCGCGTCGCCAATTCCGTCGTCGAGGGCTACCTCGTGCTGCAGCAGGCGGCGCGGCAGGATCAGGCCAAGGCGGCGAGCCAGTGGCTTGCGGGCGAGATCGACAAGCTGCGCGACAAGGTGGCGGCGGCGGAGCGGCGCGCCGAGGATTTTCGTTCCAAATCGAGCCTGTTCGTCGGTACCAACAACACCTCGCTGTCGAACCAGCAGTTGAGCGAACTGACCACGCAGCTCAACGCCGCGCGCGCGCAAAAGTCCGATGCCGAGACCAAGGCAAGGCTGATCCGCGAGATGGTCCAGCGCGGCCAGCCGATCGAGTCCTCCGAGATCCTCAATTCGGAACTGATCCGCCGGCTGTCGGAGCAGCGCGTTACGCTGCGCGCGCAGCTCGCCGAGCAATCGACCACGCTGCTCGGCAATCATCCGCGCATCAAGGAATTGCGGGCGCAGCTCGCCGATCTCGACCGCCAACTCCGCGACGAGGCGCTGAAAATCTCGCGCTCGCTGGAGAACGATGCGCGCATCGCCGGCGCGCGGGTCGATGCGCTGACCGCGAACCTGGACCAGTTCAAGCGGCAGGCCGCCTCGACCAACACCGAGGACGTGCAGTTGCGCGCGCTGGAGCGCGAGGCGCGCGCCGAGCGCGAGCTTCTCGAATCCTACCTCGCGAAATATCGCGAGGCGACGACGCGCGAGAACATGGAAGCAGCGCCGGTAGAGAGCCGGATCATTTCGCGCGCGGTCGTCACCAACACGCCGGCCTCGCCGAAGAAGCTGCCGGTGGTGCTGATCTCGACGCTGGCCATGCTGATGCTGACCGCCGGCATCGTCGTCACTTCCGAACTGTTGCGGCTGACCGCGCCGGGCCGGGCGGGCGTGCCTGAAGCGAAGCGGGCCGAGCCGGTGCTGCCGCGACCGCAGGCGGCGATGGTTGCCGCGGCGGCGCAGCCTCCTCAGCCGGCAGCGTCGGCCGGGCCGGCGTTAAGCGAACTCGAACAGGTCGCGGCGGAATTGCGCGGCGCCGGCGAGGGCGGCCGCAAGGTGACGATGCTCGGCGGCGGCAACGTCGCGGCCGTGACGGAAGCGGCGCTGGCGCTGGCGCGCCTGCTCGCGCAGGACGCAAAGACCGTGCTGGTCGATCTGTCGGGCGCGGCGGAGTTGGCGGAGGCGTCGCAGGAGCCGGCGGCACCGGGGCTTGCCGACCTGATGCGGGGCGACGCCTCGTTCGGCGATATCGTCACCCGCGACCGCGCCTCGCGGCTGCATCTGGTCAATGCCGGCAGTGGCGCGCGCACCGACCGTGCGGCGCTGGCCTCGCCACGGCTGACGCTGGCGCTCGATGCGCTGCTGCGCGTCTACGATCATGTCGTGCTCGATGCCGGCGGCGCCACCGATCTGCCGGCGGCGCTATTGGCGACGCGGGCGCGTGCGGTGGTGGTGCCGACGCCGGTGATGGATGGGGCAGCGCGGCGCGAGATGTGCGAGCAGCTTTTGGCGATCGGCTTTGCCGCGGTGACCATGCTCGACGGTGAGGGCGATGGCGCGGCGCCCGACGCGGCGCGGGCCCCGGCGGCGGCGTAAGCCTCAGTCGCTGCCCTGCGGTTCGGCCTGCGTCCTGGCGCCCTGGCGCAACAGCCCGCGAGCGCGCCCGGCCAGCGCCATCAGCGCCGGATTCTGCTTGATGGCGCGCTTGGCGCGGGCGATCTGCGACAGCACCGCCGCGGTCATGCAGCCGCGCGGCGACAGTCCGGCGAAGCCGTCGAACAGCGCCTCCTCATCTTTGCAGAAGGCGTGTTTGTAGCCGTCGTCACCGACACCGAGGTCGAAGCCGGTGTAGCCCTGTCCGGCGTAGTGGTCGATCATGTTGCGGGTCAGCACCATGCCCGGACTGAAACGAGCGTTCTCCGACATGGTGTAAGTGCCGAACATGGTCGAGAAACGCTGGCCGTCGGCCATGCCGGCGAAGATCGCCAACACCTCGGCGTCGCATTCCAGCGCGTGCAGCGCGATGGCGCGGCCGCCGGAGGGCAGCCGGGCGTGGCAGGCGGCGCGGACGAAGCCCTGCACGGCGGGATCGGCAAAAATGTCGGGCAGACCCTGTGCCGCCATGCGCTGCGGCTTGATCAGGAAGAAAGCATCGAGGATGCGCGCGATGTCGGCGTCGCTGTCGGCGGCGAGATGGCGATAGCCGGGCAGCGCTTGCAGCTTGCGCTCTTTCTTGTTGCGCAGGAAGCGGCGCAGCGAATTCTTGATGTAGTCGGTCGGCGCCGCGCCCGGCGCGATGGTGAGCAGCGGGCAGGCATTGACCGAGGGTTGCGTCGGCAGGGCCAGCAGCGGGTTGGGCAGGCCATTCCACCGTGCCGGCTGGCGTTCGAGCACGACGAGGTCGATATGCGCCGGCGACGCGCGCAGGCCCGCGAGCAGCGTGTCGCAGTCGGCCCTGGTCATCGCCGCCGCGAAATCGGCGGTCATGACGGGCGCGTTGAATGTCGTGTGCTTGCCGCCCATGAAGCGGGCGCACTGAACGCCGTGCTCGCGCCGGACCGCGAGCGGCAGCAGCAGGAGGGGGCGCCGCGCGGCGTCGCGCGCAACGGCGATGCACGGCCGAAACCCTTCGGCCTCGCCGATCTGCCGTTGCCAGGAATTGAGGAAATCGAAGCGCTGGAATGGCGTCGCCCAGTGCGGACCGGCCTCGAGCCGGCGCCAGATCGGCTCGGCATCCGCCATAACGTCGAACACATGGACCTCGGCAATGCGCGCCATCGCGCGAACCCCTGCCGATGCCGGTTCGCCGTCGGATATTGCCACCATTGTCATCGTCTGCCTTGCCGGGCCGTCGGACACGCCGCCGGAACCGTCATTTGTGGTGCCCTTGAGGCATCCTGATCGGTTCCGTCGCGCCTTGTCGGGCCCCTTGTTGGTATTATTGTGACGTCGCGGGGTTTTCCCCGACGACGCGACCCTTGCAGGAAAAGTTCCAACGAAACCTAAAAGCCGATGGATAAACCTGGGCCTTTCCACGGGTTTGCGGCCGCCGCGGTCAGCGGTCCGGCCGCGACATCCAGGTGATGATCGGCATCGCCGGCAGCACCCAGCCGACCCCCACGACAACGTAATAGACCGCCTGCACCAGCTTCGAGCCGGCCACCAGCGGCGCCTGCGCCAGCGCCATCGCAACCAGCGACCACACCACCACAAGGACGATAAGCGCGATGGTTCCGACGAGTTTGCGGGTGCGGATCGACATGGGGCTCGGACGGTGAGGGAGGGACGGGGCGGGCGGCTTGCACGCGGCGCCGGCGCGACTATAAGGACGGCGCCGATCCGATCAAGGTCGAAACGCGATGTCCGATATGTCCGGTGCCGCCGTAAAGGAACCGCGCCTCGCTGCCGTGCGGGCGTGGCTGATCGCGGTCGCGGCGCTGATCGCGGCGATGGTGGTGGTCGGCGGGGCGACGCGGCTCACCGAATCGGGGCTGTCGATCGTCGAGTGGAAGCCGGTCACCGGCGCGCTGCCGCCGCTCTCCGACACGGCCTGGCACGAGGCGTTTGAAGCCTACAAGACCATTCCGCAGTACCGCGAGATGAACGCGGGCATGACGCTCGACGAGTTCAAGACCATCTTCTGGTGGGAGTGGGCGCATCGTCTGCTCGGGCGCGTCATCGGCCTCGTTTATTTCCTGCCGTTTCTGTTCTTCCTGTGGCGTGGCTGGCTCGATGCCACGCTCAAGCGCCGGCTGTGGGTGATCTTCGGCCTCGGCGCGCTGCAGGGTGCGGTCGGCTGGTGGATGGTCGTGTCGGGGCTGACCCACCGCGTCGAGGTCTCGCAGTATCGCCTGGCCGTGCATCTGATGCTGGCGATGATCATTTTCGCCGCGATCGTGTGGACGGTGCGCCGGCTCGCGCCGCGGGCGCCGGCGCCGATACCGGTATCGGCGATGCCCGCCGGGCGGCGGCTGCGGGCGACGGCGATCGCGCTGACGGTGCTCACCTTCCTGCAGATCTATCTCGGCGCGCTGGTCGCCGGCCTGCGCGCCGGCAAGGCCTACAACACCTGGCCCACCATCGACGGCGCGCTGATCCCGGCCGCCGACCGGCTGTTCTTCGAGACGCCGTGGTGGCGCAATTTCTTCGACAACGTGCTGACGGTGCAGTTCAGCCACCGCATGGTTGCCTATCTATTATGGGCGGTGGCGCTGTGGCACCTGATCGATGTGCTGGCCGCGCGCGCGACGGCATCGCTCGGGCGCGGCGCCGCGGCGCTGTTCGCCGCGCTGACCGCGCAGGCGGCGCTCGGCATCTGGACGCTGCTGGAGCTGGTGCCGCTCGGCCCGGCGCTGCTGCACCAGGGTGGCGCGATCGTCGTGCTGACCATTGCGCTGGTGCATCTCGATGCGGCCGGGCAGGGCCGCGCGATGTCTGCCGCGCGCGTCCCCGCGACGGCCTGAAAACAGCAAAGGCGCGGCCGGCAGGTCGCGCCTTTTTTATTGTTGGGTATGTCGTGCGCCGATCAGGCGCGCAGCGCCTGATCGAGGTCGGCGATCAGATCGTCCTTGTCCTCGATGCCGATCGACAGCCGCACCACCTCCGGCCCGGCGCCTGCCTTGGTCTTCTGCTCGTCGTCGAGCTGGCTGTGCGTGGTCGAGGCCGGGTGGATGATCAGCGAACGGGTGTCGCCGATGTTGGCGAGGTGCGAGAACAGCTTGACGTTGGAAACCAGCTTGACGCCGGCGTCGTAGCCGCCGCGAACGCCGAAGGTGAATACGGCGCCAGCGCCCTTCGGCGTGTATTTGCGCGCGAGCGCATAATACTTGTTGCTCGGCAGCCCGGCATAGTTGACCCACGCCACCGCGGGGTGGCTCTCCAGCCACTCGGCGACCGCCTTGGAATTGTCGGAGTGCTTTTGCATCCGCAAGCCCAGTGTTTCGATGCCGGTGAGGATCTGGAAGGCGTTGAACGGCGAGATCGCCGGCCCCAGGTCGCGCAGGCCCAGCACGCGCGCGGCGATGGCGAAGGCGAAGTTGCCGAACGTCTCGTGCAGCTTGATGCCGTGATACTCGGGGCGCGGCGCGCTCAGCATCGGGTACCTGTCGGTCTTCGACCAGTCGAACGTGCCGGCATCGACGATGATGCCGCCGATCGAGTTGCCATGGCCGCCGAGAAACTTCGTCAGCGAGTGCAGCACGATGTCGGCACCGTGGTCGATCGGCCGCAGCAGGTAGGGCGAGGCCAGCGTGTTGTCGACGATCAGCGGCACGCCCGCCTCGCGCGCCACCGCGGCGATGGCCTCGATGTCGGTGATCGAGCCGCCCGGGTTGGCGATCGACTCGATGAAGATCGCTTTCGTCTTGGGGGTGATCGCCTTCCTGAACGTGGAGATATCGTCAGGGTCGGCCCACACCACGTTCCAGCCGAAATTCTTGTAGGCGTGCGAGAACTGATTGATCGAGCCGCCATAGAGCTTGCGGGCGGCGACGAACTCGTCGCCCGGCGTCAGCAGGTTGTGGAAGGCGATGACCTGCGCGGCGTGGCCGGATGCCACCGCGAGCGCCGCGGTGCCGCCTTCGAGCGCGGCGACGCGCTCCTCCAGCACCGCCTGGGTCGGGTTGCCGATGCGGGTATAGATGTTGCCGAAAGTCTGGAGCCCGAACAGCGCGGCGGCGTGGTCGGCATCGTTGAAGACGAACGACGTCGTTTGATAGATCGGCGTCGCGCGCGCGCCGGTGGTCGGATCGGGTTGGGCGCCGGCGTGAACCGCAAGCGTGGCGAAACCCGGTGTGCGTTCGGTCATGGAAATCCTCGAGGCTGTCGGTCAGGACCGGTGACGGTGCTGAATGGGAAGGCGGTGGCCATGCTGCCAGTGCGCGGCGGGACACGTCAAGCGGCGCAGGACCGGGGCAGGGGCGGCCGGTATTTGTTTCGTGACCGGCCGCGGCGATGGAATTTTTATGTCGCCGATGCGGGCGGCGTGGCCGGTCAGTGCTCGTGCGTGCGCGCGGCGCGGTCGGCGGCCGGCGTTTCCGCGCCGCCGACGCTCTGGCGCGACAGCGACAGCCGCATGCCGTGGGTCGGCATCGGCGGACGTTTGGACGACAGCGTGCGCGAGTTGACGCCCATCCACGAGATTTCCGACGACAGCCGACCGTATTCGATCTTCGGGCAGCGGTTCATCACCACCTTGAGACCGGCGGCCTCGGCGCGGGCGCCCGCTTCGTCGTGACGCACGCCGAGCTGCATCCAGATCACCTTCGGCTGCGGCGTCAACGCCAGCGCTTCCTCGACCAGCGCCGGCGCGTACTGCGCGCTACGGAAAATCTCGACCATATCGACCGGGCGGCCGATCTCGCTCAGGGAGGCGACGAACGGCTTGCCGAGCAGGCTTTTGCCGACCTGGCCGGGATTGACCGGGATCATGTCGTAGCCGCGCTCGGCGAGATACTTGAAGGCAAAATAGCTCGGCCGCACGTTGAGCGGCGAGGCGCCGACCATGGCGATGGTTTTGACGCTGGTGAGGATGCTGCGGATATAGGCGTCGGAATAGTGGTCGTGGTCCATGTTCGGATGTCCGTGCGGGAGAGAGCCGCAGCGTGGTGTCAGCGGTCGTCCCAGGTCGGCGTGCGCTTTTCGATGAAGGCCGAGATGCCTTCCGCGGCGTCGCGCGCCATCATGTTCTCGGTCATGACCTCTGCCGCATATCGATAGGCATCCGCAAGCGACATTTCGGCCTGGCGGTAGAATGCCTCCTTGCCGATCCTGACGGTGTGGGCCGATTTGCGCGCCACCTTGGTGGCGAGTTCGACGGCGATCTCGCGCTCGGTGCCGGGCGCGGCGACGAGGTTGACGAGGCCCATGGCGCGCGCCGTCTCGGCGGTCACGGGTTCGCCGGTGAGCAGCATGTGCATGGCATGCTTGCGCGGCACGTTGCGCGTCAGCGCCACCATCGGCGTCGAGCAGAACAAACCGATATCGACGCCGGGCGTGGCGAACGTCGCGCGCTCGGAGGCGACCGCGAGGTCGCAGCTTGCCACGAGCTGGCAGCCGGCGGCGGTGGCGATGCCCTGCACGGCGGCGACGACCGGTTTCGGCAGGCTCACGATGGCCTGCATCGCGGCGGAGCAGGCGTTCATCAGATGGGCGAAATAGGCGCGGCCGCCGTCGGCGTCGCTGCGCCGCGCCGTCAGCTCCTTGAGGTCGTGGCCGGAGGAGAACGCCGGCCCGTTGGCGGCGATCACCACCGCGCGCACCGAGGCGTCGTCGCGGATCGCGTCGAGCGCCGCATGCAGTTCGGCAATCAATGCCTCCGACAGGCAGTTGCGCGCCGCCGGGCGATTGAGCACCAGCAGCGCGACCGGGCCCGCGCTTTCGCGCAACAGAATGGGCTCGTCTTTGTGCTGTTCTTGCGGCCCGCGCTGTGCCAAGGGAACGGAGGAGGGGGCGGTTGACGGAGTGGTCATCGCAAAAAATCTGTCGAAAGATGGAGCGGACCCTTTCACTCTACACGATAAGCGCAGTGGCGTGAGGAAAAACCAATGGCGGATGCGAGGATGACGGTTGCCGAGCTGGAGGCGTTCCTGCATCGGGAATTTCCGCAGGCGTTCTCGGGCGGCGACATCGTCATCGAAAGCGCCGACGGCGCCAGCGCGCTGCTGCGCCAGCATTACAGCGAGCGCATGCTGAGGCCCGGCGGCACGGTATCGGGGCCGACGCTGATGGCGCTCGCCGACTTCGCCATGTATGTGGTGCTGCTGTCGGCGATCGGCCCGGTCGGGCTTGCGGTCACCACCAATCTCAACATCAACTTTTTGCGCAAGGGGCAGCCCGGCCGCGACATCGTCGCGGTGGCGCGGCTCTTGAAGCTCGGGAAGCGCCTCGCAGTCGGCGAGGTACAGCTTCTGTCGGGCACCTCGCCCGACCCGATCGCCCACGTCACCGCGACATATTCCATCCCACAGGCGGGTTAGGCGAGGGTATTAAATTACCTTAATTACAAATAACTGATTTCATTATCATATTTATCGCTCGCCACGATTGACGCCGCTCCCGCTTTTGACTAGAACCGCGACCGACCCGGCGCCTCGCGCCGGCTGATCCCTTTTCACGGAACCGTTCCATGACCACGTTTTCGGCCAAGCCAGCCGAAGTCACGAAGAAGTGGGTGCTGATCGACGCCAAGGGTCTGGTCGTCGGTCGCCTTGCGACCCTCGTGGCGATGCGGCTGCGCGGCAAGCATCTGCCGACCTACACCCCGCACGTCGATTGCGGCGACAACGTCATCATCGTCAACGCCGCGGAAGTGGTGCTGACCGGCCGCAAGCGCGAGAACAAGGTGTATTACCACCACACCGGTTTTCCCGGCGGCATCAAGGAGCGCACCGCCAAGTCGATCCTCGAGGGGCGCTTTCCCGAGCGCGTCGTCGAGAAGGCGGTGGAGCGCATGATTCCGCGCGGGCCGCTCGGCCGCAAGCAGATGGGCAATCTGCGCGTCTATGCCGGGCCCGAGCATCCGCACGAGGCGCAGCAGCCCGAAGTGCTCGACGTCGCCGCGATGAACCGCAAGAACATGAGGGCCGCATAACATGGCCGAGACAATGCAATCGCTCGACCAGCTCGGGACGCTGAAGCCGCAGGCGGCCGACGCGCCGAAGTACGTCAAGAAGGTGGACAAGCAGGGCCGGGCCTACGCCACCGGCAAGCGCAAGGACGCCGTCGCCCGCGTCTGGATCAAGCCGGGCTCCGGCAAGATCGTCGTCAACACCCGCGAATTCGAAAATTACTTCGCGCGCCCGGTGCTGCGCATGCTGATCCAGCAGCCGCTCGTCGCGGCGGCGCGCAAGGACCAGTACGACGTGATGTGCACGGTCGCCGGCGGCGGCCTCTCGGGGCAGGCCGGCGCGGTGCGTCACGGCATCTCCAAGGCGCTGACCAATTTCGAGCCGGAGCTGCGCAGCGTGCTCAAGAAGGGTGGCTTCCTCACTCGCGACTCTCGCGTCGTCGAGCGCAAGAAGTACGGCAAGGCCAAGGCCCGCCGCAGCTTCCAGTTCTCCAAGCGCTAAACGGTTTCGCCGCGCCCGGCGCGGCAGACGATTTTCGAAGGGGCGCCCTCGGGCGCCCCTTTTTCTTTGTGTTGTAATGGGTGCCATCCGGCCGGTCCCGGCAGATTGTCGCGATTTTTATTGAAAATTGCACCTACGCAACCAACGGTTTCAGAACGGACCTGGATTAAGAGAGTACCTCGCCAAGGTCGTGCGGAGGCTCGCACCCGGCCGGGCGGAAACAGGGGCTGATACCCATAACGATGTCACTGGATCTCGTGACACTTCATCTGATCGCGGCCCTGATCGGCGTGCTGCTCGGCACTCTGCTGATCGTGTTCGGCCGCGAGCAGAAGATTCCTGCGTTGTCGTGGTGGGGGACCGCCTATCTGCTGGCGGCCGCCGCCGTCGGCACCTGGACGCTTGCCGATCCGCTGCTGCCCGCGCCCGTCGCCTCTGCCGTCAGCGCGATCGGCTTTGCCGCCTGCGGCCTGGTGTGGGGCGCCGCGCGCATCTTCCATGGCCGGCGTCCGCATTGGCCGGGCATGCTGGCGGGCGCGCTGTCGTGGTGCGTGCTGGCTCCGGTGTTGCCGCCCGGGCTGCGGCTCATGCTCGGGGTCGGAGTGATCGCGAGCTATGCGACGCTGACCGCCTGGGAGTTGGGCCGGGAGCGCCGCCGGACGCTGCGCCGCCATGGCTGGCCGGCGGCGATCGTCCCGCTGCTGCACGGGTTTGTGCTGATGCTGCCGGTGGTCGTCGGCGATGTCGTCGATCGCGGCGGAGCCAACACTATCTGGGGCGCGCTGTTCACCATCGAACTGGTGCTCTACGCGGTCGGGGCGGTGTTCGTGGTGGTGATGCTGGTGTCGGAGCGCACCGTGCGCGCCCACAAGACGGCGGCCGAGACCGATCCGCTGACCGGGCTGCTCAATCGCCGCGGCTTCGCCGGGGCGGCGGTCCGGCTCGCCGCGCAGGAAGCCAAGGGTGGCGATGCCGTGAGCCTGCTCGCCTTCGACCTCGATCACTTCAAGAGCATCAACGACCGCTTCGGCCATCCGGCGGGCGACGAGATTTTGCGGTTGTTCGCCGAGGTGCTGGCGCAGACGCTGCGCGCCACCGACATCATTGGCCGCGTCGGTGGCGAGGAGTTTTGCGCGCTGCTGCCGTGCCGGCTCGACGAAGCGAAGATCGCCGCCGAGCGCATGCGTCAGGCATTCGAGAGCTGTGGCGTGGCGATCGACGGCGAACCGCTCGCGACCACGGTCAGCGTCGGCGTGGCGGGCGGGCGCGCCTCCGTCCCGCTCGAGGTGCTGATCGCCGCGGCGGACGCCGCGCTCTATCGTGCCAAGCGGGCCGGGCGCAACTGCATCGAGATCGCGCCCGAGGTGCCGGACTTCATCGGCGACCGCCGCGCCGCTGCTGCGACCGGGCTGTGCCATCGGGTGGAGATTTTGCACCGCCCGGCGCCGCAAGGCGTCGCCGACACCGTGTGAGGCGGGCGGCGGCGGGCAACCGCTTGTTTACCATATCCACGTTAAGCTCCCGGCATGGATACGTTTCAGGCCGGTGCTCATGACAACCGTGCCGCGCTGCTGGCGCTGGAGAGCGCCGCCGCGGCGACACGCGCGGGTTTTGCCTGCTGTTTTTCAAGCGCGGCCGAATACGAGCAGGCGCTGATCACGGCGCGCCGTGCCGAAGGCCGCTATCGCAAGACGGGCGCCTTGCCGCGGCTGCTGCTCGCCTGCGGCGCGGCACTGGTCGTGCTCGCCGGCCTGTGGTCGCTCGTCACGCGCTAGAGCGATCTCCACCTCGCTCGAAAACGCTGTATAGTCGCGGCCCACATTGAATCCCGCCTGCA
Source organism: Pseudomonadota bacterium (assembly GCA_003576765.1). Lineage (GTDB taxonomy): Bacteria > Pseudomonadota > Alphaproteobacteria > Rhizobiales > Xanthobacteraceae > PRO6. The sequence continues at coordinate 57,462 of QEVP01000004.1, forward strand.
TATCCAGAGGACACGGCCGCCGATGATTACCGAAATCGCCCAGATCGAGATCAAGCCCGGCCACGAGGCCGACTTCGAGGCTGCCGTCGGCAAGGCCAAGGTGGTGTTCGGCGGGACCAAGGGCTTTCACGGGTTTGAACTGCATCGCTCGATCGAGAAGCCGCAGCGCTATCGTCTGATGGTGAAGTGGGCGACGCTGGAAAACCACACCGTGGATTTTCGCGGATCGGCCGCGTTTACCGAATGGCGGGCGCTGGTCGGGCCGTTCTTTGCCGCGCCGCCCGAGGTCGAGCACACCGAGACGGTGACGACGACCTAGAACTACGCCGCCGCTTCCTCTTCCTCGCCGTAAAGGTGGGTGAGGCAGACCTTGCCGACAGCGATCAGCGGCAGCGCCAGCGCGATCCCCCACAGCCCGAACAGCACCCCGAGGAAAATCTGCGAGGCGAACAGCGTCGCTGGCGGAATGTCGATGGCGTGGCGCTGGATCAGCGGCGTCAGCACGTTGCCTTCGAGGAACTGGATCAGCAGGTAGAGACCGAAGGCGCTCAGCACCGCGGTCAGCCCCGAGCCGAGGCTGGCGAGGATGATGATCGCGCCGGCGATCACCGCGCCGACCGTCGGGATGAACGACAACAGCCCGGCCTGGAAGCCGAGCACCAGCGCCCCCGGTATGCCGATCAGGCTGAGGCCGAGCCAGGTGACGACGAAGATCGCCGTCATGGTCAGCAACTGGCCGAGAATCCAGCGCCGCAGCGTCTCGCCCACGTCGTAATAGACCTCGGCCGCTTTCGAGCGATGTCGACGTGGAAAGAAGCTCAACAGCCCGCGTGTGTAGACCTGCGGCTGGGCGGCGAGCAACAGGCCGATGAAGATGATGATGAAGATGTTGGTCAGCGCGCCAAAAATCTCGACGAGGATCCTCACGGTGTGAGTGACGATGGTGCCGGTGCCCGATGCGATCGCGCCGGCGCTGGGCAGCGAGCCGGGACTGGTGCGCTTCGGCTGCACGCCCGGCGTGGCGGGGTCGCTGTCGGTGGTGCGGTCGGTCAGCGCGCCGAGATTGAACAGGTCGGTGTCGATGCCGCGCTTGTCGAGATACTCCTTCACGTTGACGATCTGGGTCTTGAGCGTGTCGCTCAGCGCGCGCGCCTGCTGCGCGATGGTGGCGCCGCCGAGCCCGATCGCGCCGGTGAACAGCGCGGTGAGGAACACGCACACCAGCGTCAGCCGCAGCGTCTGGCCGCCGCCCATGACGCGGCCGAGCATGTTGGTCAACGCGCTGAGGAACACGGCGAACAGGATGCCGGCGAAGATCAGAAGCAGCGTTCCGGCGGAGTACCAGATAAGCGCCAGCAACGCGCCGAAGGCGACGATGGCCGCGCCGCCGACGCCGATCGACCAGGCGAGCGGGCGGGCGTCGGGCAGGGCGGTCCGGCTGGGGTCGGTCGGGCTCGGCAGGGTCATTGGCGGCTCGTTGCGGCGGGTCGGTGCCTCGCAACCGTGTCATAGCCGGGCTTGACCCGGCTATCCATTCTTTCTTTTGCGGATGGACCCGCGGGGCAGGCCCGCGGGTGACGCTGCGGGAGTGGCGGGCGCCTCCGTCAGACGAAGCGCATCCCGGCTTTCCGCCCTCACACCGAATAGTACATCTCGAACTCGACCGGGTGCGGCGTCATCTCGTAGCGCATCACCTCGGTCATCTTCAGTTCGATGAAGGCGTCGATGAAGTCGTCGTCGAACACCCCGCCGGCCTTCAGGAAGGCGCGGTCCTTGTCGAGGTTCTCCAGCGCCTCGCGCAGAGAGCCGCACACCGTCGGGATCTGCTTCAGTTCCTCCTTCGGCAGGTCGTAGAGATCCTTATCCATCGCCGGGCCCGGATCGATGCGGTTCTTGATGCCGTCGAGGCCGGCCATCAGCATCGCCGCGAAGGCGAGATAGGGGTTGGCCATCGGGTCGGGGAAGCGGACCTCGACGCGCTTGGCCTTCGGCGAGGTGGTGTAGGGAATGCGGCACGACGCCGAGCGGTTGCGCGCCGAATAGGCGAGCAGCACCGGCGCCTCATAGCCCGGTACCAGCCGCTTGTAGGAGTTGGTGGAGGGGTTGGTGAAGGCGTTGATGGCCTTGGCGTGCTTGATGATGCCGCCGATGTAATAGAGGCAGTTCTCCGAGAGATCGGCGTACTTGTTGCCGGCGAAGGTCGGCTTGCCGTCCTTCCAGATCGACATATGGACGTGCATGCCCGAGCCGTTGTCGCCGAACACGGGCTTCGGCATGAAGGTCGCGGTCTTGCCGTACACGTGGGCGACCTGATGGATGCAGTATTTATAGACCTGCATCTGGTCGGCCATGTAGGTCAGCGTGTCGAACTTCATGCCGAGTTCGTGCTGGGCAGAAGCGACCTCGTGGTGGTGCTTCTCGACCTTGACGCCCATCCGCGCCATCGCCGCCAGCATCTCGGTGCGCATGTCCTGGGCCGAGTCCTGCGGCGGCACAGGGAAGTAGCCGCCCTTGTTGCGGACGCGGTGGCCGAGGTTGCCGCCGGCATATTCGGTGTCGGAGTTGATCGGCAGTTCCGCCGAGTCGAGCTTGAAGCCGGTGCGGTACGGCTCGGCCGAGAAGCGCACGTCGTCGAACACGAAGAACTCGGCCTCCGGCCCGACATAGACGGTGTCGCCGACGCCCATGGCGCGCACCTGCGCCTCCGCCTTGCGGGCGATGCCGCGCGGGTCGCGATTGTAGGGCTCGCCGGTGGTCGGCTCCAGCACGTCGCAGGTGATGACCATGGTGGTCTCGGCGAAGAACGGATCGATTGCCGCCGTCGCCGGGTCCGGCATCAGGGCCATGTCGGATTCGTTGATCGCCTTCCAGCCGGCGATCGAGGAGCCGTCGAACATGGTGCCTTCGGCGAACATGTCCTCGTCCACCATCGAGACGTCGAAGGTGACGTGCTGCCACTTGCCGCGCGGATCGGTGAAGCGGAGATCGACATATTTGACATCGTTGTCCTTGATGGATTTCAGGACATCCTGGGCGGTCGTCATGGCTAACCTCTTAGGTCTTCTGGGCTTGAGCGAACGTCGGTGAAAATCGGGGGGCGGGGATCAGATCGCGTCGAGGCCGGTTTCTCCGGTGCGGATGCGGATCGCTTCCTCGATGGAGGAGATGAAAATCTTGCCGTCGCCGATGCGGCCGGTCTGCGCGGCGCGGCGGATGGCCTCGACAGCCTTGTCCACCAGATCGTCGGCGATCACGATCTCGATCTTCACCTTGGGCAGGAAATCGACGACGTATTCGGCGCCGCGATAGAGTTCGGCATGTCCCTTCTGGCGGCCGAATCCCTTCGCCTCGGTGACGGTGATGCCTTGCAGGCCGATCTCCTGTAGCGCCTCCTTCACCTCGTCGAGCTTGAAGGGCTTGATGATGGCTTCGATTTTCTTCACGGCAACTCTCCGGGGCGCGCGCGACGACTGCGGGCGGGTGTGCGCGCCGTCAAAAGCCTTCATAGGCGTGTGCGTGGTCCCGAACAGCCCGTTCAATAGGCTCAATGCCTAAAAAACAGGCAGCTCTCCTCCCTTTATCCCTCCTCTGCAGGCGAAGGGGTGGATGGGTGGGTCAAGCCCGTGGATGACCGTCACATGGACATGTCTGACTCCCTTCATCGTCATGGCCGGGTTTATCCCGGCCATCCACGTCTTTCCTAATGAGGTGCTACAAAAAGACATGGATGCCCGCGACATAGGCGTTCGATAGAACGCCGTTCTTGGAACGGCTATGTGCGGGCATGACGCTGAGCAGGGGCGCCATGGAACTTTTGACCACAGCGGAGATGGCCGAGGCCGACCGGCTGACGATTGCCGGCGGCACGCCCGGCTTTGCGCTGATGCAGAACGCGGGCCGCGCGGTGGCCGAGGCCGCCGCCGGCCTTGCGGAGGAGGGCGCCGTGCTGGTCGTCGCCGGGCGCGGCAACAATGGCGGCGATGGGTTTGTCGCGGCCGGCGAGTTGGCCGCGATGGGCCGCGAGGTGAGGGTGGCGCTGGTCGGCGAGGTGGCCGATCTCAAGGGCGATGCGGCGCGCGCTGCGCAGGCGTGGCGCGGCGAGGTGTTGCCGGGTGACGCCGCCACGGTGGCCCGGGTGGCCGCGGACGCGGCGCTGGTGATCGATGCGCTGTTCGGCGCCGGGCTCGATCGCGACATCACGGGCGAGGCGCGGGCCGTGATCGAGGCCATCAATGTCAGCCGTAAGCCGGTGCTGGCGGTCGATCTGCCGAGCGGCGTCAACGGCACGACCGGGGCGGTGATGGGGGTGGCGGTCCAGGCGGCCGAGACCGTCACCTTCTTCCGCCGCAAGCCGGGGCACTGGCTTTTGCCGGGGCGGTTTCATTGCGGGCGGGTGCGGCTGGCCCAGATCGGCATCGGCGGGGGCGTGCTGGCGGCGATCCGACCGGCGACGTTCGAGAACGACCCCGACCTGTGGGAAGGCGCCTTCCCGGTGCCGCAGGCCGGCGGCCACAAATACGGTCGGGGTCACGCCGTCGTCGTCTCCGGTGGACTGGCCGCGACCGGGGCGGCGCGGCTCGCCGCGCGCGGCGCGCTGCGCGGCGGGGCCGGGCTCGCGACGGTCGCCTCGCCCCCGGATGCGCTGGCAGTCAACGCGGCGGCGCTGACCGCGGTGATGGTGCGCGAGGTGGCGAGCCCGGTCGCCTTCGCCGCGCTCCTTGCCGACCCGCGCTTCAATGCCTGCGTGGTCGGGCCGGGGGCGGGGGTGGGTGCGCGGACGCGGGATTTTGTGCTGACGGCGTTGTCGGGGCGGCGCGGCGTGGTGCTCGACGCCGATGCGCTGACCTCGTTCGCCGACGATCCGGCCGCGCTGTTCGCCGCCGTCGCGGCCCATCAGGGGGGCACTGTCCTGACCCCGCACGAGGGCGAGTTTTCACGTTTATTCAAATATGTATCGGATAAAGATCAACTTCATTCAAAACTTGAGAAGGCGCGTGCCGCGGCGCGCGCGAGCGGCGCCGTGGTGCTGCTCAAGGGGCCGGATACGGTGGTTGCGGCGCCCGACGGGCGCGCCGCGATTGCCGCCAACGCGCCGCCATGGCTTTCCACCGCCGGCTCCGGCGACGTGCTGGCCGGCATGGTCGCCGCGATGCTGGCGCAGGGTATGCCGGCGTTCGAGGCGGCAAGCGCGGCGGTGTGGATGCACGGGGAGGCCGGTCACGAGGCCGGGCCCGGCCTGATCGCCGAGGACCTGCCCGAGGTGCTGCCGGCGGTGTTCCGCCGGCTCTACGACCGCTTCGGGATCGATTACTGAGATCACTCCACGACGTACCAGGAGGTGCGGCCGGCGGCGTCCCAGGCCGGTTGCCTGACCTCGATGGGAAAACGTCCGGCGTGCTCGGCAAGGAAGGCGACCCGCTCGGTGACCCTGGGCGGCACCAGCACGGTATCGAGCCAGAACGGCTTCCAGCCGTCGTCGAGCCGGTCGAGCAGGCGGACGTGGTGGCCGGCGATCTGCACCACGGCCGGCTGCGGGCCATCGTTCTTCAGCGCCAGCACGGCGACCTGGCCGCGCCTGAGGGCGAACGCCGGGGCGTTAGCGGGCCGCTCCGCGCCAAGGTCGAGGGTGACGCGCGCGGCGCGGGCGAGGTCGAGCGTCGCCGGCAGGCCCTCGGCCGGCAGAGGCGCGGGCGGCGGCAGCGGCTCCGGGCGAACCGGGCCGCCCTCCGCGCCGGTCAACCGGCCAATGGTATGGAGCCGGGTGCCGTCGTGCAGCAGGATCGGCGTTTCCGCGCCGGGCGCCGTGGCCACGTCAACCAGCGCATCGACGCGGCCGCCGGGCGGCAGCACGAGCTGGCTGTTGCGGGCGACGAACGGCTCGGCGGGGCGCGAGGCGATGGCCCAGACATAAACCGTCTGATCCGGAATTCTGACTGCGAAAACAGTTCGCTGAGATCCGTTGATGAAGCGAATCCTCAGGCGTTCATGGGCCCGTGCCGTCAAGTCCGCCGCCGGCATCCGGTTGACTGTGAACACCGCCGTGGCGTCGCCCGGCGCCTGCCCCGGCAGCACCGCGCGGCCGTCGGCACCGAGGCGCCATTCTTCGATCACCAGCGTCGCCTCGCGGTCGTAGGCACCGGCCGCCAGCTCCTCGACCACCACCGCAAGCGTTGCCGGCGGCAGCTCCGCGACCGGCTCGACAGTGCAGAAGAGGGTGCCGGCAAAGGCGAGCGGCAGGGTGAAGGCGGCGCGGCCGCCGGGTGCGACCGGCCCGTTCGCCAGCGCGGCAAGGTCGGGTGCGCCATCGAGGCCGCGCCAGCGCAGGCGGGCGGCGACCGGCAGGTCGTTGATAAAGGTGGCGTCGACTCCCCCGCCGCGCGGCAGGCGAACGGGGGCCTCGCCGCCGGCCTCGAGCACCGCGACCGGGGTGGCCGGTCCTTCGGCGCGCAGCTTTGCCGAACCCGGCCGCGCTCGCAGCGTCAGCGGGGCGGCGCCCGGCTGCGCGGCGGCGCGCAGCACCGCCGGCAGGGTCAGCGCACCGGCTGCGGCGACAAGCAGCGTGCGGCGGGTCAGCGGGCGGGTCAGGATCATGGCAGGCTTTCGAGCATGGCGGGTGAGCGATTGTCCGGGGCTTGAAGGTGCGGCGAAGTCTGGCAGTCGGAGATGGCATTTTTTGCCGCGAACGGCGCCGCCATGGTATAGCCCGCCGCTTGCGGCGTCGCGGCCTTGGCCGCTTGCGGGCGTGGCGGAACTGGTAGACGCGCCGGATTTAGGTTCCGGTGACGAAAGTTGTGGGGGTTCGAGTCCCTCCGCCCGCACCACCTCGCGCCGTGTCATGTGGCTGCTTCGCCGGGCCGGACCATGGCGGCCTGCGCCGTCACGCCAGCGGGCGCAGCGCTGCCGCCTCCGACAACAGCCAGCGGTGCAGCATGGCGACCTCCGGCACCTTGAGCCGTGCGTCCGGCACCAGCAGATAGTAGCTGCCCGCGCTCGGCAGCGTCGCCTCGATCGGGCGATGCAGCCGCGACGCCTCCTTGTAGAGCGCCAGAATGATCCGCGGAATGATGGCGATCCCTTGCCCATGCAGCGCCGCCTCGATCGACATGAAGAAATGTCCGAATTCGAGGGTTCGGTCGGCGCGGGGCAATTTTGTCACGCCGTGCCCGCGCAGCCAGTCGTTCCAGGCGAAGCGGCGCGTCGAAGTGTGGATCAGGGGATAGTGCAACAGGTCCTTCGCCTCCTTGATGCGCCGCCGCCCGAGCAGGGTCGGCGCGCAGACCGGCACCAGCACGTCGGGAAACAGTTCGTCGGCGCGCACGCCGTCCCAGTTCTCCACCATCGTATGCTCGATACGTGGCCGCGCCTCAACCGCCGTCCGCGCGCCCGGCAACCGTCCGACGCGGATGGCGATGTCGATATGGCCGTCGGAGAGATCGACGGGATCGAGCGAGGCCACGATCCGCACGTCGATGTGGCGGTCGTGTTTGATGAACTCATGCAGCCGCGGCATGATCCACCGTGAGGTCAGCGTCGGCAGTGCCGACAGCAACAGCGTCTTGCGGCGCGGCGGCTCCTTGATCCGCACCACCGCCTGCTCGACGAGATCGAGCGCCTCACGCACGGCCTGAAACAGCCGCTCGCCTTCCTTGGTGAGATGCACCTGCCGCGTCTTGCGCACGAACAGCGCCACGCCGAGGCTGAGTTCCAGCGTCTTGATCTGGCGGCTGACAGCGCCTTCCGTCAGTTGCAGTTCGTTGGCCGCGTCGCGAAACGACATATGCCGCGCCGCCGCCTCGAAACCGCGCAGGCTGCCGAGCGGCGGCAAACGACGCTTGCCCTGATGCCTCTTCATTGGCGCCCACGCTTTCGGGCGAGGCCCGGAGGGGACGTCGCCATACATGAGATTTTCTCAAGCATAGGGGAATTTATCTCGTTTGTCGAGGCAGCCGCCCGCGGCCTAGCGTGTCGGCGTGACGAGCGGAATCGAGTGAACCAGGACATGACTGAGACAGTAAGCAGCGATCATGCCCCGACGCGGGTGGCTATTGTCGGCCTCGGGCCGATCGGCCGCACGGTGGCGCAGGCGCTGGACGAGGGGATCGACGGACTGACGCTGAGCGCGGTGGCTGTCAGCAATCCCGACAAGCATCGCGACTTCCTGGCCGGGCTGAAGCGGCCGCCGGCCATTCGTGCCATCGACGAACTGGCGGATGTCGCCGATCTCGTCATCGAATGTGCGCCGAGCCATCTCGTCGAATCCATCGTCGGGCCGTTCGTCAGCCGCGGCAAGACCGCCATCGTGCTGAGCGCCGGCGCACTGCTCAGCCACGACGACCTGATTGCGCTGGCGCGGAAGCATCGCGGCCAGATCGTGGTGCCGACCGGCGCGCTGATCGGTCTCGATGCGGTGACGGCGGCGGCCGAAGGCACGATCAAGTCGGTGCGCATGGTGTCGCGCAAGCCGGTGCGCGGCTTTGCCGGCGCCCCCTACATCATCGAGAACGGCATCGAGATCGAGAACATCACGGCGCCGAAGAAAATCTTCGAGGGCAGCGCCCGCGAGGCCGCGAAGGGTTTTCCGGCCAACCTCAACGTCGCGGTCGCGCTGTCGCTGGCCGGCATCGGGCCGGACCGCACGGTGCTCGAAGTCTGGGCCGATCCCGCTGCGACGCGCAACCAGCACCGCATCGAGGTCGATGCGGATTCGGCGAGCTTCTCGATGGCCATCGAGAACATCCCTTCCGACAACCCCAAGACAGGCCGCATCACCGCGCTGTCGGTGATCGCCTTCCTGCGCAAGCAGCGCGCGCCGCTGCGCGTCGGCACCTGACCACGAGGAACGATACGATGGATCTCGGCATCAAAGGCTCTACCGCACTGGTGCTCGGCGCCGGCGGCGGACTTGGCGGCGCCATCGCGCGCGCACTCGCCCGCGAGGGCGCGACGCTTGCCATCGCCGACGTCGATGGCGCTGCGCTCGAAGCGACGGCGGCGGCCATCGCCGCGGCCGGCGGCAGCGCGCAAGCCTTCGTCTGGGATATCGTCCATACCAGCGGGCCTGAGAGCCGGCTCGACGATATTCTCGCGGCCACCGGCGGCATCGATATTCTTGTCAACAACACCGGCGGGCCGCCGCCGTCGCCGATCTCCGGCGTTGCGGTTGCCGACTGGCGCAAGCAGTTCGAGGCCATGGTGCTGTCGGTGATCGCCATCACCGACGCGGTGCTGCCCGGTATGCGCGAACGCCGCTTCGGCCGCATCATTACCAGCGCCTCGTCGGGCGTGATCGCGCCCATTCCCAATCTCGGGCTGTCGAACGCGCTGCGCTCGACGCTGGTCGGCTGGTCGAAGACGCTGGCGCGCGAAGTGGCGCCCGACAACATCACCTCGAACATCATCGTGCCGGGCCGGATCGCCACCGCCCGCATCAAGGCGCTCGATGCCGCCAAGGCCAAGCGGGAGAACCGCGCGGTCGAGGACGTGCGGGCCGAGAGCCTCGCCGCGATCCCGATGGGCCGCTACGGCGATCCTGAGGAATATGCCGACGCGGTGGCATTCCTCGCCAGTCGCCGCGCCTCCTACATCACCGGCTCCATCGTCCGCGTCGATGGCGGCTACATCGCCAACGTGTGAGGGTGACATGAATCAGGACAGCAAAGACTCCATCCGCGCCCGCTACCGCGAGGTCGACACCTCCAACGTCGCCGACGTGCTCGATACGCTCGGCTACTTCGATCAGGGGCTGCATTCGGATTTCGCCCCTTACCCGGCTGACGGCGGCAAGCTCGCCGGCTTCGCCTACACCATTCGCGGCCAGATGACGCCGTATCCGCAGGGCGGCGATGCCGAGAAGATGCAGGCGTGCCAGGGCATCGGCGCCGGCGAAATCTCGGTGTGGTCCGGCGACGGCGAGGGCATCTGCTATTTCGGCGAACTGATCGCGCTTGGCATGCAGGAGCGCGGCTCGGTCGGGGCGCTGGTCGATGGCGGCATCCGCGACGTGCGCTGGATCAGGGAGTGCGGCTACCCGGTCTATGCCCGCTATCGCACGCCGGTGCAGTCGATCGGCCGCTGGAAGGTCAACGCGCACCAGGTGCCGGTCAAGCTGCGCGGCGCCACCAGCCGCTTCGTCGAGGTCGCGCCCGGCGATTTCATCCTCGGCGACGAGGATGGCGTGATCGTCATCCCCGCGGCGCTGGTGGAGAAGGTGCTGGTGGAAGCGGAGAAGCTGACCCGCACCGAAGTCAGCATCCGGCAGGAACTGTCGCAAGGGTTGTCGCTTGCCGACGCGCTGAAGAAGTTCGGACACGTCTAAGCCAAACTGGGAAGAAAACAGCTAACCCTTAAGGAGACGCCATGACGTTTGCATTTCGAGATTTCCGTTCGGTGGGATGGTCCGCCGCGGTCGCTGCGCTGGTGGCCGGCACGATGGTCAGCGCGGCGCAGGCGCAGGCCAAGGACGTCATCAAGTTCGGCGCGCCGCTGCCGTTGACCGGCGCGCTGTCGCCCGAAGCCCTGAAAGCGAAACAGGGCTTTGAGATCTGGATGGAGATGGTCAACAAGGCCGGCGGCATCAAGGTCGGCGACCGCAAGATGAAAGTCGAGATCGCCTTCGTCGATTACCAGTCGAATACGCCAAAGGCGGTGCAGGCGGCCGAGGGCCTGATCACGCAGGAGAAGGTCGACTTCCTGTTCTCGCCGCACGGCTCGGGCGCGGCCAAGGCCGCCAGCAACGTGTCCGAGAAGTACAAGGTGCCGACGGTCGCGGCGACCGCGTCGTCGACCCAGGTGTTCGACCAGAAGCCGCGCTACCTGTTCGGCACCTATACGCCGAACGAGACGCTGCTCGCGCCGCTGTTCCCTATCGCCAAGCGCGACCTGCCGAGCCTGAAGAAGGTTGCGATCTACACCCGCAATGACCTGTTCCCGCTGGCGCTGTCGCAGGCTGTCGAGCAGACCGCCAAGAAGAACGGCCTCGATATTGTCTTCAACGAAAAATACGCGATCACCGCGCTCGATCATTCCTCGGCGCTGTCGCAGCTCAAGGCGGCCGCCCCCGACTGGATTTTCGTGTTCGGCTACACCAACGACAACCTGATGATCCGCAAGCAGATGATCGACCAGCGCCTGGAGGCGCCGCTGATCACCATGCTGACCGGGCCGTCCTATCCGGAGTTCGTCGAGGCGGCGGGTGTCGCCGGCTCCGAGAACATCACCGGCGCGTCGTGGTGGGATGCCGCCGTGCGCTACACGTCGGAAGACGTGTTCGGCTCGACCGAAGGCTACATCAAGGCGTTCAAGGACAAGTTCGGCATCGTTCCCGACTACGGCCATGCGTCCTACACCGTTGCCGCGGTGGCGCTGCAACTGGCCATCGAAAAGGCCGGCACGACGGATCGCGAGAAAGTACGCGATGCGCTGGCAAGCCTCGACGCCAAGACCTTCTTCGGCCCGATCAAGTTCAACGAGATCGGCCAGGCCAACTCCTACGATCCGCCGATCTTCCAGCTTCGTGACGGCAAGACCGTGGTGCTCTATCCGGAAGCGACCAAGCAGGGCGATCTGCGCCTCGGCGTGAAGTAAGAAGCCTTATCCAAGCGCGATCTCCGGGGGCGGGAGCCTTCCGGAGATCGTTGGGAGACGTTGATGATCTTCGTCCAGATCCTGGTGAACGGACTCGTCCTCGGGTCGCTGTATGCGTGTATCGCAGCCGGCTTCTCGCTCGTCTGGGGCGTGTTGAACGTCATCAACCTGATGCACGGCTCGTTCATCGTGCTCGGGGCCTATCTCGCGCTCGGCTTGTACCTATCGATCGGGCTGGCGCCATGGTGGTCGCTGGCGGTGGCCGCGGTGCTGTTCTTCGGCATCGGCTACCTGATCCAGCGTTTCCTGATCAACCGCGTGATTGCGGCACCCGTGCTGCTCAGCCTGACGCTGACGTTCGGCCTCGATCTGATCATCCAGAACGCGATGCTGTATGTCTTCAAGGCCGATTATCGGTCCCTGAAGCTCGATCCGGCGCTCGGCTCGCTGGCGTTCGGCTCAGTGGTGGTGCCGGTCGACCGGCTGATCGCGATGATCTTCGCGCTTCTGCTGACGCTGGCGCTCTACATCGTGCTGCGCAAGTCGCGCGTCGGCCGCGCCATCGTTGCGGTGCGTGTCGATCAGGGCGCGGCAAGGCTGCTCGGCGTCAATATCCCGTCGATCTACGCCATCGCCTTCGGCATCGGCACCGCGATGGCGGCGTCGGCGGGCACATTGCTGGCACTGACGTTCCCGATCGCGCCGGTCGCCTCCTATGCCTTTCTCGGCAAGGCGTTCGTGGTCTGCGTGCTTGGCGGCCTCGGCAGCGTGCCGGGCGCGGTGCTCGGCGGGTTGCTGCTGGGCCTGGTCGAGACGTTCGGTGCCTATGCGCTCGGCCCCGAATTCGCGGTCATGCTGTCGTTCGGCCTGCTGATCCTGTTTCTCGTGGTGCGTCCGCAGGGCATCCTCGGTCGTTGGGGCTTCGAATGAGCAAGTACATCATCCTCGGTGTCGTTCTTGTCGGGCTGGCGGCGGCGCCGCTCACCGGCGACACCTATCTGATGCGCATGGCGACGCTCGCCTGCATGTATGCGGTGATGGCCGCCTCCTGGAATCTGATCGGCGGCCTGACCGGCTACCCGTCGTTCGGCACCGCCGCCTTCTTCGGGCTCGGCGCCTATACTTCGGGGATCCTTGCCACGCTCGGCGTCGCGCTGCCGGTCTCGATCGCCGCCGCCGGTGTGGTCGCCTTCGTGGTTGCGGCGATCATCGGCTTCATCCTGCTGCGGCTAAAGGGCCATTACTTTGCGATTGCGACGCTTGCCTGCGTCGAACTGTTGCGCGAGATCGCCAACTCCGCCACCGACCTGACCGGCGGCGGCATGGGGTTGAACATTCCACGCAACGCCGACCTCGGCATCTTCGCCGAGGCCAGCCTGTTCTTCTTCGCGATGTGGGGACTGTTGGCGCTGACGGCGGTGGTCTGCCTCGTGGTCGAGCGCTCCAAGATCGGTTTCGCTTTGTCCTGCATCCGTCAGGCCGAAGGCGCGGCGGAAATGATCGGCATCAACTCGACCCTCTACAAGACGCTCGCCTTCGCGCTGTCGGGCGTGTTCGTGGCGATGGCCGGCGGGGTCTACGCAAGCTGGGTGCACTATATCGAGCCGGGCGACGTGTTCGATATCCTGCTGACCATCAAGCCGGTGGTGATGGCCCTGATCGGCGGCGTCGGCAGCTCGGTCGGCGCGATCGTCGGCGCCATCGTCTACATCGCTGCCGAGGAGGTGATCTGGCGCAACTATCTCGACTTCTCCAGCGGCATCATCGGCCTGACGGTGGTCGGACTGGTGTTGTTCCTGCCGCATGGATTGGGATCGCTGCACCTGCGGCTGCGCGGCAAGGCGGTGACGCCATGAGCATGCTGGAATTGCACGGCGTCAGCCGCAGCTTCGGCGGCCTGGCCGCGGTGGACAACGTCACCACCACGTTCGAACCCGGACGCATCGTCGGTCTGATCGGCCCCAACGGCGCCGGCAAGACCACGCTGGTCAACCTGATCACCGGCGTGATCCCGCTGTCGTCCGGCAAGGTGAGCTTCAACGGCCAGAGCCTCAACAGGATCAAGCCGTATCACGCAGCGCACCTCGGCATGGCCCGCACCTTTCAGATCGTGCAGCCGTTCAACCAGATGGATGTCGTCGATAACGTTGCGGCGGCACTCCTGTTCTCGCAAGGCGGCCACTCGCCGGCCTCGGCCCGCGCGGCCGCGCTGCCGATCATCGAGCGCGTCGGCCTGACGCCGTCGGCGCACAAATCGGCGGCGGCGCTGACGCTGGCGATGCGCAAGCGGCTGGAACTGGCCAAGGCGATCGCGATCCGGCCGAAGATCGTGTTTCTCGACGAAGTCAATGCCGGCCTCAACAGCGCCGAGATCGATCAGGCGTCGCGGCTGATCCGCGAACTGGCCGACGAGGGCATCACCATCGTGCTGATCGAGCACCTGATGAAGGTGGTGATGTCGATCTGCTCGCGCGTCATCGTGTTGCAGCAGGGCCGGCTGATCGCCGACGGCTCGCCGCAGGACATTGCCCGCGATCCGGCGGTGATCGAGGCTTATCTCGGCAAAAAATATCTCGACAAGAGGCACGGCCAATGACCACCGACAGCCTCACGATCTCGAACCTCACCGCTGGCTACGGCGATGTCACGGTGCTGTGGGATATCGATCTCGCCGTGCCCGCCTCCGGCATCACCGCGCTGATCGGATCGAACGGCGCCGGCAAGACCACGCTGATGCGCGTTATCAGTGGCATCGTGACCGCTCGCAGCGGTGCGATGACATGGGAAGGCCGCTCGATCTTCAATCAGGATCCGAGTGCTGTGTTGCGCGCCGGCATCGCTCATGTGCCCGAAGGCCGCCGGCTGTTCGGCCCGATGACGGTGGAGGAAAACCTGCTGATGGGCGGCTATGCCCGCGATTGCAGCAACGCCGATCTCCATCGCGACCTCGAATGGGTCTATGAGGTGTTCCCGAAGCTGCGCGAGCGCCGCACGCAGGCCGCCGGCACGATGTCCGGCGGCGAGCAGCAGATGTGCGCCATTGGCCGCGGGCTGATGAGCAAGCCGAAGCTGTTGATGATCGACGAACTGTCGCTCGGCCTGTCACCGGTGATGGTCGATCAGCTCGTCGCCGACCTCAAGGCCCTGAGCGGGGAGGGGCTTGCCATCTTCCTGGTCGAGCAGGACGTCGCTACCGCGCTCGAACTTGCCGAAGTCGCGTTCGTGATGGATCGCGGCCGCATCGTGCGCCACGGGTCCGCTGCGGAGCTTGCCGCGGATCCGGCGGTGCAGGAAGCCTATATCGGCAGCATGGGTTGAGAAAGGTCGAACGCATGACACCCGCTTCCAGCCTGGTCCGCCGGCCGCTTGCGGCGATTGTCCGCGATCTGCGCGAGGGCGTCGTCACCAGCGAGCAACTCGTCGAAGAGGCGCTGCAGCGGATCGCCGATCCGCAGGGCGAGGGGTCACGCGCGTTTCTGACGGTCTACCCGGAGGGTGCGCGGGCAATGGCGCGGGCGGTCGATGCCATGCGCAAGGAAGGCATGACCATCTCGCCGTTGGCCGGCATTCCGATCTCGATCAAGGAAGCGTTCGAGGTGGCGGGCTCGTCGATGCATTTCGGCTCAAAAGTCTATGCCGGCGGCCCGAAGGCCACCCGCGACGCGGCGGTCATCCGCCGCATCCGCGCCGCCGGCATGGTGATGGTCGGCCGCACCAACCTGCCTGAGTTCGCCTTTTCGACTGCCGGACTGAACCCGCACTACGGCACGCCGCTCAACCCGTATGACCGTGCGACCGGGCGGACGCCGGGCGGTTCGTCGTCGGGCGCGGTCGTGAGCGTGACCGATGGTATGGCGTCGGTGGCGCTGGCCTCCGATACCGGCGGCTCGATCCGTGTGCCGGCGGCGCTGTGCGGCGTCACCGGCTTCAAGCCGACCGCGCGGCGCGTGCCGTTGCAGGGCGCCGGCTCGCTGGCGAAATTGCTCGACAGTGCCGGTCCGATTGGTCACACGGTGACCTGCTGCGCGATGCTTGATGCGGTGCTGCGCGATGAGGACTGCGCCTGGGATGGTGCGGACGCGCCGCCGCTGTCGCGGCTGCGCTTCGGGGTGCTGCGCAACTACGTCACCGACGATATGGAGGACGCCGTTGCCGCCGCTTACGAACGCGCGCTGGCGAACTTGCACGCGGCCGGCGCGATGCTGGTCGATGTCACCTTTCCCGACGTCGTCAAGGTTGCCCATGCCAACGCCAAGGGTGGCATGCAGGCGGCGGAATCCTATGCGCGACACCAGCACCTGTTGCCGCACCGCGCCGCCGAGTTCGATCCGCGCATTCTGTCGCGGGTGATGCGCGGGCAGGCGATGACGGCGGTGGACTATCTCGAAACGCTGCGCGAGCGCGCCGAGGTGGTCGAGGCGTTCACCCGTCTTGCGCGGGATTTCGATGCGTTGCTGCTGCCGACCGCGCCGATCGTCGCCCCGCCGCTGGCTGCGTTCGAAGGCGACGACGCGTTCTTCCATGCCACCCAGATGAAGCTGCTCAAAAGCGCGGGCCTGATCAACTTCGTGGATGGCTGCGCCATTACGCTGCCGATCCAGGCGCCCGGCGCTGTCCCGGTCGGGCTGTCGCTGGCGGCGGCGGGAGGCCGCGACGAGGCGCTGCTGCGCACGGCATTCGCGGTCGAGCGGCTGCTGAGGCCGGAGGCGTCGGTGGTCTGAGGGCGGCGGTTGTTCCCGTTTCGCCCCCGGTAGAAGCCGCGCCGATTTGCCGGTTGGAAATGCCGGCAAAACCGTATAGATGGCAGGGTTATCCGACGCCCCTGTCGACCGGGTGCCGATTTCGGCGGCTGCGGACCCGCATCCCGGAACCGGCGCGTGGCGGTCTGTCCGGCGCCGGCCGGACGGGGCGGGTTGCCGGATCGGTCACGCGGCGACTTATTCTTGAATAGTCATCGCGGTCATGCGATCAGCGGCGGCTCGCAGCGGGCCGGGATCGGTGGCCGCGCGGTTATCTGCCCATCATGATCGGGCGTCTGGCGCGCAAAGCGCGCGTTTTGAGCGTTCGGAAAGACCAACATCGCCCGCCGCGCGGCGGGACAAGCGGAAGAAGATCGACGCCATGCAGGTGAAGGAAACCGTCGCCGACGGACTGAAGCACGAATTCGAGATCAGCGTTCCGGCCGCGGACATCGACGCCAAGGTCGATGAAAAGCTCGTCGACCTCAAGGACAAGGTGCGGCTCAACGGCTTTCGCCCCGGCAAGGTGCCGGTGGCCCACCTGAAGAAGCTGTACGGCCGCTCGGTCAAGGCCGAGACCATCGAGCAGTTGATCCGCGACACCAATTCGCGCGTCTTCACCGAGCGGGGCTTCCGCCTCGCCACCGAGCCGAAGGTGACGATGCCGGAGGAGAAGGAGGCGGTCGAGGCGCTGCTCGAGGGCAAGAGCGATTTGACCTACACCGTCGCGGTCGAAGTGGTGCCGCCGATCGCGCTCGCCGATTTCAAGAGTTTTGAGGTCGAGCGGCCGGTCGCCGAAGTCGCCGAATCCGACGTGGACGAGGCCATCCAGCGCATCGCCGACCAGAACCGGCCCTACGCGGCCAAGGCCGAGGGCACGAAGGCCGAGAGCGGCGACCGTGTCACCATCTCGTTCAAGGGCACCATCGACGGCACGCCGTTCGAGGGCGGCAGCGGCGAGGGGATCGCCGTGCAGATCGGCTCCAACACCTTCATTCCGGGCTTCGAGGAGCAGTTGATCGGCATCGGTGTCGGCGAGACGCGGACGCTGAAAGTGTCGTTCCCGCCGAACTACGGCAACGCCGAACTGGCCGGCAAGCCGGCCGAGTTCGAGACCACCGCGACATTGATCGAGGCGCCGGGCGAGACCGTCATCGACGACGAGTTCGCCAAGACGCTCGGCCTGGAATCGCTCGACAAGCTCAAGGACGCCGTGCGCGAGCGCATGAAGGCCGAATACGCCGCGCTGTCGCGCCAGCGCGTCAAGCGCAAGCTGCTCGACCGCCTCGACGAGGCGCACCGGTTCGATCCGCCGCCGTCGCTGGTCGAGGACGAGTTCAAGCTGATGTGGGATTCCATCAAGTCCGAGATGGCCTCCACCGGCAAAACCTTTGCCGACGAGGACACCACCGAGGACAAGGCGATGGAGGACTATCGCCGCATCGCCGACCGTCGCGTCCGGCTCGGCCTCGTGCTGTCGGAGATCGGCGAGAAGAACGCCATCACCGTGACCGACGACGAGGTCAGCCGCGCCGTGGTCGAACGCGCGCGCCAGATGCCGGGCCGCGAAAAGGAGGTCTGGGACTTCTACCGCAGCAACCCGCAGGCGCTGGCGCAGCTTCGTGCGCCGATCTACGAGGACAAGGTGGTCGATTTCCTCCTCGAGCTCGCCAAGGTGACCGACAAGCCGGTCAGCCGCGACGAACTGTTCAAGGACGACGAGGAAGACGCCACGGCGGCGTGAGTCGCATTAAGCATGTCGCCGGGAAGTGCCGCCGCCTGCCGCGTTTCCGGCTTGGCGGCACCGCCGCGAATCGGCTTGAGTGGTCGCCGTCGCGACAGGTCTTGCCTCCGCGCGGCGGCGGCATATCTAGTGGCGGCGATATATCTGGTGGCGGCGACCATGGGACGGCCCCATACCCGGGCGCATGCAGTCAGCGGCCGGGCCGTGCCGCAGGGCGGCATGTGCCCCTTCTTCCGATAACTTTCAGGTGATCCATGCGCGATCCGATCGAGACCTACATGAACCTTGTGCCGATGGTGGTCGAACAGACCAACCGCGGCGAGCGGGCCTACGACATCTTCTCGCGTCTCCTCAAGGAGCGCATCATCTTCGTCACCGGCCCGGTCGAGGATGGCATGTCCACGCTGACGGTCGCGCAGCTTCTGTTTCTCGAAGCCGAGAATCCGAAGAAGGAGATCTCGATGTACATCAACTCGCCGGGCGGGGTGGTGACGTCGGGGCTGGCGATCTACGACACCATGCAGTTCATCCGCCCGCCGGTTTCGACGCTGTGCACCGGGCAGGCGGCCTCGATGGGCTCGCTGCTGCTCGCGGCCGGCGAGAAGGACATGCGCTTTGCGTTGCCGAACGCCCGCATCATGGTGCATCAGCCGTCCGGCGGCTTTCAGGGCCAGGCCACCGACATCATGCTGCATGCCCAGGAAATCCTGAACCTGAAGAAGCGGCTCAACGAGATCTACGTCAAGCACACCGGGCAGGAGTACAAGGCGATCGAGGACGCGCTGGAGCGCGACAAGTTCCTCACCTCCGAGATGGCCAGGGAGTTCGGCCTGATCGACAAGGTGCTCGACCGTCGCCCCGAGGACGTCCAGCCGAAAGCGTCCTGAGCGCGGTTGGCCGCCTGCGTTTGGATCGCATTCGTTCCCCCGCTGTTCCGCTGCGCGGGTTCCGCTGCGGGCTGGAAAATCCGGTTGGAAAAGCTCGCCCCGGGGCACCAAATCACGCTATGGTCCCAACGGTCGTTCCCGCTGTCAGGCAGGGTGGACGGGTTTTGCGAAGAATGCGCGACAAAACTGCAATGGAACTGAAACCTGGAGCCGTGCGTGCAGTCTGATCGGAGAGAGAGCGGTCTGATCGCACTAAAGAAAGGCTCTAGGTCCAAGATGGGGCTGTTCTCCGGTTAGTGAATTCTTGATAGTCGGATGACAGCATGGTTCGCAAGGCTTGCGAAAAGGCTTGCGAACCGGTCCAAAGGCGTGGGGGTTTGTGAACGGGTCGCGGGCTGTCCGCGACCTCTGGAGAAGGAGAAGGTCGCTTCCGGCACGGCTGTTGCATCTCCGATGCAGGACGAACGAAGCGATCGAGGCGGACGGAGACTGGAATGAGCAAGGTCGGAAGCAGCGACTCCAAGAACACCCTGTATTGCTCGTTCTGCGGAAAGAGCCAGCACGAAGTCCGCAAGCTGATCGCCGGACCGACGGTGTTCATCTGCGACGAATGCGTCGAACTGTGCATGGACATCATCCGCGAGGAGAACAAGTCCTCGCTCGTGAAGTCGCGCGACGGCATTCCGACCCCGAAGGAAATCTGCAAGGTGCTCGACGACTACGTCATCGGGCAGGCGCACGCCAAAAAGGTGCTCTCGGTCGCGGTGCATAACCACTACAAGCGGCTCAACCATCAGACCAAGCACAACGACGTCGAACTGGCGAAGTCGAACATCCTGTTGATCGGCCCGACCGGCTCCGGCAAGACGCTGCTGGCGCAGACGCTGGCGCGCATCCTCGACGTGCCGTTCACGATGGCGGATGCGACGACGCTGACCGAAGCCGGCTACGTCGGCGAGGACGTCGAGAACATCATCCTCAAGCTGTTGCAGGCCGCCGACTATAACGTCGAGCGGGCGCAGCGCGGCATCGTCTATATCGACGAGATCGACAAGATTTCGCGCAAGTCCGACAACCCCTCGATCACCCGCGACGTGTCGGGCGAGGGCGTGCAGCAGGCGCTGCTGAAGATCATGGAAGGCACCGTCGCCTCCGTGCCGCCGCAGGGCGGGCGCAAGCATCCGCAGCAGGAGTTCTTGCAGGTCGATACCACCAACATCCTGTTCATCTGCGGCGGTGCCTTTGCCGGCCTTGAGAAGATCATCTCGGCGCGCGGTCGTACCACTTCGATCGGCTTCGGCGCGCAGGTGATGGCGCCGGAGGATCGCCGCACCGGTGAAATCTTCCGCGAGGTCGAGCCGGAGGACCTGCTCAAGTACGGGCTGATCCCCGAATTCGTCGGCCGCCTGCCGGTGGTGGCGACGCTCGAGGACCTCGACGAGGCGTCGCTCAAGAAGATCCTGACCGACCCGAAGAACGCGCTGGTCAAGCAGTATCAGCGGCTGTTCGAGATGGAGAACATCGAGCTGACCTTCGCCGACGAGGCGCTGGGCGCGGTGGCGCGCAAGGCGATCGAGCGCAAGACCGGCGCGCGCGGCCTGCGCTCCATCCTCGAAAGCATTTTGCTGGAGACGATGTTCGACCTGCCGGGGCTCGAGGGCGTCGAGGAGGTGGTGATCTCGCGCGAGGTGGTCGAGGGAACCGCGCGGCCGCTGTACATCTACGCCGACCGGTCTGATCGTACCGCCGAAAGCCCCGCCAGCGCGTGAGGCGGCCGTGTCCCGGCGCCGCCGGCCGTTGTTGCCGGGCGATGGCCCGGCAATCCCTCTTTTTGAGCGGATGGACCCGCGGGTCAGGCCCGCGGGTGACGTCGGAGACAAGCAGGCGCCGCCGGGATTTCCCTGATTCGGGCGAGACTTATTGTTGTTGACCGGCATTTTTGGCTCACTTGACACCTTGTCGGCGCATCGCCACCTAATGCCGGTAGTGGCCGGCGGTTTTCAGGATTCGCGACAGCCGGTCGCCCGGTCGGGCGAAAGCACCTTTCGCGGTCGTGCGCCGCGGACGTTTTCCTTCCTCCGGACATTCGACCCTGACGGGTCTTTTCGGCACCTTGTGGCGGCGGCGTCAACGGCGGGCTGCGTGCAAGGGGGCACAGTATAAGGAACAGGCGATGACAGCCTCCAAGCCTCGGCCTTCGATCGTCCCCGGCGAAAGCCACGTCTATCCGGTGTTGCCGCTGCGCGACATCGTCGTCTTCCCGCACATGATCGTGCCGCTGTTCGTCGGCCGCGAAAAATCCATTCGCGCGCTCGAAGAGGTGATGAAGACCGACGCGCTGATCATGCTGGCGACGCAGAAGAATGCGTCCGACGACGATCCGAGCCCGGATACCATTTACGAGATCGGCACGCTCGCCAGCGTATTGCAGTTGCTCAAGCTGCCCGACGGTACCGTCAAGGTGCTGGTCGAGGGCCTGTCGCGCGCGCGCGTCGAAAGCTACACCGACCGCTCCGAATTCTACGAGGCGTCCGCCGTGGCGCTGGCCGACACCGACGTCGGCACGGTCGAGGCGGAAGCGCTGGCGCGCTCGGTGGTGTCCGACTTCGAGAGCTATGTGAAGCTCAACAAGAAGATTTCCGCCGAGGTGGTCGGCGTGGTGCAGCAGATCACCGATCTCGCCAAGCTCGGCGACACCATCGCCTCGCACCTCGCGGTCAAGATCGCCGACCGGCAGGACATTCTCGAAACGCTGTCGGTGTCCAAGCGCCTGGAGAAGGTGCTCGGCCTGATGGAGAGCGAGATTTCCGTGCTGCAGGTCGAGAAGCGCATCCGCTCGCGCGTCAAGCGGCAGATGGAGAAGACGCAGCGCGAGTACTATCTCAACGAGCAGATGAAGGCGATCCAGAAGGAGCTGGGCGACGAGGAGGGCCGCGACGAACTGGCCGACCTCGAAGAGAAGATCGCCAAGACCAAGCTCTCCAAGGAAGCCCGCGAGAAGGCGCAGCACGAACTGAAGAAGCTGCGCCAGATGTCGCCGATGTCGGCGGAAGCCACCGTCGTGCGCAACTATCTCGACTGGCTGTTGTCGATCCCGTGGGCGAAGAAGTCCAAGGTCAAGAAGGATCTTCCCGCCGCGCAGGCGGTGCTCGATGCCGACCACTATGGGCTTGAGAAGGTCAAGGACCGCATCGTCGAGTACCTTGCGGTGCAGTCGCGCGCCAACAAGCTGACCGGCCCGATCCTGTGCCTGGTCGGCCCTCCGGGCGTCGGCAAGACCTCACTCGGCAAGTCGATCGCCAAGGCCACGGGGCGCGAGTTCGTGCGCGTGTCGCTCGGCGGCGTGCGCGACGAGGCCGAGATTCGCGGCCATCGGCGCACCTATATCGGCTCGATGCCCGGCAAGATCATCCAGTCGATGCGCAAGGCCAAGACCTCGAACCCGCTGTTCCTGCTCGACGAGATCGACAAGATGGGCGCCGACTTCCGCGGCGATCCGTCCTCGGCGCTCCTCGAGGTGCTCGACCCCGAGCAGAACGCGACGTTCAACGACCACTATCTGGAGGTGGATTACGACCTCTCCAACGTGATGTTCATCACCACCGCGAATACGCTCAATATTCCCGGGCCGCTGATGGACCGCATGGAGATCATCCGTATCGCCGGCTACACCGAGAACGAGAAGGTCGAGATCGCGCGCAAGCACCTGATCCCGAACACGCTCGCCAAGCACGGCCTGGCCTCCAAGGAATGGTCGATCGACGACGCAGCGCTGCTGCTGGTCATCCGCCGCTACACCCGCGAGGCGGGCGTGCGTAACCTTGAGCGTGAGCTGTCGACGCTCGCCCGCAAGGCGGTGAAGGAGCTGATGATCTCCAAGAAGAAGGTGATCCGCGTCACCGAAAAGACGGTCGAGGATTTCCTCGGCGTACCGAAGTATCGCTATGGCGAGATCGAGAGCGAGGATCAGGTCGGTATCGTGACCGGCCTTGCCTGGACCGATGTCGGCGGCGAACTATTGACCATCGAGGGCGTGATGATGCCCGGCAAGGGCAAGATGACCGTCACCGGCAACCTGCGCGACGTGATGAAGGAGTCGATCTCGGCGGCCGCGTCCTACGTGCGCTCGCGCGCGGTCGCCTTCGGCATCGAGCCGCCGCTGTTCGAGCGCCGCGACATCCACGTCCACGTTCCGGAGGGGGCGACCCCGAAGGACGGCCCCTCGGCGGGCGTCGCGATGGCCACCGCGATCATCTCGGTGATGACCGGCATTCCGGTTCGCCACGATGTCGCGATGACCGGCGAGATCACGCTGCGCGGTCGTGTGCTGCCGATCGGCGGCCTCAAGGAGAAGCTGCTGGCCGCCGCGCGCGGCGGCATCAAGACGGTGTTGATCCCCGAGGACAACGCCAAGGACCTGACCGAGATTCCCGACGCGATCAAGGCGGGGCTCGAGATCGTCCCGGTGGCGCGCATGGACGACGTCGTGGCCCGCGCCCTGATGCGCAAGCCGACGCCGATCATGTGGGAGGAGGACACCTCGCCGCCGCCGCGCGATACCTCCGACGAGGGCTCGGGCCTGATGGCGCACTGACGGGCCGAGCCTCCCGGCCGTGCGATGAATACCGGCGCCTGCGGGCGCCGGTTCTGTTTTGCGCGTAGCGTGCGCAGGGCCACAGGTCGCGATGGCTTGCAAGGGGAGGGCGCGCAACGCTAAGAAAGGCGGCGCCCGGGCGGCTAGCTCAGCTGGTTAGAGCATCTCGTTTACACCGAGAGGGTCGGGAGTTCGAATCTCTCGCCGCCCACCACCCTACCGATCCCGATCCGCTTCGTGGGCCGGCGCCAGGACGTCGCGATTCCCCTCGCTCGCCCCTGTCGAGGCGCGCTGGCTTTGGAAACACGACGGTTGCGGATGGTGCAGGAGCAGCGCTGGCTGGGGGACTAGGATTCGAACCTAGACAGGCAGAGTCAGAGTCTGCAGTCCTACCATTAGACGATCCCCCAAGCGGGCCAGCGGCTTAACCGACCGGCCAGATCGGCCCACCGGCATGTGCAAGGCTGCTTGCAAGCCTGTTCAACGAACCGGCTCGGGCCGGGTTCTAACCGGCGCGGTCGCGTCGCGCAAGAGCCTCGGCCGCCCCTCTTGCCGGCACGCCGCCCGGCCGGTGTCCGTATCGTTGCCGGCGCATGAGCCGGACGGTCTGAATCGGGTCTGTGCAATCGGCACCCTTCACCTCCGCGATCTCGCCCGCGCAGGTGTTGCGTCATCCAATCCCGCCCCGATTCTGCTGCGAGCACGGAGAGCGTTTTTCCCGAGCGGCGAGAAAAGAAGAAAGCTGGCGGAGACCGGCGACCGCCGCGCGGTACGATCGGCGATCGCGCGACATCGGCTTGTGTGCAGCATCGTCCGCAACCGCGGGACATTCCTCGAACCACTCAACCGTTGCACGTTACCGTCGCGTGGTTCCGTCAGCGGAACAGCGTTTGCGGCCATCATGCGTTCCTCTGCAAGATCGGCAAGGCACGCATTCGTGCATTGAAAAGCCGGGTCCCGGATGGAACGCGACAGCGCAACACGAGTTGGCTTTGCAGACACGACAGAAGGGAGACTGAGACATGATTTCCAGAGTCCTTATGGCTGCCATGTTGACGACGGCGCTGGCCGGAACCGCCCTGGCGCAATCGTCGAGCGAGCCGTCCGCGCCTTCGCAGGCGCCGGCGACGTCGACGATGAACAAGTCGGATGCTGCGCCTGCACCATCGACGAAAGCGGAGGGCGAATGGCGTTCGACGAAGCTCGTTGGTTTGAATGTCTATAACGAAAGCAACGAGAAGCTCGGCGCGATCAACGATCTTATTTTCGACAAGCAGGGCAAGATCGCCAATGTCGTGATCGGTGTCGGCGGCTTCCTCGGTATGGGCGAACACAACATCTCCGTCAGCTTCGACCAGTTGAAGTGGGAAGACGAGCCGATCAAGACTACCACCTCCGATGCGCGGCCGGGCGGAGCCGGCGGCATGAGCGGATCGGGCGGCATGGGGACGATGGGCACCGGCAGCGGCACGGTTGGCTCCGCCAACACCGCGGCGGCTCCTGCCAAGCGTTGGGCCCCGGACCACGCGGTGCTCGCCAACGCGACCAAGGACCAGCTCAAGGCCATGCCGGCCTTCAAGTACTAAGAGCCAGTCTCACGATCTGGAAGGCTGCCCTCGGGCGGCCTTCTTTTTTTGTCCGGTGGCAGCGCGGCGCCACGACGCTGCCGCGGCCATGGCGCGGCGGCACCGGCCGGGCTACAACAGCGCGGGGAGCATTTTCGAGTGTCGGCAGGAGAGGGTGGCAGCGCGATGACCTTGTTGAGCGAACGCATTCGGCCGGGCGAAGTCGCGGTCGAGATTCCGCGCCCGACGGATGCCGGCGTCTATTTCATCGGCCGCATTCGCACGCCGTGGGCGACGTCGGGCGAGTGCCCGAAGCGCGGCCGTCGCGACGGCGAGATCTGCCGCATCGAGGTCGATCCGTTCTGGCACCCGGCGCTCCAGGGGCTGGACAAGCACGCCTGCCTGCAAATCCTCTACTGGATGCACCTCGCCCGCCGCGACCTGTTGCAGCAGAATCCGGGTGGCGGCGGCAACATCGTCGGCACGTTCGCGATCCGCTCGCCGGTTCGGCCCAACCCGATTGCCTCCTCGCTGGTCGATCTGGTCGGCATCGAGGGCGGCACGCTCATGGTGCGCGGCCTCGACTGCATCGACGGCACGCCCTTGATCGACATCAAGCCGGAGTTCTGCCCCGGCAAGCATCGAGCTGACGATCAGAACGCCGCGTAGCCGCCGTCGATCACAAAACAGTCGGCGGTGTGATAGGACGACGCCCCGCTCATGAGGTAGACGGCGATGCCGCCGAAATCCGCCGGCTCGCCGAAGCGGCGCATCGGAATGCGCGGCATCACGTTGCCGACGAACTTGTCGTTGGCCATCAGCCCTTCGGTCATCTCGCTCTTGATCCAGCCCGGCAGGATGGCGTTGGCGGTGACGCCATGGCGCGCCAGTTCGACCGCCAGCGCCCGCACCAGCGCGTTGATCGCGGCCTTGCTCGCGGCATAGTGCTCGTTGCGCGCGGTGCCGAACAGTGAGGCGATGCTCGATGTCGCCACCAGCCGGCCGAAGGCGTCGCCGGCCGCGGCGCGCTCGGTCATGTGGCGCGCCACCGCCTGAAAGACGTGGAAGACGCCATCGAGGTTGGTGGCGAACATGTTGCGCCAGTCGTCCTCGCTGCGCTCGACAAAGCCCTGCCGGCCGCCGCCGCCGATTCCGGCATTGGCGAAGCAGCCATCGACCCGGCCAAAAGTTGTCAGCGTCGCCGCCATCGCCGCCTTGACCGAGGCGGCATCGGTGACGTCGCAGGCTTGCGCCTCCGCCCGCGCGCCGGATTTCTTGAGGATCGCCACCGCGCGGGCGTTCTTCTCGGCATTGCGGCCCCAGACCGACACCGCGCAGCCGGCCACAGCCAGCGCTTCGGCAATGCCCAGCCCGATGCCGCCGTTGCCGCCGGTGACCACGGCCACCCGGCCGCTGAGGTCGAAGATCGTCATGTCGTGTCTCTCCCGAAAGCGTATCGCGGTGCGGCGATGTATGCCGCCGGCAAGCCGCAGGATGGCTGATCGCGGGGTCGAGATCAAACGGCGGCCCGGTGCCCGGCGTCACTGCTTGCCGCGGCTTTCGTTTTCTGGCGTGATGGCCGCGCCCGCCGCGCCGTGCGCACGGTAATCGACCACAAGGACTGACGCATGCCTCTCCATCACGTTGCGCTCGACTTCGCTGGCGCCGTCGCCACCGTCACGCTCGACCATCAGGAGGTGATGAACGCCCTCTCGCCGGAGATGCTCAAAAGCCTGGCGGAGGCGTTCGATATCATCGCCGAGCGCCGGAGCGAGGTGCGCTGCGTGATGCTGACCGGCGCGGGGCGGGCGTTCTGCACCGGGGCCAACCTGCAGGGGCGCGGCGCAAACTCCGCTGGCGAGCATCCATTGCGCGGCGGCGCCGGCGCGGCGCTGGAGACCGCCTTCCATCCGTTCCTGCGCCGCCTGCGCGATCTGCATTGCCCGCTCGTCACCGCGATCAACGGTCCGGCGGCCGGCGCCGGGATGAGCGTCGCGCTGATGGGCGACATGGTGCTGATGGCGCGCTCGGCCTATTTCCTGCAGGCATTCCGGCGTATCGGGCTGGTGCCGGATTGCGGCTCGACCTGGCTGTTGCCGCGGCTGGTCGGGCGCGCCCGCGCGCTCGAACTATCGCTGATGGGCGAGAAACTGCCGGCCGAGACCGCGCTTCAGTGGGGCCTTGTCAACCGCGTCATCGACGATGCCGCGATCATGGGCGAGGCGCGCAAGCTCGCCGAGGATCTCGCGAGCGGCCCGACGCAGGCGCTCGGCCTGATCCGCAGGCTTTACTGGGAGAGCCCGGAAAACTCCTACGAGCAACAGCTCGACCGCGAGCGCCAGTTCCAGCAGCAGGCCGGCGCGACGGACGATTTCCGCGAAGGCGTCACCTCGTTCCTGGAGAAGCGCCCGGCAAAATTCACCGGCCGCTAGAGAATGAAGCGGTCGGGTTGGATCGGCCAGGCTCATAATATGCCGCACCCGTTATCCCGGACGCGATGCAGCACGAAGTGCTGCGTCGCCGATCCGGGATCGCCGCAAAAGCAAAGATCGCCTTTGTAACGGTCCCGGCTCTGCGGTGCAGCGTTGCGCGCCGCACCGCGTCCGGGACACGATCGTCATTATCGGGTGCCAGACGTCGTCACGCCCCTTGTTTCGGCTCGATCGGCGTGGTGCCGCGCAGGCCAAGGATATCTTCGAGCGCCTTGGCGCCGGCGAGCAGTGCCGCCTCGTTGTGCGGCCGCGCCACCATCTGCAGGCCGACCGGCAGGCCGGAGGCGGTGAAGCCGCACGGCAATGACAGCGCCGGCGCGCAGGTTAGGGTGATCGCATAGACGATGCCGAGCCAC
Source organism: Pseudomonadota bacterium (assembly GCA_003576765.1). GTDB lineage: Bacteria > Pseudomonadota > Alphaproteobacteria > Rhizobiales > Xanthobacteraceae > PRO6. Next base: position 85,422 of record QEVP01000004.1, read on the forward strand.
TGCACGTAGTTGTCGAACGTGTGGCCATCGCAGGTCGCGACATAGCGCTTCTCGACCGGGAACGGCGGCACGATGGTGGCCGGGCACAACAGGAGATCGTAGGTTTCGAAGAACGTCATCAGCCGCTCGACAAGCGCGACGCGCTGTGCCTCGGCGCGCGCGATCTCGTCCACCGACAGCGCCAGGCCCTGCTCGATATTCCACACCACCTCGGGTTTGAGCAGGTCGCGGTGCTTGCGTAACAGCTCCGTCTTGCTGACGGCGTAGTCGAGCGCACGCAGCACATGGAAGCAGTCGTGCGCCTCGGAAAAATCCGGCGTCGCTTCCTCGACGATGACGCCGGCTTCGGCGAAGCGCTGCGCCGCCGCTTTGGTCACCGCGGCGACTTCGGGATCGACCGGGGTGATGCCGAGGTTTTGCGAATAGGCGACGCGGCGCGGCCGCGCGCCTGCGCGGGCGGCGGCGAGGAACGGCGTGGCATCCTGCGGCCGCGACAACGGATCGGCGGCGTGCGCGCCGCTCATCGCATCGAGCAGCAGCGCCACGTCCTCGACGCTGCGCGCCATCGGCCCCTCGACGCCAAGCGTGCGATCGATCTTGAAGGTTGGCGTATGCGCCACGCGGCCGATGCTCGGGCGCAGGCCGACGATGCCGCAGAAGCTCGCCGGATTGCGCAGCGAGCCGCCCATGTCCGATCCGTGCGCCACCCAGGCCATGCCAGCGGCCAGCGCCGCCGCCGCGCCGCCGGAGGAGCCGGCGGCGGAGCGCATGAGGTCCCACGGATTGCGGGTGGCGCCGAACACCTCGTTGAAGGTGTTGCCGCCGGCGCCGAATTCCGGCGTATTGGATTTGGCGTAGACCACGCCCCCCGCCGCTTCGAGGTGCGTGACCAGCAGATCGGAGCGCTCCGGCACATGGTCCTTGAAGATCGGCGAGCCGAAGGTGGTGCGCACGCCGGCGACCTCGGTGAGGTCCTTGATCGGCACCGGCAGGCCGCACAGCACGCCGCGCTCGGCGGCGGGCTTGGCCATCAGCGCGCGGGCATGGGTGCGGGCGCGCTCGAAGCAGCGGACGGGCAGAGCGTTGACCTTGTCGTCGACCGCCGCGATGCGTGCTTCCAGCACGTCAAGCAGGTCGAGCGGCGTCACCTCGTTGCGGCGCAGGCGGTCCACCACCGTGCAGGCGCTCGCTTGCAGCAATTCCGGTGTGTCGCTCATCGTCGCCCCCATATTAACCATGCCCGCGGGCTCGATTGCCCTTACTATAGCCGCATCGGATCGAAAGGCGAGGCGTCGGCAGGCCGCGCCTGCGGAACAAAAAGCCGGGGTCGGCACTTGCCACCCCGGCCAATCTGGAGAGATCGATGCGCAGACTTTTCACCGTGCTGGCGATTCTATCGACGCTGAGCCTGACCAATTGCGGTTACAATGTCATCCAGTCGCAGGACGAGCAGATCAAGTCGGGCTGGTCGGAGGTCGTCAACCAGTACCAGCGTCGCGCCGATCTGGTGCCCAACCTCGTCAACTCGGTGAAGGGCTTTGCCCAGCAGGAGAAGGACGTGCTGCTCGGCGTCACCGAGGCGCGCGCCAAGGTCGGCAGCCTCACCGTGACGCCGGAGGTGCTCAACGATCCGGCCGCCTTCCAGAAATTCCAGGCGGCGCAATCGGAATTGACGAGCGCGCTGTCGCGGCTTCTGGTGGTGACGGAAAACTATCCGCAGCTCAAGTCGGACGCGCTGTTCCGCGATCTGCAGGCGCAACTGGAAGGCACCGAAAACCGTATCGCGGTGGCGCGCAACCGCTACATCAAGGCGGTGCAGGACTATAACGTCACGGTGCGCTCGTTCCCCTCGAACATGACCGCGATGCTGTTCGGCTACAAGGAGAAGCCGAACTTCACCGTGGACAACGAGAAGGCGATCTCCACGGCGCCGAAGGTCGATTTCACGCCGGCGCCGAAGCAGTAAAGGCCTCTGCCGTGGGCGCGGTCCTGGCGCTTCGAGCGTTTTGCGTTGCCTTTCTGCTGTTCGCGGCAGGACCGGTGGCGGCGGACATCGCGGTGCCGCCGCTCACCGGCCGCGTCGTCGATCAGACCAATACGCTGACGGCGGCGCAGGTCGCGGCCCTCGACAAGACGCTGGAAGATTTTGAGGCCCGCAAGGGCAGCCAGATCGCCGTGCTGCTGGTGCCGACGACCGCGCCCGAGACCATCGAGCAGTTCGCACTGCGCGTGGCGGAAGCCTGGAAGATCGGCCGTAAGCGTATCGACGACGGCGCGCTCTTGGTAGTCGCCAAGGACGATCGTGCGCTGCGCATCGAGGTCGGCTACGGGCTGGAGGGTGCGCTGAACGATGCCACCGCCAAGCGCATCATCGAGGAAATCATCGTCCCGCAGTTTCGCGCCGGCCGCTTCGCGGAAGGAATTACGGCCGGCGTCGATCGCATGGTGGGCGTGATCGACGGCGAACAACTGCCGCCGCCGCAGCGGCAGGACGGCACGGCCGATCTGGACGATCTCGGCCAGCTCATTCCGATTCTGCTGGTGCTTTTGCTGGCGTTCGGCGGCGTGTTTCGCGCGGTGCTCGGCCGCTTTCTCGGTGCGCTTGCCACCGGTGCCGGCGTCGGGCTGATCACCTGGCTGTTTCTCGGCACGCTCGCGGTCGCCACGCTGGCCGGCCTGATCGCCTTCGTGTTCACGCTGATGTCGGGCGGGCTCGGCGGCGTCGGTGGCCCCGGCATGGGCGGCTATGGCCGCGGCTCGGGCGGTTTTGGCGGCGGCTCGCGGGGCGGTGGCGGCTTTTCCGGCGGGGGCGGGTCGTTCGGTGGCGGCGGCGCCTCGGGGCGGTGGTGACGATGGGCCTGAAACGCATCACGCAGCATCTTCTGGCGACGCACCGGCCGCTACGCCGGGCGTTTCCGGTGCCGACGCTGGCGGCCATCGAGCGCGCCATCCGGGCGAGCGAGAGGACGCATCGCGGCCAGATCCGCTTCGTCATCGAGACGGCGCTCGACGGCGCGCCGCTGTTCAGCGACCAGACGGTGCGCGAACGCGCGCTCGACGTGTTCTCGCTGCTGCGCATCTGGGATACCGCGCACAACAACGGGGTGATGATCTATCTGTTGTTCGCCGATCACACCGTGGAGATCGTCGCCGACCGCGGCATCGATGCGCATGTCGGCGCGGCCGGCTGGGCCGCGATCTGCCGCGACATGGAGGCGGCGTTCCGGAAAGGCGCATTCGAGCGCGGCGCGCTCGACGGCATCGCCGCCATCACCGCGCATCTGGCGCGGCACTTTCCGGCCGACGGCACGGGCGACAACGAACTGCCCGACGCGCCGGTGGTGATCGTACGGTGAGGCCGCCTCCCTAGGCGTCCCCGAGCGCGGGGGAGGGTGGGGGCGCACGTGTTTGTTTGGACCGGCGTACCTTGCTGTCCGTGGTCACACGCGGGCTTGACCCGCGTGTCCATCTTCAAAGAGGGATGGATTGCTGGGTCGAGCCCGGCCATGACGAGAGAGGGTATTGCGCAGGACATGGTCGCCTGCGACAGGCGCGGGCATGACGGGAAAGAGGACTATCTTTTATTCGCTACCCCGGCCAGCGCCAGCACCGTGTGCAGCAGCACGTTAGCGCCGGCGGCGCAGTCGGCCTGCGTCGCGTCCTCCAGCTCGTTGTGGCTGACGCCGTCCTTGCACGGCACGAAGATCATTGCCGCCGGCATCACGGTGGCGAGGTTGCAGGCATCGTGCCCGGCACCGGAGGTGATGCGGCGATAGCCGTAGCCAAGCTCCTTCGCCGCCGCCTCCACCGCATCGACGAGTTTCGCATCGAACTGCGTCGGCTCCTTGCGCCAGACCTGGTTCAGTTCGACCGCGACCTTGCGGCGTGCGGCGATCTCCTCGAACACCTTGCGCAGCATGATGTCGAACTTGTCGAGCGTGGCGGCGTTGGCGCTGCGCACATCCAGGGTGAAGGTGAGGTCGCCGGGGACGACGTTGCGCGAGGCGTTCTCGATGGTCGCTTCGCCGATCGTGCCGACCGCCTCGGGGCCCAGTTCGCGGGCGATGCGTTCGACCGCCAGCACCACCTCGGCGAAGGTCGCGAGCGCGTCGCGCCTGAGCGGCATCGGCGTGGTGCCGGCGTGGCTGGCGAAGCCGGTGAGGCGGCCGTCGTACCAGATGATGCCCTGGCCGTTGTGGACCACGCCGATGGTCTTGCCCTCGGCTTCCAGGATCGGCCCCTGCTCGATGTGCAGTTCGATGAAGGCGCCGAGCCGGCGCGCGCCCACCGCCTCGCTGCCACGATAGCCGATCGCCTCCAGCGCCTCAGCCACCGTCACGCCGTCGGCATCCTTGCGGGCCAAAATGTCCTCGGTGGTGAAGTCGCCGGCATAGGTACCCGACGCCATCATCGCCGGCGCGAAGCGCGAGCCTTCCTCATTGGTCCAGTTGACGACGCACAGCGGAATCTCGGTCTCGATGCCGGCGGCGTTGAGCGTGCGCACCACTTCGAGCGCGGCCAGCGTGCCCAGCACGCCGTCGTACTTGCCGCCGGTCGGCTGGGTATCGAGATGCGAGCCGATGCCGAGCGGCGGCTTCGTCATGTCGCGGCCGGGTCGGAGCGCGAACATCGTGCCGAGCGCATCGACATGGACCTCGCATCCGGCCGCCTCGCAGGCTGCCCGGAACCAGTCGCGCGCCTGCTTGTCCTCCTCCCCGAGCGTCAGCCGCCGCACGCCGCCCTTTGGCGTCGCGCCGAACCGGGCGGTTTCATGGATGGTGCCCCACAGGCGTTCGGAATCGATCTGGAGGTTGGAAAAGGATTTTGTCATCAGGGCAGGGGCTCGACATTGACCGGACATCAGGCGCCGTCGGCGCCCGAGGGTGTCATATCACGCCCGCGTGAGCCTTCAAATTAGCCGCCATCGGGGAGCGTCAGCTTGAAGGTCTTGACGAGATCGGCGATCTGGCCCGGAGTCAGATGGCGCGGGTTGAGGTTGCGCAGCAGCAGGTGGAGCCTGGCCGTCTCCTCCAGTTCCTCGGTGGCGAATACCGCGCCCTCCAGCGTTTCGCCCGCCACCACCGGCCCGTGATTGGCGAGCAGCACCGAGGCGTAGCGTCCGGCCAGACCGCGGATCGCGTCGGCGACCGCCGGATCGCCGGGCCGGAAATAGGGCACCAGCGCGGTCTGTCCGCACCGCATCAGGTAATAGGGCGTGAGCGGCGGTAGCGCCGCACGCGGATCGATGTCCGGCAGCATCGACACCGCGACCGCATGGGTGGAGTGCAGGTGCACGACCGCGCGCGCCTGCGGGCGGCTGTCGTAGAGCGCGGCATGGAGGGGAATTTCCTTGGTCGGCGTGTCGCCGGAGACAAGTCGTCCCTGCGCATCGAGCCGGGCGAGCCGCGCCGGATCGAGAAAGCCGAGGGACGCGTTGGTCGGCGTCACGAGCCAGCCACCGTCAGCGAGGCGGACGCTGATGTTGCCGGACGAGCCGGGCGTCAGCCCGCGCTCGAACAGCGAGCGGCCGTAGCGGCAGATGTCCTCGCGCAGCCGTGTATCGGACATGACGCCTCCCATTGTTCCGGCCTTTGTCTCATACCGACGGAGGTCGGCAAACGCCTTTTTTGGCAACGCCGTCGGATCGTGTTACCGATGACGGCTCTCCCGCGCGAGGTCTCTGCAATGTCCGAGCCTGTGTCCGCCGTCCGCGTGGCCGTCATCGGCCTTGGCGCCATGGGATTCGGCATGGCGGCATCGCTGAAGCGGGCCGGTTTCGATGTCACCGGCTGCGATGTCACGGCCGCCGCGGTGGAGCGCCTCGTCGCTCTCGGCGCTCGCGGCGCCGCGACCCCGGCAGAGGCGGCGCGCGAGGCCAAAATCGTCGTCAGCGTCGTCGTCAATGCCGCGCAGACCGAGGCGATCCTGTTCGGCAGGGACGGTGTTGCCGAGACGCTGGCGGAGGGCGCGGTGTTCGTCTCGTCGGCGACCATGGCGCCGGAGGCGGCGCGCGATCTGGCCAAACGGCTCGAGGCGACCGGGCGGCATTTTCTCGATGCGCCGATTAGCGGCGGCGCGCAGCGCGCGTCCGAAGGACAACTCACCATCCTCGCCTCGGGCAGCGCGGCGGCCTTTGCCGCGGCGCGGCCGGCGCTCGATGCGATGGCGGCGAACCTCTATGAACTGGGTCACGAGGCAGGGCAGGGCTCGGCCTTCAAGATGATCAACCAGCATCTCGCCGGCATCCACATCGCCGCCGCCAGCGAGGCGATGGCCTTTGCCGCACGGCAGGGGCTCGATCTGCGCAAGGTCTACGAGGTGATCACCGCCTCGGCCGGCAATTCGTGGATGTTCGAGAACCGCATGCCGCATGTGCTCGACGGCGATTATGCGCCGCGTAGTGCCGTCGATATTTTCGTCAAGGACCTCGGCATCGTGCAGGATATGGCGCGGGCCGAGAAATTTCCGGTGCCGGTCGCCGCCGCCGCGTTGCAGATGTTTTTGATGGCTTCGGCGGCGGGCATGGGGCGCGACGACGATGCCTCCGTCGCCCGGCTCTACGGCCGCATCACCGGCACGGTGCTGCCGGGCGAGGATTAAGATGCCGCGCTTTGCCGCCAACCTGTCGCTCATGTTCAACGAGTGGCCGTTTCTCGACCGCTTCGATGCCGCCGCGCAGGCTGGCTTCACCGCCGTGGAATTCCTGTTTCCCTACGATCATGCCCCCGCCGACATCGCCGAGCGGCTCAAGCGCAACGGCCTGACGCAGGCGCTGTTCAACCTGCCGCCGGGCGACTGGGCCGCCGGCGAGCGCGGCATGGCGTCGTTCGCCGACCGCTTCACCGAGGTGCAGGAGGGCATCGTCACCGCGCTGCCCTACGCCAAGGCGACCGGCGTGAAGCGGCTGCACCTGATGGCGGGCAAATCCGACCGCCACGATCTGCGTCATGTCGAAGCGTTCCGCACCGCCGTGATCTGGGCGGCGCGCGAACTGGCCGACCACGGCATCGCATTGTTGCTGGAGCCCTTAAACGCCCGCGACAACCCCGGCTATTTCCTCGATGACTTTGCTTTCGCCGTCGACCTGATCCGCGACATCGGCGCGCCCAACGTCAAGCTGCAGTTCGACATCTATCACCGCCAGATCATGCACGGCGACGTGCTCGCTGCGTTGCGCGAGATGATGCCGATCATCGGCCATGTCCAGGTCGCGAGCGTCCCTTCGCGCCACGAGCCGATGAGCGAGGAATTGAACGACGCGGTCGTGTTCACTGAGCTCGACCGGCTCGGCTACAAGGGGTTTGTCGGTTGCGAATATCGGCCGCGCAGCACGACGCTGGACGGGCTCGGCTGGTTCGCGCCGTATCGCGACAGTCAGGGGACGCCGCAATGACGCTGGCGCTGGGAGCCATCGCCGACGACTATACCGGCGCCTCCGACCTCGCCAACACGCTGACGCGCAACGGCTTGCGCACCATCCAGACCATCGGCGTGCCGCGCGACGATCTTGCGTTGCCTGAGGCCGACGCAGTGGTGGTGTCGCTGAAAAGCCGCTCGATCCCCGCGCGCGATGCGGTCGCGCGTGCGCAGGCCGCCGAGCGCTGGCTGCGCGGGCGCGGGGCGGCGCATGTGCTGTTCAAGGTCTGCTCGACCTTCGATTCCACCGACGCCGGCAATATCGGCCCGGTGATGGACGCGTTGCGCGCCGACGCTGATGAGCCGATCGTGCTGGTGACGCCGGCTTTTCCCGAGACCGGCCGCACCGTCTATCAGGGGCATCTGTTCGTCGGCCATGTGCCGCTCAACGAAAGCCCGCTCAAGGATCATCCGCTCAATCCGATGCACGACGCCAACCTGGTGCGGGTGCTGGCGCGGCAAAGCCAAGGCAAGGTCGGGCTGGTCGATCTCGCCACCGTTGCCGAGGGCGCGGGCGCGATCCGCACCCGCCTTGGCGAACTGGCCGGGCAGGGCATTCATGCGGCGATTGCCGATGCGGTGTTCGCACGCGATCTGGAGGCGCTCGGGCAGGCCGCGCTGGGATGCCGCGTGTCGGTCGGCGCCTCCGGGCTCGGACTCGGGCTGGCACGGGCGCTGGTCGCGCAGCGCCGCGTCGTGGGGACCGAAGGGGCCTCATCGCAGGAGGTGGTCGGTGGCTTTGCGGCGTGCCTTGCCGGAAGCTGCTCGCAGGCGACGCTGGCGCAAATCGCGGCGGCCGAGCGGGTGATGCCGGTGCTGCGGCTCAATCCCGACGCGCTGATGAGCGCAGATACCGAGGTGGCGCGGGCGCTTGCGTTTGCGCGCGAACGGCTTGGCAATGGACCGGTGCTGATCGCCAGCAGCGCGTCGCCGGATCAGGTTGTCGCCGTGCAGGCGGCTCACGGCCGCGAGGCAGCCGGCTACGCCATCGAGCAGGCGATGGCGGCGATTGCCGAGGGGCTGGTGGCTGCCGGCGTGCGCCGGCTGGTCGTCGCCGGCGGCGAGACCTCCGGCGCGGTGGTGGATCGCCTGCGACTGCCGGCCTTCGTGGTGGGTGCGGAGATCGCACCCGGCGTGCCGGTACTGCGCACGGCCGGCACCGATCGGGCGATGTGGCTTGCGCTGAAGTCGGGTAATTTTGGCGGCCCGGATTTTTTCAGCGATGCGCTGAGGCTGATGCCGTAAGGCTGAAGCGGCGGCCGACCGACTATCCGTTCGCCGTCATGGCCGGGCTTGACCCGGCCATCCCGATCAAAGAGGCACGGCGTCCCTTGTCGGGATGCCCGTGACAGGCACGGGCATGACGAAGACGATTCTCTTGATCCCGGCGAGCCGGTTCCGCCATGTTTACCCCAGCATCCCGGTATCGCCGCAGATCGAAATCGCCTGGCCCGAAATGGTTTTGCCGCGCGGGCTGCACATCAGCAGGATCTGGTCGGCGATCTGCTCCGGCGTCACGTAGTCCTTGATCGAGGTGTAGGAGAACGCGATCCGTTCCATCTCCGCGTAGGAAATGCCGCGTTGCTGCGCCTTGGCCTCCAGCACGCGGCGCTGCCGGTCGCCGGCGACGAGACCGGGCAAAATGGCGTTGACGCGGATGTTGTCGGGGCCAAGCTCGATCGACAGCGATTTTGTAAAGCCGACCACCCCCCATTTCGCCGCGGCATAGGGGCTGCGCATGGCAAAACCGAGCCGCCCCGCCGCCGACGAGATGTTGACGATCGAGGCATTCTTGCTTTGCCGCAGCAAAGGCACCGCAAGCCGCGCGCAGTTGAACTGCCCGGTGAGGCAGATCGCGACGCAGCGGTCCCAGTCCTCCGGGTGCATCTCCTCGACCTTTGCTGTGGGGCCGGCGACGCCGGCATTGTTGACCAGCACGTCGAGGCCGCCGAGTGCGGCGGTTGCGTCATCGAACATTCCGGCGACGGCGGCGCGGTCCGACACGTCGCAGCGGCTCGTCGTCAATTGCGGATCGCTCTTGCGCAGCGCTGCGAGCGCCGTCTCATCGACATCGCACAGATGCACACGCGCGCCTTCGCCGACAAACGCGCGGGCGATGGCAAGCCCGATGCCGTTCGCACCGGCGGTGACGAGAACGCGCAAACCCTTGATGGCGAGGTCCATGATAGCTCCGCAATGAAAACGCTTTAATCGGGCAGGTTGCCGCGTGACAGGATGAAGTCGGAAGCGCCCTTGATGTCGGCGGCGATGCCGGCGCGCGCCTTCTCCGGGTCGCGCCTGATGATCGCCTCCAGCACCTCGGCGTGGAAATTCACCGCGCCGCCGGTGTGGATGCGTTCGGGGTTTGCAAGCAGATCGAGATTGATGACCGGGCCGACCTTGAGCCACAGCGCGCGGATGATGCCGGCCAGCGTCGGCGACTTCGCCGCGTGATAGACGGCGAAATGGAAGCGCTTGTTGACCTCCACGGCGTGCGGCAGGTCGGGCTCGCGCGACAGGCTTTCGGCGCGCATCGCCGCTTCGGCGGCGGCGATGGCCGGAATGTCGGCCTCGCTGCGCCGCTCGGCGGCCAGCGCCGCGGCGTGGCCTTCGATGACGATGCGGGTGGCAGTCAGGTCGCGGAATTGCGCTGCCGACATCACCGGGACGCGGATCGCGCGGTTGGGCGCGACCTCCAGCGCCTTGTCGGCGACGAGCCGTGATACGGCGGCGCGAACCGGCATGATCGAGACGCCGAGCGCTTCCGCGGCGCCACGCAACGACAGCCGCTCGCCAGGCGCGAGCCGGCCGGAGATCAGGTGCTCGGCCAGCCGCGCATAGGCCCGCTCGCCCAGCGTCAGCCGCTCGAGCGGCTCCTCCAGCACCAGCGCGGCAGGCACGTTCAAGGCGGCGTCTCCGGTTAAATGATGGGCGGGCGAGAACGGACTCGACAAGCATTCCATCTTTTGTCAGTCTATCCGTGATCACAGATCACGGCAAGCCAAGCAGCACCCGGCAGAACGGTGCGCGCCGAAAGCAACGAGAACGCCGCCAGCGCGCGGCCACGACGGGGAGAGACATCCATGCCTGATACACCGCAGTTCACGCGCCGCCGCCTGTTGCAATCCGCCGGCGGGCTTGCGCTCGCCTCCAGCATTGCCGCGCCCTCGGTGCTGCTGGCGCAATCCGCCGACGTCATCCGCATCGGCCATCTGACGCCGCGCACGGGATTTCTCGGCCCGCTCGGCGAATACGGCGTGATGGCGATCGACCTCGCGGTCGAGGAGATCAACGCCAAGGGCGGCGTGATGGGTCGCAAGATCGAGCTTCTGAAGGAGGACTCGGTCAACCCGCAGACCGCCTCGACCAAGGCCGAGCGCATGATCGAGCGCGACAAGGTGGCCTGTATCATCGGAGAGATTTCGTCGGCCTCGTGCCTGACCATCGCCCAGGTGGCGCAGCGCACCAAGACGCTGTTCATCAACACCGGCGGCAACTCCGACGCGCTGCGCGGCTCGGACTGCAAGCGCTACATGTTCCACGTCGAGTCGCAGAACTCGATGTACGTTAAAACTGCCGGTCGCGCGCACCTGCGCGATGGGCTGGTGAAGGGTAAGAAGTGGTACTCGTTGACGGCGGACTACGCCTTCGGCCACGATCTCCTGAAAGTGTCGAAGCGCTTCATGGAGGCCAACGGCGGCCAGTTCGTCGGCGACGATCTGGTGCCGACCGATGCCGCCGACTTCTCGTCGTATCTTCTGAAGATCCGCGACGCCAAGCCAGACCTCGTGGTGATCAACCTCGCCGGCAACCAGATCACCAACTTCCTCAAGCAATATGCTGAATTCGGTTTGACCTTCCCGGTCGGCGGCTTCGGTTTCGACACGGCGCTGGCCTGGGCGGCCGGCAAGGGCAACTTCGTCGGCACCTGGCCGGTGGTGTGGCATCACCTGATCGAGACGCCAGGAACCAAGGCGTTCGTCGGCGCCTTCACCAAGAAGTACGGCAAGCCGCCGGAGAACCAGGCGTGGGGCGACTACATCGCCATGAAGATCGTGGCGCAGACCATCAACGACCTGAAGTCGGCCGAATCGCCGAAGTTCATCGAGCACCTTGAGAAGGGCGCCAAGTTCGATCTGCTCAAGACGCGCGAGGGTTACTTTCGCGCCTCCGATCACCAGCTCATGCACGAGATGTACACGGTGACGGCGCTGCCCGCCGACAAGGTGAAGAACCAGTGGGACATCTTCACCTCGGGCGATCCGGTGCCGGGTCCGGACGAAAGCCTTGAAGTGATCGCCGCGACCAAGGAAGAAAATAGCTGCACTTTCCCGGCCTGATCGGGAGACTTACCCCTCTCTTTCCTCCCCCGCTTGCGGGGGAGGGTTAGGGTGGGGGCCTTGATAGGGTGGGAGCCTTGGCCGGCTTCCTGTCCGGTCCATTCATAATTGGCGCCGCCGCCGGCGCGCCCGTCCTTCCGCCGCAGCCGAGGGTTACGCCTTGTCCACCATGCTTCTCATGCAGCAGATCCTCAACGGGCTGCTTGACGGCGTGTATTATCTCCTGATCGCGCTCGGGCTGTCGCTGATTTTTTCGCTCGGCGGCATCGTCAATCTGGCGCACGGCGCGTTCTTCGCCATCGGCGCCTACCTGACGCTGGTGATCTCACCGTATCTCGGCTTCGGCGGCGCACTGGTGCTGTCGCCGGTGCTGGTGGCGCTCTTGGGCATTCTGATCGAGCGCACGCTGTTCAGACGGTTCTACCGCTCCGATCCCATTCTCTCGCTGCTGCTGACGTTCGGCCTTGCGATGGTCGCCGAGCAGGCGCTGCGCATGATTTTTGGCGCGCCGCCGCTATCGTATTCGATCCCGCAGGCGCTGCGCGGGCAGGTGGTGATCGGCAACTTCATCTATTCGTTCTATCGCGTGGTGCTGATCGGCATCGCCGTCGCCTGCGTCGCCGGGCTGTGGTTCCTGTTGCAGAAAACCCCGTTCGGCCGCGTGGTGCGCGCCGGCGTGCAGAACCCGGACATGGTCGGCGCGCTCGGCATCTCGTTGCAGCCCTACATGGCGGCGGTGGCCGCGCTCGGCATTGGGCTGGCCGGCCTTGCCGGCGTGCTGCTGGCGCCGATCTATGCCGTGCATCCGGCGATGGGCAACGAGATCATCACGCCGGCTTTCGTCGTGGTGGTGATCGGCGGGCTCGGCTCGTTCTGGGGCGTGGTGGTGGCGGCGCTGCTGGTCGGGCTGGTCAAGGGGGTGATGGTCGGCATCGGCTATTCGGCGGCGTCCACCGCCGCGATCTATTTCCTGATGCTGCTCGTGCTCTTGGTGCGGCCGCGCGGCCTGTTCGGCGAACGCATGACGCGGCTGGAGCAATAGACCATGCGCCGGTCCTTTCCCGCTCCGCTCGTTGCGGCCGCCGTCAGCCTCCTGGTGCTGCCGCCGGTGCTGCTGGCGCTCGGGCTGACCATGACCTCGGCGACCGAGGTGGTGGTGTTCGCGCTGGCCTGCATGGCGCTCAACATCCTGGTCGGCACCACCGGCCTCGTCTCATTCGGCCATGGTGCATGGTTCGGTCTCGGCGCTTACGCGGCCGGGCTGATCCAGCGCGACCTGATGCCGGGGTCGTTCGTCGGGCCGACGATCCTTGGCGTCGTCGTGGTCGCGGCGCTGGCGGTGCCGTTCGGCTATCTGTTCCTGCGCCGGCGCGGCGTCTATTTCGCGCTGCTGACGCTGGCGCTGTCGGCGATGCTCTATGTCGTTGCGTTCCGCTGGACCGAGGTGACCGGCGGCGAGAACGGGCTCGGCGGCATCACTCGCCCGACGGTGTTCGGCATCGATTTCGAATCCTCGACCACCTATTACTGGCTGGTCGCGGCCATTGCCTTCGCCGTGCTGGTGGTGCTGTGGCGCTTCCACAATTCCACCGTCGGCTCGGTGCTGGTGGCGATCCGCGAGAACGAGCAGCGTGCGCGCTTTCTCGGTTATCCGGTCAACCGCTACAAGCTCGCCGCCTTCGTGCTGTCGGCGGCGATCACCGCGCTCGCCGGCATTCTGCTGCTCTACAAGAACCGCATGACCTCGGCCGATCCGATCAGCGTGACCTTCTCCGGCGAACTGTTGGCGATGGTCATCATCGGCGGCATGCGCAGCTTCATCGGCCCGGCGATCGGCGCCTTGTTCTATGTGCTGTTCCGTGAATTCCTCGGCATCTATACCGAGGACTGGCTGTTCTGGCTCGGGCTGATCTTCGTCGCCTTCGTGGTGTTCTCGCCGAACGGTCTCGTCGGCGTATGGGAGCGGCTGACCGCGCCGTTCCGCAAGAAGGTCGTCGAGGATGCGGCGATGGCGGCGCGCAAGATCGAGGCGCTGCCGCTGCCGGACTTTTTGCGCCCGACCGCGCATGTCGATGGCGCGGTGCTGGCGGCGCAGGACATCGTCAAGCACTTCGGCGGCATCAAGGCGGTGCAGGGCGTCGATATCGCGGTCGCCGACCGCACGCTGCATGCGCTGATCGGACCGAACGGCGCCGGCAAGACCACCGCCTTCAACCTCCTGTCCGGCCTATTCGCGCCTGATACCGGCAAGGTCGAACTGCTCGGCCAGCCGATCGCCGGTCGCACGCCGGAGACGATTGCCAGCGCCGGCATCGGCCGTTCGTTCCAGATCACCAACCTGTTTCCGACGCTGAGCGTCAACGAGAACATCCGCCTCGCGGTGCAGGGCCGCCATCCGCGCCGCTTCGATCCGTGGACCGGCGCGCTCTCCATCGCCGACATCAACCGCGAAACCGACGCGGTGATTCGCTATCTCGGCCTCGCCGGCATCGAGCGCGCGGAAGCCGGCGCCTTGTCCTATGGCGGGCAGCGGCTCCTCGACATGGGGGTGGCGCTGGCGACCGCGCCGCGCGTGCTGCTGCTCGACGAACCGTTGGCGGGTCTCGCCGCGGCGGAGCGCGAGCGCATCGGCGCGATCATCAAGCGCATTTCCACGGACCTGCCGGTGCTGCTGGTCGAGCACGACATCGACCGCGTGTTCCAGTTGGCCGACCGCGTGACGGTAATGAACGAAGGCCGCGTGCTGCTCGACGGTATGGTGGAGGATGCGCGCGGCAGCGCCAAGGTGCAGGAGGTCTATATCGGCTCCGGTGCCGCCGCGATCGCCGCGCGCCCGCGCGAGGCGGCGGCGCAGGCGGAGCCACTGCTGGAGGTGGCGGGCGTCGATACGTTCTACGGCAAGAGCCATATCCTCAACGATGTCAGCTTCACGCTGCACCGAAACGAGATCATCGCGCTGCTCGGCCGCAACGGCGCCGGCAAATCGACGCTGCTCAAGACCCTGATCGGCATCGCGCCGCCGGCCAACGGCTCGATCAAGCTGGCCGGCCATGAACTGGCCGGGCGGCCGTCCGCCGAATGCGCGCGGCTCGGCATCGGCTATGTGCCGCAGGGGCGCGGCCTGTTTGCCGGCATGAGCGTCGAGCAGAACCTCGAACTGGGCGGCCTCAAGCGCCAGACCGGCCATGGCGTGCACTGGACGCGCGAGCGCGTCTACGAGTATTTCCCGCGCATCCGCGAGCGGCTCGACAGCCCGGCCGACTATCTCTCCGGCGGCGAGCAGCAGATGGTGGCAGTGGCGCGCGCTTTGTCGGGCGACGTGCGCGTTCTGTTGCTCGACGAGCCCTTCGAGGGACTGGCGCCGGCGGTGGTCGAGCAACTGTTCGAGACCTTCGACCGATTGCGCAAGGAGGTGGCGATCGTTATCGTCGATCATCACCTCGATCTTGCGCTGGCCTTGTCGGACACCACCGTCGCGCTGGAGCGCGGCCGGGTGATCCATCGCGGGCCGTCGCGCGCCTTGCGTGACGACCTCGACCTGCGCCGCAAGGTGCTGTGGCTGTAGTGTGGAAATAGGAATTATGTCGGAACAGCAAAGCGTCGCCATCGTCGGAGCGGGCCTGATCGGCTGCGCCTGGGCCACCATCTTCGCGCGCGCCGGATGGCAGGTGCGGCTGACCGACCCGCATGCCCCGACGCTCGCGGCCGCGCCGGCGCGCGTCAAAGGCGAGCTTGCGGCGCTTGCTCGCCATGGCCTCGCAAGCGATATCGAAGCGGCGGCGGCGCGCGTCACGGTGGCGAAGGATGTCGCCGAAGCGGTCGCCGGCGTCGCCTTCGTGCAGGAGAATGGCCCGGAAAAGGTCGAGGACAAACGCGCGATCTTCACCGAACTCGACCGCCTCGCGCCGCCCGACGCCATTCTTGCCTCGTCCACCTCGGCCATCGTCGCCTCGCGCTTCACCGAGGAGTTGCCCGGCCGGGCGCGCTGCCTGGTCGGCCATCCGGTCAACCCGCCGCACCTCATCCCGCTGGTCGAACTGTGCGGTGCACCGTGGACGGCGCCGGAGACCATCGCCCGCGCGCGCGAGGTTTATCGCGGGATCGGCCAGGTGCCGGTGACGATCAAGCGCGAGATCAACGGCTTTGTGCTCAACCGCCTGCAAGGCGCGCTGCTGGCGGAAGCCTTCCGCCTCGTCGGTGACGGCTATGTCTCGGCGGAAGATCTCGACCACACGGTGAAGAACGGTCTTGGCCTGCGCTGGTCGTTCCTCGGCCCGTTCGAGACCATCGAACTCAACGCGCCGGGCGGCATCGCCGACTACTGCGCACGCTACACCGGATTCTACAAGGAACTCGCGGCGTCGGCCGCTGGCCCCGACGTCTATCAGAGCCCCAACGCCGACCGCGTGATCGCCGCCTGGCCGCACGAGGCCGCGCCCAGGCGGCTCGATGCGCGCACGCAGTGGCGCAACGAGCGTCTGGCTGCGCTCGCCGCCCACAAGCGGCAGGCCGCGGGCGAGCCGTAACCTTTGCCTCAATCGACCACCAGGAAAGAAAGCAAGTCATGAGCCGTAAAGTCATCATCACCTGCGCCGTGACCGGTGCCATCCACACGCCGTCGATGTCGAAGGCGCTGCCGGTGACGCCTGAGGAAATCGCCGACGCCGCCATCGGCGCGGCGGAAGCGGGCGCGGCCATCGTGCATCTGCATGCGCGCAACCCGAAAACCGGCCAGCCGGATCAGACGCCGGAAGCGTTCGCACCGTTCCTGAAGGTCATCAAGCAGCGCTCCAACTGCGTCATCAATCTCACCACCGGCGGTTCGCCGACTATGCGCGTCGAGGAGCGGGTGCGGCCGGCCGCCGTGTTCAAGCCGGAGGTCGCCTCCCTCAACATGGGGTCGATGAACTTTGGCCTGTTCGGCATGCTCAACCGCTTCAAGGAGTTCGAGCACGAGTGGGAGCGCAAACACCTCGAGAACAAGGACATCGTGTTCCGCAACACCTTTCAGGACATCGAGTTCGTGCTGCGCACGCTGTCGGAATCCGGCACCCGCTTCGAGTTCGAGTGCTACGACACCGCTCACCTGCACAACCTGAATTACTTCCTGATGGAGGGCCTCGTGAAGCCGCCGCTGTTCGTGCAGACCGTGTTCGGCCTGCAGGGCGGCATCGGCGCCCACCCCGACGAGGTGATGCACATGAAGCGCACCGCCGACCGGCTGTTCGGCGACAAGTATCGCTGGTCGGTGCTGGGGGCGGGGCGCAACCAGTTGCCGATCGCGGCGATGGCCGCCGCCATGGGCGGCAACGTCCGCGTCGGGCTCGAGGATTCGCTCTGGGGCGGCCCCGGCCGCTTGGCCGAGTCCAACGCCGAGCAGGTGCGGGCGGTGCGCAAGATCATCGAGGGGCTGGGGATGGAAGTGGCAACCCCCGACGAGGCCCGCGAAATCCTGCATCTCAAGGGCGGCGACACCCTGCCGGTGTAGCGGCCTCAGCGGCTGGCGTTAACGGTCCTCATCTCAACGGATTGTGACCGGCGACAATTCTCTGTAGAGCAGGGCGGACGGCGGTTCTCTGATAAAAAAGCCGTCTCCGCACAAGTGAGTGGACGCCGGCTGCCCCGGCGTGGCTCACGAGGGAAACGCCCCGGATGGTTGCGCTCGTCCGCATCGCGCTTAGCCGGCCCTATACCTTTGCGGTGCTGGCGCTGCTTCTGTTGATCGTGGGACCCCTCGCGGCGCTGCGCACGCCGACCGATATCTTCCCCGACATCCGCATCCCGGTGATCGGCGTGGTGTGGCGCTACACGGGCCTGCCCGCCGACAAGATGGCCGGGCGCATCACCACGCAGTTTCAGCGCGCGCTCACCACCACGGTGAACGACATCGAACATATCGTCGCCAATTCCTATGCCGGCGTGTCGATCACCAAGATTTTCTTCCAGCCCAACGTCGACATCCGCACCGCCAATGCGCAGGTCACGGCCATCGCCCAGACCATGCTGAGCCAGTTGCCGCCGGGCGCGACGCCGCCGCTGATCCTCAATTACAGCGCCTCGACGGTGCCGATTTTGCAGCTTGCGCTGTCCGGCGAGGGGCTGACCGAGCAGAACCTCGCCGATCTTGGCATCAATCAGTTGCGCACGCCGCTGGTCACGGTGCCGGGTGCGGCGATCCCCTATCCATACGGCGGCAAGCAGCGCCAGATCCAGATCGATATCGATCCGGCCGCGTTGCAGGCGCGCGGGCTTGCCGCGCAGGACGTCGCCACCGCGCTTGCGGCGCAAAACCTCATCACGCCGGTCGGCACCCAGAAGATCGGCGCCTTCGAATACACCGTCAACCTCAACACCTCCCCGGAGCGTATCCAGGGCCTGAGCGACCTGCCGATCAAGACCGCCAACGGCGCGATGGTCTATATCCGCGACGTCGCCACGGTGCGCGACGGCAACCCGCCGCAGACCAACATCGTGCATGTGGACGGCAACCGCTCGGTGCTAATGATGGTGCTGAAGGCGGGCTCCGCCTCGACGCTCGACATCATCGCCGGCATCAAGCGCAAGGTCGAGGAGGTGCGCGATACGCTGCCCGAGACGTTGCGGATCGCTTTTGTCGGCGACCAGTCGGCCTTCGTGCGCGCCGCCATCACCGGCGTCGCGGTCGAGGGCGCCATTGCCGCCGTGCTGACCAGCCTGATGATCCTGCTGTTTCTCGGAAGCTGGCGCTCGACCGTGATCATTGCCATCTCGATCCCGCTGTCGGTGCTCGGCTCCATCGTCATGCTTTGGCTGATCGGCGAGACGCTCAACATCATGACGCTGGGCGGGCTGGCGCTTGCCGTCGGCATTCTGGTCGATGACGCCACCGTCACCATCGAGAACATCAACTGGCACCTGGAGCAGGGCAAGGAGGTCGAGCCGGCGATCATGGACGGCGCGCGGCAGATCGTGACGCCGGCCTTCGTGTCGATGCTGTGCATCTGCATCGTGTTCGTGCCGATGTTCTTCCTCGAAGGGGTGGCACGCTTCCTGTTCGTGCCGATGGCGGAAGCGGTGATGTTCGCCATGCTGTGGTCGTTCATCCTGTCGCGCACGCTGGTGCCGACCATGGCCAAGTATCTGCTGCATCCGCACACCGGTGATGAGCCGGCCTCGCGCTCGCGCAATCCGCTGGTCGTCTTCCAGCGCGCCTTCGAGGCTGCCTTCGCCCGCGTGCGCAACGGCTATCGCGAGACGCTGGCGCTGGCGCTGCACCACCGCGGCGCTTTCGTCGCCGGCTTCATCGTATTGGTTGGCGGCTCGTTCCTGCTCGCGCCGTATCTCGGCCGCAACTTCTTCCCCTCGGTCGATACCGGACAGATCCTGATGCACGTGCGCACCCAGGTCGGCACCCGCGTCGAGGAAACCGCGCGCCAGTTCGCCGCGATCCAGGCGGCGATCCGCACCATCATCCCGCCCGACCAGATCGATACCATGACCGACAACATCGGCATGCCGATCTCCGGGATCAACCTGACCTATAACAACACCGGCGTGATCGGCTCGCAGGACGGCGATATCCAGATCAAGCTCAAGAGCAGCCATCCGCCGACCGAGGAGGTGGTACGTGAACTGCGCGAGAAGCTGCCATGGCAGTTTCCCGGTGTTACCTTTGCGTTCCTGCCGGCCGATATCGTCAGCCAGATCCTCAATTTCGGCGCGCCTGCCCCCATCGACCTGCAAATCCGCGGCGCCGATCTCGACGCCAACTTCGCTTACGCCAACGACCTGTTGCGGCGCATCCGCAAGATTCCCGGCGTCGCCGATGCGCGCATCCAGCAGTCCAACCGCGCGCCGGCGCTCGACGTCGATGTCGATCGCACCCGCGCCAAGTATATCGGCCTGACCGAGCGCGACGTGACCAACAGCATGGTCGTCAACCTCGCCGGCTCCTCGCAGGTGGCGCCGACATTCTGGCTCGATCCTGACACCGGCGTGTCCTACGCCGTAGTGATGCAGACGCCGCAGTACAAGCTCGATTCACTCGCGAGCCTCAAGGCGCTGCCGATCACCGGTGCTGCGGCCGAAAGCCTTCCGATCCTCGGGGGCGTCGCCAGCATCACCCGCTCTAGCGGCAACGCCGTGGTGTCGCAATATAACATCGAGCCGATGGTGCAGATTTTTGCCACTTCGCAAGGCCGCGACCTCGGCGCGATCGCAACCGACATCCAGACCGTGCTCGCGGAGACCGTCAAGGACGTGCCGAAAGGCTCGTCGGTCAAGCTGCTCGGCCAGGTCGAGACCATGAACAGCGCGTTCGCCGGGTTGTTGTTCGGGCTGATCGGCGCCATCGTGCTGGTCTATCTGTTGATCGTCGTCAACTTCCAGTCGTGGTCCGATCCGTTCGTCATCAGCAAGCTGCGCGTTTACGTCGATGTGCCGCAGAGCTACGTGCCGGCGATCCGGATCGGTGCCGCGGCGGCGATCGTCGCTCCGGACTATCCCGACCGCACGTTTTCGGCGGTGGTGGAATCCTCCTCGCAGTCGGTCGATGTGGCCTCCGGCACCACGCGCATGCAGCTCAAGCTCGATAACGCCAAGCGCGAACTGATGCCCGGCGGCTACGCCAGCGTCCGCCTGACGCTGGCCGGCGAAGCGGTGCCCCTGCACATTCCGGCTTCCGCACTGATCTTCGACCAGCACGGCCTGCGCGTCGCCACCGTGGCCGACGGCGACCGGGTTCGGTTCAAGACCATCCGCATCGCGCGCGACCTCGGCCGCGAGATCGTGGTCGGCAGCGGGCTTGGCGCCGACGACCGGATCATCGTTGCGCCGCCGGATGGCATTGCCGAGGGCGATCAGGTTCGCGTCGTCGGCGGGCCGGGCGGCGGCAAGCCGGCCGTGCCGGCGACGGCGCAGGCGCAAGACGGCAAGGGCTGACGC
>QEVP01000005.1 GCA_003576765.1 Pseudomonadota bacterium
CCGCCGTCGAGCCGAAGAACGTCGTGGTCCGCCGCACCTGATCGACGGTGATCACCGTGTTCATCACGCCGCGGTCGTTGAGCGTCCGCTCCAGCGTCAACAGCCCGCCATGCGCCCCGGCGGCGACCTGCCGCGCCACCGGATGCTCCGGGTCGAGCGCAAGCGAGGTAGCGCTCTGGACTTCGGGGGCTGTCGGGTCGCCATGGGCCAGCACGAAGCGGGCAAGCCGATAGGCCAGCGTCGCCTTGCCGACGCCGCTGGCGCCGCCGATCAGCCAGGCATGCGGCATGGCGCCGCCGCGGTAAGCGGCGAGCAGCATCGCCTCGGCCTCGCGATGGCCGTAGAGCGCCGCGTTATGGCGCGGATGAGGGACGGCGTCGTCGGGCGCCTCGGCCTTGCTCATGCCCCTGCCCTCGCCTTCGTTCTCGCATTGGCCCTCGTCTTGGCGTTCGCTTTGGTCGCGCGTTCCGACGGTGGCGCAAGCCGCTCTCGCACGGTGGTCCAGATGCGGTCCGCGACGTCGTCCGGTGTACCGGTGGCGTCGATCACGACGCAGCGCTCGGGGTTGTCCCGCGCGATCTGGAGATAAGCCTGACGCAGCCGCTCGTGGAAGGGCGCGCCTTCGGCCTCAAAACGGTCCGCCGCACCGGTGCCGCGCCGCGCCGCGGCACGGCTGAGTCCCACGTCAGCCGGTAGATCCAGAACCAGGGTCAGGTCGGGTTTGAGGTCGCCGATGGTGACACGCTCCAGCGCATCGAGCAGATGGGGATCGACCTGGCCGAGGATGCCCTGATAGACGCGGGTGGAATCGGCGAAGCGGTCGCACAACACCCACGTCCCCGCCGCCAGCGCCGGGGCGATGACGCGATGGACGTGATCGTCGCGGGCGGCGGCGAACAACAGCGATTCCAGTTCAACACCGATCAGCTTGCCCATGCCCGATAGCACGACATGGCGCAGCGCCTCGGCGCCCGGCGTGCCGCCCGGCTCACGGGTCACCAGCGTCGCGACATGCGCGGCTTCGAGCCGCTCGGCGAGTTTGCGGATCTGCGTCGATTTGCCGGAGCCCTCGCCGCCCTCGAAGGTGATGAAGCGCCCGCGTGCCGGCTTGCGCTGCTTCGTTGCCATCCGCGCCATCGCCTACAGCCTCTCGAGGCCGGCGCGGAACAGGCCGACAAACAGTTCGGCGGCGCCATCGAGCGCGCGCTGCGTGGTGGTGCCGCGCGCGACGCCCGCCGCGGTATAGAGCGGCATCTCGACGGCGACGCTGCCATTACGCCATACCCTGACCACGCCGACCTGCCGGCCGGCCTCAATCGGCGCGCGCAACGGCCCCTGATAAACAACACGCGCCAGCAGCTTGTCGCTGCCGTTGCGATGGACCATCACCGCGACCGGTTCCGGGCTGACCAGCGCCACCGACCCTTCGGCGCCGCCAAACACCTTGGCATTGGCGATGACGTGGCCGGGCGCGAACACCGTGCGCGTCTCGAAATTGCGAAAACCCCATTCCAGCAGCTTCTTCGCCTCGTTCGCTCGCGCAGCGGCGGTTTCCAGCCCGTTGACGACGACAATCAGCCGCGTGCCGTTTTGCAGCGCCGAGCCGACCAGGCCGTAGCCGCCCTCCTTGGTGTAGCCGGTCTTGAAACCGTCGGCGCCGTCGAGCGAGGCAAGCAACGGATTGCGGTTGTGCTGCCGGATCTTGTTCCAGGTGAACTCGCGCTCGCCGAACAGCTTGTAGAACTCCGGGTAGGTCTGGATGATGTGGCGGGCCAACTGCGCCAGCTCGCGCACCGACATCTTGTTGTTGGGGTCGGGCAGCCCGGTGGTGTTGCCAAAGGTCGAATCCTTCAGGCCGATGGCGCGGGCGCGGGCCGTCATCTTCTCGACGAAGGCCGCCTCGTTGCCGGCGATGCCCTCGGCGAGGATCATGCAGGAATCGTTGCCGCTCTGGACGATGGCGCCGCGCAGCAGGTCGGCGACCGCGATGCGGCTGTGGATCGCGGCGAACATCGTCGAGCCGCCGGAGGGCGCGCCGCCCTTGCGCCAGGCGTTTTCGCTGACGTGATACTCGTCGGTGAGCTTGACCTCGCCCTTTTCGATGGCGTCGAACACGGTCTCGACGGTCATCAGCTTCATCATGCTCGACGGCGCGCGCAGTTCGTCGGCGTTCTTCTCGAACAATACGCTGCCGCTCGTCGCCTCGATCAGGATCGCGGTCGGCGCCTCGGTCTCGAACCCCTCGTCCTTCTTCGCATCCCGTCCCTGCGCCAGCGCCGTCGCTACCATGCCGACGACAAAGGCGGCGGCCAGCACCGCCCCGCCCCATGCGGACAGTCGGCCGACGGCGCGGCGCGGCGGTCTGGTCGGTAGCTGCAACATGGCTCCTCGATAGCGCAAGATGACGACGTCCGGCAGTGACTGTGCCCGCAGAAAGCGATCAGATCATGATCGTGCGCCTTCTACACCGACACCGGCCCGGCGCGAAACGGCCGCAGGCTGGCCGCCGTCCCCAAAACGGCAAAGGCCGCCCTCGCGGACGGCCTTTGTTGTCAGGACCGTGCAGCCAGTGGAGCGAATTTGACATTCGCTATCTGCGTAGCGGCGAGTCCGGGAAGCGAATGTCAAATCCAACGCTCCACTCGAAACTTATATTTGCTAGTGGTCCTTTAATTCCAACATTTGCACAGGATCCGCTGAAACGGGATGCAAATGTTGGAATTGGACCACTAGATCGGCCTATTCGGCGGCCTGCGCGGTCGGAATCTCCTTTTCCGACAAGCCAAGCGCCTTGGCGACGCCCTGCGCGTAGGCCGGATCGGCGCGGTGGAAGTGCGCGAGCTGGCGCCTGACGATCTCGAGCGGCACGCCCTGCATCGCCGCGGCGATGTTATTGAAGAGCTGCTGCTTCTGATCGGCGTTCATCAGCCGGAACAGGTCGCCGGGCTGGCGGTAGTCGTCGTTGCCGTCGCGGTGGTTGTAGCGGTCGGCGGCGCCGTCAATCGCCAGTGGCGGCTCGCGGAAGCTCGAGTCCTCGGCCGGGCCGTTCATGCTGTTCGGCTCGTAATAGGCGTCCGGGTTGGCCGGCCCTGCGAGCTTCATCGTGCCGTCGGCATGATAGGTGTTGACCGGACAGCGCGGCTTGTTGACCGGGAGCTGCTCGGCATTGACGCCGACGCGGTAGCGGTGTGCGTCGCCGTAGGAGAAGATGCGCGCCTGCAGCATCTTGTCCGGCGAATGCCCGACACCCGGCACGATGTTGGCGGGCGTCAACGCCGCCTGCTCGACCTCGGCAAAATAGTTCTCCGGGTTACGGTTGAGTTCGAGCACGCCGACCTCGATCAGCGGGTAATCGCCGTGCGGCCACACCTTGGTCAAGTCAAATGGGTTGTACCAGTGCTTGTTGGCATCGGCCTCCGGCATGGCCTGAATGTAGAACGTCCACCGCGGGAAATCGCCGCGCTCGATGGCCTCGTAGAGATCGCGCTGGTGCGTCTCGCGATCGTGGCCGACCTTCTCGGCCGCTTCGGCGTTGGTCCAGTTCTTGATGCCCTGCTGCGTCTTGAAGTGAAACTTGACCCAGTGCCGCTCGCCCTTGGCGTTGATGAAGGCGTAGGTGTGCGAGCCGAAACCGTGGACGTGGCGATAGCTCTGCGGCAGGCCGCGGTCGGACATCAGCGTCGTGACCTGATGCAGGCTTTCCGGCGACAGCGACCAGAAATCCCACATCGCGGTGGCCGAGCGCATGTTGGTGCGCGGGTGACGCTTCTGGGTGTGGATGAAGTCGGGGAATTTCAGCGGGTCGCGCAGGAAGAACACCGGCGTATTGTTGCCGACGATGTCCCAGTTGCCTTCCTCCGTATAGAAGCGCAGCGCAAAGCCGCGCACGTCGCGCTCGGCATCGGCGGCACCGCGCTCGCCGGCGACCGTGGAGAAGCGCAGGAATGCCTCGGTCTGCTTGCCGATCTTCGAAAGCGCCGCGGCGCGGGTGTATTTCGTGACGTCATGGGTCACCGTCAGCGTGCCATAGGCGCCAGAGCCCTTGGCATGCACGGTGCGCTCGGGAATGCGCTCGCGGTTCTGATGCGCGAGCTTTTCGAGCAGATGGAAGTCCTGCATCAGCACCGGCCCGCGCGGACCGGCCGTGATGGTGTTCTGATTGTCGGCAACCGGGGCGCCGGAGTCGGTGGTCAGGATCGGTCGTTTTGCCATGGTTCAACTCCTTGAACGGCGTTGGAACGGCCTTCGCTGCGGCCTTGGACTGTGTCCGGGACGAGTACCGTTTGGAATGACTCTAGGTCGAGTTGTTCATCAGGTCTAATCGTATTAAGAGTAACAACGATAAGTTTTTCTGATAAATATGCGCCATGATCACCCTTCGGCAACTCCGCTATTTCGAGGCCGTAGCCCGCACCGGCAATTTCGGCGAGGCTGCCAACCAGTGCGCGGTGACGCAGCCGGCGCTGTCGATGCAGATTCAGGAGCTGGAGCGTGCGCTCGACATGCGGCTGATGGAGCGCAGTCGCCGCGGCGTGACGCTGACCGAGCCGGGCCGCGAGATCGCCCGCCGTGCCGCGCGCATCCTCACCGGGGTCCGCGATATCGTCGATTTCGCCCGCAGCCAGGGCGAGCTTGCGGCCGGCCCCCTGCACTTCGGGGTCATCCCGTCGATCGCGCCCTATGTGCTGCCGGCGCTGCTGCCGCGTATCCACGAGGCCATGCCGGATCTCGATCTGCATCTGCGCGAAACCCAGACCCAGCAGCTCACCCGCGAACTGATCGACGGGCAGCTCGATCTGCTGCTGCTGGCGCTGCCGGTCGAACACCCGGACATCGAAACGCTCAAACTGTTCGATGATCGCTTTCTGCTGGCGATGCCGGCCTCGCGGCGGATCGATCACGCCATTCTGGCAACGCCCGAGCTACTGGAACGCGACCGCCTGCTGTTGCTGGAAGAAGGCCACTGCCTGCGCGAGCAGGCGCTGGCGTTCTGCAGCCTGCGCCGCATCGACAATTTCGACACGTTCGGAGCGTCCAGCCTGTCCACCATCGTGCAGATGGTCGCCAACGGGCTCGGCATGACGCTGCTGCCCGAACTGTGCATCACGCTCGAGGAGCGCCGGGCCGACATCCGCCTGATGCGCTTTGCCGAACCGCAGCCCAAGCGCGTCATCGGGCTCGCCTGGCGGCGAAGCTCGCCGCGGCGGCACCACTATGCGGAGTTGGGAGCGCTAATTACCGCGGCGACCGCAGCGCAGATGCAGGCCGCCGCCCGGCTGTAGGATGCGCGGCGCTTACGAGGCCACCCGGCGGTCAAAACCGTAGAAGCGCATCATCGAGGTCCAGCAGGCGCGGTTGAACTGCATCGAGGCACGCGCGACATCGAGCGGCGCGGTCCACGCCCCCGCAACGACGGGAGCGAGCGGCGCATCGGCGGTGTCCACCGTCTCCGCTTCCACCTCTGCCGCCTCGTGCTCGAGGTCGATCAGGCCCGTGGACTCGCCCTGCTGGAAGGTGAGCTTGGCGCCGAACTTGCGGGCCAGCGCGCGCATGGCGTCGTTATCGGAGCCAGTGGTGATGCGCAGCGCGGCAAAGCCGCGTCGGCGTGCCTCGGCGATCAGGCGGGTGAACAGCACGCTGCCGAGCCCCTTGCCGCGGTACGGCCGCTCGACGGAAAAGGCGACCTCGGGCGCATCGTCACCGTTGAAGGGATGCAGTTCGGCGGCGCCGCGGACCTGGCCGGCCTCGACATAGGCGATCACCAAGGTGCCGTCGGTCAGGCAGCGGTCGGCGTAGCGCGTCACATAGGCGTCGTCGGCGACGCCGTTGAAACGGTCGTGACGGCTCTCCGGATCGAGCCGCAGCAGATGGTCCTTGAGCAGCGGCATTTCGGCGGGCTTCAGCGTCCGCACGCCGCCGATGATGTGGGCGGGAACAGGGCTGTTGCGCATGGCGGTTGCCTCGATTGTCGGCGCATTTCTCACGCCGACAACATTGTGCAGAGCACCATGAATTTCAAGTCATTCTTTCGTGACAGTTTGCACCAGAACAAATGAACCGAAATTCTTTAAGGCTGCTTTCGGAGGTTATATTGAGCGCTCCTTTGCATCTATCAATCAATATATTCAATATTTTAATGCGCAATAATAATGTTTCAGATAATCGAATTCACATCCCTAAAGGGCCATCTGCGTCTGGGTCACGACCGCTACCAGCCGCCCATTCCCCGTCTCGATCCGGGTCTGCCAGACCTGGGTCCGGCGTCCGCGATGAATCGGCGTTGCAGTGGCAGTGACCATATCCCCCTCTTTCGCGGAACCGACGAAATTGGTCTTGCTCTCGATCGTGGTCGTTCCCCTGGCCCCGTCCGGCAGGTTGAGGACAGTCGCGGCAGCGCCGACGCCGTCGGCCAGCGCCATCACCGCGCCGCCATGCAGGACATGGGCAACGGTACAGAGATCGGCACGGACCGCCATGGTCGCCACCACCCGCTCCTTGTCGGCGGAGACGAACGTGACCCCCATCAGGATGGCAAACGGCATCGGGTGGGCGTGGATGATCTCCAGAGGGGTCATGGCTGCCGGTCCGTCGTTCGAGGCTTTCAGGGCGCTGGCCATAAGCCTACCATCGAGCGAGGACGATTCACCATGAGGCCCGCCATGTTCATCCGCCACGAGAGCCCGGCAACCGGCACCGCGCTAAGGGCCGCCACAACCGTCGGCCTGCTTCTGGGCGCCATGGCCACGGCCGCCGCCACCACGCAGGTCTCGCGCGAAGCCGACATCGCCACGCTGCGCCTCGGCCAGCGCGTCCTGGTCGATGACGGCTCCTGCCCGGCCGGGCAGATCAAGGAGGTCAAGGGCGTCGCGTTAACCCCGACCGGGGTGACGCGGAGCCGGACCTGCGTACCGCGCCGGGGCGCGCGCCGCTGACCGTCCGGCATCGCAGCTACTCAAAATGATCGGCGCATTTCTCGATCTGGTCGCCCGCGCCCCACGGCATGATCGGCACCGAGGACGTCGAATTGTTTGGCGAGCCTTCGATCAGCCGGTCCGAATAGACCATGTAGACCAGCACGTTGCGCTTCGCGTCGCAGCCCCGCACGATCTGCATCTTCTTGAAGAACAGCGAGCGGCGCTGGCGAAACACGTCCTCGCCCTGCGAGAGCTTGCCCTTGATGCGGATCGGGCCGATCTGCCGGCATGACAGCGAGATGTCCGAGACCTCCTCGGCAAGGCCGAGCCAGCCCTTGAAGCCGCCCTTCTCCGGCACGGTGAAGTGGCAGGCGACGCCCTCGACCTCGGGATCGTCGAGCCCGTAGGTTGCAAGCTTGTCGTTGGGGCTGATCCACTTGAACACGGTGGACTTGCGGAAAATCAGGTCCGGCTCGTCGGCGGCAAGCGCCGGCGACGCGGCAAGGACTGCGAGCGCCGTGGCGAGCAGCATCAGGATCGGCGCGCGTGCGGTCGTCCGCGTGGCACGTAGGGGGATCGCGAAGGTCATGCGGGTCTCCATTGCTCGACCCTATGTAAGCACCGCCGGACGAAGGCGTCAGCCCGGTCGGCAGGCAGCCGGCTGAAACCGTTTTGCAAACAATCGGTGCTAGGTCGGAGTTGCAAATGAACCGAAAGGTCCGGGCCGGCCACCTACGTGAGCCGAAACGGCCCGGTCGGTCCGGCTCGATGTGTATCCAGTTGCGTTGCGTAAAGGAAATCGAGGTGTCCAGCGGTTGCGTTCAGGCCGATTGCCGGCCTACCGGCCTTGCGCTGTCGAAGCAGAGCCGTCTTGGCCATTTCACGGCGGCGGTGCTGACAGCGGCAACGCTGGCGAGCGTACCGGCTGCCGCCGAAACGAGCCCGTGGCAGCCGTTCGACGCCTATCCGGGCTTTGCGCCGCCCGCGCTCAATAGCGGCCCTCGCCCTATCGCGCGGCGGCATCGGTCGACACCCCCGCACGCCGCAAAGCGAAAGGCCGTCGCCACGGCCAAGCCAAACGGGCCGCTCATCATCGCGGTGTCATTACAGCACCAGTCGCTCAAGGTGTTTGATGCCGGTGGTTTGTACGCGGAAGCGCCGGTCTCCACCGGAATGCGCGGCCACACCACGCCGACCGGCGTGTTCAGCGTGATCCAGAAGAACAAGTGGCACCGCTCCAACATCTACAGCGGCGCGCCGATGCCCTACATGCAGCGCATCACCTGGTCGGGCATCGCGCTGCACGCCGGCGCCCTGCCCGGCTATCCGGCCTCGCACGGCTGCATCCGGCTGCCGAATGCCTTCGCGGCCCGGCTGTGGGACTGGACGCGGCGCGGCGCGCGCGTCGTGGTCAGCCATGGCGAGGTCGCGCCTCAAGCCATCGCGCATCCGCTGCTCGATGCGCTGCCGGCCGCGGTGCCGGTGGCTGCAGCTCCGGAGACGCCAGGCCCGGACAGCCTCGGCCTGCGCCCGACGCTCGGTGCGCTGCCGGCCGGGCCGCGCACGGCCGATGCCACCGACGCCATGGCCCGGCAGGCTGCACAGCAGGCCGTGGTGACCTCGGACGCGCCGCCTCCGACACTCACCGTGCCCGACGCCGCGCCGGCGGAGGCCGTGGCCGCGCCGCCGAAACGCTACGGCCCGATCTCGGTGTTCATCAGCCGCGCCGACGGCCGGCTCTATGCCCGGCAGGATTTTGAGCCGCTGTTCGACGTGCCCGTCGCCATCGCCGAGCGCGAGCGCCCGATCGGCACCCATGTGTTCACCGCGCGGCGCGATTCGACCGACAAAGATCGCTTTGTCTGGACCGCGATCACCCTGCCCGAACAGGCGACCGCTCAGTCGCGCACCAAGGCGCACGCGGGCGATACCAAACCAGCCCCCGTCACTTTGGCGGATGCCGCCGCGGCGCTCGACCGTCTCGATCTGCCGCAAGACGTGATGGCACGGATCGCCACCGGGCTCGCAACAGGCTCGTCGCTGATCGTCGCCGACCAGAGCCTTAAATCCGGCGAGACCGGACAGGGCACCGAGTTCGTTCTACTCACGCGCTAAGGCAATACCGGTCCGGCGCCACCATAACGCCGCAACCGCTTTCCAGCATGACAAGCGTGATTCGCCGCATGCGCTTTTTTGTATGCGGCATCGTAACTGGCACGGATGTGCATGGCGCGCCCAACGCGCTTTCCCCCGTGACCGGCCCGCTTTACGATTCTCGCGTTGAGTCGCGTTGTCTCAAGTCAAGAGTGGTCGAGCCAATCGAGGAGAACGACATGCGTTTGCGCGCCGCGTTGATGACCATCGCGACGGTTTCCCTGCTCTCCGCCGGCACCGCGGCGGCACAGGCCCCTGCCCCGGCCCGCCCGGCCGCCGCGCCGCCGCCTGCAACCCAGGCCAAGGCGCCGGCCAGTGCTCCTTGCGCCAATCCCGATGCACTCGGCATCGGCCGCGTGGTGCAGATCGATACCACCGGCGGCCCCGGTTTCGGCTTCGAGCACTTCAAGCAACTCGACTTCCTGCGCGACAAGGAGGTGGTGCTGACCTTCGACGACGGCCCGTGGCCGGTCAATACGCCGGCCGTGCTCAAGGCGCTGGCCGATGAATGTACCACCGGCATCTTCTTCGCGATCGGCAAGCACGCCACTTACCACCCCGAAATCCTCAAGCAGGTCGCGGCGGCCGGCCACACCGTCGGCGCCCATACCTGGTCGCACGCCAACCTCAACCGCAAGGGCATGACCCCGGAGCAGGCAAAGGAGGAAATCGAGAAGGGATTCAGTGCGGTGCGCTGGGCGCTCGGCACGGCGCCGGCGCCGTTCTTCCGTTTCCCGGCGCTGCAACACCCGCCGGCCGCCGTCACCTATCTCGGCGAGCGCAATATCGCGATCTTCTCCTGCGACATCGACTCGTTCGACTTCAAGGCCAAGAACGGCGAGCAGGTGGTCAACACCCTGATGACCAAGCTCGAGAAGCAGGGCAAGGGCATCCTCCTGATGCACGACTTCAAGAAGCAGACCGCCGATGCGCTGCCGACGCTGCTGCGCCGCCTGAAGGCCGGTGGCTACAAGGTGGTCGCGATGAAGCCGAAGGCCCCTGTGCAGACGCTTGCGCAGTACGACGAAGCGCTCGTGAAGGACGCCAAGCTGCCGACGGTCTCGACGCGGCCGGTATCGTCGGTCGTGCAGACCATATCGGAATAGGGATCGATGTGACGGACGCCGGCGCGGCAACGCTGCAGATCGATGGCTGCGTCATCGTTTCGGCCGACGGGATGCTCGCCGATGCCGAGAGGCAGATGCCGGAGGCGCTGAAATTCCCCGGCGATCAGCGCTGGTTCGAGGCCCTGCTCGACCGCGCCGATCTCATCGTTCATGGCCGCAACTCCTACGAGGATCAGCCGCGTTCGCGGCAGCGGCGCCGTGTCGTGCTGACGCATGCGGTCGCGGGTATCGCGCCCGACCCGTCCAACCCGAACGCGACGTTGTGGAATCCGGCCGGCGCGTCGTTCGAGCAAGCCTGCGCACGGGCCGGCGTAACCGCGGGCATGGCCGCCGTGATCGGCGGCCCGGACGTGTTCCGCATGTTCCTCGACCGCTACGATACGTTCTGGCTGTCGCACGCCCCTCGCGTTCGGATTCCCGATGGCCTTCCGGCCTTCGGCTTGCCGGCCGCGCCTGAGGACGTGCTGCGGGAGCACGGATTAACGCCGAAGGAAACGCGACTGCTCGACCCGGCTGACGGCGTCACGTTGACGGCGTGGCACCGCGCGCGCTGAGACGCGCCCGCTCACAACTCGCTGTAGGTTTTTTGCGGCGGCGGCGCCATCTCGGGCTCGGCCCGGCCGTAGCCCGCGAGCACCAAAAGCGCGCCGATCAGCGACAGGTTGGTCAGCGCCTCGACCATGCTGGCGCGCGCCTCCGGGCCGGTCTGATTCCAGAAGTCGTGGGCGTAGACCGTGGTCGCGATCAGGAATAGCACCAGCACGAACGAGAAGAAACGCACGCCGATGTTGAAGGCGATCAGCACGCCGCAGACGAACTCGATGGCGCCGGCCGCGACCGCGAGAATCTGCGCCACCGTGAACGAGGTCGCGGCCTCCACGTCGGCGGCGAAGCCGGCGAGATCGGCCGGCACCGTGAAGCGTGTCGCGATCTTCTGCGCTGTCCCCGGCAGGTCGAACAATTTTGCCGCGCCCGACACGATGAAGAGAAGCGCGAACAGCACCCGTCCAAGGGAAATCAGCGCAGTCATGGCCAGCCCCGCTTGTGTCGTCCCATGATATCAGACGGCAGGCCGCGCGCCTATCGGAGCGGAATGATTTGGAACGAGATGCGGGTCCCGGACGCAGTGCGGCTCCAATCGTGTCCCGGACGCGGTGCAGCGGAACGTTGCACCGCAGAGCCGGGACCGCCACGGAGGCGGCGTTTGTTTTTTGTTTTTGACGATCCCGGATCTGCGCCGCACCGCTGGGCGCTGCGTCGCGTCCGGGATACCCCGGGGGCTCGGGCTGCGTCCCGGACGCTGTGTGGCACGCCCGGGATACCAGCCAGCATCAGAACAGGCTGTGCTGCGCCCGCCCCGAATGCTCCTGCGCCTCGACCGCGGCAACCGCCGTCATGTTGAGGATGCCGCGCGACGTCACCGAGCGCGTCAGGATGTGCGCCGGGCGCGCCGGGCCGATCAGCATCGGCCCGACCGGCAGACCGTCGGCCAGCTCCTTGATCATCTGATAGGCGACGTGGGCGGCGTCGAGATTGGGCATGATCAGTACGTTGGCGACGCCTTCGAGCCGCGACTGCGGCAGCACGTAATCGCGCTTGAGCTGCGACAGCGCGGTCGCCCCCTGCATCTCGCCGTCGGCTTCGAGGTCGGGCCGGCGCTCGGTGAGAAGCTCCGTGGCGCGGCGCATCTTGCGCGAGGAATCGGTGTCGTAGCTGCCGAAATCGGAATGCGAGACGAAGGCGATCTTGGGCTTGAGCCCGAAGCGCTGGACGTGCTGGGCGGCGCAGGCGGCAAGATCGGCCAGTTCCTCGGCGCCCGGGTTAGGCCGCACCTGGGTATCGGCAAGGAAGAACGCCCCCTTGCTGGTCACCATCAGCACCAGTGCCGCGAAATCGCCGGTGCCGGGGCGGCTGCCGATTACCTCGCGGATATGGCGCAGGTGGCTCATGTAGCGACCCTCGACGCCGCACAGCATGGCGTCGGCCTCGCCCCGCACCACGGCCAGCGCCGCGATCACGGTGGCATTGGTGCGCACCACCGTCCGTGCCGCCTCCGGCGTCACGCCATAGCGGCCGGCGGCATCGATATAGCTCTGCACGTAGGAGCGGTAGCGCGGATCGTCTTCCGGATTGACCAGATCGAAATCGTGCCCGGCGCGGATGGCAAGGCCAAGCCGCTTGATGCGCGTTTCGACCACCGACGGCCGGCCGACCAGGATCGGCCGCGCCAGCTTTTCCTCCAGCACGGCCTGGATCGCCCGCAGCACGCGCTGGTCCTCGCCCTCGGCGTAGATCACCCGTACCGGCTGAGAGCGCGCTTTCAGGAACACCGGCTTCATGATCAGGCCCGAGCGGAAGGCAAAGCGCTCGAGCTGCTCGCGGTACTGGTCGAAATCGGCGATCGGGCGCGTTGCCACGCCGGAGTCCATCGCCGCCTTGGCGACCGCCGGCGCAATGCGCAGGATCAGGCGGGGATCGAACGCCGGCGGGATCAGGGAGCCGGGGCCAAAACCCTGCACGTCGCCGCCTTCAGTGCCGGCGGCGGCATCCGACGGCACTTCGCGCGCGAGCTGGGCAATGGCATCGACGGCGGCTCGTTTCATCTCCTCGTTGATGGCGGTGGCGCCGACATCGAGCGCGCCGCGGAACAGGAAGGGGAAGCACAGGACGTTGTTGACCTGGTTCGGATAGTCGGAGCGCCCGGTGCAGATCATCGCGTCGGGGCGGGCCTGGCGCGCCTCCTCCGGCATGATCTCCGGGGTCGGGTTGGCAAGTGCCAGCACCAGCGGCTTGTCGGCCATGCTCTTGACCATGTCGCCGGTCATCACCCTCGGGCCCGACAGGCCGAGGAAGATGTCGGCGCCGGCGATCACGTCGGTCAGCGTGCGCAACTTGGTCTTCTGCGCGTACTGCTGTTTCCAGCGGTCCATGCGCTCGTTGCGGCCGTCGTAGATCAGGCCGGTCTGGTCGCAGACCCAGATGTTCTTGCGCTCGGCGCCCATCGACACCAGAAGGTTGAGGCAGGCGATCGCCGCCGCGCCCGCGCCGCTCGCGACGATCTTGCAGTCCTTGAGGTTCTTGCCGTTGAGCAGCAGGCCGTTGACGATGGCAGCGGCCGCGATGATCGCGGTGCCGTGCTGGTCGTCGTGAAACACCGGGATCTTCATGCGCGCCTTGAGCTGCGCCTCGATCTCGAAACAGTCCGGCCCCTTGATGTCCTCAAGGTTGATGCCGCCGAAGGTCGGCTCCAGCGCCGCCACGGTCTCGACCACGCGCTCCACGGTATCGGCGGCGATCTCGATGTCGAACACGTCGATGCCGGCGAACTTCTTGAACAGCACCGCCTTGCCTTCCATCACCGGCTTGGAGGCGAGCGGCCCGATATTGCCGAGGCCGAGCACCGCGGTGCCGTTGGAAATCACGGCGACGAGGTTGGCGCGGCTGGTGAGCGAGGCGGCTTCCTGCGGGTCGTCGGCGATCGCTTCGCAGGCGGCGGCAACGCCGGGCGAATAGGCGAGCGCCAGGTCGCGCTGGTTGGCGAGCGGCTTGGTCGCCTGAATTTCGAGCTTGCCGGGACGGGGCAGACGATGGAAGGCCAGAGCCGCAGTTTTCAGATCGTCGGAATGGGATGCTGACACGTTGTCCTCGCTGTCCTCGCTTCTTCTCTCGCCTCGCCGTCCGACAGGTCTGTGCTGCCCTGCCCCGCGGCTCAACCTTCAGGCAAATTGAGCCGGATATGCAGTTCGCGCAACTGCTTCGGCGTGACGGGGCCGGGGGCCCCCATCAAAAGATCTTCTGCGCGCTGATTCATCGGAAACAGCGAAATCTCGCGCAGGTTGGTGGTGCCGCAAAGCAGCATGACGACGCGGTCCACGCCGGCCGCCATGCCGCCGTGCGGCGGCGCGCCGTACTGGAAGGCGCGGTACATGCCGCCGAAGCGCTCCACCACGTCCTTCTCGCCATAGCCGGCGATTTCGAATGCTTTCACCATCGCCTCGGGCCGATGGTTGCGGATGCCGCCGGAGGCGATCTCGTAGCCGTTGCAGGTGATGTCGTACTGGAATGCCTTGATGGTCAGCGGGTCTTCGTTCTGGAGGGCGTCAAGCCCGCCCTGCGGCATCGAGAACGGGTTGTGGGAGAAGTCGATCTTCTTCTCTTCCTCGTTGTATTCATACATCGGGAAATCGACGATCCAGGCGAGCGCAAAGCGATCCTTGTCGATCAGGTTCAATTCCTCGCCGACCTTCGTCCGTGCGAGCCCGGCGAACTTCCAGAACTTTTGCGGATCGCCGGCGACGAAAAACGCGGCGTCGCCCGCCTTCATGCCGAGTGCTGCGCGGATCGCCTCGGTGCGCTCTGTGCCGATGTTCTTGGCGAGCGGCCCCGCGCCCTCGCCGTCCTCGCGCCACATGATGTAGCCGAGCCCCGGCTGGCCCTCGCCCTGCGCCCAGGCGTTCATGCGATCGCAAAAGGCACGGCTGCCGCCGCCCGGCGCCGGAATCGCCCAGACCTGGTTTTTGCTATCCTCCAGCATCCGCGCGAACACCTTGAAGCCGGAGCCGCGGAAATGCTCCGAGACGTCCTGCATCTCAATCGGGTTGCGCAGGTCCGGCTTGTCGGTGCCGTATTTGCGTAACGCCTCGGCGAACGGAATGCGCGGCCAGCCGTTGGTGACGGGCTTGCCGTTGGCGAATTCCTCGAACACGCCGGTGACGACCGGCTCCATCGCCGCGAACACGTCCTCCTGCGTGACGAAACTCATCTCGAGATCGAGCTGGTAGAACTCGCCCGGCAACCGGTCGGCGCGCGGGTCTTCGTCGCGGAAGCACGGCGCGATCTGAAAGTAGCGGTCGAAGCCGGACATCATCAGGAGTTGCTTGTACTGCTGCGGCGCCTGCGGCAGCGCGTAGAAGCGGCCCGGATGGATGCGGCTCGGCACCAGGAAATCGCGTGCCCCTTCCGGCGACGAGGCGGTCAGGATCGGCGTCTGGAACTCGAAGAAGCCGGCCTCCTTCATGCGGCGTCGCATCGAATCGATGATCGCGCCGCGCGTCATGATGTTCTGGTGCAACCGCTCGCGGCGCAGGTCGAGGAAGCGGTACTTGAGCCGGATGTCTTCCGGATACTCCTGCTCGCCGAACACCGGCAACGGCAGTTCGGCCGCCGGCCCCAGCACCTCGATCTCGCTGATGTAGATTTCCACCGCCCCGGTCGGCAGTTCGGGATTGTCGGTGCCCTCGGGGCGGCGGCGCACCTTGCCGTCGATCCGCACCACCCACTCGGCGCGCAGCGTTTCGGCGATTTTGAAGGCCGGCGAATCCGGGTCGGCCACGCACTGGGTCAGGCCATAGTGGTCGCGCAGGTCGATGAACAGCACCCCGCCATGGTCGCGAATGCGATGGCACCAGCCCGACAGGCGGACGGTCTCGTCGATGTGGCTGTCGCGGAGCGCGCCGCAGGTGTGGGACCGATAGCGATGCATGGAGTTCCTGAAGATCGATCGAAGAAAGCCGCCGCAAACGGACACGGCCGCCCGGGTTTACCCGAGCGCGCCGGAACCGGCAACTGCGCGATCCGCAACCCCGCATTCCACGCCTTTTTCCGGCAGAAGCGGGGCGACAAGCGGTCCCGGAGAGGTTATTCAGGCGGCCATGATGCTGATTTCGACCACCGCCGAGCTTGCCGCCGTCTGCGCCCGCCTGTCCGCCCATCCGTTCATTACGGTCGATACCGAGTTTTTGCGGGAAACCACCTACTACCCCATTCTCTGCGTGGTGCAGCTTGCCAGCACCGAGGAAGCGGTGGCGATCGACGCATTGGCCGAGGGGCTCGACCTGACGCCGTTCTTCGAACTGATGGCCGACCCGAAGGTGCTGAAGGTGTTTCATGCCGCCCGGCAGGACATCGAAATCGTCTGGCATCATGCGAAGCTGGTTCCCGCCCCGATTTTCGACACCCAGGTCGCCGCCATGGTGCTGGGCTATGGCGAGTCGATCGCCTACGACCAGCTCGTCGAGCGCATCACCGGCCACCGCCCGGACAAGACCCACCGCTTCACCGACTGGTCGCGCCGGCCCTTGTCGGAAGCGCAGATCGCCTATGCGCTGGCCGACGTCACCTATCTGCGCGACGTGTTCGCCCGGCTCGACGCCGACCTCAAGAAGCGCGGCCGTAGCGACTGGGTCAGCGAGGAGATGAAGGTGCTGACCTCGCCGCGCACCTACGATGCTGACCCCAGCCATGCCTGGGAGCGGCTGAGATCGCGTGTGCGCAAGCCGAAAGAACTTGCGGTGCTGATGGAAGTCGCCGCCTGGCGAGAGCGCGAGGCGCAAAGCCGCAACGTGCCGCGCTCGCGGGTGCTCAAGGACGACGTGATCGGCGATATCGCCACGCACCCGCCGACCAGCCTGGAACGGCTCGCGGGCTTGCGCTCGGTGCCAAAAGGGTTCGAGCGCTCGAAGTGGGGACAAGACGTACTGGAAGCGGTGGCGCGGGGGCTCGCACGCGACCCCGCGACGCTGCCGAAGCTGGAGCGGCCGCGCAACGGCAACGGCACCGCGGCCACGGTCGAACTGCTCAAGGTGCTGCTGCGCATGACCGCCGAGCGCCACGCGGTGGCGAGCAAGATCATCGCGACGGTGGACGACCTCGAGCGGATCGCCGATGACGACAGCGCTAACGTGGCAGCACTGCAAGGGTGGCGGCGCGAGCTGTTCGGCGATAGCGCGCTGGCGCTCAAGCACGGCCGGCTTGCGCTCGGCATCGAGCGCGGCCGCGTGATTCCGGTCGAGCGGGATGGAGCATGATCCCGAAAATTGGGAACCGGTTTTCGGACAAGATCATGCTCAAATGAAAGAAAGAACCGACCCGTCTGATTCAACGTGGTTGAATCAGACTCAAAGGCTCAGCGCGCGACGACCGTGCCGCTGCGGCCAACCAGCCGCGCAAACTGTTTGAAACGGCTGGCAACGCGGTCGGCGGCAAGTGCCGCGACGCGCGGCTCGAACACCAGCTTGAGCTTGCGCCCCTCGCTGCGGAAGCGGGTGGCCGCCAGCACGCCGGGCTGCGCCGCCGAGATCAGCATGGCGACGCGCATCATCGCGCCGATCAGGCGGGCGCGCTCGGCCACTCGCGGCGGCACCAGCGCCCGCACCAGGTCGGGCGCCTCGTTCTCGGCCTTGAGGCCGGCGTAACGGTAAAACACCGCGAGCGCGAGAAACGCCCGCCCCTGATGGCTGACCGTGCCGAAATTGGCGTTCGACACCACCGCCATGGTCTGCTGACCGCGATAGTCGGGATGAGCACGCCAGCCGACGTCCGACAGGAGGCATGCGGTGTGGCGCAGGCGGCGCTCGTCCACGGTCTCCTTCAGTCCGATCGCCTTGGCCAGCCGGTCGGTCCAGTCGATCAGATCATCGGCATGGCGTGGAGAGCGCGCACGCAGATCGTTGAGGGTGCGTGCTGCGGCGATCAGGCCGTCGCGGCGGCGCTCGGTCTCCGGCATCAGTTCGAACAGCAAGCCCTCACGCACGCCGTAGGTCGAGAACACGATCGCCGCCGGCTTGGCGATACGGATGATGTGCTCAAGAACGAGCGCCGCGTAGGTCAGAAGCGGCCGCCGCGGCCCGGCAACCTCCTCGACGTCGGCCAGCACGTTGGCGGCGGACAAGCGCCGGACCTTGCGCGCGAAGGCAAGTGCCTCCTTGGCCGGGATCGAATAGCCGTGCATGACGTGCAGCGGATATCCGCTCTGCAAAATGTGCAGCCGCGCGAAGGCTCGCCACGTTCCGCCGACGGCGTAGAAATTACGCCCGGCGCCCCCCTGGAGGTGGGGCGCCTTGGCCAGTTCGTCACGCACGATCCTGGCCGCACGCTTGGGCGATTTCTTCGAGCGGTCGAGCAGCGTCAGTCCGCCGAGCGGCAACGTCTGCCCGAAACGCAGGTCGTGGTCGTGGATGTCGATCAGTTCGAGCGAACCGCCGCCGAGGTCGCCGACGATGCCGTCGGGATGGTGAAACCCGGAGGCGACGCCCAGCGCCGACAGCCGCGCCTCGCGCGCGCCCGGCAGCACGTCGATCCTCGTGCCGCAGGCGCGCTCGGCCTGTGCGATGAACTCGGCACCGTTGGCGGCGTCGCGGCAGGCGGCGGTGGCGATGGCGAGCACGCGGCCGACCTTCATCGTCCGGCACAGTGCTCGGTAGCGCTTCAACGCCGCCAGCGCCTTCGCGATCGCGTCGGGCGCGAGCAGTCCGGTGCTCTGCACCTCGCGGCCCAATGCGCACAGCGTCTTTTCGTTGAACAGCGGCGCGAGATCGCGCACCAGCCGCTGATAGACGACCAGACGAACCGAGTTGGAACCGATATCGATGACGGCGATGGAGCGCGCGGCGGCTTCGCGCGCCGTGCTTTTACTGCGGCGGCTGCTGACGGTCCGCGCGGCGCGTGAGGCGGCGGGGCGATGATTCCTTGAGTGACTTTCCACGGCCGGACAGACTCGGATTCGTCATGAAGTAATCGTGGACGTTGAATCGCTCCTCGCCCCTCGCGGCTTTCATACGGGTTGACGATCCATCCGGCAACAAGCGCCAGCTCTGTTCCGTATCTTTCAGGTTCGCGACCATGATCTGCTCGAGAACCTGTTGATGCACCGTGGTATTTTCCAGCGGGCAAAGAGCCTCGACGCGCCGGTCGAGATTGCGCGGCATCATGTCGGCCGACGAGATGTAGACGGCCGCCTTCGGCGACGGCAGGCCATGGCCCATACCAAAGCAGTAGATGCGGCCGTGCTCGAGGAAGCGGCCGATGATCGAGCGGACACGGATATTGTCCGACAGCCCCGGCACGCCGGGACGCAGGCAGCAGATGCCGCGCACCACGAGGTCGATCGACACGCCCTCCCGCGAGGCGTCGTACAAGGCGTCGATGATGTCGGGATCGACCAGCGAGTTCATCTTCATCCAGATCGCCGCCGGCTTGCCAGCGCGGGCAAAGGCGGCTTCGTCGCGGATGTGATCGAGGATGCGCCGCCGCAGCGTCAGCGGCGACACCGCGAGCTTCTCGATGTCGCGTGGCTCGGCATAGCCGGTGATGTAGTTGAAGACGCGCGCCACGTCGCGGGCGATCACCGGATCGGAGGTAAAGAACGACAGGTCGGTATAGATGCGCGCGGTGACCGGATGATAGTTGCCGGTGCCGACGTGGACATAGCTGGCAAGCCCCGCTCCCTCGCGCCGCACCACCAACGACAGCTTTGCGTGGGTCTTCAGTTCGATGAAGCCGTACACCACCTGCACGCCGGCGCGCTCGAGATCGCGGGCCCAGCGGATGTTGGCCTCCTCGTCGAAGCGGGCTTTCAGTTCGACCAGCGCGGTGACCGACTTGCCGGCCTCGGCCGCTTCCGCCAGCGCCCGCACGATCGGCGAATTGTTGGAGGTGCGGTACAACGTCTGCTTGATTGCCACCGTGTCGGGGTCGCGCGCGGCACGCTGCAAGAACTGCACCACGACGTCGAACGATTCGTAAGGGTGATGGACGATCAGGTCCTTCTGCCGGATCGCGGCAAAAATATCGCCGCCGTGGTCGCGCACCCGCTCCGGGTGACGCGGCACATAGGGCGTGAACTCAAGGTCGGGGCGGTCGAGCCGGGTGAGCTGGGCGACCTCGTTCATCGCCAGCACGCCGTTCACCAGCATCACCTCGTCGTCGGATGCCGACAGCGCCCGCTGTACGAAGGCACGCAACTCCTCGGGCATGGTCGCCTCGATCTCGAGGCGGATCACGGAGCCGCGGCGGCGGCGTTTCAATGCGCTCTCGAACAGCCGCACCAGGTCCTCGGCCTCTTCCTCGATTTCCAGCTCGGAATCGCGGATGACGCGGAAAGCGCCCTGCCCCTTGACCGCGTAGCCGGGAAACAGCCGGCCGATGAACAGCCCGGTCGCCTGCTCCAGAGTCATCAGCCGCACCTCGCCGTCCTTGCCCGGCGGCAGGCGGACGAAGCGGTCGATCTTGCCCGGCATGCGGATCAGCGCGTTCATCGCCTTGCCGTCGCTCAGGCGCGACAGTTGCAGGGCGATGGTGAAGCCGAGCGAGGGAATGAACGGAAACGGGTGCGCCGGATCGATGGCGAGCGGAGTGAGTAGCGGAAAGATGTGGTGGAGGAAGTGATCCTCGATCCAGTTTCGCTCGCTTTTCCCCACCCCGCGACCGTCCACCAGCACGATCCCGGTCTCTCCGAGCGCGACGCGTAGGTCGCGCCAGATCGCCTGCTGGTCGCTGGCCAGTTCCGAAACGGTCTGGTTGATGCGGACGAGCTGTTCGGAGGGGGTCAGCCCGTCCGGGCTGCGCTCGGTGATTCCTTCACGTACCTGTGCCTTGAGGCCGGCGACGCGCACCATGAAGAATTCGTCGAGATTGTTGGCCGAGATCGACAGGAAGCGCACGCGCTCAAGCAGCGGATGGCCGGGGTTGACGGA
Organism: Pseudomonadota bacterium; assembly: GCA_003576765.1. Taxonomy (GTDB): domain Bacteria; phylum Pseudomonadota; class Alphaproteobacteria; order Rhizobiales; family Xanthobacteraceae; genus PRO6. Next base: position 20,668 of record QEVP01000005.1, read on the forward strand.
CTCCTCCAGCACCCGGCGATTGAAATGCAGCCAGGACAGTTCGCGATTGATGAAGCGTTCGGGCAGGTCGCGAATGGCCGGCGGGGCAGCGATCGCGTCGTTATTTCCGTCTTCCACAACAATGGCTTGCGCGGATTCCATAAGAATTTAGTCCAATTCGAGCATGAGTCCCGATCATGGGAGCCGAAGGCCGGATGGGATCATGCCCGCAAAAGATGAACGAGAAACGACGCGCAAATCCTGCCATACAGCGGCAAGACCATGGGCCATTGCTGTGACAGTTCAATGACGTGATGGCCGCGCCCGATGCGGCGTCAAGACGCGGCGTCGAGCGCCTCCTCGCGCAGCACGCTCGCGGCCAGCGCCCGCGTCACCGGCCGGGCCAGCCGCAGCGCCTCGGCATCGAGCCGCTCGACGATGCGGCGGGCGGCGGCGAAGGAGCGCTCGATGCGGGCGGCCAGATAGCCGACTACGCCTTCGTCCACGGTCATCTGGCGGTCGGCGCAAAGTTTGACGAGCACCGCGCGCAACAGCGCATCGTCGGGGGCGGCAAGCGTCACCGCCGGCAGCGCCCGCAGCCGCGAGGCGAGATCGCGTAAAGCCACCGGCATCGCGGCCGGCGCCGTGCGGGAGGTGATCAGGACGAACGCCGCCTCCTCACGCGCCAGGTTGAGCAGGTGGAACAGGGCGCGCTCGTCAAAACCCCCGGCGACCGCGTCCTCCACCACCAGCGCCCCGGTGGCAAGCGCGGCGGGCACCTCGCGGGCGTCCAGCGCCGCCGCGGCGGTCAGGCGGGCACCGGCCTCAGTCGCCCAGATCGCCGCCAGATGGCTCTTGCCGCTGCCCTCGGGGCCGACCAGCAGCATGGCGCGGGCCGGCCAGTCCGGCCAGCTATCGATCAGCGCCAGCGCCGCGGCATTGCCCGGTCCTTCGAGAAAATCGTCGCGCGCAAAACTTTCCCGGTGCGGCAGGGCGAGCGCGAGCTGACGGGGACGGCTGGGGGATTTTAGGGCAACCACGGAAAAACCCTCGAACGCAACACACGCCGTCTCAAGATCAAGCCTCGCTGATGTGCTCCAGCCAGGCGACCAGATAGAAGCCGACCGAGGCCAGCGTCAAAAGCGCGACCAGCCCCATCAGCACCGCATCGTAAGGCCATAGCGCGAACCCGAAGGCGAGCGCCGCCAGCACAACGGCCGCAAACGCCACCTGGGCCACGGTGTTGACCTTCGACACCATCAAGGGCTTCATCGCCACCGGCTTGTCGAGCAGCCACGCGACCACGACGCCACCGATGATCATGATATCACGCGACACCACCAGAATGACGAGCCAGCGCGGAATTGCCCCCCCTATCCCCAGCGCCACGTAGATCGAGACCAGGAGCGCCTTGTCGGCCAGGGGATCGAGCAGCGCGCCGATCTCGCTCGTCATGTTGAAGCGTTTGGCGAGGTAACCGTCGATGGCGTCGCTGATGCCGGCCACGACGAACAGCACGAAGGCGATCTGCATCTGCCCCGCGCCGATCGCCCAGACCACCACCGGCACCAGCAGGATGCGTCCAAGGGTAATGATATTGGGAAGATTCACGCGATGATCCCGTCAGGTTCCGCCGGCCGGCCCGCGCCCGACTCGCCGCCGGCGGCCTAGATAGTATATGTGGCTCGCGCGTGCGAGCCATTGCAGGCTTGCGCGATCCGACGTAACCAGCCGGGGCAGCACGGGAATCCTGAATGAGCGAGCACAAGGCCGGCCTCACCTATTCGTCCGCGGGCGTCGATATCGATGCCGGCAACCGGCTGGTGGACCTGATCCGGCCGATGGTCCGCGCCACCGCCCGCGCCGGCGCCGATGCGGAGATCGGCGGTTTTGGTGGCCTGTTCGACCTCAAGGCGGCAGGCTTTACCGACCCCGTGCTGGTCGCCGCGACCGATGGCGTCGGCACCAAGGTCAAGATCGCCATCGAGACCGGCGTTCACGCCGGCATCGGCATCGATCTTGTCGCCATGTCGGTCAACGACCTCGTGGTGCAGGGCGCCGAGCCTCTGTTCTTCCTCGACTACTTCGCCTGCGGCCGGCTCGACCCGGAGACCGCGGCGGCCGTCGTGGCCGGTATCGCCGAGGGCTGCCGGGAATCCGGTTGCGCGCTGATCGGCGGCGAGACCGCGGAAATGCCCGGCTTGTACAACGATGGCGACTACGACCTCGCCGGCTTCGCGGTCGGCGCCGCCGAGCGCGGCACGCTCTTGCCGCGCGCCGACATTGCCGTCGGCGACGCCGTCATAGGGCTTGCCTCCTCCGGCGTGCATTCCAACGGCTTTTCGCTGGTCCGCAAGGTGGTGGAGCGTTCCGGCCTCGGCTTCGAGGCCCCCGCCCCGTTCGCACCGGTGCTGACGCTCGGTGCCGCGCTGCTGGCGCCGACCCGGCTCTACGTCAAGCCGTGCCTGCGCGCCATTCGCGACACCGGCGCGGTCAAGGGCCTCGCCCACATCACCGGCGGCGGCTTCACCGACAACATCCCGCGCGCGCTGCCAAAATACCTCGGCGTGCGCATCGACCTTGATGCCGTCAAGGTGCTGCCGGTGTTCAAGTGGCTTGCCGCGACCGGCGACATCGCCGAGCCGGAGTTGCTGCGCACCTTCAACTGCGGCATCGGCATGGTGGCGATCGTCGCCGGCGACCGCCTCGACGCCGTGACCGAGAGCCTTACGGCGAGCGGCGAGACCGTCGCGGTGCTCGGCGAGGTGATCGCGGCGGAGAACGAGGCGCGCGTCAGCTATCGCGGCCACCTCGACCTGTCGGCATGAGCGACACGGCGAAACGGCGCGTCGCGATCCTGATTTCCGGGCGCGGCTCGAACATGACGGCGCTCATCGAGGCGGCCAAGGCGCAGGATTTTCCCGCCGAGATCGTGCTCGTCGTCTCTAACAAGGCGGACGCCGGCGGGCTTGAGATCGCGGCACAGCACGGCATCGCCACCGTGGTGATCGAGAGCCGGCCGTTCGGCAAGGATCGCGAAGCGTTCGAGCGCGCCCTACAGGACAAACTGACGGCAAGCGGCATCGACCTCGTGTGTCTCGCCGGCTTCCTGCGGCTCCTGACGCCATGGTTCGTCAGGCAGTGGGAGGGGCGCATGCTCAACATCCACCCGGCCCTGCTGCCGGCCTATCGCGGCCTTCACACCCACGAGCGCGCGCTTGCCGACGGCGTCAAAATTCACGGCGCCACGGTGCATTTCGTGGTGCCGGAGATGGATGCCGGACCGATCGTGATGCAGGGCGCGGTCGCGGTGCGCGCCGACGACACGGCGGAGACGCTGGCCGCGCGGGTGCTTGCGGTCGAGCACCAGATCTATCCCGATGCGCTGCGGCTCGTGGCTTCCGGCGGCATCCGCATCGAGAACGGCGTCTGCCGTACCCGCGCCACCGGCTCAGCCGACGACCGGCTGATCTCGCCGGCGGTGATCTGACCGCACGCTTAGCAGGCGTCATCGCTCCGCGTGCGATACGTCGCCATCGGGTTGGTCGGCGGTGACAATCACCGCGTCCTCTTCGACCGCCCGCCGGTTGCGCCAGATCGCGCCGCCAGCTAGCGCGACGGCGACGCCGATCAGCGACATCGTCAGTTCGTTGATATCGAGCGCGCCCGTGGCGCCGCCGCTGATGCCGAACAGCGCCGAGGAGACATCGGCCGCCAGCGTGATCTCTCCCGCAAGCGCCGTCTGCAACACGGGCGCGATCGCGGGATCGGTGGCAATGACGTGACCGGCGATCCAGCCGAGCAGACCGGCGCCGGCCCACACCAGCACGGGCAGCCGGTCGAGCACGGCCATGATCAGCGCCGCGCCGGTGACGATCAGCGGAATGCTGACGATCAACCCGAATATGAGCAGCGCGACGCTGCCGTCGGCAGCGGCGGCAATGGCGATCACATTGTCGAGGCTCATGACGACATCGGCCGCCACGATCAGACGCACCGCCTGCAATAGGCTCGCGGCGGCATCGACCTCGTCCTCGCTGTCCTTTTCGGGCACCAGCAGCTTGGCGGCGATGAAAATCAGCGCAAGCCCGCCCGCGAGTTTGAGATACGGGACCGTCATCAGGGTGGTGATGATGCTTGCGAATACGATGCGCAGCACCACCGCAGCACCCGCGCCAAGCGCCATGCCCCAGAGGCGCTGGCGCTGCGGCAGGCTGCGGCAGGCCAGCGCGATCACCAGCGCGTTGTCCCCGGAGAGCAGGACGTCGATCCAGATGATCTTGAGAACGGCGAGCCAGTAGTCGAGCCGCGCCGCGTCATGCTGAAACGCGGCGAACGCCGAGGCGATCGCCGCCGGATCGGAAAGCGCCGCTACAGCATCCACAGCCCAGCCTCCGGCTTTCCCGGCCGGGGGATCAAGCCTCGTCTAGCGGCCGGTTGCCGGGCGGAGCGAACAGATATCAGCCGACGATCTCGTTGCCGGAGAAGAACTGCGCGATCTCGATCGCCGCCGTTTCCGGCGCGTCGGAGCCGTGTACTGAGTTCTCGCCGATCGATTTGGCGTGCAGCTTGCGGATGGTGCCGTCGGCGGCCTTGGCCGGATCGGTCGCGCCCATCACCTCGCGGTAGCGGGCAATGGCGTTGTCGCCCTCCAGCACCTGCACCACCACCGGCCCGGAGGTCATGAATTCGACGAGTTCGCCGAAGAACGGGCGATCCTTGTGCACGGCGTAGAACGTCTCCGCCTGCTTGCGCGTCATGTGGATGCGCTTTTGCGCAACGATGCGCAGGCCCGCCTTCTCGATCAACGCGTTGACCGCGCCGGTCAGGTTGCGAGCGGTCGCGTCGGGCTTGATGATCGAAAAGGTGCGTTCAATCGCCATGGAAATCCGTCCTTCAGCAATGCGATGGGGAAGCTGGCGGCGCTTATAACGGCGCAGCCGACGTGCCGCAAGCCGACCTCCGGCTCCCTTTTGGCGGCGCAACACCCGTGCGCCCGCGCATTGTTCGCCAACAGTCAAAACCGGGCCGGCATGCGGCAGCGGGCATGAACCCGTCGCGGGATGAGGAAACTATCGGGCTACGGGGTGGCTACTCACCCGGCGCACCGCGCCCATACGAAGGAGACCGCCATGTTCCGCTCGCTCGCCTTTGCCAGCCTCGCCGCTGCTGCACTGGCCTTGACCGGCCTTCCGCCGACCTCCGCCGAAGCCAAGGGCTTCAAGCACAACCATCATCATCACAAGCATCACGGCCACGTCCACGGTCATCGTCACGGCCATTGGTCCGGTGCCCATTTCGCTTTCGGCAGCCCGGTCTACCTCGGTCCGAGCTGTTATGTGAGCCGGCGCGTTTCGACGCCGTGGGGGCCGCGCTGGCATACGGTGAATCGCTGCTACTGATGCGAAAGGTGGTGGAAACCCCGGCTTCGGCCGGGGTTTTTTCATTTGAGCCGGCCCACGGCTTCGGCTACAGGTCGTTTACCGATCAGGCATAATGATTATCCACAATAAGGCCGGAAACAAAACAGCGGCGGACTGGTTGTCTAAGTGGCTGCCAGCAATACAGGATTACGGCATGGCCGACGGGACAGAGGGTAAGCAGGCCGATATCGCCAGGGGCGCGGGCGTCACGGTGCAGCGTGCTGTCGCCGCCGGATTGCGCCAGCGGCTCGCGCCGGACACCTCGCCGGTTCCCGACGCGTTGCAACGCCTGCTCGACGAATTGCGGCGCCAGGAAGCTGTCGCCGCCGGCCGCCAATAGCTGCATTTTCCTCTTCACCGGTTCCACCTTCGGTATCGACGGGTTGCGTTTCGCCGCACGGGCGGTGAAAAGGCCCCATGCTGACCCTCACCGATGTTTCGCTCCGTATTGCCGGGCGCCTCCTGCTCGACCGCGCCAGCGTGCAGATCGGCCCCGGCGCGCGCGTCGGGCTGGTCGGCCGCAACGGCTGCGGAAAATCGACGCTGTTCCGCGCCCTGCGTGGCGAGCTTGCTGTCGAGACCGGAGCCATCACGCTGCCGCCACGCTGGCGGGTTGCGAGCCTTGCCCAGGAAGCCCCCGATGGACCCGACGCGCTGATCGACGTGGTGCTGCGCGCCGACCGCGAACGCGACAGCCTGATGCGCGAGGCCGAAACGGCGCGCGATCCGCACCGTATCGCCGAGATCCACACCCGGCTCATCGATATCGACGCCCATGCCGCGCCGGCCCGTGCCGCCGCGATCCTCGGCGGACTGGGCTTTTCGGAAGCCAACCAGAAACGCGCCTGCCAGGAATTTTCCGGCGGCTGGCGGATGCGGGTGGCGCTCGCTGCGACGCTGTTTGCCGCCCCGGACCTGCTGCTACTCGACGAGCCGACCAACTATCTCGACCTCGAAGGCACGTTGTGGCTGGAGGATCACCTGGCGCGCTATCCGCGCACGGTGATCGTCATCAGCCACGACCGCGACATGCTCGACACCTCGGTCGATCAGATTTTGCATCTCGACCATCAGCGGCTCACGCTTTACCGGGGCAACTACTCCTCGTTCGAGACTCAGCGCGCGGCGCACGCGACGCTCGATGCCAAGCACGCCAAGCGTCAGGACGCCGAGCGCAAGCGGCTGCAAGCCTTCGTCGATCGCTTCAAGGCCAAGGCATCGAAGGCGCGGCAGGCGCAATCGCGCATGCGCAAGCTGGAAAAGATGCAGCCGGTCGCCGCGCTGGTGACGCAGGAGGTGCCGGACATCGTCTTCCCGCCGCCGGCCAAGACGCTGTCGCCGCCGATCGTCGCGCTCGACAACGCCGCTGTTGGCTACGCACCCGGCGAGCCGGTGTTGAGCCGCGTCACGCTGCGGATCGACGACGACGACCGCATCGCGTTGCTCGGCGCCAACGGCAACGGCAAATCGACGCTGGTGAAGTTGATCGCCGGCCGGCTTGCGCCATCGTCCGGCGGCGTCACGCGCGCCGACAAGCTCTCGGTCGGCTATTTCGCCCAGCACCAGCTTGACGAACTCGATCCCGACGGCACCGTCTACAGCCACGTCCGACGGCTGATGCCGGAGGCGCCGGAAGCGCGCCTGCGCACCCGTGCCGGCACGCTGGGATTCTCCGGGCCGGCCGCCGATACGCCGGTCGGCAGCCTATCGGGCGGCGAGAAAGCGCGGCTGCTGCTCGGGCTCTCGACGTTTCACGGCCCCAACCTGATCATCCTCGACGAGCCGACCAACCACCTCGACATCGACAGCCGCGCGGCGCTGGCCGAGGCCATCAACGGTTTTGCCGGCGCGGTGATCATGGTGTCGCACGACCGCTACCTGATCGATGCCTGCGCCGACCGGCTGTGGGTGGTGGCGGGGGGCACGGTGACGCCGTATGACGGCGACCTCGACGATTACCGACGCGCCGTGCTGTCGGCGGAGGGCTTGCGCCAATCTCCTCGCGGGCGCCGCGATCGGGAGACCATACCGAAGGTGGCCGCGCAGCGGCCGGCGCCGACGCAGTTGGCGCGCCGGATCGCCGCCGCGGAAGCCGAAATGACGCGGATCGCGGATATCATCGCCAAGATCGACGCGGCCTTGGCGCTGCCCGACCTGTTCCAGCGCGATCCGAAACAGGCGGCGCAGTTGACGAAAGCCCGCGCCGCGGCGGCGGACGCGCTGGCGCGCGCCGAAGAGGACTGGCTGACGGCGAGCGCGATGAGCGAGGCGGCTAGCTAGCGGGGTGAACCGTTAACGCCGCCTGCCGCGCCGCGCGGTCGGCGGCGGCGTCGGTTCCGGCAGCGCCTCGATCGACGACAGCCGGCCCGAGGTGAAGCGGTAGAGGCCGGCGCGCGGCCCGCTCGCATAGGTCACCACGGCGATGCGGGCGCCCTGCGGATCGGACGATAGCTCGACATGGCTCGGCGGGCCGGCGGAACGCACCACGTCGCACTCGGTATGACCGAGCGCCACCGGCCCGGCCACGGCCGCCGGCTCGGCGTCCGCCGCCGGCATGCTGCTACAGCCGCCTTCAGGGCTGAGCAGGTCCTCGGGTGCAACGGGCTTATTGGGCGTCAGCGGTGGTGCCTCGATCGAGATGTTCTTGCTGAACACGCGGTTGGCACCGGAGAACCATTCCTGATCCTTCAGCGAGAAGTCGGAAAGGCTGGCGCCGCACCCGGAGAGGCCCGTCGCTACGAGGCCCAGCACGCCCAAGCGGATCAGCATTGCAGTATGTCGTGTCACGATCGTCCCTGACCCCGTCGCGCTTTGGTGTCGCTACAGCGTTTTCGAACGAAGCGGCCACCGCCTCGCGTGACAAAAACGCGTCAAAAACAAGAACCTGGAGCCTCGCTTCAAAGCCGGTTGGAAGCAAACCGCTCCAGCGGCCCGCAGACTTAAGCGTTCATCATCCTTTTGCGTCACGATGATGGCCTTGCCGCGCGGCCACCGTTACAATGACATTTATCACTAATTTTTTGCAATCGGGCACGGCTCGTGGCCGGAACATCCTCCGGAACACCCTGATGAAGGATTACTGGTTGCCCTGATCGCGCCTGACCCACGCCCCGCGCGCGTCCCGCTGCCAGTACGTCGCCTCGAATCCGCGTGCCCTGCCCTCCTTCCACGCCATGCGCGCCTGCGCGACGGCATCCTCGTCGTCACCGTCGAAGATCACCACGATCCGCTCGTAGCGGTCCGCCTCGCGCGGCAGCACCGCGCCCTCGACCAGAAAGCGCACAGTGGCATCGTTGGGGTTGGCCTCGTCAACCGTGATGACGATCGGCTGGCCGCCCATGTCGCGCTCGCGCCATGTCACATGCGGCAGGAACGATTCATCGCGATAGGTCCACAGATAGCCGTCGAGCGCCTCGGCGCGCTCCTCCGAAGCCGTCTGCACCACCACGCGCCAGCCACGCCCCAGCGATTTTTCCAGAAGCGCCGGCAGCATGCTTTCCAGCGTGACGTTCTGCAGATGATAGAACAGAAGCTCGGTCATCGCGCCGCCGGCATCCTCGTCACCCGCGCTTGCCCTCATAGTGATCGGCGACCAGCCGGTCGAGCAACCGCACGCCGTACCCCGATCCCCAGCTCTGGTTGATCTCGTTCGAGGGCGCCCCCATCGCGGTGCCGGCGATGTCGAGATGCGCCCACGGCGTGTTGTCCACGAAACGCTGCAGGAACTGCGCGGCGGTGATCGAGCCGCCATAGCGGGAACCGGCATTCTTGACGTCGGCGAACTTGGAATCCATCAGCTTGTCGTATTCCGGCCCGAGCGGCATGCGCCAGACCCGCTCGCCGGTGGCAAGCCCCGCCGCCGTCAGCCGCTCGGCCAACTGGTCGTTGTTGGAGAACAGGCCGGCATGCTCGGTGCCGAGCGCAACCATGATGGCGCCGGTCAGCGTCGCCAGATCGACCATGAATTTCGGCTTGTGCTTCTGCGCGACGTACCACAAGACGTCGGCAAGCACGAGGCGGCCTTCGGCATCGGTATTGATGATCTCGATGGTCTGGCCCGACATCGAGGTGACGATGTCGCCGGGACGCTGCGCGTTGCCGTCCGGCATGTTCTCGACGATGCCGATAGCGCCGACCGCGTTGATCTTGGCTTTGCGCGCGGCGAGCGCGTGCATCAGGCCGACGACGCAGGCTGCCCCCCCCATGTCGCCCTTCATCTCTTCCATGTTGCCCGACGGCTTGATCGAGATGCCGCCGGTATCGAAGCAGACGCCCTTGCCGACGAAAGCCAGCGGCGCCTCGCCGCGCTTGCCGCCGTTCCAGCGCATGATGACGGTGCGTCCGTCATGGGCGGAGCCCTGCGACACGCCGAGCAGCGCCCCCATCTTGAGGCGCGTCATCGCCTTGACGTCGAGCACTTCGACCTGCACGCCGAGCTTGCGCAATCGGCTGGCGCGCCGGGCGAACTCAGCAGGATAGAGCACGTTCGGCGGTTCGTTGACGAGATCGCGGGCCATCAGCACGCCATCGACGACGTGGCCGATCGGCCTGAAGGCGGCTCTCGCTGCCGCGACGTCGGCAACGGCGATGGACACCGGCCCGCGTGCGCCGTTGTCGTCGTCCTTCTTCTTCGTCTTGTAGCGGTCGAAGCGATAGGCCCGCAGCCGCACGCCGGCGGCAAGCGCCGCCGCCTCGGCTGCGCCTGTCGCGCCGTTCGGCAGATCGGCGACGATGGTGACGGGCGCCTCGCCCTTGAGCTTGCCGGCGGCGGCACCGCCGAGCTTGAGCATGGCGTCGCCCTTGAGGTCGGCGGCCTTGCCGGTGCCGATCACGATCAGGCGATCCGCTTTCAGCCCTTCCGGCGCCAGCAGGTCGAGCGCAGCGTGGGCCTTGCCCTTGAAAGCGGCAGCCGTGGCCGCGCGCTTGACCGCACGCTCAACCCCGCCGAGGAGCTTGCGCGTGGCGGCGCCGAATTTCAGTTGATCGTCGCAGAACACCACGAGCGTGCCGCGCGCGGCGGCAGACAGCGGAACGAAGCCGACCTTGACGGCATCGGGCATAATCAATCCTCCAGAACTTTACGGCACGTCAGGGCCGCAGGCAGCGAGAGCCGGCTCTCGCGCCGGACGAGGTGCGCAAACGCCGCAATGCGATCGCCGTGAGAGCCGTGCAGGCCGCGACCATGCCCCGGAACGATTAACCATGGCAAGGCCGCTCCATCGATCCGACGTCCTGCAGCCATTTTGTTGCCCGACCGGGAGGATGGTATGGAGGCGGCGGCGTCTGCTGCCGGCCCGATGCCGGCCGGGGACGCATCACGCGCTGAAGGCACGCGGGAGCCGATGGGGTCGATCGACAAGTATGTGATGCGTACGGTGCTTGCGTCGTTCGCCGTGGTTCTGATCAGCCTGACCGGCGTGATCTGGATCACCCAGGCGTTGCGCGGCATCGACCTGATGACCAGCCAGGGCCAGACCATCCTGACCTTCCTCGGCTTCACCAGCCTGGCCATCCCGGCGCTGGTGCTGGTGATCGCGCCGCTGGCGCTGGTCCTGGCAGCGGCGCACGCGCTCAACAAGTTCGCCACCGATTCGGAGATCATCGTCATGAACGCCGCCGGGCTGCCGCCATGGCGGCAGGTGCGGCCCTATCTCTATGCGACGGTGGTGGTGGCGCTGCTGGTCGCCTTCGTGTCGGCCTATCTCGCGCCCGAGGGCCTGCGCCGGCTCAAGCGCTGGGACACCGAGATCACCGCCGACATCCTCGCCAACATCCTGCAACCCGGCCGCTTCACTCAACTCGAACAGGGCCTGACCGTGCGCATCCGCGAGCGCCAGCCCGGCGGAACGCTCGCCGGAATCTTCGTTGACGATCGCCGCAACCCGCAGGAGCGCGTCTCGATCGTCGCCGAGCACGGCACCGTGCTCAAGAACGAGCGCGGCACCTTCCTTGTATTGGAAGAAGGCAACCTGCAACGCTTTGAAAGCGGCCGGCGCGACCCGGCGCTGGTGGCGTTCAGCCGTTATGCGTTCGACATGTCGAAATTCGCCAGCCGCGCCGGCAGCGTCGTCTACGGCGTGCGCGAGCGCTACTTGTGGGAGTTGTTCTCGCTGCCGCCCGACGATCCGATCGTCCGCGCCCTGCCCGGCCAGTTCCGCGCCGAACTGCACGACCGGTTGCTCGCACCGCTTTATCCGTTCGCCTTCGTCGCGCTTGCCTTCGCCTTTCTCGGCGCGCCGCGCACCACGCGCCAGAGCCGCAACTTCTCGATCACCAATGCGCTTTTGGCGGTGTTCGGCCTGCGCATGGCAGGATTTGCCTGTTCGGTGATGGCGGTGCGCAGCGGCTACGCCGCGCTTGCGCAATATCTTCTGGTGTTCGGCGCGTGCGCCGTGTCGGCCTGGATCATTTTGCGCAGCGTCGTGATCGAACCGCCGGCGCGGCTGATGGAATTCTTCGACACGCTGGCCACCCGCTTCACCCGCCGCACGGCGGCCTCGTGAAACGGAGGCCGCGATGATCGTCAACACGCTCGGGAGATATTTTGCAAAGCACTTCATCGGTGCCACCGTGGCGGTGTTCGCCGGCATCTTCGTGCTGCTGGTGCTGGTCGATTACATCGAGATGGTGCGCCGCACCTCCGATATCGAATCGGCACCGGCGCTGCTGGTGGCAATGACATCGCTTTACCGCGTGCCGCTATTGCTCGAGCGGCTGATGCCGTTCTGCGTGCTGGTCGGCGCGATGTCCTGCTATCTCACGCTGTCGCGCCGGCTCGAACTGGTGGTGGCGCGCGCCGCCGGCGTTTCGGCCTGGCAGTTCATCGCCCCGGCGCTGGTCAGCGCGCTAGTGCTCGGCGCACTCGCCACGGCCGTTTACAACCCGGTGTCGGCCTACATGCAGGAAACCTCCAAGTCGATGGAGGCGGAGATTTTCGGCGACCGCGCCGGCGCCGGCATGCAGGATGCCGCCGGGTTCTGGATCAACCAGTCGAACAGCGAGGGTCAGGCGATCATCAACGCGGCCACGAGCCAGAGCCAGGGGATCCGGCTCAACGGCCTGTCCGTGTTCCGCTTCGACACCTCCGGCACGTTCAGCGAGCGGATCGAGGCGCAGACTGCCGTGCTGGAAACCGGCCAGTGGCGATTCTCCAACGTGCGGCGCTACCGGCTGGCGAATCCCCCGGTCGAACAGGCGACCTTCATCCTGCCCACCAGCCTGACCCCGGCGCAGGTCCGCAACAGCTTCTCCACCCCCGAAACTGTGTCGTTTTGGCAACTGCCGCAATACATCGCTTCGTCGGCCGGGGCAGGACTCGCCACTGCCGGTTATCGCCTGCAATATCATAAGCTTATCGCCCGGCCGTTTCTGCTGGCGGCGATGGTCCTGCTGGCCGCTTCGGTGAGCCTGCGGCTGTTCAGGTTCGGCGGCGTGCAGAAGATGGTTTTGAGTGGCGTGGCCGCAGGGTTTCTGCTTTATGTCTTGTCCAAGGTGACTGACGATTTGAGCAAGGCCGAGTTGATGTATCCGATCGCTGCGGCGTGGCTACCCGTGTTCGTGGGCGGCCTCGCCGGGTTCTTGGTTTTGCTCCATCAGGAGGACGGTTAGTGGCCGCGGTGGCGACCCGCCGACAGGTTTCGCGCGAGGTGACGCGGCGCATCAGGTTGCGCCGGTATCTGCTTGCGCCGGCCCTTGTTGGGGCCGTTGCGGCCATGGCCTTTGGCCTGCCGTCGCCGGCTGCCGCGCAAAGCTTCACCTACAACCGCCTGCCGCCCCGTCCCAAACCGCCGCCGGCCAGGCACGACGGGCAGATGCTCGTGCAGGCCACCGAGATTGACTACGACTACACCAGCCAGCGGGTGTCGGCGGTCGGTGGCGTCCAGATTTTCTTCAACGGTTCCTCGGTCGAGGCCGACAAGGTCATTTACGACCAGAAGACCAAGCGGCTGCGCGCCGAGGGCAACGTGCGCATGACCGACGAGACCGGGCGGATCACTTACGCCGAGTTCCTCGACCTCAGCGAAGACTATCGCGACGGGTTTGTTGATTCGTTGCGCGTGGATACCGCCGACCAGACCCGCATGGCCGCGACGCGCGCCGACCGCAGCGACGGCCGCTTCACCGTGTTCCAGAACGGCGTCTACACCGCCTGCGCCGCCTGCAAGGACAATCCCAAGAAGCCGCCGCTGTGGCAGGTGAAGGGTGCCCGCGTGATCCATGACGAGGGCGAGAAGATGCTGTATTTCGAGGACGCGCGCCTCGAATTCTTCGGCACGCCGATCGCCTACCTGCCGTATTTCTCCGCGCCCGACCCGACGGTGAAGCGCAAGAGCGGCTTCCTGATGCCCTCGATCAGTTCCAACTCGGCGACCTACGGCGTCGGCGTCAACATCCCCTACTACTTCGCGCTGGCGCCCGACTATGACCTGACGCTGACCCCGCGCATCACCACCGAACAGGGCGTGCTGGGGATGGCCGAATTCCGCCAGCGGCTGGAGAACGGTTCCTACTCGATCACCGGCTATGGCCTCCGCCAGACCGATCCGGGCAAATTCGGCGGCAACGACGGCAACCGCGAGTGGCGTGGCGGCGTCGAGACCCATGGCCAGTTTGCCATCAACGACCGCTGGGTCTGGGGCTGGGACGCGACACTGCTGTCCGACCGCTATTTCCTCTCCGATTACAGCCTGTCGGTCTACCAGGACCGCTATGGCGCATTCCTGACCGTGCCGAGCGAGGCGACCTCGCAGCTCTACCTCACCGGCGTCGGCAACCGCAGCTATTTCGACGCCCGCACCTACTACTGGCTCGGCTTCTCCGGCGCCGACGTGCAACGCCAGATTCCCTGGGTGCGGCCGGTGATCGACTACTCCAACGTCATCAACAGCCCGGTGCTCGGCGGCGAGGTCAGCTACAGGATCAACCTCACCAGCCTGGAGCGCAGTCAGGCAGCGTTATCGCCCACCAGCCTTGCAGCAAGGACCGGTGGCCTGTGCCTGCCGACCTCGGCTGATCCCGCTGCACGAACCCCGCAGAATTGCGTGCTGCGCGGCATGCCGGGCGACTATACGCGGCTGTCGGCGGAGGTGATGTGGCGGCGCTCGTTCACCGATCCCGTCGGCCAGATCTGGACGCCGTTCGCCTCGCTGCGTGGCGACGTCATGACGGCGAGCATCGACAACCAGCCCGGCGTCTCCAATTTCATTCGGCCCGGCACCACCGACGCGGCCCGGCTGATGCCGACTCTCGGCCTTGAATACCGCTATCCATGGATCAACGTGCAGCCCTGGGGCACGACGACCATCGAGCCGATCGCCCAGGTCATCGTTCGCCCCGACGAGCCTCATGCCGGCCGGTTGCCCAACGAGGACGCGCAGAGCCTGACCTTCGACGACAGCAACCTGTTCAGCGTCGACAAGTTCTCCGGCTGGGATCGGGTCGAAGGCGGCGGCCGCGCCAACGTCGGCGTGCAGGCGACGACGCAGTTCGACCAGGGCGGATTCGTCAGCGCCCTGTTCGGCCAGTCCTATCACCTGTTCGGATTGAACTCCTACAGCATCGGCAGCCTGACCAATACTGGCTTGCGCAGCGGCCTTGAAACCGACCGTTCAGATTACGTCGCCCGGGTCTCGTTCCAGCCCAACAGCACCTACAAGTTCACCACGCGCGCCCGCTTCGACGAAGCGACCATGGATGTGCAGCGCTTCGAGGCCGAGGCCAGCGCCAGCTTCAACCGCTGGTCTGTCAGCCTCCTGTACGGCAACTACGCCGCCCAGCCCGAGATCGGCTTCCTGACCCGGCGTAACGGCATCCTCGGCACCGGCTCGATCAAGATCAACTCCAACTGGATCGTGACCGGCGGCGCCCGCTGGGATCTCGATGCCGACCAGATCAACCAGTACATCGTCGGCGCCGGCTATGTGGACGACTGCTTCGTGCTCGGCGTCAACTATGTGACCGACTACACCTATGCGAACCAGGTCGGCGGCGCGCCGCCGCGGCTCAGTCACAGCATCATGGTGCGGCTCGGGCTGCGCACGCTCGGCACCAACAGCGTCAGCATGACGCCGCCCAGCCAGTAGCCGGGCCCTGCCCACGACCGGGCGCCCGGTGTACCAGCAACCATCGAACAGGAACGGACCCGCACCTCGACGATGATTCCAGCACCTGTCTTCCTCCGCGCCGCGAGCGCCGCCCTTGCCCTTCTCACCACCCTGGTCGCGCTCGCGTTCGCGGCCGTGCCGACGGCACACGCGCAGAGCGTGGCGGTGATGGTCAACGGCGAGCCGATCACCACCTTCGACATCGAACAACGGACCAAGCTCACCGTGCTGTCCATGCATAAGACGCCGAGCCGCAAGGAGGTGCTGCAGGACCTGATCGACGAGAAGCTGAAAGTGCGCGAGGGCAAGCGCTACAGCATCGATCCCAGCGCCGCCGAGATCGATTCCGCCTATGCCTCGATGGCCGCGCGCATGAACCTGTCGGGCGACGGGCTGACCCAGTCGCTCGCCTCACGCGGCATCCGGCCCGGCACGCTGAAGAGCCGCATCCGCGCCGACATGGTATGGTCGACGCTGGTGCGCGGCCGCTTCCAGCAGAGCCTGATGGTCGGCGAGAAGACCGTGGAATCCGCGATCCAGCTCAACGACAGCTCCAAGGAAGCCGACAGCTTCCAGTATGTCATGCGGCCGCTGGTGCTTCTGGTACCGCGCGGCACCAGCCCGGCCGCACGCCGCCAGGAGGCGGAAACGCTGCGCAGCCGCATCCATAGCTGCGAAGACGCGATTCGCGTCTTCCGTTCGATGCGCAACGCTGCCGTGCGCGCACCGGTAACGCGTACTTCGGCCGAATTGCCGGCGCCGCTGCGGGCGATCCTCGACAAGACGCCGGTCGGCCAACTCACGCCGCCGGAAATCACGAAGCAGGGCGTCGAGATGGTGGCGCTGTGCGAGCGCAAGGCGACGGTTGCCGATTCGCCGGAAAAGCGCGCGGTGCGCGACAAGCTCTATGCCGAGAAGTTCGAAGCCAAGTCGAAGTCCTATCTCGAAACGCTGCGCAAGCAGGCGCTGATCGAGTATCGTTGAACCGCACACGCGGTCATCATCAGGCTGCGGCCACGTGACACGCCATGGGTAAACCGCTTGCCCTCACCATGGGCGAACCGGCCGGCATCGGGCCGGACATCGCGCTCGCTGCGTGGCTGAGGCGCAACGAGGAGACGCTGCCGCCGTTCTACCTGATCGGCGACCGCGCCGCGCTCGACGAGCGCGCCGCAAGGCTCGGGCTCGGTGTGCCGACCGCGGACGCTGCGCCCGCCGAGGCCGAAAGCCTGTTCGCCAGCGCCCTGCCCGTGGTCGATGCCGGCGTGCGCGCCACCGCCACGCCCGGCGTGCCCGACGACAGCAGCGCACCGCTTGCCATCGCCGCGATCCGCCGTGCGGTCGCCGACGTCGAGGCCGGGCACGCCAGCGCCGTGGTCACTAACCCGATCGCCAAGAGCGTGCTCACCCGCGCTGGCTTCGCCCATCCGGGCCACACCGAGTTTCTGGCCGAACTGGCCGCGCGCGGCGGCCCGACGCCGCGCCCGGTGATGATGCTATGGTCGGAGACGCTGGCGGTGGTGCCGGTCACCGTGCACCTGCCGCTGCGTCAGGCGATCGATATGCTGTCCGCCGAGTTGATCGTCGAGACTGTGCGCATCCTCGTCGCCGATCTCAAGCGCCGGCTCGGTATCGCAAAGCCGCGCATCGCGGTCGCCGGCCTCAACCCGCACGCCGGCGAGGACGGCACGCTCGGATGCGAGGACCGCGACATCGTCGCGCCCGCCATCGCCACGCTGCGCGCCGACGGGCTCGACGTGCGCGGACCGCTGCCCGCCGACACCATGTTCCACGCCGCCGCCCGCGCGCATTACGACTGCGCCGTCGGCATGTATCATGATCAGGCGCTGATTCCTCTCAAGACGCTGGCGTTCGACGACGGCGTCAACGTCACGCTCGGCCTGCCGTTCGTGCGCACCTCGCCCGATCACGGCACCGCCTTCGACATCGCCGGCACCGGCCGCACCAATCCGAACAGCCTGATCGCCGCGCTTCGCCTTGCCGCGCGCATGGCGGCGCCGCCCACCGCATGAGCATCGATGACCTGCCGCCGCTGCGCGAGGTGATCGCCCGCCACGGCCTCGCGGCGCGCAAATCGCTCGGTCAGAATTTTCTGCTCGACCTCAACCTGACGGCGCGCATCGCTCGCGCCGCCGCGCCGCTCGATAGCCATACCATCATCGAGATCGGCCCCGGTCCCGGCGGGCTGACGCGGGCGCTCCTCGCCGAGGGTGCCGCGCATGTCATCGCGGTCGAGCGCGACGAACGGGCGTTGCCGGCGCTCAACGAGATCGCCGCGCATTACCCGGGCCGGCTCACGGTGGTGCATGACGACGCGCTCGCCTTCGATCCGCGCCCGCTGCTCGGCGGCCGACGCGGAAAGATCGTCGCCAACCTGCCCTACAACATTGCAACGCCGCTTCTCGTCAACTGGTTGTCCGTCGAACCATGGCCGCCGTGGTACGACGCCATGGTGCTGATGTTCCAGCGCGAGGTCGCCGAGCGCATCGTCGCCGCCGAGACCGAGCCGGCCTACGGCCGTCTCGCGGTGCTCGCCAACTGGCGCACCGAAACAAAACTTCTGTTCGACATCGGCCCGCGCGCCTTCGTGCCGCCGCCCAAGGTGACCTCCAGCGTGGTGCGCCTGATCCCGCGCGCAGCGCCGCTATCGTGCGAACGGCGCGACCTCGAACGCGTCACGCAGGCGGCGTTCGGCCAGCGCCGCAAGATGTTGCGGCAGAGCCTGAAATCGCTTGGCATCGAACCTGCGCAACTCGCAGCCGCCGCCGGCATCGAGCCGACCCGTCGCGCCGAGACGGTGCCGATTGCCGGCTTTGTTGCCATGGCCCGTGAATTGGCGAATAGTCGTAGCGAAATGCCAACGGCATAAGGAAGAAACCCATGGTGCAGATGCGCCGCCAATCCGTCGTCCAGTATGCCGCGCCCCTGTGCGAAACGATCGTCGAGGCGCCGACCCCGACCGGCCGCGAGGTGTTGGTGCGCATCGAGCGCTGCGGGCTGTGCCACTCCGACCTGCACATCCATGACGGCTATTTCGACCTTGGCGGTGGTCGCAAGGCCGACATCTCCGGCGGCCGCCAGCTTCCCTTCACGCTCGGCCACGAAATCGCGGGCGTCGTCGAGCAGGTCGGGCCGGATGTGCCGAAGGATCTGATCGGGGCGCGGCGCGCGGTGTTTCCCTGGATCGGCTGCGGCCAGTGCCGCGAGTGCCTCGCCGGCGACGAGAACCTGTGCCGTCAGGCACGCTTTCTCGGCGTCGATGTCGATGGCGGCTTCGCCAGCCATGTGCTGGTGCCCGATGCAAAATACCTTCTCGAATACGATCCCTTGCCGACCAATTTTGCGGCCACCCTGATGTGCTCCGGCGTCACCGCCTACGGTGCGCTCAAGCGTCTGGTCGATCGTCCGCGCCAGCGCAACCTGTTGCTGATCGGGCTTGGCGGCGTCGGCATGATGGGGCTGTCGCTGGCAAAAGCAATGTTCAAGCAGCCGATCACCGTTGCCGACCTGTCGGCTACGGCGCGCGAGACGGCGCTGAAGGCGGGCGCGGCAAACGCTTACGATCCGGCCGCCGACGGCGTGGTCAAGCAGATGCTCAAGGAGTCGGACGGCGGCTTCGACGGCGTGGTCGATTTCGCCGGCAACGAGAAGTCGATGGCGTTCGGCGTTGCGGCGCTGGCGCGCGGCGGCAAGCTGGTTGTGTCTGGCATGATGGGCGGCACCTTCACGCTGCCGGTGCTGCAATGGACCAACAAGCGCATCACGGTCGAGGGGTTCGTCACCGGCACGCTGGATGAGGCGAAAGAACTGATGGCGCTGTCGCGCGCCGGCAAGGTCACCGCCCCGCCGATGACCGAAAAGCCGATGAGCGAAACGCAAAGGTGGATCGACGCGCTGCGGGCCGGCCAGGTGGTCGGCCGCATCATGCTGACGAACTAACGTCGGCATGGCGCGACGGCACGCGACGGCGCCGCCCTACCCTTCGAGCTGCCGCTGCAAGGCCCGCACGAAATCAGTGAGGCCGGTGCGGCGCTCGCGCTTCAGCCGCTCGGCGCGCAGGATGGCCGCGACCTCGGCGAACGCCGCTTCCACGTCGTGATTGATGACGACGTAGTCGTACTCCGCCCAGTGGCTCATCTCGTGCGCGGCGCGGCTCATGCGGGTGCGGATCACCTCATCGGAATCCTGCGCGCGGGTGTGCAGCCGTTTTTCCAGATCGGCGGCCGACGGCGGCAGGATGAACACGCTGACCACGTCCTTGCCGGCCTTTTCGCGCAGCTTCTGCGTGCCCTGCCAGTCGATGTCGAACAGCACGTCCTCGCCCTTGGCCAGCGCCGCCTCGACCGCCGCGCGCGGTGTGCCGTAGCGGTGGTTGAACACTTCCGCCCATTCAAGCAGGTCGTCGCCCTGCGCCATCGCTTTGAAGCGCGACTCGTCGACGAAATAATAATCGCGCCCGTCGACCTCGCCGGGGCGCTTCGCCCGCGTCGTCACCGACACCGACATGCGCAGGCTCGGGACGCGCTCGATCAGCATGCGCGACAGCGTGGTTTTGCCCGCGCCCGAGGGCGACGACAACACCAGCATCAGGCCGCGCCGTTGATCGCTGTGGCTCACCTCGCCCCCGCCCATCGTCTACTCCAGATTCTGCACCTGTTCGCGAAACTGCTCGACCACGTTCTTCAGTTCGAGGCCGATATTGGTCAGTTCGATGTCGTTCGACTTCGAGCAGCAGGTATTGACCTCGCGATTGAACTCCTGCGCGAGGAAATCGAGCCGGCGGCCGATCGCCCCGCCCTCGCCGATCAACGCACGCGCCTGGGCGACATGCGAAGCGATGCGGTCGAGTTCCTCGCGGATGTCGGCCTTGGCGGCGAGCAG
Source organism: Pseudomonadota bacterium (assembly GCA_003576765.1). Lineage (GTDB taxonomy): Bacteria > Pseudomonadota > Alphaproteobacteria > Rhizobiales > Xanthobacteraceae > PRO6. The sequence goes on from QEVP01000005.1 coordinate 41,075, forward strand.
CACCGCCTCCTGGCTGAGGCGGTCAGGATCGAAGCGGTCGGAGGCCTCAAACAGCGTCGCGATCTGCGCGGCAAGCCGCGTCTTCACCGCCTCCGGCGCGCGGCCTGGCGCCGTCTCGGCGCGCGCCGCCAGCCGCTCGATGTCGTCCATCCGCTGCAGCAGGACCCGCCCCAGCGTCTCGCCCTCGCGGGAGCGCATGTCGAGAAGCTGCTTGAGCGCTGCCTCGAGCGCCGCAAGAACCGCGGCCTGCGCAGCCTCGTCGGCCGCCTCGTTCGCTTCCGGCTCGGCCACCTCGATCACGCCCTTGATCGCCAAAAGGCCATCGACCGAAGGCGGCGGCGCGTTGAGCCGGGCGGCAAGATCGCGCGCCTTGGCGACCACGGCGTCAAGCACGTCCTCGTTGATGCGCACGTTGGCCTGCGCCCCCGTGCGCCGGATCGACAGGTTCACATAGACCGTGCCGCGGGTGAGCTGTTCGCCGATACGCTTGCGCGCCGGCGCCTCAAGCGCGTCGAAGCCGGGCGGCAGCCGCAGGCGAACGTCGAGCCCCTTGGCGTTGACGGATTTCAGCTCCCACTCGAACGCGAGATCGCCATGTGCGCCGTGACTGCGCGCGAACCCCGTCATGCTCGACAATGCCATAAAAACTCTCCCCGCCCGCTCCGGTGCGTGCGCGTCCCTGCGATCTTTTCAAGGCAAACGGGGCGCCGGGTCAAGACACGGCGGCATGACGAACGCTATTGCTTCGCGGTCGGCGGCGAGGGCGAGCGGGCGGCGCCCTTCTGCGAGGCCCCATTGGCGCCGCGCTTGGCCGGGGGCGCGCGCCGCTTGGCGGCTTCGGCAGGAGCCGCCGGCGTCGTCGCCGTGGTGTCCGGCGCAGATTCGGCCGCCGGCTTGTCGGCAGCAGGCTTGTCCGCGGCCTCCTCGTCGGCGTCCGGCTCGGCGGTGTCGTTCTGCAACTGCCGCTCCAGCGTGCGCAGCTTGGCGACGTTCTTGCGGTGCGCGTCGTAGGTCTCGGTGAAGACGTGGCCGCCCGAACCGTCAGCGACGAAATAGAGGTCGCGGGTGCGCGCCGGGTTGGCGGCCGCTTCAAGCGCAGCCCGCCCGGGATTGGCGATCGGTCCCGGCGGCAGGCCGTCGATCACATAGGTGTTGTAGGGCGAGCTTTGCGTGATCTCGCTGCGCTTGATCGGACGGCCGAGCGTGCCGCGACCGCCGACCAGCCCGTAGATGATGGTCGGGTCGGACTGCAGCTTCATCTTCTTCTGCAGGCGGTTGACGAACACCGCGGCGACGCGGCTGCGCTCGTCGGCGCGGCTCGTCTCCTTCTCGACGATCGAGGCCAGCGTCACCAGCCGCTCCGGCGAGGCAATCGGCAGATCGGGCGCGCGGCGCTCCCATGCCTCGGCAAGCGCGCGGCGCTGCGCCTGCTGCATACGCTGGATCACCTGCTCGCGTGGCGTGCCGCGCGCGAACTTGTAGGTCTCCGGCAACAGCGAGCCCTCGGGCGGAATGTTGCGGACCGAGCCTGAGAGAATGTCATTGTCCATCAGCCGCGCCACGATCTGTTCCGAGGTCAGTCCCTCGGGGATGGTGAAGGCATGCTGCACCACCTTGCCCTCGACCATGGTCTCGATCACATCGCGCAAGGTCGCGCCCTTGGCGAAGGCGTATTCGCCCGACTTCAACTCGGAGCGCGCCTTCAGCGCCAGCACGCCGGCGAAAAAGCCAAAACGGTTGCCGTCGATCACGCCGTTACGTTGCAGGATATCGGCGATGTCGCCGGTGCCGGCCTTGGGGATGGTGACGACCTTGTCCTCGGTCAACGGACCCGTCGCATCGAGCTTCTGCTTGACGTAGATGTAAGCGCCGCCGGCACCGATCATCGCCAGCAGGATCAGCGTGATGATGGCGTTGCCGACGATGACGAACGGGTTGCGCGCCCGCGCCGAACGCTTCGGCGGCGGCGGCAGGTGTTCGGGCTCCAGCGCCGCGCGCGGGCTTCGGGGAGAGATGGGCGGCCTGTCGCTCATCGATGCAAAAACCTCGCATCCTGTCGGTTCGGTCGTCGCCGCGACATCCTCGCGGCCGGCTCTGAAGCGGGACGGGGCGGCTTAACGCCCGGACATGACTTCAGAATTTGTCGCCGAATACGGCGAAACGGTGATGATCCCGGCAAGGATCAAGGTTCAAGCGGCAACGCGCCGCACGATCAACGAGGCGTTGGTGCCGCCAAAGCCAAAGGAGTTCGACAGCGCGACGTTGATCTCGCGCGGACGTGCCTTCAGCGGCACCAGATCGATCGGTGTCTCCACTGACGGATTGTCGAGGTTGATGGTCGGCGGCGCAACATTGTCGCGGATCGCCAGAATGCTGAAGATCGTTTCGATCGCTCCGGCCGCGCCGAGCAGATGGCCGGTCGAGGACTTGGTCGATGACATCGACACGCGCGAGGCCGCATTGCCGAGCAGACGCTGCGCCGCGCCAAGCTCGATCTCGTCGCCGAGCGGCGTCGAGGTACCGTGCGCGTTGATGTAGTCGAGGTCGGGAGCCGACAGGCCGGCGCGCTTGAGCGCCATCGTCATGCAGCGGAACGCACCGTCGCCATCCGGCGTCGGCGCCGAGATGTGATAGGCATCGCCCGATAGGCCATAGCCGACCACCTCGGCATAGATGTTTGCGCCGCGCCGCCGCGCATGCTCGTACTCTTCGAGCACCACGACCCCGGCGCCCTCGCCGATCACGAAACCGTCGCGGTCCTTGTCGTAGGGACGCGATGCCTTCTCGGGCGTCTCGTTGAAACCGCTGGACAGCGCCCGCATCGCGCAGAAGCCGGCCACGGCAAGCCGGCAGACCGGCGATTCGGCGCCGCCGGCAACCATCACGTCGGCGTCGCCCAACGCGATCAGGCGGCTCGCGTCGCCGATCGCATGCGCACCGGTCGAGCAGGCGGTGACCACCGCATGGTTCGGACCCTTGAGGCCGAACTCGATGGAAACGTAGCCGGACGCGAGATTGATCAGGCGACCCGGAATGAAGAACGGCGACAGCCGGCGCGGTCCCCTCTCCTTGACCAGGATTGCCCCGTCGGCGATGCCGGAAAGGCCGCCGATGCCGGAGCCGATCATCACGCCGGTGGCGCAGCGCTCGTCTTCTGTCTGCGGCCGCCAGCCGGCGTCGTCGAGCGCTTGCCGCGCCGCCGCCATGGCGAAGACGATGAAGTCATCGACCTTGCGCTGATCCTTCGGCTCCATCCACTGGTCGGGATTGAACGAGCCATCGGAGCCGTCGCCGCGCGGCACCAGGCAGGCGATCTGGCTCGACAGGTCGGAGACCTCGAAGGTGTCGATGCGGCGCGCGCCGCTCTCGCCGGCGAGAATGCGCCGCCACGTCGTCTCGATGCCGCAGCCCAGCGGCGACACCATGCCAAGTCCGGTGACGACGACCCGTCTCATCTACAACTCCCGGAACGATAGGCGCGGGCTCGGAACGAACAACCGGCCGCGTCGTCAAACACGGTCGGTCCGGCCGGTACGGCGCCGCGGGCGGGGGTGTCAGCTCTTGGCGTTCTTTTCGAGAAATTTCGTAGCATCGCCGACGGTGAGGATGGTCTCGGCGGCATCGTCGGGAATCTCGCAGCCGAATTCCTCTTCGAAAGCCATGACGAGTTCGACGGTATCGAGGCTGTCGGCACCCAGATCGTCGATGAAGCTCGCGCTATCGACCACCTTCTCGGGCTCGACGCCCAGGTGCTCCACCACGATCTTCTTAACCCGCTCGCCAATCTCGCTCATTGCTTCAACCTCATGCTTGTTCCACTCGACCCTGCCGCGACGCGGTAGAGGCCGCCGTTTCTGCGTGAATGCGCCAAAATCCTATCTGTCGCCCGGCCCGGGCGCCATCGCTGCCGCCACCCCGGTGACTACCGGTCCGCTGCGAGACGGCAGTCCTTCTGCAACCGACGCCCCGAACGCCGGGCCATCCCGGCAACGCCAATATACAGGGTTTGGAAGTCATGCAAGGTGTTGTTACCAACCCCCAGAGGCGCCCGGTTAACATAGTTCTGCGCCCTTGACCACTTGGGCGCCGGCTTTCCACAAGGCTCCGCTAACAGCGTGCAACTGCTTGCGATCATAAGCCAATCGTCTCAGATCATGGCCATGCCGCCATTGATATGGAGGGTCTGGCCGGTAACGTAGGCGGCCTCCTGCGAGGCCAGATAGACCGCCGCCGCCGCGATATCCTGCGGAGTTCCAAGGCGTGCCGCCGGCACTTTCGCCAGCACCGCCTCGCGCTGCTTGTCGTTGAGCGCATCGGTCATCGGGGTGGCGATGAAGCCCGGCGCGATGCAATTGGCCGTGACGTTGCGCCGCGCATATTCGGCGGCGAGCGACTTGATCATGCCGATCATGCCGGCCTTGGAGGCGGCGTAGTTGCCCTGCCCCGGATTGCCGGTGACGCCGACCACCGAGGTGATGGCGATGATGCGGCCGTAGCGCTTGCGCATCATCAATTTGGTGGCGGCGCGTGTCAGGCGGAACGTCGCGGTCAGGTTGACCTTGATGACGTCGTCCCAGTCCTCGTCGCGCAACTGCACGAACAGATTGTCGCGGGTGATGCCGGCATTGGCGACGAGGATGTCGAGGCCGCCCATCGCCGTTTCCGCCGCCGGCACCAGCGCCTCGACGGCAGCGCTGTCCGCAAGATCGCACGGCAGCACATGGACGCGCTCGCCAAGCTCGGAGGCGAGCCCCTCGAGCGCCTCGCGCCGCGTGCCGGACACGGCGACCGTCGCTCCCTGCGCGTGCAGCGCGCGCGCGATGGCGCCGCCGATGCCGCCGGTGGCGCCGGTGACGAGCGCGCTGCGGCCTGTCAGATCGAACATGATGTCGCTCCCGTAACTGCGAAACAGAAATGGCTGCGAAACAAAGAAGACGAAAAAAATCCGGTCAGCCGCGCGCGGCGGCAAATAGCCCGCTGGCCGCTGCGATGTCGGCCGGCACCCCGACCGCAACGCCGCTGGCGCCGCTCGCGATGCGCCTGACGAGGCCGCTCAGCACCTTGCCGGCGCCGATCTCGAAAAACGTCGTCACGCCCTGATTGGCCATGAACTCAACCGACTCCCGCCAGCGCACGGTGCCGGTCACCTGCTCGACCAGATGACGGCGAATCGCATCGGGATCGCTGACCGGCGCGGCAAGCACGTTGGCCACCAGCGGCACGGCCGGAGCGGCGATCATGACATCGGCCAGCGCCTCGGCCATGGCATCGGCAGCCGGCTGCATCAGCGCGCAATGGAACGGCGCGGACACCGGCAGCAGCATCGCACGCTTGGCGCCGCGCCCCTTGGCGATCTCCACGGCGCGCTCGACCGCCGCCTTGTGGCCGGACACCACCACCTGCCCGCCGCCGTTGTCGTTGGCGGCCTCGCAAACCTCGCCCGCGGCCGCTTCACGCGCGACCGCGACCGCCGTCTCGTAGTCGAGCCCGAGCAGCGCCGCCATGGCGCCCTCGCCGACCGGAACCGCCTTCTGCATGGCACGGCCGCGAATGCGCAGCAGCCGCGCGGTATCGGCGACAGTCAGGCTGCCGGCGGCAGCCAGCGCCGAATATTCCCCGAGCGAATGGCCGGCGACGAAGGCGGCCTCGCGGCCCACCGCAAGCCCGGCCTCGCTCTCCAGCACCCGCAAGGCCGCGAGCGACACTGCCATCAAAGCCGGCTGGGCGTTCTCGGTGAGTTGCAACGTCTCCGCCGGCCCGTCCCAGACGGTCGCGGTCAGCTTTTCACCGAGCGCAGCATCGACCTCGTCGTACACCGCGCGCGCGACCGGAAACGCCTCGGCCAGCGCCTTGCCCATGCCGACGGCCTGCGAGCCCTGGCCCGGAAAAGTCAGCGCCAAAGTTTTGGTGGTCATCGTCGCCCCCAATTGGTCCCGCTGCCGGGCCGACCCTGCGCCCGGAACGCCGGCCGTAAGACACCGCGCTTAGGGGGATGTCAAGCCGCGCCGGGAACCGGTTGAGCCTCGCGCGCTTGCCAACGGCGGCAAAATCCGTATAACGCACGCCATTCGTGGAGCTTCGGCCGGGAGCTGAACGGACGGTCGCAGCAATTCATCGCCAATGCTGGATTGATGCGACAGGGCGCTTTGCCCGTCGTCCCGTGTTCCCGCCTTCTGAGCAGTTTGAGCCTTTCCCGAAAGGCTCGAAGGGCTTGCCGCCGTTGCTTCGCATCATACTGGAAAGGACTGTCATGCCATTTTATGAGCATGTGTTTCTGGCGCGTCAGGACGTCAGCGCGCAGCAGGTCGAGGAACTCGCCAGCCAGATCACAAACGTGGTCGAGCAGCAGGGCGGCAAGATCACCAAGACCGAGAACTGGGGCGTGCGCTCCCTCACCTACCGCATGAACAAGAACCGCAAGGCGCACTTCATGTTCTTCAACATCGATGCGCCGGCCGCCGCGGTCGCCGAGATCGAGCGGCAGGAGCGCATCAACGAAGACATCATCCGCTACCTCACGGTGCGCGTCGACGAACTGGAGGAAGGCCCCTCCGCGATGATGCGCAAGTCCGATCGCGACCGCGACGAGCGTGGCTTCCGTGGCGAGCGCGGCCCGCGCCGCCCGCGTGAAGACGCCGCCTCCGCCGAAGCGACCACAGAGGAGTAACCGCCATGGCCGACGCAGGCGCCCGCCGCCCCTTCTTCCGTCGCCGCAAGACGTGCCCGTTCACCGGCGCCAATGCACCGAAGATCGACTACAAGGACTCCAAGCTGTTGATGCGCTACGTCTCCGAGCGCGGCAAGATCGTGCCGAGCCGCATCACCGCGGTGTCCGCCAAGAAGCAGCGCGAACTCGCCCGTGCCATCAAGCGCGCGCGTTTCCTCGGGCTGTTGCCTTACGTGATCCGCTGATCGCCTGAAGGGCACGATCAAGGATAAGATCAAGATGCGGGCGCGCTCGTGCGCCCGCGTTTCCACAAAGACAGTCCGGGTCGTGCCGGGCTGGATGGTTGGGGCGCCCGTTCAGGCGCCTCTAACCGCTCGAAGGGAGCGGGACAGCTGATGGCGACAATACCTGTTCTGATCGCACTGGCCGCCGGCGGCGCCGCGGCGCTGATGTTCGCCTCGATCGCGTCCGGGGCGCTGTTCTCGCTCGTGCTGTTCTATCTCGCGCCGCTGCCCCTGATGGTGGCCGGGCTCGGTTGGGGGCCGTTCGCCGCATTGATCGGCGGCGTGATCGGCTGCATCGGCATCGGCGTATCGTTCGGCTTCTCCTACATTGCAGCTTTCGGACTGAGCATCGCACTGCCGGCGTGGTGGCTGTCGCGGCTGGCGCTGCTCGGCCGGCCACTGGACGCCGTATCGGGTTCCGCCCCTCCCGCCATCGAGTGGTATCCGGTCGGCCGGCTGGTGCTGTGGGCGGCGGGGTTCGCGGTGCTGACCACGCTCGGCGCACTGGTTACGCTCGGCGCCGACGAGGCCACTATCACCGCCACCCTCAAACGCGGCCTGATGCGCGTGATGGGACTCGTGCCTGACGAGGAGATCGCGGCCGATACCGAACTCGTGCTCGATGCCCTGGTGGCGCTGGCGCCGGCCGCAGGGGCCACCATCGCGATGATGACGCTGACGCTGAACCTGTGGCTCGGCGCGCGCATTGCCCGCACCTCGGGGCGCCTGACGCGGCCGTGGCCGGATCTGCGCGACATCGAACTGCCGTCGATGACGCTGGCGGTGCTGGCGCTTGCGGTCGCGCTCGGCTTCACCGGCGGCCTCGTCGGCATTCTCGCGCAGGTCGTCGCCGCGGTGCTGCTGACGGCCTATGCGCTGGTCGGCTTCGCTACGCTGCATGTGCTGACGTCGCGGGCGGCGAGCCGTGTGCTGTGGCTGTCGCTGGCCTATGCCGGCGTCGCGGTGTTCGGCTGGCCGGCGATCCTTGCGATCGGCCTCGGCCTGACCGACGCGGTGACCGGCCTGCGCCGGCGCTATCGCCAGAGCCATCCGCCGTCGGGTGCGCCGCCGACCTGACACGTTTCACTTTGATCGATCGATCCTTACACCGACTAACGGAGTTAAACACATGGAAGTCATTCTACTCGAGCGCGTGGCCAAGCTCGGCCAGATGGGCGACGTCGTGCGCGTGCGCGACGGCTTTGCCCGCAATTTCCTGCTGCCGAACAACAAGGCACTGCGCGCGACCGACGAGAACCGCGCCCGGTTCGACGGCATGAAAGCCGATCTCGAGGCGCGCAACCTCGTCGCCAAGGCGGAAGCCGCCAAGGTCGCCGAGAAGATCGACGGCCGTAACATCATCATCATCCGCCAGGCGTCGGAAGGCGGCCAACTCTACGGCTCGGTCTCCGTACGCGACATCATGACAAGCCTCGCCGACGATGGTGTCAACGTGCATCGCCAGCAGGTGCTGCTCGACCATCCAATCAAGGCCATCGGCCAGCATGGCGTGTCGATCGCCGTGCATCCGGAGGTCGAGGTCGGCATCACCGTGACGGTGGCGCGCAGCGCCGACGAGGCCGATCGCATCAACCGTGGCGAGGATGTCAACAGCCGTCAGGAAGATCAGGACGCCGCCGCCGAAGCGCTTGCCGCCGCCGGCGAGTTCTTCGATCCCGATGCCGAGCCGCTCGACGAGCGTGGCGAGCCCGAGGCCGCTGCCGAGGAGAAGTAAGTCCTTTCCCGGCCCTCGCCCTGCGGGGAGTGGGCACGGATACCCGCGACAATGTCTGAAAAAGGGCTGGCCTGTGGCCAGCCCTTTTTATGCGGAGAGAGCTAAATCAAGACGCGCGCACGGGGCCGCCCGATCACACTGACTTACTGCGACTCCGGAGACGATTTCGGCGCCGCGGGCGCGGTCTCGGCTGGCGCCACTTTGCCGTCGGCCTGAGGTGACGGCTCCGCCGATTTTGCGGCATTGTCGGAGGCCGGTTTCGTCTCCGCCTCGGAAGCCGGCTTGGCGCCCGCGCTCGCATCGGGCGCCGGCGTCACTTGCGGCACCGGATCGGCGCGCGGTGCCGCCGCGGGCTTGTCGGCATCGGCCGCAACAGGCTTTGTCTCGGATGCTTCCGGCTTGCTGTCGCCGGCTTTGGCGGCTTCGTCCGCCTTGCCGGCCTCCTGCGGCGGTGTAGCCGCAGCGGGAGCTTCGGTCGCGGCCGGCTTGTCGGGCGACACGGCCGGCGACGCGGCGGCAGCGCCGTCCTTGGCTTCATCCTTCGCCTGATCCTTGACCTGATCCTTGTCGGCAGCATCCTTGGCGGCAGCATCCTTGGCGGCAGCGCTGTGATCCTTGACCTGATCCTTGGCCCGCTCCTCGGCCGGCGGCTTGCCCTTGTGCCCGGTGCGCGCCGGTGCGTGCGAGGCCGGGGTCGCCACGGCCGGCGACGCGGCGGCAGGCTCAGCCGTTTCCTGCGGTTGCTGCTCCTCGCGGCGCGGCCGTCGCTTGGTCGTGCCTGCGCGCTGCGGCCGCTGCTCGGCCTGCGCCGGCCCGCTCTTCGCCGCCGCCTCTGCCGGCGATTCCGTTTCCCATGGCAGACGCCATGCGCGCAGCGGCTGTTGAGCCGGCCGCTGCTTCGATTGCGTCTGCGGCGGCTCCGCGCGCGCCGCCGCCGGGCGGCGGGGCTCGTCGTCCTTGCCGCGCGCCTGACGCGGCTCGGCAACGCCGCCGCTCGCGATCAGGTAGCCGGAGAGTTGCCGCGCCATGTCGGTGCCGGTGGTGTAGTGCTGGCGCAGAAAGCCGGGCAACGCCTGCGGGGAGACCGACTTGACCAGCCCGCGCGGCGACCGGTGACAGGCGGCACAGGTGCTCGCGAAAATCTGCGGCGCGCTCTTGCCGGCATCGAGGTTTTGCGCATGCGCCGGCGCAACGTCGACATTCGCGGTCAGCAACGCGACCGCCGCCACAATGAGCGTCCGGCTTGTCATTCACCCCTCCAGCGACCGATGGCGCTGCCACCGGTCCAGCGCGGTGCCGGCCGGCGTTGCGACAAGCGGCCTTCGACCGCAGGCACGACGGCTGCCGGCTGCGATCCCGATGTGCTGGAACGTGGTGGCATCGTTACCGTGCGACTTTTAGCGGAACGTCCCGCAAATGGAAGGGTGCGCGCGGCACCCGCGCCACAATACCGCGCGGTGTTGCGGCATTGTCGCGCGGTTCCTGCCGCCCGCTGCCGCCACCTGTGGGAATCGGGCATAAGGAGGGACGTGGCGGCTTGCGGAGTTTCTTCGGCGCCAGCGGCGGTGCTTGATGCGTCCCGCATTTGCCCGAAACCTGTGACAACGATACCGCGCAACCGCGCCGCACCGCCGCCGCGCCAATCGACCGGACGAAACGCTGACCGACATGGCCCTGACCGATTCCAACGTGCTCAAGATCGCACCCGATGCCGCGGCCTATCGCACCGCCCCTCACAACATCGAGGCCGAGCAGAGCCTCCTTGGCGCCATCCTGGTCAACAACGAGGCGTTCTACCGCGTCTCCGATTTCCTCGAGCCGAAGCATTTCTACGAGCCGATCCACCAGCACATCTATGAGACCGTCGGCAGCCTGATCCGCGCCGGCAAGGTCGCCACCCCGGTGACGCTGAAGACGTTCCTGCCGGCCGATACCGACATCGCCGGAATGACGCTCAGCCAGTATCTCGCCCGCCTCGCCGCCGAGGCCACCACCATCATCAATGCCAAGGATTACGGCCAGACCGTCTACGAACTGTCGCTGCGCCGCGACCTGATCGGCATCGGCGAGGACATGGTCAACGTCGCCTACGATGCGCCGGTCGATTTCTCGCCGCGCACCCAGATCGAGGATGCCGAGCGGCGGCTCTACGAACTGGCCGAGACCGGCCGCTACGACGGCGGCTTCCAGCGCTTCGCGCAGGCGCTGACGGTCGCCGTGGACATGGCGGCGGCGGCGTTCCAGCGCGACGGCGGGCTGTCCGGCATCGCAACGGGCCTGCGCGACCTCGACAGCAAGATGGGCGGGCTGCAACCGTCCGACCTCGTGATCCTCGCCGGCCGCCCCGGCATGGGCAAGACCTCGCTCGCCACCAACATCGCCTACAACATCGCCCGCGCCCACCGCGACGAGTTGCAGGCCGACGGCACCCGCAAGACCATCGATGGCGGCATCGTCGGCTTCTTCTCCTGCGAAATGTCGGCCGAGCAGCTCGCCACCCGCATCATCGCCGAGCGCACCGGCATTCCGTCGAGCACCATTCGGCGCGGCGCGATTTCCGAGGACGATTTCGCAAAGATCCGCGATTACGCCATCGAGTTGCAGTCGCTGCCGTTCTACGTCGACGAGACCGGCGGCCTGTCGATCGCGCAAGTGACGGCGCGGGCGCGGCGGCTCAAGCGCCAGCGCGGCCTCGATCTGCTGGTGATCGACTATATCCAGCTTCTGCAAGGCTCGGGGCGGCGCTCCGACAACCGCGTGCAGGAGGTGACCGAGATCACCACCAGCCTCAAGGCGCTTGCCAAGGAACTCAACATCCCGATCCTGGCGCTGTCGCAGCTCTCGCGTCAGGTCGAGGCGCGCGACGACAAGCGGCCGCAGCTCGCGGACTTGCGCGAATCCGGCTCGATCGAGCAGGACGCCGACGTGGTGCTGTTCGTGTTCCGGGAGGAATACTACCTCGCCAACAAGGAGCCGCGCGCCGGCACGCCTGAATACGAGAAGTGGCAGACCGACATGAGTCTGGTCCATGGCAAGGCCGAGGTGATCATCGGCAAGCAGCGCCACGGCCCGACCGGCACGGTGGAATTGCAGTTCGAGGCCAGCGTCACCCGCTTCGCCGATCTTTCGCCGGACCACCATCTGCCCGAGTCGATGTAGATGACGGCGAGCGACACCGCGACCGCATTGCCTACGCTCGACATGGACGTGTCGCTGTCGGTGGAGGAAGCCGCGGCGCGCCATGCCGCAAGCGGCCTCCTCACCGTCGATCTCGACGCCATCGTCGCCAACTGGCGCTTGCTTGCCGGCAAAAGCACGCCCGCCGAATGCGCGGCCGTGGTTAAGGCCGACGCCTATGGCTGCGGCGCCGTGCCGGTGGCCACGGCGCTCGCCGGCGCCGGCTGCAATACCTTCTTTGTCGCCACGCTGAACGAGGCGCGCGCGCTGCGCCCGGCACTGCCCGAACACGCCGTGCTTTACGTGCTCGACGGCTTCTTTCCCCATTGCGGCGACGTCTATGCGGCGATCGATGCGCGGCCGGTGATCGGCAGCCTGATCGAGCTGGCCGAGTGGGACGTATTCCGTCGCCGTAGCGGCTGGCGTGGCGGCGCGGCTCTGCACATCGACACCGGCATGAACCGGCTCGGCGTTCTGCCGGCGGAGGCGGAGGGTCTGCTGCCGCGCCTTAGGCAAGCCGACCATGGACTCACCCTGGTGATGAGCCACCTTGCCTGCGCCGATACCCCGGATCACCCGTTGAACGGCCGGCAGGCGGCGGCCTTCCGCGAGATCGCCTCGCGCTTTACCGGCGTTCCGGCGGCGCTCGCCAACTCCTCCGGCATCTTCCTCGGCCCCGCGTTCCATTTCGACATGGTGCGCCCGGGCGCGGCGCTCTACGGCGTCAACCCGACGCCCGAGGCCGACAACCCGATGAAGCCGGCGGTTGGGGTTGAAGCCCGCATCGTGCAGATTCGCGAGGTGGCGCGCGGCGACACCGTCGGCTACGGCGCCACCTGGACCGCGCGCCGTCCGACCCGGCTCGCCATTGTCACCGCCGGCTACGCCGACGGCTATTTCCGCGCGGCCGGCGGCGTCGATGGCGTGCGCAGCGCGGAGGCTGTGGTAGCCGGGCAGCGCTGTCCGGTTGCCGGGCGCATCTCGATGGACCTGATCGCCATCGACATCACCGACCTGGCCGACAAGGCGGTGCGGCGCGGCCACATGGCGACGCTGATCGGCGGTGGCGTCACCGTGGACGAACTGGCGCGCCACTTCGGCACCATCGGCTACGAGGTGCTGACCAGCCTCGGCAACCGCTACCACCGCGTCTACAAGCCGGCCGCGGCGGCCTGAGCATGGCCCGCCCCGCTCCTTCTTTCATCTGCCAGACTTGCGGCGCGGCCTACAACCGCTGGCAGGGCAAGTGCGACGCCTGCGGCGAGTGGAATACACTGGTCGAGGAAACCGCCGGCGGCGTCGGCACTTCGCCGGCGACCGGCCGGGGCGGGCGCCGCAAGGGTCGGCTGATCGCGCTGGAATCGTTGTCGGGCGAAAGCCCGGAGGCACCGCGGCTCGCCTCCGGCATGGCCGAACTCGACCGCGTCACCGGCGGCGGCTTCGTGCCCGGCTCGGTCATTCTGGTCGGCGGCGACCCCGGCATCGGCAAATCGACGCTGCTGACCCAGGCCGCGAGCTTGATGGCGCGTGCCGGCCACCGCAGCGTCTACATTTCTGGTGAGGAGGCGGTGGCGCAGGTGCGGCTGCGGGCGAGCCGCCTCGGGCTGTCGGACGCGAAGGTTCAGCTCGCTGCCGAGACCTCGGTTGAGGATATCGTTGCAACCCTTTCACAAGGCGAAGTTCCTCGCCTCGTCGTAATTGACTCCATCCAGACCATGTGGACCGACATGGTGGAATCCGCGCCGGGCACCGTGACCCAGGTGCGGGCCTCGGCGCAGGCGCTGATCCGCTTTGCCAAGAAAACCGGCGCGACCCTGATCCTGGTCGGCCACGTCACCAAGGACGGCCAGATCGCCGGTCCCCGCGTGGTCGAGCACATGGTGGACGCGGTGATGTCGTTCGAGGGCGAGGGCTCGCAACAGTTCCGCATTCTGCGCGCGGTCAAGAACCGGTTCGGCCCGACCGACGAGATCGGCGTGTTCGAGATGACCGGCGAAGGCCTGCGCGAGGTCGCCAACCCCTCCGAACTGTTCTTGTCCGAGCGTGACCTGGGTTCGCCCGGCACCGCGGTGTTCGCCGGCATCGAGGGCACCCGCCCGGTGCTGGTCGAGTTGCAGGCGCTGGTGGCGCCGAGCGCGCTCGGCACGCCGCGCCGCGCCGTGGTCGGCTGGGAGCAGAGCCGGCTCGCCATGGTGCTGGCCGTGCTGGAGGCCCATTGCGGGGTCAGGCTCGCCGGCCACGACGTCTACCTCAACGTCGCCGGCGGCCTGCGCATCCAGGAACCGGCCGCCGACCTTGCCGCCGCCGCGGCACTGGTATCCTCGCTCGCCAACGCGCCGCTGCCGCCGGATGCAGTGTTTTTCGGCGAGGTATCGCTGTCCGGCGCGGTGCGCCCGGTGGCGCAGACGGCGGCGCGCCTCAAGGAGGCGCAAAAGCTCGGCTTCGCCCGTGCCGTCCTGCCGGAGGCGGCGCGCGGCGAGCCGGGCGGGGCCAGCGGCCTCTCGCTCGCCACCGTGGGGGCCCTAAGCAGCCTCGTCGCCGATATCGCCGCGCAAGGCCGGCCACGCCCGGTGCGCGGCCCGGCCGACGACGACGATGGCGGCGGAAAAAATGCCACACCGTCGCAATTCCGTAACCGTCGCGGCTGACGAAGGGTGACGCCCGCGCCCGCGCCCGCTATACAGCCGGCGCATAGTGCGGCCCACCAGCCCGGCCTTGCCGGGGACGACTTTCTCGGCTTCAGCTACGCAACCGACCGCGCTCCCCGATTCGGGGGCGAGAGAACCGACCCGATACGCCGGACCAGTTCAGCCCATGCCGATCACCATCCTCGATTTCATTGTGCTGGGGGTGATGCTGATCTCAGGGCTGCTCGCCATGATCCGCGGTTTCATGCGCGAGATCCTGTCGATCGCCGCCTGGGGCGCCGCGGCGCTGGTGACGCTGTATTCGTTCCAGAAGCTGCTGCCGACCGCAAAGACCTATTTCAACAACGACCTGGTGGCGACCGCGGTGGTCATCGCCGGGGTGTTCATCGGCACCCTGATCGTGGTCTCGATCATCACCGTGCGCATCTCCGACATGATCCTGGATTCGCGTATCGGCGCGCTCGACCGCACGCTCGGCTTCCTGTTCGGGCTGGCGCGCGGCCTGCTGATCGTGGTGGTGGCGTTCCTGTTCTTCGTCTGGCTGGTGCCGGACAAGCAGCGCCCCGACTGGGTGACGCAGGCCAAGTCGCGCATGGTGCTGCAGGGAACCGGCGACTGGCTGATGTCGCTCTTGCCGGACGACCCCGAAAATACCATTTTGAAACGGTTGAAGAAGCCCGGCAGCGACACCGACAGCGGCTCGCTGCAAGGTGCGCCAGCCGATGAAGAAGGTTATGCCAAATCCGCGCGCGAGGGCTTGCGCGATCTGATCGACGGTAAACCGGCCGCCCGTTGACCATACGGGCACCGAAAGAGAGGCGGTAATGACCCTGATCGGCTCATCTTCAGACGACGCCGCCCCCCCTGCCCCCGACGACGGCCATCTGCACGACGATACGCTGCGGGAGAAATGCGGCGTGTTCGGCATCTTCGGCCACAGCGAGGCCGCCGCCATCACCGCGCTCGGCCTGCACGCGCTGCAGCACCGTGGCCAGGAAGCCGCCGGCATCGTCACCTTCGACGGCAGCCGGTTCCATTCCGAGCGCCGCCTTGGCCTGGTTGGCGACACCTTCTCGCGGGCCGACGTCATCGCCCGCCTTCCGGGCGACTCCGCCGCCGGCCACGTCCGCTATTCCACCACCGGCGGCACCATTCTGCGCAACGTCCAGCCGCTGTTCGCCGAGCTCAACGCCGGCGGCTTCGCGGTCGGCCACAACGGCAACCTGACCAACGGCCTGACGCTGCGCCGGGAACTGGTGCGCGACGGCGCCATGATGCAGTCCACCACCGATACCGAGGTGATCCTGCATCTCGTCGCGCGCTCGCGCCGCGCCCGTTTCATCGAGCGCTTCATCGAGGCGCTGCGCGCCATTGAGGGCGCCTACTCGCTGGTGGCGCTGACCAATAAGAAGCTGATCGGCGCCCGCGACCCGCTCGGCATCCGCCCGCTGGTGCTCGGCGAATTCGAGGGCTCTCCGGTGCTGGCGTCGGAGACCTGCGCGCTCGACATCATCGGCGCAAAGTATGTGCGCGACATCGAGCCCGGCGAGGTCATCGTGTTTGACGAGCACGGCACCGAGAGCCACAAGCCGTTCCCGCCGATGCCGCCGCGCCCGTGCATCTTCGAGTACATCTATTTCGCCCGCCCCGATTCCATCGTCGGCGGCCGCTCGGTCTATGCCGTGCGCAAGGCGATGGGCGCCGAACTTGCCCGCGAGAGCCATGTCGAGGCCGACGTCGTGGTGCCGGTGCCGGACTCCGGCGTGCCGGCCGCGCTCGGCTACAGCCAGACCTCGGGCCTGCCTTACGAACTCGGCATCATCCGCAACCATTATGTCGGGCGCACCTTCATCCAGCCGACGCAGAGCGTGCGCGAGAGCGGCGTACGCATGAAGCACTCCGCCAACCGCACCGCGATCGAGGGCAAGCGGATCGTGCTGATCGACGACTCGCTGGTGCGTGGCACCACCTCGCGCAAGATCGTCAAGATGATGCGAGACGCCGGCGCCCGCGAGGTGCATTTCCGCCTCGCCTCGCCGCCGATCACCCATCCCGATTACTACGGCATCGACACCCCCGACCGCGCCGGCCTGCTCGCCGCCACCCACACGCTGGAGGAGATGCGCGCCATCATCGGCGCCGACACGCTGGCGTTCCTGTCGGTGGACGGCATCTATCGCGCAATGGGCGAGCCGGGGCGCGATCCGGCGCGGCCGAAATTCACCGACCACTGCTTCACCGGCGATTATCCGACGCCGCTGACCGACCTTGCCCATACCGAGGCGCAGCCGCACCAGCTTTCGCTGCTCGCCGAAGCAAGCTGACGCGCCGTCATCGCGGCCATCGCGGGTTGAGGGCGAGCGTGTGCCCGCACGTGTGCGCCGTCATCCTGCCGCCTTGCTAAAATCCCTCCAAAAATGATACCTCTGCGGCTGTATCGTGACGTGACGCGGCGGGCCGACAACGCCGACGCACGGCTGTCCGAGCGAACGGGAGACCGCCGTGGGCTTGATCGTGATGATTATCGGCCTCGTGCTGTTCCTCGGCGTCCACACACTGACGACGCATCGCGAGGCACGTGCCGCCGTACTTGCCCGGCTCGGCGGCGAAGGCCGCTACAAGGTCGCCTACTCGCTGGCATCGGCGGTCGGCCTTGCGCTCATCGTCTGGGGATTTGCCACCTATCGCGCGACCGGCTGGGTGCAGGTGTGGGAGCCGCCGACCTCGCTGCGCCACGCCGTGCTGCTCCTGATGTGGCTCGCCATCGTGCTGATCGTGGCGGCGTACCTGCGCGGCTACATCTATCTCCTCGTGCGCCATCCAATGCTGACGGGCGTGGCGCTGTGGGCACTCGCGCACCTCTTAGCGAACGGCGATCTCGGCTCCATCGTGCTGTTTGGCGCGTTCCTCGTCTGGGCCGTGTTCGACCGCATCACCCTGCTGTGGCGCAAGGACCGCGGCGCGCCGCAGATGCCGCTCGGCGGCATCGGCCACGACGCGCTCGCCATCGTTGCCGGCACCCTTGTCTATCTGGCGCTGGCTTTCGTGTTCCACCCGATCGTGATCGGCGTTCCGGTATTCGGAGTATAATCAATGTCTGTACAAACCGCCGTGAAGCGCGTCACCGCGCCTGACGTCCTCGCGCGCAAGGGCGGCGAACCGCTGGTGATGCTGACCGCTTATCATGCCCATACCGCGCGGCTGGTCGATCGCTATTGCGACATGATCCTGGTCGGCGACTCACTCGGCAACGTCATGCACGGGTTTGAGACGACGCTGCCGGTCACCATGGAGATGATGATCCTGCAGGGACACGCGGTGATGCGCGGCTCCGAGCGGGCGCTAGTGGTGGTGGACCTGCCGTTCGGCTCCTACGAGGCATCGAAGGAGCAGGCATTCCATTCGGCCGCGCGCATCCTCAAGGAGACCCACTGCGGCGCCGTGAAGATGGAAGGCGGCGAGCGCATGGCCGACACGATCGCGTTCCTGACCCAGCGCGGCATTCCGGTGATGGCACATATCGGCCTGACCCCGCAGTCGATCAACGCGCTCGGCTCGTTCCGCTCGCAGGGCCGCGACGAAGCGCAGCGCCTGGTGGATGGCGTTAACGGCCCCGGCCCGATCCAGCGCGACGCCATCGCAGTGGCCGAGGCCGGCGCCTTCTCGGTGGTGATCGAGGCGGTGGCCGAACCGCTGGCCCGCAAGATCACCGAGACGATCCGCATTCCGACCATCGGCATCGGTGCCAGCCCGGCCTGCGACGGCCAAGTGTTGGTGCTGGAAGACATGCTCGGCCTGTCCGAGCGGGTGCCGAAGTTCGTGCGCCGCTACGGCAACCTTGCCGCCGGCATCGAGGAGGCCATCAAGGGCTACGCCGCCGATGTGCGCAGCCGCGCCTTCCCCGGCCCCGACAACGTCTACGCGCTCAAGCCCAAAGGGTGACGGGGCAACTACGGTTGCGGTCTCTTGCGAGAGCTTTGCCTTGTCAACGCCATACGACTAGGTTACGCCCCGCAACAAGCGCGCCGCGCGGCTTGAAGCCGCGCCTTGGGGATGCCAGTTAAGTGACTGAGATATTTAGTGAAATAGATGACGAGCTGCGTCGTGAGCGACTCCAGAAGATCTGGGAGCGCTACTCGGCCGTCATCATCGGCGCGGCCGTGCTGTTGGTCGTCGCCGTTGCCGCCTGGCAGGGTTATGCGTGGTGGAGCGCCAAGCAGGCGGACGAGGCCGGCACGGCCTTCGAGCAAGCCGCGCAACTGGCCACCGAGGGCAAGCATGCCGAAGCCGAGGCGGCCTTCACCGCGCTCGCCGCCAACGCTCCCTCAGGCTATCGCACGCTGGCGCGGCTGCGCGCCGCCGCGGAGGCCGCCGCCCGCGATCCCAAGGCCGGCGTGCCGCTCTATGACGCCATTGCCGCCGACGGCAGTGTCGATGCGGCCAGCCGCGACTTGGCCCGCGTCCGCGCCGCCGGGCTTCTCGTCGATCAGGCAAGCTATGCCGACATGCTGTCGCGGCTCGAAGCGGCCACCAACGATTCCAATACCTACCATCACGCCGCCCGCGAATTGTTGGCGCTCTCAGCGTGGCGCAGTAACGATCCGACCGCGGCACGCAAATGGCTCGAGATGATCGCGGCCGACGAGACCACGCCGCCGAGCATGCGCCAGCGCGCCGAGGCGCTCCAGGCGCTGCTGCCGCCGGCGGCGCGAAGCTGAGCCGCTCATGGTGGCGCCGATGTCTCGCACCAGACGCCCTTTGCAACGGCTGATCGCGGTTGCGGTGCTGGCCTCGCTCGGCCTTGCGCTGACCGCCTGCTCCGGCAGCGGCATCAACAATTTCGACCCGTCCGACATGCTCGACTTCCTGGATACCAAGAAGAAGCTGCCGGGCGAGCGCAAGCCGGTGTTCCCGGAGGGTGTGCCGGGGCTGGACCAGGGCGTGCCGCAAGAGCTCTACAGGAGCAACGTCGAGCGCCAGCAGCAGGAGGCAGCCGCGGCCGCCGCTGCCGAACAGCAGGCTGCCACGCCGCCGCCGGCCACAACCCAGCGGCCGAAGCGCGCGCCGAAGGCGGCACGTTCGTCCTCGCGCCCGTCGCGCGCCACGCCGCCTGCGCCCCAGCCCGCCGAACAGCCTGCGGAGCCGGCACCGCCCGCAGCCCGGCAGCAGCCATCGGCTCCGCAGCAGCCGGCACAAACTCAGGCGCCCTTCCCCGCACCGCTGCCGAGCGGCGGTTTCTCGCGCTGATCCCGCTCTCAGCCGTCCTGCCATAAGGGCACCGACCAACGATGTCCTTCACGATCGCCATCATCGGACGGCCGAACGTCGGCAAATCAACGCTGTTCAACCGCCTGATCGGCCAGAAGCTCGCACTGGTGGACGACCAGCCCGGCGTCACCCGTGACCGCCGCGAAGGCGCGGCGCGGCTTGGCGACCTGCGCTTCACCGCCATCGATACCGCCGGCCTCGACGAGGGGGCTTCCGGCTCGCTCGCCGCCCGCATGCAGGCGCAGACCGAGAGCGCGGTCGCGGCCGCCGATGCGCTGATGTTCGTGGTCGATGCCCGCGCCGGGCTGACGCCGGCGGATCACGTCTTTGCCGACCTCGCCCGCCGCGCCGGCAAGCCGCTGGTGCTGGTCGCCAACAAAAGCGAGGGTCGCCACGGCGACGCCGGGATGATGGAAGCCTATGAGCTGGGGCTCGGCGAGCCGGTGGCAATCTCGGCCGAGCATGGCGAGGGCATGAGCGAGCTTTACGATGCGCTCCGCGCCATCATTCCTCATGAAGAGGAAGAAGAAGACGACGCTGCCGATGACGCCGGGGACGACGACGCCCGGAGCGGCCGGCCGATCCGGGTCGCCGTGGTCGGACGTCCCAATGCCGGCAAATCGACACTGATCAACCGCCTGATCGGCGAGGAACGGCTATTGACCAGCCCCGAGGCCGGTACCACGCGCGACGCCATCGCGGTGGATGTGACATGGGGCGAACGCGCCTTCCGCATCTTCGACACAGCCGGCCTGCGCCGCCGCGCGCGCGTCGAGGACAAGCTGGAAAAACTCTCGGTCGCCGACGCCCTGCGCGCGGTCCGCTTCGCCGAAGTCGTGGTGGTGATGATGGACGCCGAACGGCGCTTTGAGGAGCAGGACCTGCGCATTGCCGACCTCGCCGCCCGCGAGGGCCGCGCGGTGGTGCTGGCCGTCAACAAGTGGGATCTGGTGGAGCGCCGCCCCGGGCTGATCGGCGAATTGCGTCAGGATGCCGACCGGCTGCTGCCGCAGATCCGGGGCGCGCCGATCGTCGCCGTATCGGCCATGAGCGGTGACGGGCTCGACCGCCTGATGGCGGCCATCGTCGAGGCTTACGCGGTCTGGAACCGCCGGGTGCCGACCGCGGCGCTCAACCGCTGGTTCGGCCAGGCGCTCGCCGCCAATCCGCCGCCCGCGAAATCCGGCTCGCGGCTGAAGATGAACTACATCACCCAGGCCAAGGCGCGCCCGCCGAGTTTTGTGGTGTTCTGCACCCGCGCCGATGCCGTGCCGGACTCGTACCTGCGCTATCTCGCAGGCGGCCTGCGCACGAATTTCGACCTGCCCGGCACGCCGATCCGTATCGCGCTGCGCGAGAAGGCGAACCCGTTCGCGCACAAGGGCAAGCGCAGGGGGTGAGCGTTACAGCGGCGCCGGCGCGCGGAACGCCAGCAGCCGGCGCGTCGGATAATCGTAAAGCCTGCCGGTCTCGCTCCACGCGGGCAGGCACATCGGCAGAATGACCTCCGCCACCTGCTCCGGCGTGTCGAGCGTCATCGGGTCCTCGCCCGGCATCAGCGCCGCACGCATTTTCGTGCGGATCGGCCCCGGATTGATCAGATTGGCGCGCAAGGCGGTGTTGGCGGTCTCGTTGGCCCACACCCGCACCAGGCACTCCAGTGCCGCCTTGGAGGTGGCATAGGGGCCGATATAGGCGCGCGCGCTGCTCGTCACGCCCGACGAGATGAACACCGCGCGCGGCGCATCCGACTGCCGCAATAGCGGCTCCATGCAGCGGATGAGCTGGAAGTTGGCGGTGACGTTGACATCCATCACCGTCTTCCACGACAGCGGATCGACATGGCCGAGCGGCGACGCCGGCCCGAGCATACCGGCATTGCCCACCAGAACGTCGAGCTTGCCGTGGCGCTCGTTGAGCGCCGCCCCGAGCCGCGCGATGCCGTCAAGGTCGCTGACGTCGAGCGGCACCAGCGTCGCGCTGCCGCCCTGCCCGCGGATCGCATCGTCCAGTTCCTCAAGCCCGCCCTCGGTGCGCGCCACGGCGACGATGTGCGCGCCCGCCTTGGCCAGCGCCACGGCGGTGGCGTAGCCGATGCCGCGCGAGGCGCCGGTGACGAGAGCGATGCG
Organism: Pseudomonadota bacterium; assembly: GCA_003576765.1. Taxonomy (GTDB): domain Bacteria; phylum Pseudomonadota; class Alphaproteobacteria; order Rhizobiales; family Xanthobacteraceae; genus PRO6. Next base: position 62,983 of record QEVP01000005.1, read on the forward strand.
GGAGGCAAGCGGCTTTGTCATGAGCAGGGACTTTGTGCTAACGGCGCGGCACTGCGCGGAGAGAGATTTTGCACGTTATGCCCGAAAAGCCCGGCCCTGCCAAAGGCCCGAACCGCCTTTTCCAGTGGCGAGCGATGACGGCGGCCGATCTCGATAGGGTCGCGGCGATCGCGGCCGCCGTGCACCCGGCGTTTCCGGAAGATGCGGCGGTGTTCGCCGAGCGGCTGGGGCTTTATCCCGCGGGCTGCCTGATGCTCGACGGCGACGGCGGCTCGGCCGCCTATTGCCTCAGCCATCCATGGCGGGCCGGCGATCCGCCGGCGCTCAACATGCGGCTCGGCGCCCTGCCCGCACAACCTTCGACCTACTACATCCACGACATCGCGCTGATGCCGCAGGCACGCGGCAGAGGCGTGGCCGCTGCGGTGGTGGCGCAACTCGTGACGCTGGCGCGTGCCGAGCGGCTGCCGACGCTGTCGCTGGTCGCCGTCAACGGTTCGGGCGGGTTCTGGCGCCGCCACGGTTTTCGTGCCGTCGCCGACGCCACGCTCACCGCGCGGCTTGCCAGCTACGACGCGACGGCGACGTATATGGAGCGGCGGCTCACGCGCAAATTCCATCCATAGCTTTCGCCATTCGACGGAAACATGTCATCCGTCATGGCCGGACTTGTTCCGGCCATCCACGCCTTTCTTAACTGAGTTGCCGTTAAGTCGTGGATGCCCGGCATAAAGCCGGGCATGACAAAAGAACCGGCAGGTCGCCGGCACTCACGCCTTCTTCACGTCCTTGATGTTGGCGAAGCGCATGCCCTCGGCGCGCTCGCGCGCATAGTCGAGATAGAACTGGTTTTTGGCGAGATAAACGAGATCGCCATCGACGTCCTCGGCGATGCTCGAACCGTTGGCGTTGACGAAGGTATCGAACACCTTGCGGTCGTCGGCCGAAATCCAGCGCGCCAGCGAGAACTCGCTCGGCTCGAACTCGACCGGCAGGCCGTATTCGGCGACTAGGCGCGCCTTCAGCACGTCGAGCTGCAACTGGCCGACGACGCCGACCAGCGCCGGCGAGCCGTCGCGCGGGCGGAACACCTGCACCACGCCCTCCTCCGACATCTGCTGCAACGCCTCTTTCAGCTTCTTGGCCTTCATCGCGTCCGACAACCGCACCCGGCGCAAAATTTCCGGGGCAAAACTTGGCACGCCGACGAAGGCCAGCTCCTCGCCCTCGGTCAGCGTATCGCCGATGCGCAGCGTGCCATGGTTGGGGATACCGACGACGTCGCCGGCGAACGCCTCGTCGGCGACGCTGCGATCCTGCGCGAAGAAGAACTGCGGCGCCGTGAGGCTCATCGGCTTGCCGGTGCGCGTCAGCGTCGCCTTCATGCCGCGCGTGAGCTTGCCCGAGCACAGCCGCGCGAACGCGATGCGGTCGCGGTGGTTCGGGTCCATGTTGGCCTGAATCTTGAAGACGAAAGCCGTCATGCGCGGCTCCTCGGCCTCGACCCGGCGCGTGCTCGCGGCCTGCGCGCGCGGCGGCGGCGCAAAACGGCCGAGGCCCTCCAGCAGGTCGCCGACGCCGAAATTGCGCAGCGCCGAGCCGAAGAACACCGGCGTCAGATGGCCCTCGCGGAACGCTTCGAGGTCGAACGGCCGGCAGGCTTCGCGCACCAGCGCCAGCTCCTCGCGCAGCGCCGCCGCGTCGAGCGACGGATGGCGAACGGCGAGCGCGTCGAGGTCGATATCCTCCGCCGCCCCGGTCTTCGCCTCGCTGTCGATCAGGCGGATGCCGCCGTCGAGAATGTCGCAGGTGCCGAGAAAGTCGCGGCCGCGGCCGACCGGCCACGTTGCCGGCGCCGTGTCGAGCGCCAGCGTCTTCTCGATCTCGTCCATCAGGTCGAACGGGTCGCGGCCGTCGCGGTCCATCTTGTTGATGAAGGTGACGATGGGAATATCGCGCAGCCGGCACACCTCGAACAGCTTTCGCGTGCGCGCCTCGATGCCCTTGGCGGCGTCGATCACCATCACCGCGGAATCGACCGCGGTGAGCGTGCGATAGGTATCCTCGGAAAAGTCCTCGTGGCCCGGCGTGTCGAGCAGGTTGAAGACGAGGCCGTTGAACTCGAAGGTCATCACCGAGGTGACCACCGAGATGCCGCGGTCGCGCTCGATCTTCATCCAGTCGGAGCGGGTGTTGCGGCGCTCGCCCTTGGCTTTGACCTGCCCCGCGAGGTTGATGGCGCCGCCGAACAGCAGGAGCTTCTCGGTCAGCGTGGTCTTGCCGGCGTCGGGGTGCGAAATGATCGCGAAGGTGCGCCGGCGCGCCACCTCGGCGGCGAGCGGCAGCGGATGCCCGGTAGAGGCAGGAAGAATGGCGGCGTGGGTCATAGGCTATCCTGAAACTGCGCTGCATGTCGCAGGGAAACGCGGCGGGATCAAGGGGCTTACGCCTCCCGGCCTTTCCCGGCCCATATCCTTGCCCTTGCCTCCGTGCCGGTCGGTCCCATATAGCGAAGGCGTGCGAGGACGACCTCGCATGCGGCGCCAGGCTTACGGCGGCGCCGGATCGAACGATCCGCGGGGACGACCCTGCTTGCACAAGGGAGTTCCCGCCATGGCATGGGCCATTCTGTTCGTCGCCGGCCTGATGGAAATCGGCTGGGCGATCGGTCTCAAATACACCGAAGGGTTTACCCGGTTCCTGCCGTCGGCGCTGACGCTGGTCGCGATGATCGTCAGCGTCGTGCTGCTCGGGCTCACGCTCAAGACGCTGCCGGTCGGCACGGCCTATGCGGTATGGACCGGCATCGGCGCCGTCGGTACCGCGATCCTCGGCATCGTGCTGTTCGGCGATCCGGCGACGCTGGCCCGGCTTTTCAGCATCGGGCTGATCGTCGCCGGGATCGTTGGCCTCAAGCTCGTGACCTAGAGTCTGCTTCAACCACGTTGAATCACACTCGTCAGTCATTCCTTTCATTTGAGCATGATCTTGTCCGAAAACCGGTTCCCACTTTTCGGGATCATGCTCAGAACCATTCGATCACGCTCACCGCCCAGTAGGCAAGCGCGGCCACCGTCATCGCCGCCGGGATGGTGATGACCCAGGCCACCACGATCGAACGTGCCACGCTCCAGCGCACCGCCGACAGCCGCCGCGCCGAGCCGACGCCAATGATGGCGCCGGTGATGGTGTGGGTGGTGGACACCGGCACGCCGAGCCAGGTCGCGGCGAATAGCGTCGCGGCGCCCGCGGTCTCGGCGCAAAACCCTTGCGAGGGATGCAGCTTGGTGATGCGCAGCCCCATGGTGCGCACGATGCGCCAGCCGCCCATCAGGGTGCCGAGCGCCATCGCCGCCTGACAGGCGAGCACCACCCAGAACGGCACATAGAACTCCGTGCCGAGGTGGCCTTGCGAGTAAAGCAGCACGGCAATGATGCCCATGGTCTTCTGCGCGTCGTTGCCGCCATGGCCGAGCGAATAGAGTGAGGCGGACACGAACTGCAAGGTGCGGAAAGCGCGGTCGACCGCAAATGGCGTCGAGCGCGCCGACGCCCACGTCACGATGGCGACCAGCACCAGCGCCAGCAGGAAGCCGACCAGCGGCGACACCACGATGGCCATCAACGCCAGCGACAGCCCGCCCCACACCGCAACGCCGATGCCGCCCTTGGCAATCGCCGCGCCGAGCAATCCGCCGATCAGTGCGTGCGAACTCGACGACGGGATGCCGAACGCCCAGGTGATCAGGTTCCAGACGATGGCGCCGACCAGGGCCGCGAAGATCACATGCGGATCGATGACGCCGGGTTCGACGAGGCCGACGCCCATGGTCTCGGCGACATGCAGGCCGAACACCAGGAAGGCGATGAAGTTGAAGAACGCCGCCCATAGCACCGCATATTGCGGGCGCAGCACGCGGGTCGAGACGATGGTGGCAATCGAATTGGCGGCGTCGTGCAGCCCGTTGAGGAAGTCGAACGCCAGCGCGACGGCAACCAGACCGACCAGAAGCGGAAAGGCAAGCGATGCGTCCACTGCCCTGCCGCCTTCAGACCTGCTCGATTACGATTGAATTGATCTCGTTGGCGACGTCGTCGAAGCGGTCGGCAACCTTCTCCAGGTGATCGTAGATCTCGGCGCCGACGATATAGTCCATGGTGTTGGCGTGGCGATGCTTGAGGTAAAGCTCCTTGAGCCCGATGTCGTGCAGGTCGTCCACGCGCCCTTCGAGCTTGGTCAGTTCCTCTGAGATCGCCATCAGCGTCGGCACGTTGTCGCCGATCTTGGCGAGCAGCGGCAGCGCCTTGCCGACCAGATTGGCGCAGTCGACCAGCAGCGAGCCGATCTCACGCATCGGCGGCTCGAACGAGCGCACCTCGAACAGCACCACCGCCTTGGCGGTCTGCTCCATCTGATCGATGGCGTCGTCCATGGCGGTGATCAGGTTCTTAATGTCGACGCGGTCGAACGGGGTGATGAAGGTGCGGCGGACCGCGGTCAGCACCTCGCGCGTAATGGTGTCGGCATCGCTCTCGAGCTGGTTGACGCGCTCGCAATAGACCGAGGTTTCCTCGCCGCCGCGCAGCACCCCCTGCAGCGCCTCGGCGCCCTGCACCACGGTTCGGGCGTGCCTGGCGAACAACTCGAAAAAGCGTTCCTCTTTGGGCAGAACGGCCCGGAACCAGCGCAGCATGGCAGCCCCCGACGACGTAGTGTGCGGTGTCACGCGGCTGTCATAAACCTATTTGGCCACCCGTGGCGCGGCTTGTCGCACGCTCATCCACCATTTTTCTCGAAAGCTGGACGAAAGCAGCATGCGGGCGCACGCCTTCCGCCGGCGCGGCGCCGGCATCCGGTGGCGCAGCCGCCCGGCTTCCGGTCAGAGCGAGCGTTTGAAGTAGTGTGCGAACTCGCCGACGATGCCGCGCCGGAAGGCGAGCACGCAGACGACGAAGATGGCGCCCTGGATGACGGTGACCCACTGGCCGAAGCCGGCGAGGTACTGCTGCATGGCGATGACGATGAAGGCGCCGACGACGGGGCCGAAAATCGTGCCGAGGCCGCCGATCAGGGTCATCAGTACCACCTCGCCCGACATCATCCAGTGCACGTCAGTGAGCGAAGCGTTTTGCGCCACGAACACCTTCATGCCGCCGGCCAGCCCCGCCAGCGTGCCGGACAGGATATAGGCGAGCAGCTTGTACTGGTCGGCCTTGTAGCCCAGCGAGATGGCGCGCGGCTCGTTCTCGCGGATCGACTTCAGCACCTCGCCGAACGGTGAGTTGATGGCGCGGTAGACGATCAGGAAGCCGATCAGGAACACCCCGAGCACCACATAGTACAGCACCGTGGGGTTGGACAGATCGAGGAAGCCGAACATCTTGCCCTGCGGCACGCCCTGGATGCCGTCCTCGCCGTGGGTGAACGGCGCCTGCAGGTAGATGAAGTAGATGAGCTGCGACAGCGCCAGCGTGATCATGGCAAAGTAGATGCCGAGCCGGCGGATGGCGACGTAGCCGGTGATCACCGCCAGCCCGAACGAGGCGGCCGCGCCGGTCAGGATCGCGAACTCCGGCGGAAAGCCCCATTCCTTGCTGGCGTGAGCGCTGACATAGCCGGCGGTGCCGAGGAACATGGCATGGCCGAACGACAACAGCCCGCCATAGCCGATCAGCAGGTTGAAGGCGCAGGCGAACAGCGCGAAGCACAGCGCCTGCATCACGAAGAACGGATAGATGCCGCTGAACGGCACCAGCAGCAGCAGCACCGTCATGATGACGAAGCCGGTCGCCTCGTCGCGCGCCGCCCGGATCGCAATCGGTGTGCGTGGATCGCTCGTGATCGAAGTCATGTCAGGTCGCCCGCCCCGTCAGGCCGGTCGGCTTCAACAGCAGCACCAGCACCATGAACACGAAGACCACCGTGTTGGAGGCCTCCGGATAAAAATACTTGGTCAGCCCTTCGATCACCCCGAGCGCAAAACCGGTGATGATCGAGCCCATGATCGACCCCATGCCGCCGATCACCACCACCGCGAACACCACGATGATCAGGTCGGCGCCCATCAGGGGCCGCACCTGGTTGATCGGCGCCGACAGCACTCCGGCCAGCGCCGCCAGCCCGACGCCGAAGCCAAAGGTCAGCGTGATCATCCGCGGCACGTTGATGCCGAAGGCGCGCACCAGCGTCGGGTTCTCGGTGGCCGCACGCAGATAAGCGCCGAGTTGCGTACGCTCGATCAGGTACCAGGTGACCAGGCACACCACGAGCGAGAAGATCACCACCCAGCCGCGGTAGATCGGCAGGAACATGAAGCCGAGATTGACGCCGCCCTGCAGTTCGGTGGGGATGGCGTAAGGCAGGCCCGAGGAGCCGAAATAGTTCTGGAACAGGCCCTGCAGGATCAGCGCCACGCCGAAGGTCAGCAGCAGCCCGTAGAGATGGTCGAGCCCGGTCAGCCATTGCAGCAGCGAGCGCTCCATCAGGATGCCGAACAGCCCGACGACGATGGGAGCGATGATCAGCGCCGGCCAGTAGCCGATGCCGAACAGGTTAAGCAGGAAGTAGGCGCAGAACGCGCCCATCATGTAGAGCGCGCCGTGGGCGAAGTTGATCACGTTCAGCATGCCGAAGATCACGGCAAGGCCGAGGCTCAACAGCGCATAAAACGAGCCGTTGATCAGACCGACAAGCAACTGCGCGGAAAGGGCCTGTATGTTCATGGTCGTTCCAGGTTCGATTGGCGGCCGATACGCCCGCTCAGACGCCGAGATAGGTGTGCAGCTTGTCCATGTTGGCGCCGAGATCGGCATTGGCGAAGCCGTCGATGATCTTGCCGTGCTCGACGATGTAGAAGCGGTCGGCGACGGTCGAGGCGAAGCGGAAGTTCTGCTCCACAAGCAGAATGGTAAACCCCTCCGACTTGAGCCGCGCGATCGTCCGGCCGATCTGCTGGATGATCACCGGCGCCAGCCCTTCCGTGGGCTCGTCCAGCATCAGGAAGCGCGCGCCGGTGCGCAGGATGCGGGCGATCGCCAGCATCTGCTGCTCGCCGCCCGACAGCTTTGTGCCCTGGCTCGACGACAGCCGCTCTTTCAGGTTGGGAAACAGGTCGAAGATCTGGTCGAGCGACAGCCCGCCGGGCCGCACCTCGGGCGGCAGCATCAGGTTCTCGCGCACGTCGAGGCTGGCGAAGATGCCGCGCTCCTCGGGGCAAAAGGCGACGCCGAGCCGGGCAATGTGATCGGACGACGCCCGGATGATCTCCCGGCCCTCGAACTTCACGGAGCCGCGCCGCTTGCCGATGATGCCCATGATCGACTTCAGCGTCGTGGTCTTGCCGGCGCCGTTGCGGCCGAGCAGTGTCACCACCTCGCCTTCGCGGACCTGGAAGTCGACGCCGTGCAGGATGTGGGATTCGCCGTACCAGGCTTCCAGCCCGGCGACCTCGAGAAGCGGCGACGCCGACGCGCCGGAGTGCTGACGCGCCTCAAGCATGACCGGCCCCCAGATAGGCTTCCTTCACCCGTTCGTCCTTGCTCAGTTCGGCGTAGCTGCCCTCGGCCAGCACGCGTCCGCGAGTCAAGACCGTGATCGTATCGGACAGGTCGGCCACCACGTTGAGATTGTGCTCGACCATCAGAATGGTGTGCTTGGCGGAAATGCGCTTGATCAGCGCGACGATCTTGCCGATGTCCTCCTGCCCCATGCCGGCCATCGGCTCGTCGAGCAGCATCATGTCCGGTTCGAGCGCCATGGTGGTGGCGATCTCCAGCGCGCGCTTGCGCCCGTAGGGCATCTCCACCGCCTTGACGGTGGTGAAATCGCTTAGGCCGACGTCAGACAGCAATTCGCGCGCACGCTCGTTGAAGCGGTACAGCACCGACTTGGAACGCCAGAAATCGAAGCAGTCGCCGTGCTGGCGCTGCAGCGCCACCCGCACGTTCTCAAGCGCCGTAAGGTGCGGAAACACTGCCGAAATCTGGAACGACCGCGCAAGGCCGAGCCGCGCCACGTCCGCCGGCGCCAGCGCCGTGATGTCCTGCCCGCGGTAGACGATCCGGCCCGCCGTCGGCTGCAGAAACTTGGTCAGAAGATTGAAGCACGTCGTCTTGCCCGCACCGTTCGGGCCGATCAACGCATGAATGCTGCCACGGCGAACCCGCAGATTCACATCCCGTACGGCAACAAAACCCGCGAACTCCTTCGTCAGTTCATGGGTCTCAAGTATGTACTCGTCGGACAAGCAGTATCCCCCCTCAGCCGGCACTATCCCCAGCCCGGCCGATCCGTGACGCCCCTGAAGCAAGTCTTGGAACCTTGCCCCGCGGCGCTCCCGGTATCGTTATGCAATCAAGATACGGCAGGATGCAACAGCAAACGCAAGGGGGATCGGCGCCGCAACCACAAAAAAAGATCGTGCTGGCGGGCACCGGACACGCCGCACCGGCCTCCCCTTTCCGCTGTCGATCCGGTTCGTGCCATCGGCACAATGGATTGAACGGCCGGAATTTTTCCACCACGCCGACCCCTTCGGAAACCCGATTGCCGGGCTTGCTATCCTGCCGCGAGCGGCGCGTGGCGTGGCTGGTCCCGCGGCGGCACGGCGCCGGCCGCGCCGGTCATCAGGAGCGCACCGTCGGACCGCTCCAGAACGAGCGCAACGTCCTCACGGAGCGCAAGCAACTCCGGCGCGACGTCCTTGTGCAGCCTCGCCTCGTCGTACATCGTCGCAACCAGCCCGATGGTGATGACGAGAAACGTCCGGTATTTCGCCGACCACAACGGGGTGGCGATGCCGTGGATGTGCGGGTGCCACAGCTTGCAGCTCACCACGTAGCCGTTCTCACGCAGCGACTGACGGTCCTGCGCCATCCGGGACCGCAGCTTGTCCGCCTCCTCCCGCAGTTCGCGCGCCATGTCCGCGACCAGCGCCTCGGCGGCCGGCACATCGAGGGCCGCGACATAAGCGTGGCCGGCCGCGGTGCGGGCGATGGAAATTCGCGAGCCGGTCGAGGAGTTGAGCCCGGCGGCGCTGCAAGTGCGGGCGTATTCGAGATAGACCATGTGGAAGCGATCGGGCACCACGAAGCCGATGGTGCCGGGCAGGCGTTCGGCGACTTCCTGCAGGCGGCGGCGGATCAGGCCGCGAAACTGCACGCCGCGCGCCATCGACGTGCTCATCGCCAGCGCGCCCGGTCCGAGCCGGTATTTCTGGTCCTGCGGCAGATAGACGAGCTGTCCCATCCGGGTCAGCGTGTGCGTCAGCCGCGAAAACGTCGAGCGCGGCAGGCTGCAACGGCTGGCAATATCGAAATTGCCGAGGCGCACCTCGTGCCCCTCGAAGCAGCGCAAAATATCGAACGCCCGCGACACCACCTGGATAACGTCGCGCCCGCCCCTGTCCGCGTCGCACTGGCGAGCCCCGCTCAACCGCTCGGAACGCCGTCCCATCGACCCCGCACCCCCACATCGCCATCCGTCGCCCGGCTGCTACCCGGGCCAACGTATTTCGCTGTGCGAAACTGAATTTCGCAGCTATCGAAGCTAGCGCAGCCTGCTGCCTTCGGCAACCGCCTGACGCCGCCGGGCCGCGGGCGATGCCGGCGCCGGCGGCAGCGGTTAATCCTTTCTCAACGATCTCTCATCCGCGGAGCGACGTGCGCCTCCGATGAGGGAAACCATCGAAAAACGCCCGATCGACACAACCCGACACCGCCGCTTAACCGATTGTGCATGCCCGCGGAGTAGTTTTCGTCCGGACAATAGCGAGGTTCGGCTCCCGGCCATGCCGCCATCTTCACCTTCACCATCGAGCGAGGCGCCTTTCGGGCGGGTGACGGCGGTGCGCGGGTCGTCGGCACGCGTCGGCCTCACCATCACCGGCGAATCCGGCGTACCGGAAAGTCGCGCCACCGTCGGCCGCTTCGTCAGCATCCGCTGCGCCGCCGGCACGATCGTCGCCATGATCACCGAGGTGTCGCACGAGAACCGGCGGGCGACGGACGGCGAGCACACCACGGTCGGCGCCAACGTCGATTTCCTCGGCCAGCTCAGCACCCGCGGGGGCGCGCTACGCTTCCAGCGCGGCGTCACCACCTATCCCGCGATCGGCGACACCGTCGATCTCACCACGCGGCAGGAACTGCTCACCGTCTATGCGCCGAACGGCCCGGCCCGCATCCATGTCGGCCATCTGCAGCAGGACGAGTCCGTCGACGTCCATATCGATGCCAACGAAATGCTGTGCAAGCATTTTGCGTTGCTTGGCTCCACCGGCGTCGGCAAATCGACCGGCGTGTCGCTGCTGCTCAACGGCATGCTGCAAGCCTATCCCGAACTGCGCATCTTCCTGCTCGACGTCCACAACGAATACGGCCGCTGCTTCGGCGAGCACGCCCAGGTGCTGACGCCGCGCAACCTCAAGCTGCCGTTCTGGCTGTTCAACTTCGAGGAATTCGTTGACGTGCTGTTCGGCCGCCGCCCCGGCGAGCCCGAAGAGCTCGAGATTCTCACCGAGGTGATCCCGATCGCCAAGTCGCTCTATACGCGCTACCGCAAGGGCGCGCGCTTCGTGCCTCCCGAGGCACTCGAAATCGGCTTCGCGCTCGACGCCCCGGTGCCCTATCGTCTCGTCGACCTCATCGCCCAGATCGACGACCGGCTCGGCAAGCTCGAAAACCGCACTTCGCGCATGGTCTATCACAGACTGATCGGGCGCATCGAGACGGTGCGCAACGATCCGCGCTACGCCTTCATGTTCGACAACGCCAACCTCGGCGGCGACACCATGGCCGAGGTCATCAGCCACCTGTTCCGCATGCCGGCCCACGGCAAGCCGATGACGGTGATGCAACTGGCCGGCTTCCCGGTCGAGGTGATCGACTCCGTGGTGTCGGTGCTGTGCCGCATGGCGTTCGACTTCGGCCTGTGGAGCGACGGCGCCTCGCCGTTACTGTTCGTCTGCGAGGAGGCGCACCGCTACGCGTCGGCCGACCGCAACGCCGGCTTCGGCCCGACCCGCAAGGCGGTGTCGCGCATCGCCAAGGAGGGCCGTAAATACGGCGTCTATCTCGGCCTCGTGACGCAGCGCCCGGCGGAGCTCGACGCCACCATCATGTCGCAGTGCTCGACGTTGTTCGCGATGCGTCTCGCCAACGACCGCGACCAGGCGCTGCTGCGCTCGGCGGCGCCGGATGCCGCCGCGAACCTGTTGTCGTTCCTGCCTTCGCTCGGCACCCGTGAGGTGCTGGCGTTCGGCGAAGGCGTGGCGCTGCCGACCCGGCTGCGCTTCAAGGACGTGCCATCGCACCAGTTGCCGCGCGGCGAGGCCACGATGGTCGGCGCAGTGCCGATGTCGGGCCGCCACGACATCGACTTCATCCGCGCCGTGGTCGAGCGCTGGCGCGGCGCCTCGTCGCGAAAGACCGGTGGCCCTTCGAGCGCCGCCGGACTAGATGAGCCGGTGTCGGCGCCGCCGCTCAGCCCGCCGATGCTGCAGCCCTCGCTCGGGCTCGACCCGGACCGCTTCCAGCTCCTGAAGAAGCCGCTGCGCTGACGCGGGGCGGCGGGCCAACGTCGCCCTCGCCTTTCCGCCGACAAACTGGCTAAACTCTGCTTCAGCCAGTTCACCGGATGCCCGTTCATGACCCAGCCGCCGATCAGCCGCTTTTCCGTCCCTTCGCTCAAATCCCTGCCGGAGGATATCCGCACGCGCATCCTCGCCGTGCAGGAGAAGACCGGGTTCATTCCCAACGTATTCCTGGCGCTGGCCCATCGCCCGGACGAGTTCCGGGCGTTCTTCGCCATGAACGACGCGCTGATGGAAAAGGATAGCGGCCTGACCAAGGCCGAGCGCGAGATGATCGTGGTTGCGACGTCGGCGGCCAACCAGTGCCATTACTGCGTGATCGCCCACGGTGCGGTACTGCGCATCCGCGCCAAGAACCCGCTGATCGCCGACCAGGTCGCGATCAACTATCGCGCCGCCGACATTACGCCGCGCCAGCGCGCCATGATCGACTTCGCGCTCAAGGTATGCCGTGAGGCGCACACGGTCGATGACGCCGACTTCGAAACGCTGGCCGGTCATGGCTTCAGCCAGGACGACATCTGGGACATCGCGGCCGTGGCGGCCTTCTTCGGCCTGTCGAACCGCCTCGCCCATGTCGCGGCGATGCGCGCCAACGAGGAGTTTTACGTGATGGGCCGGCTGCCGCGAAACGCCGACTGAGCGATGATCGAGTGGCCTGAGATCATGCTGAGGCTGGGTGCGGCGACGCTCGCCGGCGGCGCCATCGGCCTCAACCGCGAACTGAACGACAAGCCGATCGGCGTGCGCACGCTCGGCCTCGTCGGGCTTGCGTCGGCGCTGGTGGTGCTTGTCGTCGCTCTCGACGATGCCACCCCCCACGTCTCGGATGCCGCGAGCCGGGTGATCCAGGGACTGTTGACCGGCATCGGTTTTCTCGGCGCCGGCGTCATCGTGCAGGGCCGCCATCATGGCCACGTCCACGGCCTCACCAGCGCTGCCTGCGTGTGGTTCACCGCCAGCCTCGGGGTGATCTGCGGCCTCGGCCACTGGCAGCCGGTGTTCGCCGCATTGGTCATTGCGCTTTTGCTTCTCACCTGTGGCGGCCCGGCCGAGAAGCTGGCGCGGCGCCTGATCGGCTCGCCGGAAGCGCCACGCCGGCACAAGCAGGATGAGAACCCGCCTGACGATCCTGCATGACCGCTCTTCATAACGGCGGGTTCGTCATAGTGGGCGCAAGCCGCGCAATGCGCTAGACTGCCGCCCATGTCGATGCAGCGCGCTGCCATCACACAGCCCGACCGTCGTGTACTGAGGTATCGGCCGCGCACGTCCGACCGCCCGCCCGGCGGCCGCGCGCCCGCAGGCGGGCCGGAGCAGCCTGCCGCCGAGGTTCCGCCGGACGATTTCCGCCACCGCATGCGGGTCAACATCGCGGCGTTCATTTTCACCGCCGCGCTGACCGCGACCGGCATCTGGCTCGCCTTCAGCATCGCCGACATGCGCGCCGCCCAGGATTGCGTGCTCATGGGTCGTCGCAACTGCGCCACCATCCCGCCGCTCCATTCGGGCGGCGCCATGGAGCGGGCGCGCTTCGTCAACGTCGCTTCCGAGCTGCCTTGAAATCGCGCGGGCTGCGTCCCGCGTTTTCGCACTGCGCACGCCTCGGCGGTCCGCGGCCGGCGCCATGCCCTGACGGGAACCGGCCGGGCGGTTGCCATTGAACTCGGCGCATCGCTCCGATATACGGGCCAGACGCACTTGCCGCCACCGGCGCGACGAATCGCCCAATGATGTGCCCACACCTCCGGCCTTGGGCATATTTATCAAAGAGATCAAAGGCTTAATGATGTCCACGACATTCGATCAGGTCGCCAATATCATCGCGGAAACGTGCGACATTCCGCGCGACACGATCACGCCGGAAAGCCATGCCATCGACGACCTGGGCATCGATAGCCTGGACTTCCTCGACATCGCTTTTGCCATCGACAAGGCGTTCGGCATCAAGCTGCCGCTGGAGAAGTGGACGCAGGAAGTCAACGACGGCAAGGCGACCACCGAGCAGTATTTCGTCCTGAAGAACCTCAGCGCGCGCATCGACGAATTGGTCGCCGCCAAGGGCGCGTAACCACGCCGATGCGCCTCGAATATTTTCAGCTTATCGACCGCATTGCAGAGATCGATGTCGGTGCGCGCACCGTGACCGTCGAAGCCGACGTGCCGAGCGAGAGCACCATCTTCGAGGGGCATTTTCCCGGTTATCCGTTGATGCCGGGCGTGCTGCTGATCGAAGCGATGGCGCAGACTTCCGGCTGGCTGTTGATCGCCGCGTTGAACTTCGAGCGCATGCCGTTTCTGGCGGCGGTGAAGGAGGCCAAGATGCGGCGCTTCATCAGCCCCGGCGAAAAGCTCACGGTCAAAGCCAGACTTCTGCATGAAGGCTCCGGCTACGCGATGACCGACGTCGCCATCGAAGCCGGCGGCAAAACCACCTGCAACGCCACCCTCACCTTCAGCCACGTGCCGTTCCCGAACGCGGAACTGCGCAGCCACATGGAGGCGATGGCGCAAAAGATCGGCTTCCCGCTGGAGGCGATACGCCATGGCTGAGAGCCGCTCCCCGCAACCGGCGCCGGTTGAGGCCTGGATCACCGGGATCGGGCTTGCGACCTCGCTCGGCGAAGGGCCGGAGGCGCACTGGCAGGCGCTTCAGGCCGGCACGATCAACGTCGATGAGACGACGTTCAAGCCTTACGTCGTTCACCCGCTGGCGCCAGTGTCGTTCGATGCGCAGATTCCCAAAAAGGGCGACCAGCGCCAGATGGAGGCGTGGCAGCGCATCGGCACCTATGCCGCGGGCCTCGCGCTCGCCTCCGCAGGCATCAAGGGCAACGCCGACATTCTGGCGCGCACCGACATGATCGTCGCGGCCGGTGGCGGCGAGCGCGATCTCACGGTGGACAGCGGCATTCTCAACACCGAGATGCAGGGCAACGCCGCACCCGGCTTTCTCAACGAACGGCTGATGAGCGACCTGCGACCGACGCTGTTCCTTGCGCAGCTCTCCAACCTGCTCGCCGGCAACATCGCCATCGTCCACGGCGTCACCGGCTCCTCGCGCACCTTCATGGGCGAGGAAGCGGCGGGCTTCGACGCCGCGCGCGTCGCGCTGGCCCGCATCGCGTCCGGGCAAAGCGACATCGCGCTGATCGGCGCCGCCCACAACGGCGAGCGCAAGGATCTTCTGATGCTCTACGAGTTCGGCCATTTTGCCCTGAAGGCGCCGTTCCGTCCGGTATGGGCGCGCGGCGCCGACAGCAATAGTGGCTTCGCGCTCGGCTCGGGCGGCGTGTTCCTTGTCGTGGAATCGAAAGAGCATGCCGAGGCCCGCGGCGCAAAACCGTTCGCGCGGCTCTCGGCCGTGGTTGCCGATCATGCCCGCCGCAAAAGCGGCGGCGAGGTAACGGCGACGCTGGAGCGGCTGTGGAACCGGCTCGGCGCGGGCAAGGCCGCCGCGATCATCACCGGCGCGACCGGCGCCGAACCGGCAACCGCCGAGGAAAAGGCATTTCTCGCCGCCCACGCGGGCACGCCGGTGCGCGCCACCGCCACCCGCTTCGGCCACCTCGTGGAAGCGCAGTTTCCGCTCGGGCTCGCGCTCGCGGCGCTGTCGCTGTCGCGTGGCGAACTGTTCGCACCCAACGACCCGACCGGCGTCGAGGTTGCAAGCCTCACCGCACCCTCCCAGATCGTGGTGGTCGGCACCGGGCACTGGCGCGGCGAAGGCATGGCGCTGGTCGAGGCCGTGCGCTAGCTTTCCGGCGGCAAGCGACCCGTGCCGCCCGGTTTCCGTCCGGCGGATCCGCCGTGAGACGGCGCAAGAGTTGAGAGGACCATCATGACCGCGACCCGCGATACCTTCGGCCGGCCTGTCGTCGTCGTCACCGGCATGGGCATCGTCACCTCGCTCGGCGCCGGCAAGGACGACAACTGGGCAAGGCTCGTCGCCGGCCGCTCCGGCATCCGCACCATCTCGCGCTTTCCGACCGACGGCCTGCGCACCACCATGGCCGGCACCGTCGATTTTCTGAAGGTCGAGCCGTTCTCCTCGACTGACCTGTCGGAAAAACTTGCCGACCTCGCCGCCGAAGAGGCGATCGCGCAAGCCGGCATCGGCGCCAAGGGCGATTTTCCGGGACCCTTGTTCCTCGCCGTGGCGCCGGTCGAGGTCGAGTGGCCGCAGCGCGAGGAACTGGCACGCGCCGTGACGCGCGGCGCCGAGATCACCTACGACTCGCTCTTGGAAGCGACCGCCAAGGGCGACTACCCGCACTACCATCGCCGCTTCCTGTTCGGCTCGGTGGCCGATGCGCTGGCCGAAACGTTTGGCACAAAGGGCTCGCCGATCTCGCTGTCGACCGCCTGCGCCTCCGGCGCCACCGCGATCCAGCTCGGCGTCGAGGCGATCCGCCGCGGCGAGACCGACGCCGCGCTGTGCGTCGGCACCGACGGTTCGGTCAACCCGGAAGCCCTGATCCGCTTCTCGCTGTTGTCGGCGCTGTCCACCCAGAACGATCCGCCCGAAGCCGCGGTGCGACCGTTCGCCAAGAACCGCGATGGTTTCGTGATGGCGGAAGGCGCCGGCGCGCTGGTGCTGGAAAGCCTGGACGCGGCGACCGCGCGCGGCGCAAAAATCCTCGGCGTCGTCACCGGCTGCGGCGAACTCGCCGACTCGTTCCACCGCACCCGGTCGAGCCCCGACGGCAAGCCGATCATCGGCTGCATCCGCAACGCGCTCGACGATGCCGGGCTCGCGCCCGAGCAGATCGACTACATCAACGCCCACGGCACCGGCACGCCTGAGAACGACAAGATGGAATATCTCGGCGTCTCGACGGTGTTCGGCGACCACACCACGAAAATCCCGGTGTCGTCGAACAAGTCGATGGTCGGGCACACGCTGTCGGCGGCGGGCGCGGTGGAAGCCGTGTTCTCGCTGCTGACGCTGGAACACCAGCGCATTCCGCCGACGATCAACTACGACGTGCCGGACCCGGCCATTCCGTTCGACGTGGTGCCGAACGTTGCCCGCGACGCCCGCGTCACCACGGTGATGTCGAACTCGTTCGGCTTCGGCGGGCAGAACGCAACGCTGATCCTGACGGGGGAGCCGGCTTAAGCCCGCACGGTTGACGCTGCCGCCCGAACCGGCAATACGGCCCCTACCCTTTTCGCCAACGAGAACGATTGCTGTCATGCGCGCGCTGACCCTTGTTGCCGACCGGCAACTGACGATCACCGAATCCGCACCCCCGGCCCCGCCGGCGGCCGGCGAGGTGCAGATCCGCGTCAGGGCGGTCGCGCTCAATCATATCGACGTCTGGGGCTATCGCGGCATGGCCTTCGCCAAGCGCAAGCTGCCGCTGGTGGTCGGCGCGGAAGCCTCCGGCGAGATCGCCGCAGTCGGTGACGACGTCACCCGCTTCAAGATCGGCCAGCCGGTGGTGATGTACGGTGCGCTGACCTGCGGGCAGTGCCGCGCCTGCCGCGAGGGCCGCGACAACCTGTGCGAAAACGTCGCCGGCATCATGGGCTTCCATGTCGACGGTTTTGCCCGCGAACTGTTGAACCTGCCGGAGCGCCTCGTCATTCCGGTGCCGGACGGCGTTTCCTTGCGCGATGCCGCCTGCGCGCCGATTGCCTTCTCCACCGTGCAGCACATGCTGTTCGACAACGCCAGGCTTGAACCCGGCGAAACCGTGCTGGTGCACGCCGGTGCATCGGGCATCGGCACCGTGGCGATCATGATGGCGAAGGCGATCGGCGCCACCGTCATCACCACGGTCGGCAGCGACGAAAAAATCGAAGGCGTGAAGAAGCTCGGCGCCGATCACGTCATCAACTACCGCACCGACCGCTTCGAGGGCGTGGTGCGCAAGCTGACGAAAAAGAAGGGCGTCGATGTGGTGTTCGAGCACGTCGGCGCCGACACCTTTCCCGGCTCGCTGTTGTCACTGAAGCGCGGCGGCCGGCTCGTCACCTGCGGCGCCACCTCCGGGCCGACCACGACGCTGAATTTGATGCAGCTCTTTCAGCAGCAGTACCGCATCATCGGCTCGTTCGGCGCCTCGATGCGCAACATAGCCGAAAGCCTCGACAAGATGGCGGCCGGCATGACGCCGATTATCGACACCGAGGTGGTGCTCGACGACGTCGCCACCGCGCTCACGCGCATGGAAAGCCGAAAGGTGTTCGGCAAGATCATCGTCCACTTCTGATGCCGCCGCGCTGGCTCCTTCGCGTCCGCAAGACACTCAAGCCGGTCGGCGACGCGCTGATCGGCGCGCTAACCATCGCGCTGTTGCGCTTCACCCGGCTGTTCGATCCGATCCGCACCGCCAACCTGTTCGCCTGGATCACCCGGCGGATCGGCCCGCTGTTGCGTGAGAACCGCATCGGCCGCGCCAATCTCGCCGCCGCCTTTCCCGAAAAGTCGCCGCAGGAGATCGACACCATTCTTACCGGCGTCTGGGACAATCTCGGCCGCGTCGCCGCCGAGTTCGCCCACCTCGACCACATCTGGGCCTACGACCGCGCCCATCCCGAACAGAGCCGCATCGAGATCCCCGAGCGCACGCACGAACTGTTTGCCAAACTGCGCACCGACGGCAAACCGGCCCTGATCTTTGCCAGCCACCTCGGCAACTGGGAATTGCCGGCGCTGGCGGCAACCGCGCACGGCCTCGACGCCGCCGTGCTGTTCCGCCGCCCCAACATCGCCGCCGCCGACCACGCCATCCACGAGCTGCGCGCGGTCAAGATGGGTCAACTGATCGCCGCCGGCCCCGACGCGCCGTTCCGGCTGGCGCAAGCGTTGCAACAGGGCCTGCATGTTGCGATGCTGGTCGATCAATGGTTCACGCGCGGCGTCGAGGTGACGTTCTTCGGCCGCAAGACCACTGCCAACCCGACCCTGGCGCGGCTGTTGCGGCAGATCGAATGCCCGATCCACGGCGTGCGCATCGTGCGGCTCCCCAACCACCGCTTCCGCGCCGAACTCTCGGAGGAAATCCCGCCGGTGCGCGACGCCAGCGGCGCGATCGACGTGCAAGGGACGATGCAGGCAATCACCACGGTGGTCGAGGGCTGGGTGCGCGAACACCCCGAGCAGTGGCTGTGGCTGCACCGCCGCTGGCGGTAAACATCTCCGCTATCTGTCATGCCCGCGCCCCCGCCCTACCCTTCCCCGCAAGCGGGGGAGGGATAAAGGGAGGGGCTATGCCCGGCCATGACGGTTGAGAACCGTGAAATGCTTTACCGCCCCGTCTTCACCCGCGTCCACAGCCGGCTGATGGTGCGCTGAATCGCCGGCGGGCGCGCAGTGATGATGAACAGCTTTTTCATCGTCGCCTCATCCGGGTAGATCGCCTTGTCGTCGATGACCTTCTCCGAGATCAGTTTTTGGCTCGCGAGATTGCCGTTGGCATAGGACAGGAAGTCGGAGTTTTTCGCCGCGACCTCGGGGCGCAACAGATAGTCGATCAGCGCGTAGGCTTCCTCGACATTCTTGGCGTCGGTCGGGATCGCGAGATTGTCGAAGAACATCTGCGCGCCCTCCTTGGGAATTGCATAGCCGATCTCGACACCGCCTCCGGCCTCGGCGGCGCGGCGGCGCGCCTGCATAATGTCGCCCGACCAGCCGACCACGAGGCAGATGTCGCCGCCGGCCAGCGCGCTCAAATATTCCGATGAATGAAACTTGCGCACATACGGCTGCACCTTGCGCACCACGTCGGCCGCCTTTTCAAGGTCCGCCTGCGCCGTCGAGTTCGGGTCGAGGCCCAGATAGTGCAGCGCCGCCGGCAGGATGTCGTCGGCGGAATCCAGCATCTGCACACCGCAGTCCTTGAACTTCGCAAGGCTTTCAGGATCGAACACCTGTTTCCACGAGTCGATCCTCGCGCCCGGCCCCAGCATCTTCTCGACCGCCTTGACGTTGTAGCCGATGCCGGTGGTGCCCCACATGTAATTGACGGCGTACTGATTGCCCGGATCGTAGACCGCAAGCCGCGCGGCAATTTCCGGCCAGACATGGGTCATGTTCGGCAGCTTGCTCTTGTCGAGTTTTGTCACGATATTGGCGGCGATCTGCCGTTGCAGGAAGTATGCGGTCGGCACCACCACGTCGTAGCCGGATTTGCCGGCGAGAAGCCGCGCCTCAAGGGTCTCGTTGGCGTCGAAGGTGTCGTAGACGACCTTGATGCCGGTTTCCCTGGTGAAGTCGTCGAGCACGCCCGGCGCGATATAGTTCGACCAGTTGTAGAAGTGGACCACGCGCTCCTGCGCCTGCGCGGGCGTCATCATGGCAACGGAAAGACCGGCGAGCACCAGGGCAACCAGGCGGGGCTTCATCTCCAATTCGGATTCTCCTCGATTGGGGACAACGGACTAGGACTGGGACTGCGGCCGAAATCGGGGTCAGGCGTGGGCCATGACGGCTGCCAGCCGCTCCAGCGCGGCGTCGAGAGTTGCGTCCTTCTTGGCGAAGCAGAAACGCACCACCGAGGTCACGGCGTCTTCCTCGTAGAATGCCGATACCGGGATCGCCGCCACCTTGTGCTCGGCAACGATGCGCTTGCAGAACGCTTCGTCGCTCTCGTTCAGCTTGAGCGGGGCGAGATCGACGTTGAGGAAGTAGGTGCCCTGCGAGTCCAACACGGGGAAGCCGATGCGGCGCAGGCCCGCGGTCAGGCGGTCGCGGCTGCGCGCCAGCTCTTTCCGCATGCCAAAAAAGTAATCGTCGGGCTTGCCGAGACCGTAAGCGACGCCGACCTGCAGGTTCGGCGGCGTGGTGAAGGTGAGGAACTGGTGCGTCTTGGCGACGACGCGCAACAACTCCGGCGCGGCGCAGACGAAACCGATCTTCCAGCCGGTCAGCGAGAAGATTTTCCCGGCCGAGCCGATCTTGACGGTGCGCTCACGCATCCCGGGAATGGCAATCAGCGGGATGTGCTCGCGGCCGTCGAACACGACGTGCTCCCACACCTCGTCGCAGATCGCGACCGCGTCGAACTCCTGGCAGTAGCGCGCCAGCAGTTCGAGATCCTCGCGCGGATAGACCACCGCCGCCGGATTGAGCGGATTGTTGAACACGACAAATCGGGTCTTCTTGTTGAAGACGCGGGCCAGCGCCTCGTCGCTCAGCCGCCAGTGCGGCGGCTCGAGCCGCACGAAACGGGGAATGCCGCCCGCCTGCCGGATCAACGGCACATAGGCGTCGTACATCGGCTGAAACAGCACCACCTCGTCGCCGGGCTCGATCAGGCCGATGATCGAACTGGCCAGCGCCTCGGTTGCGCCGGACACCACCAGCACCTCGGCCATGGGATCGAATTCGACGCCGTGCCAGCGCGCGTAATGCGTCGCGATAGCCTTGCGCAATTCGGGAATCCCCATCATCGACGGGTACTGGTTGTTGCCGTACATCAGGGCATCGGCGGCCGCGCGGCGGATATCCTCCGGCCCCGGGTCGTCGGGAAAGCCCTGCCCGAGATTGATGGCGTCGTTGTCGCGGGCCGCCTGCGACATCGCCTCGAATACCGTGACCGGCAGATTGGCAAACACTTGTCCCATGCTTCGCTCAGCCGCCGTTGCGGGTCGGGCAGCCCGCCCGCTTCCAGGCCAGCATGCCGCCGGCGAGATGCTTGTCGTAAGCGAGCCCCTGCTCCTGCGCAATCAGCGAAGCGGTCACCGAGCGCTTGCCGGAGCGGCAGGCGAATACCACGTCGCGCCCCTGCGGATCGGGAATGGCGCGCGGGTCGAATGTCGAGAGCGCGACCGTTGCCGCGTCCGGATAGCTTTCCATCGCCACTTCGTTCGGTTCGCGCACGTCCACCAGGAGATAGCGGCCGGCTCTAACGCCTTCCAGCACCTCGTTCGGCGTCAGATCATGGACTTGAAACTGCCTGCCGGCCACCCTCGCCTCCGCATCGATGCCCGCGGCAAATTCGCCCCTTACGGGCGGAAAATCAAGCACGGCGCGGAGCCGCGGCCGGCTGGAAGGCGCATGTTACACGCCGATCCTGGGTACGCGGTGGCGGTCGAGCGCGATCGCGACGCTTTTGTGCTCCATGTAGAACTCGAACGAATAGTCGCCGCCATCGCGGCCGATGCCGCTGGCCTTGACCCCGCCAAACGGGGTCGGCAGATGGCGCACGTTCTCCGAGTTGACCCACACCATGCCGGCCTCGATCCCCTGCGCGACACGGAGGGCGCGGCCGACATCGCCGGTCCAGATATAGGCCGCAAGACCGTAGCGGACATCGTTGGCGATGCGCAGCGCATCCGCCTCGTCCTCGAACGGGATCACGGTCAGCACGGGGCCGAAAATCTCCTCCTGCGCGATCCGCATGGAACTGACGGCACCCGTGAACAGCGTCGGGCAGACGAAGTTACCCTGCCCGTCGAGCGCACGCTTGCCGCCGGTCGCGATCGTCGCGCCATCCGCCGCGGCGGCGTCGGCATAGCTCAGCACCTTCTCGACATGCCGGCTGTGGATCAGCGGGCCGATCTCGGTCGCCGGATCGAGCGGATGGCCGATCTTGATCCTCTCCACCCGCTCCTTCAGCCCGGCGGTGAATGCGTCGTAGATCGAGCGCTGCACCAGCGCCCGGCTCGACGAGGTGCAGCGCTGCCCGTTGAGGCTGTAGATCATGAACAGCACCGCGTCGCGGGCGCGGTCGAGATCGGCATCGTCGAACACGACGACCGGATTCTTGCCGCCCAGCTCGAAATGCACGCGCTTCAGCGTCGGGGCACCCTGCGACATGATATGGCTGCCGGTGATCGACTCGCCGACGAAGGCGATCGCCTTGATGGCGGGATGCTCCGTCAACGCTTTCCCGGCGCTTTCGCCGAAACCATGCACCAGATTGACGATGCCTTTCGGCAAATCGGCGCTCTCGAACACCGCGCTCATGATTTCCGACAGGATCACCGCCGACAGCGGGCTCCACTCCGCCGGCTTGTGCACGATGGTGCAGCCGGCCGCGAGCGCCGGCGCGATTTTCCAGGTCGACAGCATGAACGGCGTGTTCCACGGCGTGATGACACCGACGGGGCCGATCGGCTGACGGATCGTGTAGTTGAGATGCGTCTCGGTCGGCAGCGACAGGCCGTCATTCGCCGCCGGCGCCTTGTCGGCATAGAAGCGGAAGTTTTCCGCCCCGCGCAGCGCCGCCTTGGCCATGTAGCGGATCGGCTGTCCGCTATCGACGCTCTCCACCAGCGCGATTTCCTCTGCACGCGCCTCGATGCGGTCGGCGATGGCGTGCAGCAGCGCGCGCCGCTTTTCGCCCGCGACGTTCTTCCAGACCGCGAACGCCTGTTGGGCTGCGCGCGCGGCCCGATCGATTTCGGCGGCACCGCCGGCGGCAACATGGCACAGCACCGAATTATCGGTTGGATCGTTGTTCTCGAACGTCTCCGCGCCCGTCACGGCCTCGCCGGCAATGCGGTGCGGCGCCGCAGCGCCCTTGAAGCGGGCGAGAAACGCTTGCGCCTTACGCAGGTTGTCGCTCAAGGCATCGCTGGCGAGAGGCTTGTTCATGTCGCTCTCCTGATGGCTTGCCGCATGGCCGGGGCGTCGCTACCCGCATATATTTAACGTGTTAAGTATATTCCGGCAAGCAGGCCATCCGCACCGGTTGACAGGCTCAGATCGTCACCTGCGTGCCGACCTCGACCACCCGGCCGGTCGGAATCTGAAAATACTCGGTCGCATCGTTGGCCGAGCGGCTCAGGATGATGAACAGCCGCGTCTGCCACGCCGCCATCGACGACTTTGCCGCCGGCTTCAGCGAGCGGCGCGAGACGTAGAACGACGTGGACATGATGTCGAACTGCCAGCCGAGTTTTCGGGCAATCGCCAGCGCTTTCGGCACATTGGGCGTTTCCATGAAGCCGTAGCGCAGCCTCACCAGCGAGAACTTGTCGCTGATCCCCTCGATCTTGACCCGGTCGTCGAGATCGACGCGCGGGGTGTGCGCCGTCTCGATGGTCAGGATCACGTTGTGCTCGTGCAGCACCTGATTGTGCTTGAGGTTATGCAGAAGCGCGGTTGGCACGAAATCCGGCTCGCTTGACAGGAACACCGCAGTGCCCTTGACGATGTGCGGCGGCCGTTTCTCCAGGCTCCTGATGAGGTCGCGCAGCGCCACCTCGGTGCGCCGCGTCTTGATGGTGAGGATCGCCGAGCCGCGCCGCCAGGTCCAGATCACCACCACCATGGCCAGGCCGAACAACAGCGGCACCCAGGCGCCCTCGACCAGCTTGAGCAGGTTCGCGCCGAAGAACGACAGATCGACCACCACCAGTGGCGCGACGATGGCCGCGGCGATCGCGGCGCGGAAATTCCACACCTTCCACACCACGAAGAACGCCATGATGCCGTCGGCCACCATGGTCATCGACACCGCGATGCCGTAGGCCGAGGCCAGCCCCGACGAGGTGCGAAACATCAGCACCAGCAGCAGCACGCCGATCAGCAGGAGCAGGTTGACGCGCGGCAGATAAATCTGCCCGGCATGGGTCTCGGAGGTGTAGCGCACCTCGAAACGCGGCAAGAGGCCGAGCTGCACCGCCTGGCGGATCAGCGAATAGGCACCGGTGATCACCGCCTGGCTGGCGATCACGGTTGCCGCCGTCGCCAGCACGATCAGCGGCACCAGCAGCCCTTCGGGCGCCAGACGATAGAACGGGTTCTCGATCGCGGACGGGTGCGTCAGCATCAAGGCGCCCTGCCCGTAGTAATTGATCAAGAGCGCAGGCAGCACGAAGCCGAACCAACCGACCTGGATCGGCTTGCGGCCGAAGTGGCCAAGGTCGGCATAGAGCGCTTCACCGCCGGTCACCGCCAGAAACACCGCGCCGAGCGTAACCAGCCCGATGACGTGGTGGGTCTGGAGGAAGTGCAGCGCGTACCACGGATTGAACGCGGCAATGACCTCGGGCGCGGCGACGATGCTGATGGCGCCGAGCACGGCAATGGTGGCGAACCACACCACCATCACCGGGCCGAAAAAAGCGGCGACGCGCGCGGTGCCGCGGCTCTGCACCGAGAACAGCGCAATCAGGATGACGACCGTCAGCGGCACCACATAGTGGTCGAGCGCGGGCGCTGCGATCTTGAGACCCTCGACCGCCGACAGCACCGAGATTGCCGGGGCGATCATGGCGTCGCCGATGAACATCGAAGCGCCAAGTACGCCGAGCGCCAGAAGCGGCCACGAGGCACGCCCCATCGCCCGCCGGCCGAGCGCCATCAGCGACAGCGTGCCGCCCTCGCCGTTGTTGTCGGCGCGCAGCAGCAGCAGCACGTATTTGATGGTGACGACGATCAGGAGCGCCCAGGTGATCAGCGACAGCACGCCCAGGACGTTAACGGGCGTGGCCGGCCCCTTGTCGACCGCCGCCGTCACCGCCTCGCGGAACGCGTAAAGCGGCGAGGTGCCGATGTCACCGAACACCACGCCGATGCTGCCGAGCGTCAGGGCCCAAAAGCCCGTTGCCACCGGCGGTTCCGTCGGCGCCTCGGAATGTGTCTCGCTGATCGCCATGACCGAGAAAACGCTCTCGCCCTGTTCCCCTGCAACGCCCTCCGGACGGACCGGTCGAAAGCGTTCGGCGGCGCGGCTTACAGGATTTGCCGGCAAAGAACCACTCTTGACATGCGCGATGGTTCCCGCTCGGCAACCCGGCACCGGCGCGCTGTCAGCAAAAACGGGGGCGGCTAAGGCTTGAGGTTCGGCGGCAGCGGCGGGTCTTCCCGCATCAAGGTGATGGTCACCCGGCGATTGGCGGCGATCGACGGATCGTCCGGGAACAACGGCTGGCCATCACCCTTGCCGACCACCGAGAAGATATGGCTCGCTGGCAGCCCCTCCTGCTGCAAAATCTGCCGCACCGCGTTGGCACGGTCGCTCGACAGGTCGAAGGCATCGTAGTTCCAGCGCGGCGGCGCGTAACCGGCCGAGGTGTGGCCGGTGATCGCCACGCGCAACGGCGTCGCCCGCAGCGGCGCCGCGATACGGCGAAGCACGGTGCGCAGCCGCTCGTACGGCTCCTTGGCGCCGGCGGCGAACATCGCGCGCCCTTCCTGGTCCATGATCTCGATATTGAGCCCCTGCTCGGTCTCGGTGAACATGATCTGCTTGGAGATTTCCGTAAGCTCCGGCAGATCCTGCAACGCCTGCCGCAGCGAGGCGGAGGCCAGCGCGAATTCGCGATCCTTCGGCAGCCGCGCCCCGGAGATGCGGTCGCGGTCCATCTGGTCCGGGGTCGGCGTGTTCGACGCTTCCTCCGGCGGAATATGCGCGGAATTTTTCAATTTCGGCCGCGTCGGCAGGCCATCGGATTCGATGATGCCGGAGTAGCGCGCCTCGTGTTGGACGCCGAAGGCGTCGCGCATCGAGCCGGCGACGATCTTGAGCTTTTGCGCATCCTGCGTCGAGAACGCCACCAGCATGACGAAAAACGAGACCAGAAGCCCCATCAGGTCGGCGAAGGTCACGAACCAGCCGTGCCCTCCCCCGTGCGCTTCGCCGCGTTTTTTCTTCGCCATGATCTCTGTCGCCAGCGCGCCGCCGGTCAGGCGGCAACCGCCTCGGCGTCCTCGTGGCGGTGCTTTTCGGGCAGATAGGCGAGCAGCATCTCGCGCACCAGCGCCGGGCTTTTGGAATCGCGGATCATGGTGATGCCGTCGATGATCAGCGTGCGGTTGGTTTCCTCGTCGAGCAGCTTGCCGTGCAGCTTGTCGGCGATCGGCAGGCAGAACAGGTTGGCGATCGCAGCGCCGTAAAGGGTCGCAAGCAGCGCCGTCGCCATGAACGGCCCGAGCTTGGAGGGATCGGTCATGTTGGCGAACATCTGCACCATGCCGACCAGCGTGCCGACCATGCCGAAGGCCGGCGCGCAGTCGCCGATGGCGCGGTAGATCTTGCCGCCCTCATCGAGGTGCATCAGGAAATTGTCGCGGTCGCGCTCGAGATTGTCGCGGATGAAATCCATGTCGTAGCCGTCGGCGACGAAGCGGATGCCCTTGGCGAGGAACGGATCGGCCGTCTCGACCTTCTCCAGCCCGAGCGGCCCCTGCTTGCGGGCGATCTCGGCGACGCGCGCCAGTTCGTCGACGAGGTCGCGCGCCGACAGCCGGCTCATGGTGAACACGTAGCGCATGCCGAGCGGCATGCCGTGAAGCATCGAGCTTAAGGGAAACCGGATCAGGGTCGCCGCAATCGAGCCGCCGAACACGATGACCGCCGCATGGCTCGACACGAACATTGTGAGGTCGCCGCCCCACAGCATCATGATGACGAGAATGCCTGTGCCGGCGATCAGGCCGATCCCAGTGGTGACATCCATCGGCTACTCCAACGCGTTCGCGTATACCGACCTGCCCGTACTGGGCGGCCACGCCCCCGGTGAGCGGCGCCCGGCGACCGTAACGGCCGCGCCATTAAATTCGCGTTACCGGGAACCCGGCGGTGTGCCTCGGCCTCTCACCTCAATGTGATGGAACTTCCGGGCAGTGATGCGCACCCACCACAGTCGGCGCGATTCCTGTCACCATATTTCCACGAGGCAACCAAACTCCGATCACGGTGTTTCAGCATCAAGGCCATGGGCATCGAGGCTATGGGCATCGAGGTCGGCACATGGCGGCCGTTGCGGCGGCGCATCGCGACGCTCCCGGCAACCCACACGGACGAGGAAAGACGATGAACAAAACCTTAACCGGAAGCGTTCTCAGCGCCGCCCTGCTTGCGGCTTTGGTGCTGCCGGCGGGCGCCGCCGACCTGCGGCCGCGGCCCGTGACCAAGGCGCCGCCGCCGGTCCCGACCCCGATGGCGCAGGTCTACAACTGGACCGGCTTCTATATCGGCGGCCATGTCGGCGGAGCGTTCACAGGCGACAACAGCCTGGCCGGCAGCGACGGCCGCTTCCTCGGCGGCGTCCAGCTCGGCGCCGACTACCAGTTCAATTCGAACTGGGTGCTGGGCATCGAGGCGCAGTACGGCTGGCTGACCAACGGCAACGGCGGCGTCGCCTTCCCGGTTGGCGGCATCGCGTCGCAGGAGCCGCGCGGCATCGGCTCGGTCACCGGCCGGTTCGGCTACGCCTGGGGGCCGACGCTCGCCTACGTCAAGGGCGGCTACGCGTTTGCGGACAACCACACCAGCGTGACGGTGGCGGGCGTGCCGCAGGCGTTTATGGCTGACGGCGGCAAGGACGGCTGGACCGTCGGCGCCGGCCTCGAATACATGTTCGCGCCCAACTGGTCGGCCAAGGTCGAGTATCAGTACTACGACTTCGGCAACACCACCTTCAGCGCGGGACCGCCGGCGCTGGTCGGCACGAGCTTCCGCAATGACGTCCACACGGTGAAGGCCGGTCTCAACTACCGCTTCAACTGGGGCGGGCCGGAAGTGCCGCGCTATTAGGAACGTCCACCTCAGACAAAAAGGCCGGCGTTCCGCCGGCCTTTTTTTTTGCGTTGATTGCGCGCCGATTCAGTTGAGCCGCGCCGGGCGCTCCTCCTCGCCATCCGTCGCGGGTCCGCCCGCATGATCGGCCGGCGTGACAAGCGCGGTGCGCAGGTCATCAAGCCGGTCATCGACGTCTTCCGCCGGTTCGGCCGCGGCATCGCGCAGCCGCCGGTAAGCCTGCCAGCCGAACGGCAGGCTCATCAGGTAGATCGCCGAGGCCACCGACAGCACGTGCCACGGATAGCTGATCAACAGGGTGATGAAGGCCACCACCAGCACGAAGATCGGCAGCACCATCTCCGGCTGCACACGCATCTTCAGCGACTTGCCGGAAAACACCGGCAGCCGTGACACCATCAGGCCGGCAATCAAGAGCGTGTAGAGCGCGGTGAGCACCGCGTAAGGGACCCGGCCGCCGAGAAAATCGACATAGATCGGCAGCAGCACGGTGATCGCGCCGGCCGGCGCCGGCACGCCCGTGAAGAAGTTGGCGGCATAGGCCGGCTGGCTGGTGTCGTCCATGGTGGCGTTGAAGCGCGCCAGCCTCAAGCCGCCGGAGATCGCAAAGATCATTGCCGCAATCCAGCCGACATTGTTGAGGTCGTGAAGCTGCCAGAAATACAGGATCAGCCCCGGCGCCACGCCGAAGTTGACGAAATCGGCCAGGCTGTCGAGTTCGGCGCCGAACCGCGACTGGCCCTTGATCAGCCGTGCGACGCGGCCGTCGATGCCGTCCAGCGCCGCGGCGAACACGATCGCCCCCACCGCCAGTTCCATGCGGCCCTCGGCGGCGAGCCGGATCGCGGTCAGCCCGGCGCAGATCGCCAGCAACGTGATGACGTTCGGCACCAGCATCCGCACCGGGATCGGCCCGAACCGCCGCCGGCGCTTGCCGTCGCCGGCATCCGGGGATTTGAAGTTGCCGAGCATGAATCTTCGTTCCGTTGCGCCTCGGCTGAGGCCATGTCCCTTCAGATGGCGCAGATGTGCCGCCTGTTCAATGGCGGAGACAGCCGCGCCATTGTTCAGGGCCGCAGCGAAGATAGTCCGATAATGAACTGATGCAAATAGTGTTTCGGTCACGTCGCCTGATAACTGCGACCGCCGTCGCCGGCCCGGAAATCGGCCAGCACCGTCTCGCCGGCGACCGCCGTCTGGCCGACCGCGACCAGCGGCCGGGCGCCTTCGGGCAAAAACACGTCAAGCCGCGAGCCGAACCGGATCAGTCCGAAGCGCTCGCCGGCGTTGACCGTCTGCCCCTCGCGCACGAACGATACGATGCGACGCGCCACCAGTCCCGCGATCTGGATCACGCCGATCCGCCCTTCGGGCGTGGCGATGACGAGCGAGTTGCGCTCGTTGTCCTCGCTCGCCTTGTCGAGTTCGGCGTTGACGAACTTGCCCGGCCGATAGGCGATGCGCTCGATCCGGCCGGCGACGGGGCTGCGGTTCACATGGCAGTTGAACACGCTCATGAAGATCGAGATGCGCGGCAGCGGGCGATCGCCCAGTCCGAGTTCGGGCGGCGGCACCACCGGCATCACCATCGAGACGCGGCCATCGGCCGGAGCCACCACCAGCCCCTCGCGCAGCGGCGTCACCCGGACGGGATCGCGGAAGAACAGCGCGCACCAGATCGTCAGCACCAGCCCGAGCCAGCCGAGCGGCGCCCAGATCCAGAACAGGATGATGGTGGCCAGCGCAAAGCCGCCGATAAACGGATACCCCTCGGGGTGGATCGGCGGAATCTGGGCACGGATCGAGTTGGCAATCGACATCGGTTCGGCCTGCTGGTTGACGGATCGAATCTGAGGGACAGTTTATTCCGCGGCTTCCGGCGCAGCCAGCGGGTCGTCGTCGATCACCGGCGGCGGGTTGCGGTTGGGCGCAACCCCCTCCTCGGCCATCCCGGCCAGTTTTTCGCGCGCCGCATCGGCCTCGCGCTGCCGGTTCCACATGCTGGCGTAAAGACCGCCCTGCGCCAAAAGTTCGCCGTGGGTGCCGCGCTCGGCAATACGGCCGCCATCGAGCACGATGATCTCGTCGGCGCCGACGACGGTGGACAGCCGGTGGGCGATCACCAGCGCCGTGCGGTTGCGCGACACGCCCTCCAGCGCCGCCTGGATTTCCTGCTCGGTGTGGCTGTCGAGCGCCGAGGTTGCCTCGTCCAGCACCAGGATCGGCGGTCCTTTCAGGATGGTGCGGGCAATCGCCACGCGCTGCTTCTCGCCGCCCGAGAGTTTCAAGCCGCGTTCGCCGACTTCCGTGTCGTACCCCTTCGGCGAGCGGGCGATGAAGCCGTCGATGCGGGCGAGCCGCGCCGCCTCTTCGACCTCGGCGTCGCTCGCGTCCCATCGTCCGTAGCGGATGTTGTAGCGCATAGTGTCGTTGAACAGCACGGTGTCCTGCGGCACCATACCGATGGCGGCGCGCAACGACCCTTGCGTCACGTCGCGAATGTCCTGGCCGTCGATGGTGATGCGCCCGCCCGAGACGTCGTAAAGCCGGAACAACAGCCGCGAGATGGTGGACTTGCCCGCGCCCGACGGCCCGACGATCGCCACCGTCTTGCCGGCGGGCACCTCGAACGACACACCCTTGAGGATCGGCCGGTTCGGATCGTAGGCGAACTCGACGTTCTCGAACCGGATCGCGCCACTCTTGATACGCAGCGGCAAAGCGCCGGGGCGATCCTTGACCTCGGGATTCTTGGCCAGTACGCCGAACATCTTTTCGATGTCCACCACCGCCTGCTTGATCTCGCGATAGACCATGCCCATGAAGTTGAGCGGCTGGTAAAGCTGGATCATCATGGCGTTGATCATCACGAAATCGCCGACGGTGTTGGTGCCGCGGCGCACGCCGATGGCGCACATCAGCATGGTCGCCGTCAGCCCCGCGGTAAAAATCACCGCCTGCCCGATGTTGAGGACCGCGAGCGAGGTATAGGTGCGGACACTGGCGCGCTCGTAGCGCTCCATCGAACCGTCGTAGCGCGATGCCTCGCGCGCCTCGGCGCCAAAGTACTTGACCGTCTCATAGTTGAGCAGCGAGTCGATCGCCTTGGTGTTGGCGTCGGTATCGGACTCGTTCATGGCGCGGCGGATCTCGATGCGCCATTCAGTCGCGACATAGGTGAACACCATGTAGACCACCACCGTCGCCAGCGTGACCGCGACGTAGCGCCAGTCGAACTGCCAGAACAGCACGGCTGTGAGCAGCGCCACCTCCACCACGGTCGGCACGAGCTGGAGGATGACCATGCGCACGATCACCTCGATGCCGAGCCGACCGCGCTCGAGCACCCGCGTCAGCCCGCCGGTCTTGCGCTCCAGGTGGAAACGCAGCGACAGTTCGTGCATATGGACGAAGGTGAAATAGGCGAGCCGCCGAACCGCATGCATCGCCACCTTGGCGAAGATGCCGTCGCGCAACTGCGTCAGGCCGGCCATCAGCACCCGCATCAGGCCGTAGGCGGCGGTCATGATCAGCGGCGAGGCGATCAGCCAGACCGCCCAGTCGTCAGCGGCAATCGGCGCCGAACTCTCGCCGGTCAGCGCATCGGTCGCCCATTTGAAGGTGAACGGCACCACCAGCGTCGCCACCTTGGCGAACACCAGCAGCACCATGGCCCACACCACGCGCGCCTTCAGGTCGGCGCGGTCGCCCGGCCAGATATACGGCCACAACCCCGCCAGCGTCCCGACCAGGGAACTGCGGACCACCGTTGTGCCACGGGGCGGCGGCGGCGGCTCCAGCGCCGCCGGGTAACTCATGTCGGCCATCAAGACATCCTGATCGTCGGCGGCAGATCCGTTTCGCTCACCCGCGTCATCGCCCGGTCATATAGGGTGTTTTCGGCGGCGCTGCATCCCGGTGCCGGCAAATCTTTGTGCGTTGGCCCGTGTTGTCCGGCTGCCTTGACGCTGCCACCGGGCGATGCAACATGACAGGCATGTCAACCTTGGACTCCGCGCTCATCGGCTCCGTCTGCGTCTATTGCGGTTCGGGGCCCGGCAACCATCCCGCATTCGTCAAGGCAGCCACCGACTTCGGCAAAGCTCTCGCCGAGGCTGGGGTGCGGCTGGTCTATGGCGGCGGATCGGTCGGCCTGATGGGCGCGGTCGCAAGCGCGACGCTCGATCATGGCGGCCAGGTGACCGGCATCATCCCCGGCTTTCTGGTGAAGCGCGAGCACGCCCTGACGCGGGCGCAGGAGATGATCGTCACCGAGGACATGCACGAGCGCAAGCGGCTGATGTTCGAACGGTCGGATGCGTTCGTCGCGCTGCCGGGCGGCATCGGCACGCTGGAGGAGTTGGTCGAGCAACTCACCTGGGCCCAACTCGGCCGCCACGCCAAGCCGATCCTGATCGCCAACGTCGAAGGGTTTTGGGAGCCGTTGCTGACGCTTCTCACTCACATGGGCGACACCGGCTTCATCCGCGCCGACCTCAAGATCAACCTGTTGTCCGCCGAGCGCGTCAGCGACATCCTGCCGATGCTGGAGCACGCCGCGCGCCGCGCCGCCGAGGTCAAGGCGCCGCGCGAGATGCCGGGAACGGTGGCCGCAAAACTCTAAAGCGTTTTCGAGCGAAGTGGGAACCGGCCTATGCCGGCCATAGCCGGCTTCGGTCGGCGTCGGCCGGTTCGCGTTAAGAAAACGCGTCAAAATAATAATCCAGACCTCCGCTCCGCTTCTCTCTCCATGAGAAGCGGAGGTCTAGCCGCTGCCTTTGCCCGTGCCGAATGCCGCAGCATAAAGCTCCGGCTTGAAGCCGACCGTAAGGCGCCCGCCGCGCTCGAGCACCGGCCGCTTGATCATCGAGGGCTGCGCCAGCATCAGCGCGAGCGCCTTCGCCGCGGTGAGGTTCTGCTTGTCGGCCTCATCGAGCTTGCGGAACGTGGTGCCGGCGCGGTTGAGCAGCGTCTCCCAGCCGAGGTCGTCGCACCATGCCTTGAGGCGTGAACGCTCGATTCCCGCCGTCTTGTAGTCGTGGAAGACGTAAGTCACGCCATGCGCATCGAGCCAGCCCCGCGCCTTCTTCATCGTATCGCATTTCTTGATGCCATAGAGCGTAACGGCTGCGCTCCGGTCCTTGATCATCGGGGGCCTCACTTCTGATCCATGGTTTATCGCGGCGGGCGCGGTTTCAAGCACTGCCTCAACATTCGACGACGTTGACCGCGAGGCCGCCGAGCGAGGTTTCCTTGTATCGCGTGTTCATATCCCGCCCGGTATCGCGCATGGTGCGGATGCAGTTGTCGAGCGAGACGATATGCGAGCCGTCGCCGCGTAGCGCCAGCATCGCCGAGTTCACGGCCTTCACCGCGCCAAAGCCGTTGCGTTCGATGCAGGGCACCTGAACGAGGCCGCGGATCGGATCGCACGTCATGCCGAGGTGGTGTTCGAGCGCGATTTCGGCTGCGTTCTCGACCTGCGCGTTGCTGCCGCCGAGCGCTGCCGCAAGGCCAGCCGCCGCCATCGCGGCCGCCGACCCGATCTCACCCTGACAGCCGACCTCGGCGCCCGATATCGAGGCGCCGCGCTTGATCAGGCCGCCGATCGCCGCCGCCACCAGCAGGAAGTTGCGGATGCCGCTCTCCGTTCCAGCCAGATGGTCGCGGTAGTAGCGGATAACGGCCGGCACGACGCCGGCGGCGCCATTGGTCGGCGCCGTCACCACCCGGCCGCCCGCGGCATTCTCCTCGTTCACTGCCATGGCGAACACGTTGAGCCAGTCGAGCGCCAGCGTCGGCGACCCGGCCTCGTTGCGCAGCGCCTGCTGCACCAGTTGTCGATAAAGGCCGGGAGCACGCCGCCGCACATTGAGCCCTCCGGGCAATGTGCCGTCGCTCGCAAGCCCGCGCTCGATGCAGGCGTTCATCGCGTGCCAAAGACCATCGAGCCGGGCATCGAGCGCAATGTCCGCAACCGCATGCTCGTTGGCGCGCTGCATATCGGCGATGGACAGCCCGGAGGTGTCGCCGAGGCGCAGCATCGCCGCCGCACTGTCGAACGGAAACGGCACCGGCGGATACGGATCGGCCGGCGCCGCCCCCTCGCCGCCAAGCTCGTCCTCGGCCTGCACGAAGCCGCCGCCGACCGAGTAATAGGTCCGCGTCACAAGCACGTCGCCGGCGGCGTCATACGCGCGGAAGATCATGCCGTTGACGTGACCCGGCAGCGGCGGCCCGGTGTCGAACACAATGTCCGTCGCCGGGTCGAACAGGATGCCGGCGGCCGGCCCCGACAGGGATCGCTCCCGCGCGAGGCGCTCAAGCGCCGGCTCGACCTCGTTCGGATCGATCTTGTCCGGCGCATGCCCGAGAAGCCCGAGCGCGATCGCGCGATCCGTGCCATGGCCCTTCCCGGTAAAGGCCAGCGATCCATGCAACGACACCGTGATGCGCGAGAGTTTTGCGCGCTGTTCGGCGATATCCGTCGCGACAAAACGCCGGGCCGCCGTCATCGGCCCCATGGTGTGAGAACTCGAAGGGCCGATCCCGATCTTGAAAACGTGGAATACGCTCAGGAACACCGCGACCGCCTATATATGGCTCAACGGCAGGGCCGTCGTGTGCTTGATCTCTTCGATGACGAACATCGACGTGACGTCGGCAAGATCCGCGCCCTTGATCAGAGTTTTATAGATGCGGTCGTAACCGGCGATGTCGGACACCAGCACCTTCAAAAGATAGTCGGTGCTGCCGGCAACGCGATAGAAATCGACCACCTCCGGTATCGCGCTGACCAGCTTGTGGAACGACTCGAACCACTTGAACCGATGCTCGTGGGTGCGGATCGCAATGAACACGGTCACGCCGAGATTGAGCTGGTCGGGATCGAGCAGCGTGACGCGCTTTTTTATGACGCCGCTCTCCTCAAGTTTCTGCACCCGGCGCCAGCATGGCGTCGAGGTCAGCCCGACTTTTTCGGCCAGTTCCGAGATCGGAATCGTCGCGTTGTCTTGCAAATGCGTCAGGATCGCATGATCGAACCGATCCAGCTTGGCTCCGGCGGATTTCATGAGCATACAAATCCAATAAATGTATCTATTGTAGAATCCAGACGCTCATTCGTGGCATATTGAGCATGATATCGCAATAAAAATCCTGATTTAAGGGTATAATCTGCTCCTATTCCCCTTGATAGGCGACGATTATGCTCCCGACCCACGGTCGCGCGACCTCCCAAGACCCCGAGACCCAGCTCGCCCACCTCGGGCGAGCCCCCGCCAAGCATGCCGGCATGGTCAACGTCCCGGTTTACCGGGGCTCGACGATCCTGGCCGACACGCTGGAAGAATGGGAGTCGCGCAAAACTCCCGACAATCCGATGGCGAGCTACGGGCGGTTCGGCACGCCGCTCTCGCGCGCGCTGGAGGAAGCTGTCTGCGCGCTCGAAGGCGGTCACGACACCATCCTGTTTCCGTCCGGGCTGTCGGCCTGCACGCACACGCTGCTCGGCTGCCTGCAAGCCGGCGACCATGCGCTGATCACCGACAACGTCTACGGGCCGACCAGGACATTCGCGGAGCAGGTGCTGAAGCGCCTTCAGATCGATATCGAGTATTTCGATCCGGCCGACCTCACCGGCCTTGCCAGCCGCATCCGGCGCAACACCCGGGTGGTCTATCTGGAGTCTCCGGGATCGCTCACCTTCGAGATTCAGGACGTGCCGGCGATTGCCGCGCTGGCCCATTCGGTCGGCGCTTTCGTCATCATCGACAACACCTGGGCCTCGCCTTTGTACTTCAAGCCGTTCGCGCACGGCGCCGACATCTCGATCCATGCCGCGACCAAGTACATCGTCGGGCACTCCGACGCGCTGCTCGGCATCGTCACCGCCAACGAGCGGGCATGGCCCTGCCTCAGGAGCAGCGCCCACCACTTCGGCGAAATCGCCGGCCCCGACGACATCTATCTGGCCCTGCGGGGCTTGCGCACGCTTGCCGTGCGCATGCGGCGCCATTGGGATACCGGCGTCCAGCTTGCGCAAGCCATGGCCTGCCATCCCGCCGTCGAGCGCATTCTGCATCCCGCCCTGCCCGGCCATCCGGGTCATGCGATCTGGAAGCGCGACTTCCACGGCGCCAGCGGTCTGTTCGGGGCGATGCTGAAGCCGATGACCAGGGCGCAGCTCTCGTGCCTGTTCCGCAACCTCAACCTGTTCGGCATCGGGCTGTCGTGGGGAGGCTATGAAAGCCTTGCGCTGCCGATCGATCCGCTGCCGGCGCGCTGCGCATCGGACCTCGACTGTCCCGGCGTGCTGCTCAGGATTCATGCCGGCCTCGAAGGCGCGCAGGATCTGATCGCCGACATGACGCAAGCGCTGGACGCCGCCCTCAACGCGGACAGCGAGTCTGTCAGGCGCCGCCACGGCGCTCCCGCCTGACGCCGGCATAATGCGCGACACCGCTTCGCCGCGGTCGCCGAGCGCAGCGATTGAACGCGGCGGGATTTGCCGTATCTTCATCCGGTTCGCCGGCGGACAAGCGATCTCGTCATGAAAATCGACAACATCGACCTCAAGATCCTGACCCAGCTTCAAAAGTGCGGAAACCTGTCGCAACGCGAACTGTCGGATAAGGTCGGCCTGTCGCAGAACGCCTGCTGGCGACGGCTCCAGCGCCTGACGGCCAGCGGCCTGATCAAGGGGTCTTCCACCGAGATCGATCTCGACGCGTTGGGCCTCAGCCTGACGGTGCTGGTTCTGATCCGCACCCGCCACCATTCGAAGGAATGGGCCGACCGGTTTCGCAAGCATGTGGAGCGTCTGCCCGAAGTCGTCGATTTTCACCGCATCGGTGGCAGTTGGGACTACGTGATCAAGATCGTGACCAAGGAGATGGCAGGCTACGACCTGTTCTACCAGCGCCTCATCGCCAACTTCGATCTGGAGCGGGTGATCGGCATGTTCTCCATGGAGGCCATCGTGGAGAACCGACCCCCCGATCTGACGCGGCTGATGGCCACGCCGAAATAGAGCGCCGGGCCCGATCACGCGCCGAGCACGGCCAGCATTTCGTGCATGGTGGCGAATTTGCGCCGGGGCTCGCCGCCCAGCGCCGCCGCGATTTCGGCGGCTTCGATCTTCTTCCAGTCGACGTAGTCGGTGGTCCTGACGTTGCGGCTCGCCAGCAGCGGTTTCAGCCCGGCGAGCCCCGGCTTGTCGCCGACCACCAACTCCGAACGTATCAGCGCCGCGACTTCTTCCGCGTCGGTCCGGTTCGTGCCGATCTTGCCGGAGGGGCCGCGCCGCAGCCAGCCGACGACATAGAGGCCGGGGGCAATGCGCCCGTCGGTGTTGGTCAGCCGGTCGCCCGTCGCCGAGACCGCAAGCCCGCCCAGCGGCCGCGCCCGATAGCCGATGGCGGAGATCACCGCTCCGCACGCAATCTCGAGCGTCTCGCCGGTGCCCGTCACCTGGCCGTTCTCGACCCGGGTGCGTTCGAAACAGATCGCTTCGACCCGCCCGTTACCGAGCACGTTGAGCGGCCTGGCGTTGAACTGGAAACGAATCCGGCGCGCCTTCGCCGACGGGTCGGCCTGCGCAAAACTCTTGAAGCACTCGAGGTTCTTGCCTTTCACGCGGCGGTCGCGCGGCGACAGATCGCTGCCGACGGCATCGGGAATCTGGTGGGACTCGGCCACTGCGACCGCCTCCTCCAGTTCTCCCAATTCCCGC
Source organism: Pseudomonadota bacterium (assembly GCA_003576765.1). GTDB lineage: Bacteria > Pseudomonadota > Alphaproteobacteria > Rhizobiales > Xanthobacteraceae > PRO6. The sequence goes on from QEVP01000005.1 coordinate 100,752, forward strand.
AACTCGACCGTGGTGAATTTTGCCTCCAGCGGCCCGCGCCGGCCGACGATGTGCACGTCCGAAATCCGCGCCTGTGCCAGCCGCTCGGAGGCATGGGCGGCGATGTCGCTGGTGGCAAGCTCCGCCGCCGACTTCGACAGGATGCGCGCGATGTCGATGGCGACGTTGCCGTTGCCGATCACGACGACGCTGTCGCGGTCGAGCAGCGGCTCAAGGCCGGCGTGATCGGGATGGGCGTTGTACCAGCCGACAAACTCGGCCGCGCCGTAGACACCGGGGAGATCGCCGCCGGGGACATCGAGCGGCGCATCGTCGGGCGCACCGCTTGCAAGCACCACCGCGTCATAGAATTGCGCCAGTTCGGCGATGGTGACGTCGCGATCGACCTCGACATTGCCGACGATACGGACGTTGGGCCGTTGCGCGATCTGCTCGAAGGCGTCCTGGATCGTCTTGGTGGTCTGATGATCGGGCGCGACGCCGGCGCGGATCAGCCCGAACGGGGTCGGCAGCCGCTCGATGATATCGATCTCGGCGCCGGGACACTCGATATCGAGTGCCTCCGCGGCGTAGAAGCCGGCCGGGCCGGCGCCGACAATGGCAAACTTCGGTCCTGGTCCGTGACCCGTGGTCATCGTTCGTCCACCTGCCGTCCGCGGTTATTTCGTGCCGCCCTATCCACGCCTTCGCTGACCGGAGAGCGCGCGCGCCACCCTGCCCTGCCCCGGTCTCCGGGGCAGGTTCGTTGTTTGAAAAATCCTGCTGTCGATCTGACCTCGATCAGATCGGGATCGGGCAGCGCTTGCAATCGACCTTGAGCGTCTTGACGTGCGCGACGAACTCAGCGGCACGCTTCACGGTGACGTCGAACACCGCGCGTCCGATCTCCGCCGTCGCCGGCTTCGGGTTGGAATACGCGCCGTTGCCGCCGGTGCGCTGATAAAATTCCTCGGCCGTCAGCTGGTTGAACGCGATATTCTGATCGAGCGGCGGGTCCATCGGAAACCCGCTGGCGAATTCGGGCACCGGGCGGTCCGGCAATTCCGCGATCTTGTCGGTGCGAACCAGTTCGGGATGCTTGTGCAGCATGAACGAGGTCTCGACGATGCCGGCGTGGTGCGAGCCGTCACGGGCATTGCCGGCCGCTTCGCACACTTCCTTGCGGGCGATCAGGTGCGTATCGATGATCGCCACATAGGCGCCGGTGGTGAAGCGCAGCTTGGCCATCGCGATCTGAAGCGGCGGCAGGTTGGCGACACGGTTGCCGTTGACGAAAAGGATCTTGCGGAAGCCGTGCGAGAGCAGGCTTTCGCCGATGTCCACCGCCACCTGCGTCAGCGTCTCGGGCCGGAAGGTGATGCCGCCGGGATAGCCCAGATGATGCGGCGACCAGCCGATATGCATCGGCGGCGCCACCAGCACGCCGTGCTGGCGCGCCACCTCGGCGGAGACGTCGCTCGCCCAGGCGGTATCGACCAAAAGCGGCGTATGCGGGCCGTGCTGTTCCGTGGCGCCGATCGGGATCATCACCACGTCCTGCGACTTCAGATAGTCGGCGATATCGGGCCAGGTCAGTTCGTGCAGCCAAACACTTTTCGTCATCGTTCGCTCCCGGTTCGATCAGCTTGACGTCAGCGCGCCGCCGGCGCGGGGCTGAAATGCTCTTCCAGCTTGCCCTCGACCTCGACCCAGTCGTCGGCATCGTCCGGAACAAACCCCTGCTTGCGAATATTGGGCCACAGCGCGGAGTATTTGCGGTTGAACTCGACCCACTTCGCCGCGTCCGGCGCCGTATCGGGCATGATCGCCTCGGCCGGGCACTCCGGCTCGCATGCGCCGCAATCGATGCACTCCTCCGGATTGATCACGAGCATGTTCTCGCCTTCGTAGAAGCATGTCGCGGGGCACGATTGCAGGCAATCCTGAAATTTGCACTTGATGCAGGCTTCAGTCACGACGTAGGTCATTTGGGTGCTCCTTTCGCCTGGTCGCTAGAGCGTGTTCGAGCGAAGTGGAAACCGGTTCGCGTGAAGAAAACGCGTCAAAACAAAATCATAGAGCCCCACTTCTGATTCCATCAGAAGCGGAAAGGCTCTAGCGGCCTCAGCGCCCTTTCTTGAACAACGCCGACAGGTGCTCCTTCGACGGCAGGATGTCGGTGACGAGATCGCGCACCACCGTCTTGCCCTCAAGCGGCTCGACCTTCGCCCCCTGCGGCGTCAGCCGCGCGGTGCAGGCATAGGTCACCTCGCCATCGACCATCACCGAACATTCCTTGCAGGCGTTGGCGTTGATGCAGCTATAGCGCACGGCCAGCGACGGGTCGGTATTGGCCCTGATCCATATCAACGCATCGAGCACCGACATGCCTTCCGTGAAAGGCACGTCGAAGTTCTGAAACGTGATGCCGGACTCCTCGGTCCCTCTCGCGACCGAAAGCGAAACAAGCTGGGTCATTGCCGTATTAACCTGCCTTGTTAACTTGCCTTGTTAACTTGCCTTGGATTGAAGCGGAGCTGCCGCGGTCCTGACGACCGGCATCCAGCGCGACACGATCGTCTCCCCGTCGAGGCCGAGAATTTGATTCTTCTCGAAATCGGCCTCGGTCTGGGGATGGTCCAGTCGCTGGTGCGCACCGCGGCTTTCCTTGCGGTTGATCGCCGCCACGGTAATCATTTCCGCGACATGCAGTGCGTTGCGCAGGTCGAACCAGTCCTCGACCGTCATGTTGAACATCTTGCCCGGCGCCAGCGCCACATTGGCAAGCCCCGTCGTGCGCATCTCACGGATTGCAGCCAACGCCTCGCTCAGCGACTCCCCGGTGCGTATCAGGCCGACCTTCTTCCACATCAACTCCTGAAGCTCGCTCCACATCCGCGTCGTCCCGGCGGTGGTCTGCGGATCGGCCTCGGCGGCGCGGCGGTCGGTGTCGTCGAGCAGCGCGACGATGGGTGCGGTCGCCGCATCGCTCCAGGTGTGTTCGCACGTCTGCGCCTCGGCCGCCGCAAAGCGCCCGGCCCGCTCGCCGAACACAAGCGCCTCCGGCAGCGCATTGCCGGACAGCCGGTTGGCGCCGTTGGCGCCGCCGACGGCCTCGCCGCCGGCATAAAGGCCGGGCACGCTGCTCTGCATCTCGGCATTCACGAGAATGCCGCCCATGTGATAGTGCGCGATCGGCGCCACTTCCACGCATTGCTTGGTCAGATCGATGCCGTTGCGGGCCAACAGATCGATGGTCGGCCCGAACGCCTCGCGCAGCTTGTCCTCGGGAACGTGCATGAAGCTGAGGTAAGCGCC
>QEVP01000031.1 GCA_003576765.1 Pseudomonadota bacterium
GTCGAGCGGCCAGGTGAAGATGTTGAACGCGGCCTCGCCCTTGGTCCCGTCGGGCAGATCGACCGGGCGGCTGAACGACAACGGACCGCCGCCGGCCAGACCGCGCGCCTTCAACTCGGTGACGCCGGCCGCGGCGTCATCGGTGGTGAAGGCGGTGCGTTCGATGCCCTCGCGGTCTTTCAGGAATGCGACGGTCGGCTGGTTGTGTTCGGTCTCGTTGAGAATGCCGAGCAGCTCGATGTAGTCGTCGCCGAACACGATGGTGTGGTTGCCGGAGCCGAGATGCGCCGAATGGGTGCCGCGCGGCGACACCGTGAAGCCGAGCCGTTGCCAGGCGGCTTCCGCGGCGTCGAGATCGCGGACGGCAACGACGACGTGGTCGAGGCCGAGAATGTGTTTCAGCGCCATGGCAGATCCTTGAAATGCAAATCCTTGAACGCAGCCCTGAACGGAGGCGCACCTGTTCCGTCCCGCCGGTCGGGGGCGCGTCGCCGTGCTGCATCGGGTAAGGGAACAGTGGATTTTTTTACTAGCGGGCGCAAGATAATCCGCTTAAAAAAGTACTTTATGCCAAAGCGGCATTTGCCATTGGCATATCTTTCTCCGAAAGCGTGCCCACGACGAGCATCGGGCAGCGCGATTGCGGCTGTCCCGGCGCGGTGCTAGATCGCACCCCATGGATGCCTCCTCCCGGCTGTCGCATGATGCCGCGGTCGCGCGCGATCTCGCTCTTCTCGGCCTGCCTCCCGACAACTGGCCCGCCGCCGTGCCCGGTCCGGACGGCACGCCGGTGCGCGATGTTCTTGTCGTCGGTGCCGGCATGAACGGCATTGCCGCGGCGGCAAGCCTGACGTTCAAGGGCGTGCGCAACATCGCGGTGATCGATTCAGCCGCGCCCGGCCGCGAAGGACCGTGGCTGACCTACGCGCGGATGGGCACGCTGCGCTCGCCCAAGACGCTGCCGGGGCCGGCGCTCGGCATTCCCTCGCTGACCTATCGCGCCTGGCATGAGGCGCGCTTCGGGTCGGCCTCCTGGGAGGCGCTCTACAAAATTCCCAACGCGCTATGGGTCGAATATCTGTCGTGGCTGCAGCGCGTGCTGGCGTTGCCGGTCACGCATCGGCTGGCGCTGGAAAGGCTGGAGCCGGCGGGACGTTTCCTGCGCGCGACGTTGGCCGGCGAGGATGGTGCCCGCATCGTGTTCGCCCGCCGCGTGGTGCTCGCGACCGGACGGCGCGGCGCCGGCGGCGATGTCTGGCCGGCCTTCGTCGATCGCCGGCTTGTGCCGGAGTTGGCCGCCCATACCAACGACGATATCGACTTCGCCGCGTTGCGCGGCAAATCCATTGCCATCGTCGGCGGCGGTGCTTCGGCCTGGGACAATGCCGCGACCGCGCTGGAGCAGGGCGCGGCCCGCGTCGATATGTATGTGCGCCGCGCCGTGCTGCCGCAGGTCAACAAGGGGCGCGGCTCGGCTTACCCCGGCTTTATGGTCGGCTGGGACGCGCTGCCCGATGCCGAGCGATGGCGCATCATGGTCTATCTCGACGACGTGCAGTCGCCGGTGCCGCACGAGACCGTGCATCGCACGCTGGCGCAAGCCGGCTTTCACATCCATCTTGGCGCGCCCGTGGAGGCGGTCGCGCGCGACAGCGATGGCGTCGCGATGCGCCTCGAAGGCGATCCCGAACTGAGGCGCCACGATTTCCTGATCGTGGCGACAGGCTTTGCTGTCGAGCCGCGCGCGATCCCCGAACTGGCGGCGTTTGCCGACGACATCGCCACCTGGGGCGACCGCTACGTGTCGCCGCCCGCTCTGCGCCGCGATCACCTGGCGCGCTACCCTTACCTCGGGCCGGGTTTTGAACTAACCGAGCGCTCGCCCGGCCGGCAGCCGCAGCTTGCCCATATCCACCTCGTCAACCACGGCGCCTTCCTCAGCCACACGGCGATCGCCAGCGACATTCCCGGCGTCAACATTGCCGCCGAGCGCGTTTCGACCGCGATCACGCAATCGCTGTTTTGCGAGGATATCGACGCGCTCGCCGCCCGGCTCGAAGCCTTCGACGAGCCGGAGCTGGAAGGCACGCCGTTTTTTGTGCCGGAGGCGCGGCGGTAGGGCGCGTTTCGACCGGATTGAATCAGAGAGGTGATCCGCCCCTCCGGCGTCATGCCCGCGCTTGTCGCGGGCATCCACGCCTTGGCGGCGGTTCCAGGAATGAAGACGTGGATGGCCGGGACAAGCCCGGCCATGACGATTTTCAATATGATCGGAATAAACTCCAGGCCCCTCGTGTCCCGGATGCGGCGCGACATGACATGCCGCGCTGTTGATCCGGGACCTTTCCAATCGCTGCATCCGCAATGGTCCCGGGTCTGCGTCGCAGCGTTGCACGCCGCACCGCGTCCGGGACACGATAACCTGGCGGCCGCATGCGCCGTCCTCGCCGCGCCCGGCAAATTGTGCCGCCCCCGGCAAATTCGCTCTGTGCGCAGCCGCACCGCGCTTGCTCAAATCATTGAAATATATGGTGCTCTCGCGTGGCACGGGGTTTGCGTGAGAAGCGGCAGCAGTCCAAGGCGCGCCGCCCGGCCGCCGCGTAACCTCGGAGACGATGGATGGGTATCTTCGGCGCTCTCACCACCTCGGTGGCCGGCCTTCGCGCAGGCTCCTATGCGCTCGAAAACATTTCCGGCAACATCGCCAACTCGCAGACCACCGCCTTCAAGCGCATCGATACCAGTTTCCTCGACCTGATCCCGGAAACCGGCGTCAGCCAGCAACTGGCCGGCAGCGTCACCACCGCCTCGCGCTCCACCAACACGGTGCAGGGCGGCGTGCAGGCGGCCTCGGTCTCGACCTACATGGCGATCAACGGCTCCGGCTTCTTCGTGGTGCAGAAGCCAGGCAACTTCGTCGACAACAACCCGGCCTTCACCGGCGTCGACATGTACACCCGCCGCGGCGATTTCACCCTCGACAAGAACGGTTACCTGGTCAACGGCGCCGGCTACTACCTCGAAGGCATTCTGATCGATCCGACCACCGGCAACCTCGCCGGCAGCGCGCCGAACGTGCTGAAGTTCGAGAACAACCTGCTGCCGGCGCGGGCCACCACGCGCATTGAATATCGCGCCAACCTCGCCAACTATCCGCTCACCAACAAGCACGACACCGCCATTCCCGGCTCCGAACTGCTCAACCCGGCCGGCTTCACCAACGATCCGACGACGGGCGGCACCGGGCCGGGCGACGGCGTGGTGATCGGCAGCGAGGTGCAGACCTTCATCGATGAATCGATCGCCGGCGGCTCGGTGACCGCCTATGACACGTCCGGCACGCCGGTGAACCTGCAACTGCGCTGGGCCAAGATCGACAGCGCCGCCAGCGGCGGCGCCGATACCTGGAACCTGTTCTACCAGGTCGATGGCAATGCCACCGGCACCGACGTTGCCTGGCAGAACGTCGGCACCGACTTCACCTTCGGTCCCAACAACCAGCTCAATCCTGCGGTGCCGTCGGTGACGCTGACCAACGCGGTGATCGGCGGCATCTCGATCGGCAGCCCGGTGATCAATTTCGGCACTGGCGGCGTGACGCAATATGCCGACACCAACGGCAACGTGCAGGTCAACCAGATCCAGCAGGACGGCTACCCGGCCGGGCACTTGCAGTCGGTTTCGATCGGCAGCAACGGCCGCATCGTCGGCAACTACTCCAACGGCCGCAACCTCGACCTTGCCGAAGTGGTGCTCGCCAACTTCAACGGCCCCGACTTCCTGCGCCGCGTCGATGGCGGTGCGTTCGAGGTCACCGACCGCTCCGGCCAGGCGATCTTCGGCCACGGCGGCACCATCGTCGGCTCGTCGCTGGAAGGCTCCAACGTCGATATCGCCGACGAGTTCACAAAACTGATCATCACCCAGCAAGCCTATTCGGCCAACACCAAGGTCATCACCACCTCGAACTCGATGGTGCAGGATCTGATCAACGTCATCCGCTGATACGTCTTGCGTACGGGACGCTAGCTCATGGGCCTCAGTCAGGCACTGTTCACGGCGATGTCGGGCCTGCGCGCCAACCAGGCGGCGCTGGCGCTGGTGTCGTCCAACGTCGCCAATGCCGAGACGCCGGGCTATGTCCGCAAGGACTCGGTGCAGGTCGCCGCCACCGCCGGCGAGACGGGCACCGGGGTGCTGGTCACCGGCGTCAACCGCACGCTCGATCAGTATATCCAGAGCCAGTTGCGCACCGAATTGTCGGGCGCCTCCTATGCCGGCGTGCGCGCCTCGTTCCTGTCGAGCCTGCAAAGCATTTACGGCAATCCGGGCTCGACCGGCACCATCGAGGCGGCCTTCAACGGTTTCACCAACGCTCTGCAGGGGCTTTCGACCAGCCCGGATTCGGCGTCGGCGCGCATCACCGCCGTCAATGCCGCGGCCATGCTCGCCCAACAGCTCAACGTCGCCTCGCAGGGCATCCAGACGCTGCGCTCCAATGCCGACGCCGGCATCGCCGACAGCGTGCGCGTCGCCAACAACGCCATGACGCAGATCGCCACGATCAACGGCCAGTTGCTGCGCGGCGGCGCGACCGACGCCTCGACCGCGGCGCTCCTCGACCAGCGCGACCAGTATATCGAGCAACTGGCGCAGCTCATGGACGTCAAGGTCATCGCCAACGAGAACAACCAGGTGACGGTGTTCACCTCGGCCGGCGTGCAGCTCGTCGGTACGCAAGCCGCGAAGCTCTCGTTCCAGGCGCAGGGCATGATCACGCCGCAGTCGCAATGGGATTCCGACCCGGCCAAGAGCACGCTCGGCTCGATCACCATCGACTTTCCGAACGGCGGCAGCATGGACCTGATCGCCTCGAACGGTGTCCGCTCGGGCAAGATCGCGGCCTATTTCGAGCTGCGCGACAAGACCCTGGTACAGGCGCAGGCGCAGCTCGACCAGTTGGCCGCCTCGATGGCAAGCGCGCTGTCGGACAAGACCACCGCGGGCGAGGAGGTGAGCGTCGGCGCACAGGATGGCTTTGATCTCGACCTCGCCGGAATGCGCAACGGCAACACCATCCACCTCACCTATACCGACGTCGCGACCGGTACGCAGCACAATCTCTCGATCATCCGCGTCGACGATGCGAGTGTGCTGCCGCTGCCGCAATCGGCCACCGCCGATCCCAACGATCAGGTGATCGGCATCGACTTCTCGGGCGGCATGGCGTCCGTGGTCGCGCAGCTCAATGCCGCGCTTGGCTCGACCGGCCTGCAAATCTCCAATCCGGCCGGCGACAGCTTGCGCATTCTCGACGACGGTGCCGCCAACACGGTGAAGGTCGATGCCGCCTCGGTGACGAAGACGGCCGATTCGCTCACCGGCGGCGACCCGCACCTGCCGCTGTTCACCGATGGCGGCTTCATTTATTCGGGCGGCTTCACGGCCACCGGCGCACAGCAGAATGGCTTTGCCGCCCGCATTTCCGTCAACACGGCGCTGCTTGCCGATGCGGCGCGGATGGTGATCTACGATGCCGGCACGGCCGCCGGCGATACCGCGCGGCCCGACTTCATGTTCAACCAGTTGACCTCCGGGATCGACACGTTCGCCCCGGCGACCGGTATCGGCTCGACCACCTCGCCCTATCGCGGCACGATCCTCACCTACATTCAGCAGGTGATGGGAATGCAGGGCGATGCCGCCGTCGCCGCCCAGCAATTGTCCGACGGGCAGAACGTGGTGCTCAACACGCTGCAACAGAAGATGGATGCGGTGTCGGGCGTCAATATCGACGAGGAGATGGCGCATCTCCTGGCGTTGCAGAACGCCTATGGCGCCAATGCACGGGTGATGGCCGCGGTGCGCGACATGTATGCGATGCTGATGCAGAGCATGTGAGGACGATGATGGCAATCGACGGCGTGGGCGCACGTACCTCCTATCTGACTTATCCGCTGCTCAACATGAAGACGCAGCTCGACGAACTGAACCGGCAATTGGCCACCGGAAAAGTCGCCGACAGTTATGCCGGGCAGGGCGTCGATCGCGGCCTCGCCGTCGGCCTGCGGGCGCAGCTTTCATTGTTCGATGCGTTTGCCTCGACCGCGACCAACGTCAACACGCGGCTCAATCTCGCCAACCTGTCGTTGCAGGGCTTGAGCGACATCAGCGACCAGATCAAGGCGGCGGCCCACAACGCCGACCTCACCGTCAACGCCCATGGCCAGACCATGGGGCAGGTCAACGCCCGCGGCGCTTTCGAGGATGCGTTGGCCCTGCTCAACACCCAGTCGGGTGGGCGCCACCTGTTCTCCGGCCGTGCCACCGATACGCCGGCGACGGCGTCGTCCGATCTGATCTTCAACGGCGACGGCGTGCGCGCCGGGCTCATTCAGGTGATCGACGAGCGCCGCCAGGCCGACGTCGGTGACGGTCTCGGCCGTCTCGTGGTATCGGTGCCGACGACCTCCTCGGTCGCGCTCGGCGAGGATGCGGCGGGCTCGCCGTTCGGCCTCAAGCTCTACGGCGTGGTGTCGCGGCTCGACGGCGCGACGGTGACCGGGCCGGCCGGGGTGCCGCCGGAGCTGAGCGTCGATTTCAGCGCCGCCACGCTGGCCGAGGGCGACGACATCGATGTGTCGTTCAAGCTGCCCGACGGCAGCATCGAAACCGTGACGCTGACAGCGACGACCGCCGATCCGGCACCGGACGGCAGCTTTACCATCGGCGCCGATGCCGACGCCACGGCGGCGAATTTCAGTCAGGCGCTGACCGGCGCGGTGGACAAGCTCGCCCACACCGCATTGGTGGCCGCCTCGGCGATGGCCGCGGGCGACGACTTCTTCAAGTCCGACCCGCCGCAGCGCGTCGCCGGTCCGCCGTTCGACAGCGCCACCGCGCAGATCGCCGGCACGCCGGCCGACACCGTTGCCTGGTACACCGGCGAAAAGGGCACCGATCCGGCGCGCGGCACCGCCGTCGCCAAGGTCGATCAGTCGATCACCGTATCCTACGGCGCGCGCGCCAACGAGGATGCGATCCGCCAGCAGATCCAGACTTTTGCGGTCTATGCCGCGGTCACGGCGCCGGCGTCGGACACGAATTCGCGCGGCCAGCTCGCAGCGCTCAATCAGCGCGTCGGCGATGCGCTGACGCCGAAAACCGGCGCCCAGACGTTGCAGACCATGCAGGCGGATTTCGCCGGCGCCCAGCTTGCGATCAAGGCCTCATCCGAGCGCCAGGGGCAGGCCAAGGTGATGACGCAGTCGATGCTCGACAGCATCGAGGGCGTATCCTACGAGGAAGTGGCGACGAAAATCCTCGCGTTGCAGACCAGCCTCACCGCGTCCTACCAGACCACCGCGATGCTCTACCGCAACAGCCTGGTGAACTACCTGTAGACGCGGCGTTCGCGCCGATGTGCTTGTCCCGGGCGCGGTGCGGCGTGGAACGCCGCGGCGCAGAACCGGGACCGCTACGGGCGCGGTGGCCGGAACGATCCCGGATCAGCGATGCGACACGATGTGTCGCATCGCGTCCGGGATACGGAAGCCGCGGGGTGTCGTCATCCGCTCGCCTTCGCCAATAGCGCCGCCTCATGGGCGATCAGCTTGCGTGCCTCCTTCAGCGCCCGGTAGAGGTCGCCGCTGAGGATGTCGTTGTTGATCGCCTCGATGATCGGCCAGGCACTCGGCACCGCGTCGACCATGTCGCGCACCAGATTGAAATAGGTCGGGTGATGAACGCGCGGGTCGGGCGCCAGATACATGAGTTGCACCGCGAGATAGATCAGCTTGGCCGGGGTGTCGGCGGTCGCCGGCGTCAAAATGTCCTTCTCGCGCAGGATCGGGATTTTCTCTCCCTCGATCAGGAGTTTGGCGCGTTGTTCGGTGTTGGTGATGACGCATGAGCCGACGATGATGCGTTCGTGTGGCTTCAGTTCGACCTTCAACGCCATGTCTGCCTCTCTCCTCGCGGCGCTGGACCGGCCGTCTGGCGCGATCCTTTCGCAGGGTAGTTAACGGGGCGTGAAAATCGTCGCGGTTTTGCTGCCCGCGAGCCCGATTCAGGGGAGCGTCGGACAAATTGCGTCTCCGGATTTCATGATTTTTTAGAGACTTGGGTTCCAATGTGCGGCGACGCGACCGGCGTCTCAACCGGCTCGTATCGAACCACGCTGACACCAAACCACGCTCACACCAGAAGGGTATGACAAATGGGTGATATCGTCCTCACGGCGTCCGTCCGCCAGAACCTGCTCTCGCTGCAGTCCACGGCCGAACTGCTCTCGACCACGCAGACCCGCCTTGCCACCGGCAAGAAGGTCAACTCCGCGCTCGACAATCCGACCAACTATTTCACGGCCGCCGGCCTCGACAGCCGCGCCAGCGACATCAACAACCTGCTCGACTCGATCGGCAACGGCGTGCAGGTGCTGCAGCAGGCCAACAACGGCATCACCTCGCTGCAGAAGCTGGTCGATACCGCCAAGTCCATCGCCAACCAGGCGCTGCAGACCCCGTCGGGCTACACCACCAAGTCGCAGGCGACCACCGCCGCGATCGCCGGCGCCACCGCCGACAACCTGCTCGGCACCGCTGGCGCCGCGACGGCGAACTCGGTGACGGGTACGGCGGTCAACAACGACGACACAGGCGGCGCCGATCCGATCACCGGCGCGACCAAGCTGTCCGGTACGGCGGGTGCCGGGTCGGACAACCTGGCCTCCGGCTTCACCACCTCTGACACCATCGTCGTGAACGGTACGACGATTTCGTTCGTCGCCTCGGGCGCGACCGGCAATCAGGTCAACGTCACCGACGACGTCGATGCGTTGTTGGCCAAGATCGATTCGATCACCGGCGGCACGTCGTCCGTGTCCGGCGGCCAGATCACGCTCGGCACCGGGACCACGCGGGATCTCGAAATCTCCGGTTCGGGCCTTGCCAAGCTGGGGCTCACCGCCGGCACCACCGCCCTGACGCCCGGTACAACGGCGCTCTCGGGCAAGGTCCTCGAGATTGCCTCGACCGGTGGCGGCACCGCCGTCAGCGTGACCTTCGGCACCGGCGCGGGCGAGGTCCACACCCTCGACCAGCTGAACGCGGCGCTCAAAGACAACAACATGACCGCCTCGATCAGCGCCGACGGCAAGATCACGTTCACGACCACGAACGATTATGCCTCGCAGACGCTGGGCGCGTTCAGCGGCACCGCGACGACCGACCCGAACACCTTCGGTGCTCTGGCCGGCAGCGCCCCCGCCGAAGACGCCAACTCGCAGAACAGCCGCGCCAGCCTGATCGCCCAGTACAACAAGGTGATCGAGCAGATCCGCACCACGGCGCAGGATGCCTCCTTCAACGGCGTCAACCTGCTCAACGGCGACCTGCTCAAGCTGGTGTTCAACGAGACCGGCAAGTCCACGCTGGAAATCCAGGGCGTGACCTTCGATCCGGCCGGGCTCGGTCTGGAAGACCTGACGAAGGGCACCGACTTCCTCGACAACAGCAACACCAACGCCATCATCGACAAGTTGAACGCCGCTTCGACGACCCTGCGTGCGCAGGCCTCGGCCTTCGGCTCCAACCTCTCGGTGGTGCAGATCCGTCAGGACTTCAACAAGAACCTGATCAACGTGCTGCAGACCGGCTCGGCCAACCTGACGCTGGCCGACACCAACGAGGAAGCCGCCAACAGCCAGGCGCTGGCCACCCGCCAGTCGATCGCCGTCTCGGCGCTGGCGCTGGCCAACCAGTCGCAGCAGAGCGTGCTGCAGCTCCTGCGCTAAGCGGGACGCGCCACTGGCAATCGAAAGCGGCGGGAGCGATCCCGCCGCTTTTTCTTTAAGTCCCGCCTTATTCTCGTACCAGGACTGAACAGCCGCTAACCATATTTTAAACGCGCTCTTTGAGAATGAGCGCCTCTGCAACCTGTCGTCCGTGACAGCCAATCGGGGAATTGAATGTCGAGCGCCGCTCACGCCTACGCACGCACCGCCCAGACCACATCGTCGCCGCGCGATATCGAGGCGCAGGCGCTTCTCAAGGCCGCCCGGCAATTGCAGCAGGTGCAGGCCAACTGGAACGGCCCCGACAAGGCGATGCACGAGGCGCTGCTGTTCAATCGCCGCCTGTGGTCGATCTTCATGAGCGCGGCGGAGAGCAACGACAACCCGCAGCCGCACGAGGTGCGCCAGAACATCGCCAACATCGGCGTGTTCGTGATGAAGCGCACGGTCGAGATGCAGACCGATCCCGATCCCGCCAAGCTGACCTCGCTGATCGACATCAATTGCAACCTCGCCGCTGGCCTGTCCGGCCGCGCCTGAGCGACTGGGCCGCCTGACGATGGCTGATTTCTGGAACATCATCTCCTCGAACTATCTGACCGTTGGCGGCAGTACGTTTACGGCCGGCCGCTACGTCGATGTCGATCCTGAAAAGTTCGAGGGGAGTTGGAGCGGCAAGTACGCCAACAACCAGGCTTACGAGATCACCGTATCGCAGGTGAGCGGCTTCCGCGCCAAGGTCAAGTACCAGAGCGGCACGACGGTCAAGTATCAGGACGTTCTGATCAAGAACGATTCCTTCCGTATCGGCGACAGCAAGTTCGTGTGGGCGCGCGACGGCGTGGCGCAGATCGCCACCGTGATGACCAATCCGGCCACCGGCACCTCGACGCTGGAAAAATCCTACGCCCACCGCACGTAAAGCGCGCGCGGGCGTCGGATGTCGCGGGTTGGCTTATCGCCGTTAGCGAGGACCGCAGGCTTTTCGCCTGTTTCTTTCTGAAAACTCCACCGTCGTGATCGAGGCGCGCGCGCCGCAGTAGCGCCGCTCGCAGGCGTCGTTGTCGAATCGGAAACGGACGCGGTCGGACACGGCAATGTCGAGGCGGCATGTCTGGTCCGATTGGCTGGTGTCGATATAGCTCCAGCCGTGATCGGTGGGCTTCGCGGCGCCGCCGGCGGCGCACAAGTGCCTGGTATTCTGATTGACAACGTCGATCGAAAACGAAGCCGATCCGGCTTTGTCGATGTCGAGGTAGAAGTCGGCGCCATCTTCCTTCGACGCGAAGCAGTGACGCCCGGGGCCGAGGGTGGACCGCAGGTCGGTCTTCCCGCTGGACGAGGTGCCGGCGGCCTCCGTTGCGGTAGCGACTTGCTTGCCGCTCCCGGTCTTTCCTGTCATGGCCGTGTCGTCGGCACATTTCTGATAGAGGCCCGTTGACGGCATCTGTCGACTGATAGTCGTCTTGGACAGCAGATCCTCGCCCTTTACCGACAGGATCTGCCAGATCTCAGTCCGTTTCCATTGCTCACCTTCGCCTTCGCAGGTCATGGCGACGTGGATGGCGCCGCTGTCGAACTGGCTTTTCGGCAGGGAGATGGTCGTAAAACGGCACTCGCTTTCGTGGTGGTGAATCCGGGCGCTCTCGATCTTGCTGAGCGCGTCGTTGTGCCGCTCCGATTGCCAGTCGGATGCCCGGCATGCCTTGCTGCCCTGCTCGACGAACTGCCAGACCCCCTTGAATCGTTCCGGCAGCTTGGCGGCGTCGGCGATGGTCGATGCTGCGACGGTCGATATTGCGGCAACCAGGCCGGCCGCAGTGATCGCGCATGATTTCTGTCGGAACATGTCTCCCCCAGACTGAATCGGCAAAGCCTCTTGTTAGGCTGGGCCATTGCGGATTCACAAGGGGGGCGGGCGCGACATTTGGCATCCGTATGCCAACGGGCCATGCGATGATGCGTCTCGGGTGTCCGCCTACATCCCCAGCAGCTTGCGCGCGTTGGCCTTCAGCACTTTCGGGCGAACCTCGTCGCGAATGTCGAGTTTTGCGAAGTCCGACAGCCAGCGGTCGGGTGTGATCACCGGCCAGTCGGAGCCGAACAGCATCTTGTCCTGCAAGATGGTGTTGACGTAGCGCACGAGGATCGGCGGAAAATATTTTGGCGACCAGCCCGACAGGTCGATGTAGACGTTGGGCTTGTGGGTCGCGACCGACAGTGCCTCCTCCTGCCACGGGAAGGAGGGATGCGCGAGGATGATCTTCATGTCGGGAAAGTCCACCGCGACGTCGTCGATATACATCGGGTTGGAATATTTCAGCCGCATGCCGTTGCCACCGCGCATGCCGGAGCCGACCCCGGTCTGGCCCGTATGGAACAGCGCGATGGAGCCGGCTTCCGCGATCGCCTCGTACAGCGGATAGGCCATGCGGTCGTTGGGATAGAAGCCCTGCATGGTCGGGTGAAACTTGAAACCCTTGATGCCGTAGTTGGCGATCAGGTTGCGCGCTTCGCGGGCGCCGACCTTGCCCTTGGCCGGATCGATGCTGGCGAATGGGATCAGCACGTCGGAATTTTCGGCCGCCAGCTCCGCCATCTCAAAATTGTTGTAGCGGCGGAAGCCGGTCTCGCGCTCGGCATCGACGGGGAAGATCACTGCGGCGATGTTCTTGTCGCGGTAGTAGGCGGCGGTCTCCGGCACCGTTGGCGGATGCTTGTGCGGCGACTTGAAGTATTCGGCCATCGCCGCCTGGAAGTCGTCGTAGCCGTCGTCGGCATGGGTGCCGCACGGCTCCTCGGCGTGAGTGTGGATGTCGATGGCGACGACGGCGTCGAGGTCGGGCATGAATGGCTCCCCGTGATCCGGCGGTGTAAAGGCGCGGCCGAATTGATTATATCTTATAATCAATTTTTCGCGGAACATAAAACGCCCGGTCCGCTGCCCTGTTTTGCCGGCTCCGGACCGGCAAACGTTGACAGCCCCGGCCCGGGCCGGTAGAACGCCGCCATCCCGGGCGGCATAGCCGCCGGCGGGAGAAGGTTTGTTTTCTCGAAATTCCGGCCTGCCATACGGCCTTTCGCACGTTCAGGATTGCCCCCATGAAGGTCCGTAACTCGTTGAAGTCGCTGCGCGGCCGCAATCGCAACAACCGTCTGGTGCGCCGCAAGGGCCGGGTCTACGTCATCAACAAGGTGCAGCGCCGCTTCAAGGCGCGCCAGGGTTGATCTGACGGCGGCCGTCCGCCGGTTCCGCGCGCCTTTTCTCCACGATCCGGACACGACAGTTTGACGCCGCCTCGCTTGCGGCTGCGGCCGGCTGGGCTAGACTTCGCCTCATGAGAAGCACCGCGGCCAGCAGCCTGGTCCGCCGCGCGGCGCGCGCGGGGCTGATCGCTGTTGCGTGGGCTCTGCTGGCGCAGGCGCCGGCGGCCGCCGAGCAGGCGGAGGTGCCCCGCAAGCCGGCCGGGGCGCAACTCGACTTTCTGTTCGGCGCCTTGAAGGCCGCGCCTGATGCCGAGAGCGCCAAGCATGTCGAGGCGCGCATCGCAGCACTGTGGATGCGCACGCCGAGCGACACCGCGGCGCTCCTCATGAGCCGCGCCCGTCAGGCGATGGAAGCCGGCAACAGCGACGTGGCGCTCAAGCTGTTCGACGCCATCGTCAAGCTCCGGCCGGACTATGTCGAGGCGTGGAATAAGCGCGCCACCCTGTATTACCTGCGCAACGACTACGCCCACGCGCTTTCCGACATCCGCGAGGTGCTGATGCGCGAGCCGCGCCACTTCGGCGCGCTGGCCGGGCTCGGCATGATCATGCGCGACATCGGCGACGACAGGAAGGCGCTGGCCGCCTTCCGCCAGGCGCTGACGCTGCATCCGCACCTCGACAACATCCCCGATCTCGTCAAGTCGCTGAGCGAGAAGGTCGAGGGCCGCGACATCTGACGGTGTCCTGACGCCCCTCGCATATCATATATTTCAAGTATATGATATTGGCGCTAAGTCGGTGTGGCCGCGTCCGCCGCCTTGAGGCAAGCTGGCGGTACGCGGAACGACGGAAATGTACATCTGCGCGTTTCGTCGAGCGACACGTGTCAATCAGAACAAGGAGTGTGACGATGCCAACGACTTCCGGCTCGGCTGTCTGGTCAGGCGGTATCAAGGACGGCAAGGGCGCGATCTCGACCAGGAGCGGCGCGCTCAAGGACATCCCTTACGGCTTCGCCAGCCGTTTCGAGGGCAAGCCCGGCACCAACCCGGAAGAACTGATCGGGGCGGCGCACGCCGGCTGCTTCATCATGGCGCTGTCGCTGATCCTGGGCGAAGCCAAGCTGACGGCGGACAAGCTCGATTGCCGCGCCGACGTCACCATCGAGCAGGTGCCGGACGGCTTTGCCATCAAGAAGAGCCACCTGACGCTGAAGGCAAAAATTCCCGGCGCGACCGAGGCGGTGTTCAAGGATCTGGCCGGCAAGGCCAAGGCCGGCTGCCCGGTCTCCAAGGTGCTCAACGCCGAGATCACGCTCGACGCCACGCTCGAGGCGTAATCTTCCTCGCCGCGGCTAGTGGTCCGATTCTAACATTCGCATCCCTTCTCGGCGGGCTCTTTTGCGAATGTTAGAATCAAGGACCACGAGCAAATATCTGAGTCTAGTGGAGCTTTGGATTTAACATTCGCTTCGCCAGTCCGCGGCTGGGTGAGTAGCGAATGTCAAATCCGCTCCACTAGGAAGGGCGACAGCTCACGCCTTGCCGTTGCGCTGTCCCTCGATCGAGGCGATGCGCAGCATGTTGGTCGCGCCCGAGGTGCCGAACGGCACGCCGGCAACGACGATGATGCGCTCGCCGGCGCGGGTGAAGCCGTCGCGGAAGGCGATGCGGCGGGCGCGGTCCACCATGTCGTCCTGGTTGCGGGCGTCGGCGGCGACGACGCAGTGCACGCCCCATACCAGCGACAGCTTGCGGCCGGTCGCCTCGTGCGGCGTGATGGCTACCACCGGCGGTTTCGGCCGCTCGCGCGCCATGCGTAGCGCGGTCGAGCCCGATGAAGTCCAGCAGATGATCGCCGACAGTTCCAGCGTCTCGGCGATCTGGCGCGCGGCATCGGCGATGGCGTCGCCGACCGTCGCCTCCGGGTCCGGGCGCTGCGCGTGGATCACGCCGCGATAAGTCGGATCGTGCTCGCACTCCTCGCCGATGCGGTTCATGGTGGCGACCGCCTCGACCGGATATTTGCCGGCGGCGGATTCCGCCGACAGCATGATGGCGTCGGCGCCCTCGTAGACGGCGGTGGCGACGTCGGACACCTCCGCCCGCGTCGGCACCGGGCTCTGGATCATCGATTCGAGCATCTGCGTCGCCACCACCACCGGCTTGCCGGCGCGGCGCGCCAGCCGCGTGATCTGCTTCTGCAGGCTCGGCACGCGCTCCACCGGCAGTTCGACGCCGAGGTCGCCGCGCGCCACCATCAGGGCGTCCGACACCTCGACGATGTCGGCGAGGCGCTCGATCGCCTGCGGCTTCTCGATCTTGGCCATCACCGCCGCGCGCCCGCGCACCAGCTTGCGGGTTTCCAGAACGTCCTCCGGGCGCTGCACGAACGACAGCGCGATCCAGTCCACGCCCGTCTTGAGCGCGGCATCGAGGTCGGCCCGGTCCTTCTTGGTCAGGGCCGACATCGGCAGGTCGGTGTCGGGCAGGCTGACGCCCTTGCGGTCCGACATCCGGCCGCCGATCACCACCCGCGTTACCGCGCGCTCGGGGGACGCGTCCTCGACGATCAGCCGCACCTTGCCGTCGTCGAGCAGCAGCGCGTGGCCGGGCTTGAGCGCGGCAAGGATTTCCGGGTGCGGCAGGTGCACCCGCTCGACGTCGCCGGGCGCGGGATCGCTGTCGAGCGTGAAGGTCGCGCCGTTGTTGAGCTGCACCGGGCCGCCGGCAAAGGTGCCGAGCCGCAGTTTCGGCCCTTGCAGATCGACCAGGATGCCGATCGGGCGGCCGTAGGAGCCTTCCACCTTGCGGATGGTCGCCACCAGCTCCCGCATCTTGTCGTGCGGGGTGTGGCTCATGTTGATGCGGAACAGGTCGGCGCCGGCCTCGAACAGGCGGCGGATCACCGCGCTGTCGGAGGATGACGGGCCGAGGGTCGCGAGAATCTTGATGCGGCGCAGCCGTCTCATTGCTTCTGTCCGGGCGCGGTGCCGTGGGGCATGCCGTTCGCGCCCGGCGTGCTCGGGCCCGGCGCGTTGGGCAGGCCGGGCAGCGGCACGCGTTGCTGGTTCTGGTCGCTGGTTTCGGTCAATTGCACCGTCCAGGCGCGCTGCTCCCCGGTATCGACCTCGAAAAAGCCGGTCCGGTCGTAGCCGCGCGCGAGACAGTTCTCGGTGCCGCGAATGGTGAACTCCTTGTCGCGCGAGCACATGAAGGCCCGCCCCGACCATTCCCCGCCGCGATCGTAATCGAGCGCGTAAATGTAATAATAGCGTGCGATCAGGTTGCCCCGCAGCAGCGTCTCGCAACTATGCGCCGAAATGTTCCACCAGCCCTCGGTGACCCAGCCCTCGGCGTCCTTGTAGCCGAGCGCGATGCCGACGCGGCTGCCGGTGTTGTTGCACAGCCGGAAGTCGGCCGCGGCGCCCCCTGCCGTGACAAGCAGAGCGGCCAGCGCGAGCATCAGGGCGCGGCCGGGCCGGGCGGCGCGATTCAGGACGGTGGGGGAAAGCCTGTCGCTGATGATCATCTCGGCGGCAATGTTGCGAACATGCTGTTTCGCGTAACCGGCTACGGGCTGTCAACCGGCCGCCGGGCCGGCGATCCCGGAGCCGGCGGCAAAGTGCCGGCGGATGTGGCAAAATATGTGACAGCCCTTATGTTGAGGGCCGGCTTTTTCACGCGGACCGGGTATTCCGGGGGAGAGTGAGCATGGCGATCGACGAGCGCACCCGAATCGAGCTTGAGGCGGCGGTGTTCCGTCGTCTCGTCGCGCACCTGCGCGCGCGCACCGACGTGCAGAACATCGACCTGATGAATCTCGCCGGTTTCTGCCGCAACTGCCTGTCGAACTGGCTCAAGGAGGCGGCCGACGAAAAAGGGCTGGCGATGAGCAAGGACGAAAGCCGCGAGGCGGTCTACGGCATGCCCTACGAGGCGTGGAAGGAAGCCCATCAGCGCGAGGCGTCGCCCGAGCAGCTCCACGACCTGGCCCACAGCCATTCGGGGCACTGATCCGCTAGTGGAGCGAATTTGACATTCTAGCGGCCACGTTTTTCCTGTGCGGGCGCTGTGGATGAGCGGTCGCGCGCCTTGACGGCGGCCGCGCTACTCCCGAGTGTCGGCCGCAACGTCGTCGTATCATCGATCTTGCGGCGTCCCCCTCATCGACCTTGTCAGGAGTACAACGATGGCCACCGCAGCCGCTGCCACCGCCGAGTCGCCGGCGACCCGTTTCGCCAAGGACCAGCTCAAGGCCATCGTCGAGCGTATCGAGCGGCTGGAGGAAGAGAAGAAGGCGATCGCCGACGACATCCGCGACGTCTATGCCGAAGCCAAGGGCAACGGCTTCGACGTCAAGGCGCTGCGCACCATCATCCGGCTGCGCAAGCAGGACGTGCAGGAGCGCGAGGAGCAGGAGACGATCCTCGAAACCTACATGCAGGCGCTCGGCATGCTGTGAGGGGGCGGCCGTATCCCGGACGCGCTGCGGCATGCAATGCCGGCGCGCTGATCCGGGATCGGTGAAATCATAGCATCCGTAACGGGCCCGGCTCTGCAATGCACCGTGACACGCTACGCCGCGTCCGGATGCGGTCGCCGTGCGTTGTGCCCTACCGCAGCGCTGCGGTACGCACCGCGAACGGCGCGGTCGGCAGCGCCGCGACGGCGTGACCGCTGAAGCGCTGCGTCGACAGGCCGTGCGCCGGATCGTCTGAGAAGCTCGACGCGACGGTGACGCGCGGCTTGACGAAGTGCCGCGCCAGCCAGGTCATGTCCTGCTCTCCGAAGGCGGTGGCGCGCATCATGCTGGAGGCGCTGGAGGCGAGGATCATCGCACGCTGCCAGGCGGGATTGGCGTTGACGGCGGCGGCGATGCGCGCGGAGATCGCGACGTGGCCGATCTGGTTGCGGCGGCCCTTGCTGACCACCGTGGTCAGCTTGGTCACCGCCATCGGGTCGGGCGCGGCCGGTGCCCGGACGCTGCGCGGGATCGGCGCGCTGGCGGCAACGATATGGGCGCGATCGATGACCGCGGCGGGCGGCGCATAGGCCAGCGCCTGCGCGTGCGCCCCGCGATCGATGGCGGCGGTCGGCTGCGGGTCGGCGGCGGCGAGCGCGCGGCGGGCGTTGAGCGCGGCGATCTGCGCCGGGCTTGCCTGTTGCGGCGCGGACGGCATGTCGTCCCAGAAGCCGCGGGCGTTGATGATGTCGGCCGGCGTTCGCGGCGTCGCGGCGGCGACCGGTGCCGGTTTCTGCGCCGGCAGCGTCGGCACGTCGGCGGAAGCGAGCTGGATGCGGGTCGCGGTGACCGGCCGCGCGCGCGGCAGCGGCACCGCCGCGATATCGGAGGACTTGTCCGCCGGCTTATCGGAGGACTTGGCGTCGAGCGCGGCCACCACGGTGGGCGCCGTCTTGCCGGCGCCGGTCTCAGGCGCGTCGTCCTCTTCCGCCTGCTGCTTGCCGCCGAACAGGGACGCAAACAGGTTGCGGGTCTTGTTGGTGAGCGACGGCGCGGACGAGGTATCGCCATCGCCGCGGCGCTGGATGTCGGCGAGCGCGAGCTGATAGCCGGCAAGCGGCTTGCCGTCGGAGGGGACATGCACCGTGCGGCCGTCGGGGAAGACGCGCGCGAGCTGGTCGTGGGTCATGCGCGGCCAGTGCCGGATGCTGCCGGTGTCGAGATGCACGAACGGCGAACCCGAGGTCGGATAGAAGCCGACGCCGCCGCGCTGCAGGCGCAGGCCCGCATAGCGGATTTTCTCCAGCGGCACGCCGGGAATGAAAAAGTCCATCGCGCGGCCTTGTGTATGCTGGCTGAAGCGCGCCACCCCGGAGTTGGCGGAGCGCCGCCGCAGCATGGCGTTGGTCGCGGGCGAGCGGTAGGACGAAATGATCTGGATCGGCTGCTTGGCGTCGACGTCGCGATAGACTTCCCACAGGATGTCGAACAGCCGCCGGTCCATGGTGGTCTGTTCCTGGCTGCGCCAGTCGCGCAGGAAGTGGTTGAGCCGCGAGAGCGCCGCCTCGTCGTAGCGGCCGCTGCGCTTGAAGGTGACGGTAAGGTCTTCGCCGGAATGGGTGTGGTGGAACGACAGCGTGCGGGTCTGGCCGTCGGCGGTGGCATCCTGGACCGAGCGCGCACCGACCACGATCAGCAGCGATGCAAGGCCCACGCGGACAAAGGCCCGCGTCAACATTTTGCGACCGATGGTGTGCGCCAAGCCAACCGGCACGAAGGAATCCCACCCAAAGACAAACACGACCACTTGCACCTGATCTTCCCGCGACCCCACAGCAGCGGAGAAGATCAATGGTGTGTAAAACGGGACGGTTAATCGAGGTTTACCGCCGTCCCGGAGAGAGCAGTCAACGACCCGTCAATTTGCATTTCATCGGCGCTCGGCTGAGCCGGTATGGCGGACGCCGGGGCCGGGCTTTTTGCGACTAAAGGCGGAGTATGGCAAAAAAGGGCCGGCGATGCGAGCCGCCCGCCCGCAAGGTTAACGAAAAAGGGCTCCGGAATATATCCGAAGCCCTTGAAGATGTTGAAGCTTTTCTGAAAATGCCGGCTACGCCGGTCAGCGTGTATAAATCCGCCGGGAGTCCGGCGGCGGCATCGGCCGCTGGAATCCGCCGAACAGCGCCTCGAAGAAGTTGGACGGGCCGAACACCGGACGCTCGGCGACGCCGCCGGGCAGCGACACGCGCGGCCGCGAATAGTTCGGCTGGGCGTGCGCCACCACCGCTTCGAGGTTCTTGCCGTCGGCGCCCCGCAGCAGCGCGATCATGCGGGAATCGATGTTGTAGATGTCGCTGCGGTATTCGATGTGCCCGGCGGCGTCGGGGAACGCGGTCTGATAGGTGAGGTGCACCGGGATCGGCGTCGGCAGGTTGATATTGGTTTCCGCGCTGCCGTACATGCTGCGGATTTTCGCAGCCGTGTAATTCTGCTGCGGCAGGGCGATCTGCAACAGGTGGGCTGCGTATTCGTCGGGGTTCTGCACCCGCATGCAGCCGTGGCTGTAGGCCCGCACGTCCTTCGAGAACAGGTGCTTGTCCGGCGTGTCGTGCTGGTACACCAGGAACTTGTTGGGGAAGTTGAAGCGGATGCGGCCGAGCGCGTTGCGCTCGCCGGGCGGCTGCGAAATATGCACGCTGCCGTCGGGGCGCTGCTGGAGCTTCATGCCCATGCGGTCGAGCACCGTCGGGTCCTGTTGCAGCGCCGGCAGGTACTCGTTGTAGACGATCGACGGCGGCACGTTCCAGGTCGGGTTGACGGTGATGTACTTCATCGTCTCGGTCAGCAGCGGCGTGGCGTGCTTGCCCGGCTTGCCGACGACGACGCGCGTCTTCCACACCGTGGCGTCGCCCTGTTTCAGTTGCAGGGTGAAGTCGGGAATGTTGAGGATGACATAGGCGTCGCCGAGCGGCTTTGCCCCGAGGTCGCGCGGCAGCCAGCGCCAGCGCTCCATGTTGACGATCAGGGTGTCGATGCGGTTGCCGCGGCGCGGGCCGTTCATCGCCTCGATGGTGCGGGCGCCGAGCACGCCGTCGGCGCCGAGCCGGTTCTCGCGCTGGAAGGCGCGCACGGCGTCCGCGACCTCGGCGTCGTAGCGAGTGTCGTCGACATTGCCGACGCTGAGCCGCTTGCGCAGCGTGCTGACGCGCGGGTCGTCCATTTCATTGCCGGGGACGTAGCGCAGGAGCGGACCGGACTCGATGCGCGGCGGCTGGCTCTCGGTCGTGCCGCGCAGTTCGGCGAGCTTGGCCTTGAGCGCCTGATAGGCTTTGTGCGGTGGATTGTAGGCGGCCAGCGCCGCGGAGGCGGCGTCGGCGTCGGTCGCGCCGGTCATCCCGGCGAGCACCTTTTCCGGCTCTGGCGGGTGCGGCGGATAGAGGATGTCGCCGCTCACCTGCGAGAAGTGCATGCGGCCGCTCTGCGCATGGCGCGCATAGTCGAGCACGCTCGCCGTCAGCCGCAGCTCGGCCTCGGCGAGCGCCCCAGGCGAGCCACCGGCTGCCGCGAAGTCGGGCACCGCGTAATCGCCGGGATCGAGACCCTCGGCGGCGGCGTCCTTCAGCCGCGCCGTCACGCCCTTGGCGCGCGCGGTGGCGACACCGGCCTCGGTCCACAGCGGCGCATAGCCGCGCGCCTGGTAGAACGCTTCGACGGCGGTCCGTTCATTTTTCCGGTCGAAGTAGCGCGCGCCCTTGGTGGTCAAAAGGTCGCGGAGCTGGTCGGCGACCGGCTGGTCGGCCGGCGCGACAGTGCTGGCGGTTGTCGTGCCGGAGCCGGCGGGCTCCTTGCTGGCCTCGGCGGGCGCTGCCTTGTCGGGCGCGTTGTCGGCTGGCGCGGTCGCCGTCTCCGTCGCGGCTGGTGTTGTTGCGGTCGGCGTGGTCTCGGCCGGCGGGGTCGAGGCGGTGGTTGCCGGCTCGTCGCTGGCGGCGGCGCGCGGCGCGGTATCGAGCTTGAAGTCGGCGGCGGTCGGCGGCGGCACGTTGGCCGGCTCAGGCAGCGGGATCGCAGCGTCGATGTCGATGACCGGCGTTGCGTTCGAGGATGCGGGGCCGGCCGCGCTATCGGATTGCGCGAAAGCCGGCGCGGCGCCGGCCGCGATGAAGGTCGCGGCGACGGCCATCAGCAGGCGGTCGCGTCCAAAACGGTCTCTGAGGGGGCCACGCATTCTCAATTCCTCTCGGTGAGCTGCCGCAAACGCACCGGCACTCCATCATGGATGTCTTTAACGTTTACCAACACACGGGCTGGGCGGCCGAAAAGCCAATGGGGGAGGGCAGCAAATGGTTCCGCATCAGGTGTCTTTCGCGCGCCTTCCGCCTGCCTCGGACGTCATGGCGACACGCTGTCGCGCCCGTCGTCCGGTCTGGTTCCAGGCGAACCGGCCCGACGCATGACTGTCACCGGATTGTTGCCCATCGACATGGCTCACAACCCGAACCTGCCAGCCCGAAACTGACCGCACTTGTCCCGCGACGCAACACCCGCCGGCGGCCGCGCGGCATTTTCCGTTGGTCTGTCGCAGTGCCGCAACGGTTCAAGCGGTCGGGACGGTTAGATGGTTAGAGTGGGTCCAGCTTGCGGTACAGGGTGGAGCGGCCGATCTTCAATCGCCGCGCCACCTCGGACATCTGGCCGCGATAATGAGCGATGGCGAACCGGATGATGGCATCCTCCAGCTCGTTGAGCGGGCGCATCTCGCCGTCCTCGCTAAGCAGCGCCAGCATGCTCGGCGCCGGCTGCGGCAGCGCGGCGGCGGCCGCTTCCGGCACCAGGTCGGGCGCTGCGACCGGCAACGCCAGCGTCAGCGCCTCGGCCTCCACGGCGCCGGCGTGCTCCGGCACCGCCTCCGGCAGGACGAAATCGGCGCGATCGAGTTCGCCGCCGGCAGTGACGATCACCGCGCGGTGCAGCGCCGCTTCGAGGTCGCGCACGTTGCCCGGCCACTCCGCTTGCATCAGCATCGCCATGGCGCCGGCGCTGACGCCGGAGATGGCGCGGCCTTGCTCGGCGGCCAACCGCGCCAGCATGCGGCGAACGAGGTGCGGAATGTCGTCGCGCCGCGCCCTGAGCGGCGGCAGCGCCAGCGGCAGCACCTGCAGCCGGTAGAACAGGTCCTCGCGGAATGCCCCGGCCTTGACCCGCTCCAGCAGGCTGCCGGTGGTCGCGGAGATCAGCCGTACATCGACCCGCACCGGGCGGCGCGCCTGCGGCGGCTCGATCTCGCCGCGTTGCAGGACGGTGAGAAGCTTTGCCTGCGTTGCCTCCGGCAGCGCCGCGACGTTGGCGAGAAACAGGGTGCCGGTCGAGGCTTCGGCAAAACGGCCGGCGGCGCCGAACAATTTTGCGTCGATGCGATGCGCCGGCACCGCGGCGCAATCGAGCGTGACGAACGGCCGACCGCCGCGCTCGCCGGCGCCGTGGATGGCGCGCGCCAGCAAGTCCTTGCCGGTGCCGCGCTCGCCCTCGATCAGCACCGGGGCGTCGGAGGCCGCCGCCTTGCGCGCACCGCGCAGCACGCCGGCCATCGCCTCGCTTTCGGCAACGATGTCGGCGAAGGTCAGCCGCCCCTCGCGGCGGTGGCGGATGCAGCGCAGTTCTTGCACAAGCGTCGCGGCGTCGAGCGCATTGCGTAAGGCGACGGCGAGCCGTTCGAACGGCACCGGCGCGATCAGGAAATCGCGGGCGCCGGCGGCAAGCGCCGCCGCCACGGTGTCGAGCCGGCCCGGTGCGGCCTGGACGATGACAGGGACATGAATGCCGGTCTCGACGAGCCGCCGCAGCACGCCCATGCCGTCGAGGCCGGGCAGCACGAGGTTGACGAGCGCCACGTCGAACGGCCGCTCGGCCAGCGCCGCGACGGCGGCGTCGCCGCTGCCGACCGTGACGGCGTCGTAGCTGCACTGCCGCACCATGGCCTCGATCGTCTCGCGCCGCGCGAGGTCGTTGTCGGCAATCAAAACCCGCGCCATCGCGCCCGTTCCTGTCCCGATTTGAGGCAATGTGGCCGGCAGAGTCTTAAGGGGTTGTTAAGCGGGGCTGCCTCCGTGCCGTCGGGCGCTGCGCCGTCGGCATGGCGTGCGCGGCGGTTGATCGGCGGCACCGTCCCGCCCTATGGTCATTGGCGAATCCGCGCCGCTTCGGCGCTTTCCTTCGAACAGGACCGTTGCCGCGCTATGCCCGCGAAACCCGCCTCCCGTCGCTCCGCCTCCTCTGCCTCCGCCCGCAAGCGCGCCTCCCGACCCACGGCCAAGACCACGCCGGGACCGGTCGCGAAATCCGCCGGCAAGGCGGCGGCATTGCCGGAATGGAACTTGGCCGACCTTTACCCGTCCATCCGCGCGCCCGAGGTGACGCGTGATCTCGACCGGCTCGATGCCGATTGCATCGTCTTCGAGCAAACCTACAAGGGCAAGCTCG
This sequence comes from Pseudomonadota bacterium, assembly GCA_003576765.1. Taxonomy (GTDB): domain Bacteria; phylum Pseudomonadota; class Alphaproteobacteria; order Rhizobiales; family Xanthobacteraceae; genus PRO6. The sequence continues at coordinate 23,945 of QEVP01000031.1, forward strand.
CCGAACAGACGGCGGCCGAGGGCGGCGGCGCGTGGCTTGCGGAGGCCGTGCGACGCTACGAGGCGATCGACGATCTCGCCGGCCGGCTGATTTCCTTCGCTGGCCTCGTGCATGCCGGCGACAGCGTCGATCCCGATATCTCAAAATTCTACGGCGACGTCTCCGAGCGCCTCACCACCGCCTCGACGCACCTGTTGTTCTTCACGCTGGAATTGAACCGCATCGACGACGCCGTGCTGGCGCGCGCGCTCGAGACGCCGGCGCTCGCGCATTACCGGCCGTGGATCGAGGACACCCGCAAGGACAAGCCCTACCAACTGGAAGACCGCGTCGAGCAGCTCTTTCATGAAAAGTCGGTCAGCGGCTACGCGGCATGGAACAGGCTGTTCGACCAGACCATCTCGGGCTTGCGTTTCCGCGTCGGCGGCAAGGATCTCGCCATCGAGCCGACATTGACGCTGTTGCAGGACCGCGAGCCAGCCAGGCGGCGCGCCGCCGCGCAGGCGCTGGCAAAAACCTTCAAGGCCAACGAACGCACCTTCGCGCTGGTCACCAACACGCTCGCCAAGGACAAGGAAATCTCCGACCGCTGGCGCGGCTTCAAGGACGTCGCCGACTCGCGCCACCTCGCCAACCGCGTCGAGGGCGAGGTGGTGGATGCGCTGGTCGCCGCGGTACGCGCCGCCTATCCGCGGCTGTCGCATCGCTATTACGCGCTGAAGGCGCGCTGGTTCAAAAAGAAGCGGCTGCCCTACTGGGACCGCAACGCGCCGCTGCCGTTCGCCGCGACCGGGCGCATCCCGTGGGGCGAGGCACGCAACACGGTGCTTGCCGCCTATGGCGAGTTCGCGCCCGAGATGGCGGCGATCGCCGAGCGTTTTTTCGCCGAGCGCTGGATCGATGCGCCGGTGCGGCCGGGCAAGGCGCCGGGCGCGTTCTCGCATCCGACCACGCCGTCGGCGCACCCTTATGTGCTGCTCAACTATCAGGGCAAGCCGCGCGACGTGATGACGCTCGCGCACGAACTGGGCCACGGCGTGCATCAGGTGCTGGCGGCGAAGAACGGCGCGTTGATGGCGCCGACGCCGCTGACGCTGGCCGAGACGGCCAGCGTGTTCGGCGAGATGCTGACCTTCAAGCGGCTATTGGCCACCACGCGCAGCGCCAAACAGCGCCAGGCGCTGCTCGCCGGCAAGGTCGAGGACATGATCAACACGGTGGTGCGGCAGATCGCGTTCTACACCTTCGAGCGTGCCGTCCATACCGAGCGGCGCGCCGGCGAACTCACCGCCGAGCGGCTCGGCGAGATCTGGCTGTCGGTGCAGGGCGAGAGTTTGGGGCCGGCGATCGAGATCAAGCCGGGCTACGAGACGTTCTGGATGTACATCCCGCACTTCATCCATTCGCCGTTCTACGTCTACGCCTACGCGTTCGGCGATTGCCTGGTGAACTCGCTCTATGCGGTCTACGAGCGCGCCGCCGACGGCTTCGCCGAGCGCTACCTCGCGATGCTCGCGGCCGGCGGCACCAAGCACTATTCCGAACTGCTTGCGCCGTTCGGGCTCGACGCCAGGAACCCGTCGTTCTGGGACGGCGGGCTGTCGGTGATCGAGGGCATGATTGCCGAACTGGAGGCGATGGGATAGCGCCCGCTCCGACATTGCCCTTCGGGGAGAGTTCGGGTAATGCCCTGAAGTTCGCCCCGCGCACGAGGGCATGCGAGCGTTTTTCGCCCCGGCGCTGTCGGTTGCGGTTTTGTTCCGCGCGAAGGCTGCCGGGGCAGGCAGATGGCTGGAGGACCCGATGGCCGAGCACGGCGAGATCGTCTACGACACCGCAAGCGGCAACGACTACGAGGCGCATGAAGCGGCCTATCGCAGCTTCATCAACCTGGCGAAATACGGCACCGGCACGGTGATCGTGGTGGTGATCCTGATGGCGCTGTTCCTCCTCTGATCCCACACGCTACTCACAATCCTTGCGGGGCTTGCGTCAGATAACCGCTGCGCGCGTGGGCGCGATGGCCGGCGCGGCGCGGACCGGCCGATGCGATGCCGGCATCGCGGGAGGGGCACATGAAGATATCGATATTGGGCGAGGGTTTTGGCGGGGAGTGTCGTGTTGGTGGGACGCCCGACACGGTGAAGCGGTTTATCGGGCTTGGGGCTGAGGTTGCGGTCGAGCCGGGGGCGGGGGAGCGTTCGGGGATTCCGGACGCCGACTATGCGGCGGCGGGCGCCGAGATCAGCGCGGACGCGGCGAAGGATGCCGACATCGTGCTGAAGGTGCGCCGTCCGGAGGCATCCGAGCTTGCCTCGTACAAGAAGGGCGCGCTGGTCCTCGCCATCATGGACCCCTACGGCAACGAGGCGGCGCTGAAGGCGCTGGCCGAAGCCGGGGTGTCGGCGTTCGCCATGGAGCTGATGCCGCGCATCACCCGGGCGCAGGTGATGGACGTGCTGTCGAGCCAGGCCAACCTCGCCGGCTACCGC
>QEVP01000032.1 GCA_003576765.1 Pseudomonadota bacterium
GTGCTCCGCTTTCGCGGCCGGCGGGCGACTGCACGCCGGACGGCGGCGCGGCCGAAGGTGAGGTCGGGGCAGGCGGCGGCGTGGGCTGGGTCTGCCTGGGCGCAGTCTGCGGTGTCGCGGGCTGCGGCGGCGGAGCTTCGGGCCGCAAGGTGTCGCGCGGGCTGCCGGAACGGCCGTCCGGGCGCGCCGGTGCAGCCGGCGCGGTCGTCGATGGCGTCGATGAAGCGGGCGGCGGGGCACTGCCGCGCTGTCCGGGGGCAGGCGCCTCCGGCCGACCGGAACGGTCCGGACGCTCGCCTTGCCGTTCGCCTTGCCGCTCGGGCGGCTGGCCGCGTTCGCCGCGTCCCGGACGCTCGCCCGGGCCACCCTGAGGCCGCGCGGCCGGCGGCGGCGCGGACGAAGGCTGCTTGGCGGCTGGCGCCGAAGGCGCCGCGGGAGGCTGCCTGGCAGCAGGGGGCGGGGAGGCCGGTGCCGAAGGCTGCCTGGCAGCGGGCGCGGGCGGCGTCGGGCGTGGCTGTTGCGGTGCAGGCTGGGCAGCGGGCGGCGCGCCGGCTGGCGGGGCGGCGCGCGGGGCGGGTTGCTTCGTCTCGGCCGGCTGTTTGGCGGGCGGCGCACCCTTGGCGGGTGGCCGCGGCTGCCGCGCATCCTTCCCCCGCTCGACCCCTCCTCCGTCCTCCGCCGGCGCCTGTGCGAGCCGGAGCGCACCGTCGTTGGCAACGGCAGCGTGTGGAGCGATCGACGCCAGCGAAACAGCGGTGGTCGCCAGCAGGATCATGCGGAAACTGGTCATTCGGGCTCGTCTCCAGGGTCAGGTTTCGACGGGATGCACCGGCACTCAAGGGGCGGCGTACGGCCGCAATATGGCAACCGGCTTATCGAGAAGGCGGATTATTTTTCGTTCACACCGCTGAAATTGCTGCCTATTCAGCTTGGGTTCAGGCGCGGCTCGACGCCCTCGCCGGCACCGGCGATGAAAAAAGATAGCGAGGCTCAACCCTGCTGCGGCCACCGGGTTCCACGTCGGGCCGCGGACCATGGCGCTGCTGTGGTGTCGCGCAAAAGAAAACGGCGGCCACCGCCGCCGTTGAAACCATTGCGATATCTCTTCGGAGCGAGGCGAGCGCCGGTCAGGTCTGGCGCTCGACCATCTTCTTCTTCAGCTCCGCGATGGCCTTGGCGGGATTGAGTCCCTTCGGGCACGCCTTGGTGCAGTTCATGATGGTGTGGCAGCGATAGAGCCGGAACGGATCCTCGAGATTGTCGAGCCGCTCGCCGGTCGCCTCGTCGCGGCTGTCGGACACCCAGCGATTGGCCTGCAACAGCGCCGCCGGGCCGAGATAGCGGTCGGAGTTCCACCAGTAGCTCGGGCACGCCGTCGAGCAGCAGGCGCACAGGATGCACTCGTAGAGGCCGTCGAGTTTTGCGCGGTCCTCCTTGCTCTGCTTCCATTCCTTCTGCGGCGTCGGCGTCGTGGTGTGCAGCCACGGCTCGATCGAGGCGTACTGCGCATAGAAGTTGGTGAGGTCGGGCACCAGGTCCTTGACCACCGGCTGGTGCGGCAGCGGATTGACCTTGACGGCGCCGGCCGGTTCATCGTGCATCGAGGTGATGCAGGCAAGGCCGTTCTTGCCGTCGATGTTCATGGCGCAGGAGCCGCACACGCCCTCGCGGCAGGAGCGGCGGAAGGTCAGCGTCGGGTCGATCTTGTTCTTGATCCAGATCAGACCGTCGAGCACCATCGGTCCGCAATCGCCAGTATCGACATAGTAGGTATCGATGCGCGGGTTCTTGGTATCGTCCGGATCCCAGCGATAGATCTTGAACTCGCGCAGGTTCGCGGTCGTGGTCGGCTTCGGCCAGGTCTTGCCTTCGGTGATCTTGGAGTTCTTCGGGAGCGCGAACTCGGCCATTGCCTTGTCCTTTTTTCTTAGTACACGCGCGCCTTCGGCGGGATGTACTGCACGTCATTGCTCATTGTGTAGTTGTGCACCGGACGGTAGTCGATCGTGACCTTGCCATTGCCATCGAGCCACGCCAGCGTGTGCTTCATCCAATTGGCATCGTCGCGGTCCGGAAAGTCCTCGCGCGCGTGCGCGCCGCGGCTTTCGGTGCGGTTGGCGGCGGAATCCATCGTCACCACGGCCTGCGCGATCAGGTTGTCGAACTCCAGCGTCTCGACCAGATCGGAATTCCAGATCAGCGAGCGATCGGTGACGGAGATATCATCGATGCCGCCGAGCACGGCGTGAATCTGCTTCTGGCCTTCGTTCAGCACCTCGCCGGTGCGGAACACGGCGCAGTTGTTCTGCATCACACGCTGCATGTTGTCGCGGATTTTCGCGGTCGGTGTGCCGCCGGAGGCGTAACGGAAATGGTCGAGGCGCGACAGCGCCCGGTCGGCGGAATCCGCCGGCAGATCGGGCTGCTTGCCGTTCGGCGTCAGCTTTTCCGCAAGCCGCAGCGCCGCGGCGCGGCCGAACACCACGAGGTCGATCAGCGAGTTGGAGCCGAGCCGGTTGGCGCCGTGAACGGAGACGCAGGCCGCCTCGCCCACCGCCATCAGGCCGGGCACAACGGCGTCGTTGTCGCCGTTCTTCTTGGTCACCACCTCGCCGTGATAGTTGGTCGGGATGCCGCCCATGTTGTAGTGGACGGTCGGGATCATCGGGATCGGCTCGCGCGTCACGTCGACGTTGGCGAAGATGCGCGCCGATTCCGAAATGCCGGGCAGGCGCTCGTGCAGCACCTTTGGATCGAGATGATCGAGGTGCAGGTAGATGTGGTCCTTGTTCTTGCCGACGCCGCGCCCTTCGCGAATCTCGATGGTCATGGCGCGCGACACCACGTCGCGCGAGGCGAGGTCCTTGGCGGAGGGTGCATAGCGCTCCATGAAGCGCTCGCCCTCGGAGTTGACGAGATAGCCCCCCTCGCCGCGCGCGCCTTCGGTCACCAGGCAGCCGGAACCGTAGATGCCGGTCGGATGGAACTGGACGAACTCCATGTCCTGCAGCGGCAGGCCGGCGCGCAGCACCATGCCGCCGCCGTCGCCGGTGCAGGTGTGTGCCGAGGTGCAGGACTGGTAGGCGCGGCCATAGCCGCCGGTGGCGAGAATTACGGTCTGGGCGCGGAAACGGTGCAGCGTGCCGTCGTCGAGGTTGAGCGCGACGACGCCGCGGCAGACGCCCTGATCGTCCATGATCAGATCGATGGCGAAGAACTCGATGAAAAACTCCGCCGAATGGCGCAGCGCCTGGCCGTACATCGTGTGCAGCATGGCGTGGCCGGTGCGGTCGGCGGCGGCGCAGGTGCGCTGCGCCTGGCCCTTGCCGTAATCGACGGTCATGCCGCCGAACGGGCGCTGATAGATCTTGCCTTCGTCGGTGCGCGAGAACGGCACGCCCCAGTGCTCGAGTTCGTACACCGCCTCGGGCGCGTGGCGCACCATGTACTCGATCGAATCCTGATCGCCGAGCCAGTCCGACCCCTTCACGGTGTCGTACATGTGCCAGCGCCAGTCGTCCTTGTGCATGTTGCCGAGCGAAGCGGAAATGCCGCCCTGCGCCGCCACCGTGTGCGAGCGCGTCGGAAACACTTTTGTGACGCAAGCCGTGCGCAGGCCGGCCTCGCTGCACCCGACCACCGCGCGCAAGCCCGCGCCGCCCGCGCCGACCACCACGACGTCGTAGCTGTGATCCTCAAGCGGATAGGCGTGGCCGTTGACGGCGGGCGCGCCATTGCCAGAACCGGCCATGGGCTACACTCCAGATGACAGTTTGAAGATGGCGTAGATCGCGGCCAGCGCCACGGCGATCGAGAAGAACGTATTGGCCATGATCAGCGCGAGCTTGAGGTTCTCGGTGTGGACGTAGTCCTCGATCACCACCTGCACGCCGATCTTCATGTGCCAGCAGCTCGCGATGACGAACAACAGCGTGACGATGGCGATCAGCGGTGAGCCGAGAATCTGCGCCGCGCCGGCCTGGTTGCGGCCGAGCAGCATCATGACGATGGCGATCATCGGCACGATCAGCAGCACCATGGCGACGGCGGTGAGACGCTGACGCCAGAAATCGCCGGTGCCTGACTTCGCCGTGCCGAGACGGCGGACGCGGCTCATCGGCGTGCGCATGGAGGACTGGGTTTCCGTGTTCATCGGCCGCCTCCCATGGCGAAAACCAGCACCCACAGTAAAATGGTCAGCACGATGGAGCCGATCAACGCGGCGCGGGTCAGCCATTCGCGTTCGCGCGCCTCGAAACCGTAGGTGAGGTCCCAGATCAGATAACGGATGCCGCTGAGCAGATGGAACACCAGCGCCCAAGTGTAGCCGAACAGGATCAGGCGGCCGATCCAGCTTCCGGCAAATGCCTGGAGCTGCGCATAGGCCGCGGGTCCCGAGGCCGCGGCGATCAGCCACCACACCAGCAGCAGCGTGCCGGCATAGAGCGCCAGCCCGGTGGCGCGATGCACCACCGACAGCGCCATCGTCAGCGTCATCCGGTAGGTTTGCAGGTGTGGCGAGAGCGGGCGGTCGATCCTGGCGGGCATGAGCGGACTTCGACGGTTGCGGCGACCAAGGCCGGGATGAAGGCAATCGCGGTCGCGCCGGGCCACGACTAGAGGTGTTCTATTTACGAAGACAAACTCACCAAAGCAACGAGGATTTTTATGTTTTAGAGGTTTAATTCATTTCTTTGTTGCCTTGCCCTGCCGCTGGCCCGCAGAGCCCGCACGCTCAAGGCTTTTTCTCGATCGGCTGGTGCCGGTTCCGCGCCGCTCCGAAAATCCTGACGGGCGGCCCCGAAACCATATCATGAGCGAGTGTTCACTCTTTGACGGCAGCGCCATCTCAGCTCTGGTAGATCGTCGCATAGGTCTGGCGCAGAATGTTTTTCTGCACCTTGCCCATGGTGTTGCGCGGCAGTTCGTCGACGAAAAACACCCGCTTCGGGATCTTGAATTTCGCCAGCTTGCCGTCGAGCGCGCCGATCACCGCGGCCTCGTCGAGCTTGGCGCCTTTCTCGGCCACCACCACGGCGGTGACGCCCTCGCCGAAGTCGGCGTGCGGCACGCCGATCACCGCCGATTCCACGACGCCCGGCATGGCATCGATCTCGCTTTCGATCTCCTTGGGATAGACGTTGAAGCCGCCGGTGATCACCAGATCCTTGCCGCGGCCGACGATGTGGACATAACCGCGTGAGTCGATCTTGCCGAGGTCGCCGGTGATGAAGAACCCGTCAGGGCGAAACTCGGCGGCCGTCTTCTCCGGCATTCGCCAGTAGCCCTTGAACACGTTCGGACCCTTGACCTCGATCATGCCGATCTCCTCGCGCGGCAATTCCTTGCCGGTTTCGGGATCGGTGACGCGCGCGGCAATGCCCGGCAACGGAAAGCCGACCGCGCCCGGCACGCGATCGCCGTCATAGGGATTGGAGGTGTTCATGCCGGTCTCGGTCATGCCATAGCGTTCAAGCACGGCATGACCGGTGCGCGCCGACCACTCACGATGGGTGTCAGCCAGCAGCGGCGCCGAGCCGGAAATGAACAGCCGCATATGCGCGGCGGCCTCGCGGGTCAGCCGCGGGCTGGCGAGCAGGCGCGTGTAAAAGGTCGGCACGCCCATCAGCACGGTCGCGCGCGGCATCAGCTCGATGATGCGGTCGGCATCGAACTTCGGCAGGAAGATCATGCTGGCGCCGGCGCACAGCGTGACGTTGCTGGCCACGAACAGGCCGTGGGTGTGATAGATCGGCAGCGCGTGGATCAGCACATCCTTCGCGGTGAAGCGCCAGAAGTCGGTCAGCGTCAGCGTGTTCGACATCAGGTTGTCGTGGGTCAGCATCGCGCCCTTCGACCGCCCGGTGGTGCCGGAGGTGTAGAGAATGGCGGCGAGATCGTCGCCGGCGCGCGTGACCGTTGCGAATTCGGCCGGCTGATCGGCCGCGGCGGCACTCAGCGAGCCGCCGCCATCGGCACTGAGCGTCTCCACCTGCGCGCCGACTTTTGCGGCGATGGCGCGGATCGCCTCGGCTTTGGCCGGATCGCAGACCATGAGCGTGGGCTCGGCGTCGGTGACGAAGTAATTGACCTCGTGCGCGGTATAGGCGGTATTCAACGGCAGATAGACCGCGCCGGCGCGGACGGTGGCGAGATAAAGCACGAGGTTCTCGACCGACTTCTCCGTCTGCACCGCGACGCGGTCTCCGGGCTTGACGCCACGCGCCGCCAGCAGGTTGGCCATCCGGCCGGAGCGCGCCACCAGGTCGCCGTAGCTGATGCGCTCGCCCTCGGCGGTCTCGATCGCGGTCTTGGCCGGCTCGCGCAAGGTGCCCAGCAGGCGTGAGAACAGGTTGGCGTCGGTTTCGGTCATGCGGCGGTCCGGGTTGGTGCGTATCGGCGACAAGGAGGACGATCCGGTAACCGTCTCGCACGGCCCTCAGGGAGCCGGCGCGATGGCCCGGGCGTGCTGTTCTGGCGCGGCGTTTTCGCGTAAAGTCGCTATAGACCCGCCTTGCGCTGCTGACAACAAAACCGCCCTCCAGTCCCTCAAACGTCCGCGACGGAGCCCGGCTTCACAAGGAACAAATCGTCCGCCGGATCGTCAGTTGCAGACACCATTCAACTCCCGGAGACCACGATGATCGCGCGGATGCTTCTGACGACAATCGCCACTCTCGCCATTGCGGCCCCCGCCATGGCCCAGGGTGCCAAGGTCACGCTGAAAAGTGCAAGCGGCGCCGAGGTCGGCACCGTCGCGCTCAGCGAGGGCCCGCACGGCGTGCTGATGCGGCTCGCGCTCAAGGGCCTCCCGCCGGGCGAGCACGCCTTTCACGTCCATGCCGTCGGCAAGTGCGAGCCGCCGTTCACCTCGGCGGGCGGGCATTTCAACCCCACGGCCAAAAAGCACGGCATGATGGCGGCGGACGGCCAGCATGCCGGCGACATGCCCAACCTGATCGTGCCGGCCTCCGGCGACCTGCAAGCGGAGATCGTCAACACCGCGATCACGCTGGAAAAGGGCAAGCCGAACTCGCTTTATCAGCAGAACGGCACCGCCCTCGTCATCCATGCCGGACCTGACGACTACAAGAGCGACCCGGCCGGCAACGCCGGCGACCGCATCGCCTGCGGCGTGGTGGAATAATCACCTTGGTGCCGGCGTCGGCGGACGCTGGCCGACCGCCACGATGGCACCGACCCCGAGCGCCACGGCGGAGGCCACCAGCGCGTAGAACAGGCTGCCGAGCGCGTCGGTGATCGCGCCGGTGACGAACGGCCCGAGCGTCTGGCCAAGGCTGAAGGCGATGGTCATCACGGCGATCGCCTGCGGCCACGCCGCCGGCGGATAGTTGAAGCGGACGAAGGCCGTGGTCGCCGTGACCACCGCAAAGAAGGCGATGCCGAACACCAGCGCCGAGGCGCCGAGCAACAACGGCCCGTGCCCGGCCATCGGCAGCGCGGCGCCGACCGCGGTCATCGCCATCAGCACCGCCATCGCCATGCCGTTGTCGCCGCGCTCGATCAGGCCGCGCCAGATCCACGGCGAGATGAAGGCGCCGAGCCCGATCGTGCACCAGAACGCGCTCTGCGCCAGCGCGCCGCCGCCGGCATCGCGCACATAGGCGATCATGAAGGTCATGTAGGCGATGTAGCCGGCGCCGAACAGAAAATAGCCGGTGAGGTAAGCGATGATCGGCCGCAGCGCGACGCGCGCGACGACGCTTTCGCGCGCCGCCGGCGGGCTCTCGACGCGATAGGCCCAAACCACCAGCGCGAACGCCGCCGAGATCGCCGTCAGCACCACCCAGACCAGCCACCATGAACCACCGCCGAACGCCTCGAGCACGAACGGCGATACCAGCCCAGAAACGATGATGCCGATTGCCGGTCCGGTATAGAACAGGCTGAGCAGCACCGCGGCGCGAGACGGATTGGCCTGCGCGATGGTCGCGGTCAGCGCGCCGCCGCCGACCAGCGAGAACGCCGCGCCGACGCCGAGCGCCAGCCGCGCCAGCGAAAACGGCACGATGCGCCCCGAGACGGCCGACAGCGCCAGCGCCGCAAGGCAGATCAGCATGCCGAGCCAGACCGCTCGAAACGCTCCGATGCGCCGCACCAGCTTCGAGGCGCCGAGCGCGCCGGCGAGATAGCCGACCGCATTGACCGTGTTCATGAAGCCCGCGGTCGAGTACGACCAGCCGAGGCTGTCGCGCATGTCGGGCAGCACCAGCGAATACGCAAAGCGCCCGATGCCGAGCCCGGCGGCGATCGACAGCGACAGGCTGAGGATGATCAGGGCGGGGGCGGTTGCCGCACCTGGCGATTGTCGGCTCGTCGTCACGCAATTCCTCCGGCACGCCACTGTGGCAGCGCGCGCCCGCCCTGCACAGGGGCGATGCGGCAATGGTGGCTTGCCAATTCGGCAGAGGCCCACTAGCAATCACCGGGATTTCCCCAACCGACAAGGCACCGCGTGATGACCCCTCATAAACTTCTGCTGCTTCCCGGCGACGGCATCGGCCCCGAGGTGATGGCGGAAGTGAAGCGGTTGATCGGCTGGCTCGACGCGGAAGGGATTTTGCGCTTCGAAATCGAGGAAGGGCTGGTCGGCGGCTCAAGTTACGACGCCGACAAGGTCAGCATCACCGATGCCACCATGGCCAAGGCGCTCGCCGCCGACGCGGTGCTCTTCGGCGCGGTCGGCGGGCCGAAATGGGACCCGGTCCCTTACGACGTCCGCCCCGAAGCGGGGCTGTTGCGGCTGCGCAAGGAGCTGCAGCTGTTCGCCAACCTGCGCCCGGCGATCTGCTATCCGGCGCTCGCCGAAGCCTCGAGCCTCAAGCCCGACGTGGTCGAGGGGCTCGACATCATGATCGTGCGCGAACTGACCGGCGGCGTCTATTTCGGCGAACCGAAAACCATCACCGATCTCGGCAACGGTCAGAAGCGCGCCATCGACACCCAGGTCTACGACACCTACGAGATCGAGCGCATCGCCCGCGTCGCCTTCGAGCTGGCCCGCAAGCGCCGCAACAAGGTGACGTCGATGGAAAAGAACAACGTCATGAAGTCGGGCGTGTTGTGGAAGGAAGTAGTCGGCGCCGTTCACAAGCGCGAATATCCCGACGTGACGCTGGAGCACCAGCTCGCCGATTCCGGCGGCATGCAGCTCGTGCGCTGGCCGAAGCAGTTCGACGTCATCGTCACCGACAACCTGTTCGGCGACATGCTGTCCGACATCGCCGCGATGCTGACCGGCTCGCTCGGCATGCTGCCGTCGGCCTCGCTCGGCGAAACCGACGCCAGGACCGGCACGCGCAAGGCGCTGTACGAGCCGGTGCACGGCTCGGCGCCGGATATCGCCGGGCAGGGCAAGGCCAACCCGATCGCCATGCTGGCGTCGTTCGGCATGGCGCTGCGCTATTCGTTCGACCGTGGCGACCTCGCCGACAGGCTCGACCAGGCGATCGCCGGGGCGCTCGCCAAGGGCCTGCGCACCGCCGACCTCGCCGCCGCGGGCGCGACCGTGGTTTCGACCGCCGAGATGGGGGAAGCGATCCTCAAGGAAATGCAGGCGCTGACCGCCTGACCGGTTTCGCTCGAAAGCGCTTAAAGCTTTTCCTAATTTTGACGGAAGCAGTTTGCGGCGTCATTGCCGGGCATAGCCCGTCGAAGACGGGCGTGAACGCCCTTATGACCCGGCAATCCATCCTTTTTTCTTTCCAGAAAGATGGATGCCCGGATCAAGTCCGGGCATGACGGGCGATTAGGTCCATCAAAAGCAAAAACGCTTTAGTACAGCGGAAATCCGGTCGGATAGCCGCCGAGATCGTAGCCCGACGAGAGCGGCTGGCGGTCGAGCGGCCGGTTGAAATTGTCGCGGGCGAAGGTCGAGCCCGGCGGAATGGCGTAATCGGTGAACTTGCGCTCGCCCGGCAGCACCTCGGTGCCGGCGTCGAGGAAGGAGCGCCGCGAGATGTAGACGCGGGTGCGCGGCCCGGCCTGATAGGACACATTGGGAGACGTGCCGCGATACGCCCGCTGCGCATTCTGCTGGGCGGCGGAGTCGCCGGCGCTGAAGACGAGCAGAGCGGCGGCGAACAGCGCAGCAATGGCGGCGGGGACGAGCTTCAGGGTCATTACGGCCTCGTTGATTCCGGTTCCAACGGACTTTAGCCGCACCGCCCGAGAGGCGACAAGGTCCATCCGGCCACACCCGGGCGAATAACGCCGCCGGACGGCCGCGGGTTCCGCCGCCCGCACGGCACCGGCCGCGCGCCGGCGGCATTGTCTTATCGCGGGTTCTCGCCTAGAAGCTGGCGTTTCCGGCCCGCGGGAAAGCGCCGCCGGGATTATCTCGGAGTCCTGACGATGGGTTACAAAGTCGCGCTGGTCGGAGCGACCGGCAATGTCGGGCGGGAGATGCTGGACATCCTCGCCGAACGCAGCTTTCCGGCCGACGAGGTGGTGGCGCTGGCCTCGCGCCGCTCGACCGGCGTCGAGGTGTCGTTCGGCGACAAGACCCTGAAAGTCAAACCGCTGGACTCCTACGACTTCTCCGATGTCGATATCTGCCTGATGTCGGCCGGCGGCGAGACCTCGAAGGAGTGGTCGCCGAAGATCGCGGCGAGCGGCGCGGTGGTGATCGACAACTCCTCGGCGTGGCGCTACGACGCCGACGTGCCGCTGATCGTGCCCGAGGTCAACGCCGAAGCGGTTGCCGGCTTCACCAAGAAGGGCATCATCGCCAACCCGAACTGCTCCACCGCACAGCTCGTCGTCGCGCTCAAGCCGCTGCACGACCGCGCGACGATTAAGCGCGTCGTGGTCTCGACCTACCAGTCGGTATCGGGCGCCGGCAAGGACGCGATGGACGAACTGTTTGCGCAGACCAAGGCGGTGTTCACGGCGAGCGATATCGTCAGCAAGAAATTTCCGAAGCGCATTGCCTTCAACGTCATCCCCCACATCGACGTGTTCATGGAGGACGGCTACACGAAGGAAGAGTGGAAGATGGTGGCCGAGACCAAGAAAATCCTCGACCCCGCCATCAAGCTCACGGCGACCTGCGTGCGCGTGCCGGTGTTCATCGGTCACTCGGAGGCGGTCAACATTGAGTTCGCCGACCCGATCACGCCCGACGAGGCGCGCGAAACCTTGCGCAAGGCGCCGGGCTGCCTGGTGATCGACAAGCAGGAGCCGGGCGGCTACGTCACGCCGTATGAGTCGGCCGGCGAGGACGCGACCTACATCAGCCGCATCCGCGAGGATGCCACCGTCGAAAACGGGCTGGTGCTGTGGTGCGTGTCCGACAACCTGCGCAAGGGCGCGGCGCTCAACGCGGTGCAGATCGCCGAGTGCCTGGTCAATCGCAAACTGCTGCAGCCGAAGCGCAAGGCGGCGTAAGGCTGACGCGTAACGACCTCCTGACATCGTCATGGCCGGGTTTATCCCGGCCATCTGGATTATGCAGGCACTGCGGCCATAAGCGGGATGCGCGGATCAAGTCCGAGCATGACGAACGCGACGTTTAGAGCGACCGCTCGACGCGCCAAAAAACGTTCGGGCGAGCCGGCGACCGGCTGGCCGCCGCCCGCGGCCACCCGCATCACGGCAGGGCCGCTCGTTGGCGCCGCCGCATGTTGCATCCCGGTCACAGCCCAAAACGAACCGGCGCATCCCGCCGCACGATCCGCCCGGCAGTCGTCATTTGACGACTGGCCACCGCCCGCCTCGCCCCGGCAATCTGCTCCTGCGGCGGAGTTTCAAGACTTCCGCGGAGGGGCAGGCGATGATGCTGGCAAGGGCTGGGCGTGTTTCAAGTTGCGGCGGCGCGCGGGCGCGACTGGCGCTTTATCTCGGCGCGGCTCTGGCGGCGTCGGCGGCGGCGTTCGCGCCCGGGAAAGCGCGCGCACAGACTGTCGACGCGCCGAGTAGCACAGCAAGCTGCGTCGAGAACATCGGCGACCGCCAACTTGCCTGCGGCGCCAACTCGGTCGCGACAGATACATCAAATCCCGTCTTCCCCGGGTCCGCAACCGCGATCGGTATCGGCGCGCGCGCCGCGGATGGCGGCGCCAATGTGGCGATCGGCTCGAGCGCGGACGCCTCCGCCAACGGAGCCGTGGCCATCGGGTCCTTCGCGAACGGTGGAAATGGGGCCGGGCAAGACAGCATCTCGATCGGCCGAGCCACCAACGCGTCGGCATCGGACAGCATTGCGGTCGGAGCTGCCGCGCGCGCGGCAGGTGCGGGCGCAATCGCCATCGGCGGCAATGCCGGCAGTTTCGTTGCGCCAGCTGCGCAAGCACAGGGGCCGAACGCCATCGCGCTGGGCGCAAGCGCAGCGGCCGGCGGCGAATTGAACACGGGCGTACCCGGCTTCACGAGCGAGGGCGCGACCGCGCTTGGCGCGGGCGCCCGGGCCGGCACGACCGCAGCGGGCCAGGACAACGCCACCGCTGTCGGCTACAACGCTGAGGCTGATGCGGTGGCCGCCACCGCCACCGGCGCGGGCGCGACGGCGAGCGGCAGCTATTCTACCGCCACCGGTCAGGGCGCGCAGGCGACGAGCCTGCAATCCACCGCGACCGGACAGGGTGCGCGGACGACCGAATCGTTTGCCACGGGCGCGGTTGCGGAGGCGACGGCTTCGAATTCCACCGCCACAGGCCATGGCGCGCATGCGTTCGGCTTTTCTTCGACCGCGTCCGGACAGGGCGCGCAGGCGATCGAGGCTTTCTCCACGGCGACCGGCCAAGGTTCGCTGGCAGCCGGCGGAAGCTCCACCGCCATCGGCCAGAACGCGCAGGCGACCGCCGACAACGCCACTGCCCTCGGCCAGGGCGCGCGGGCCGGCTTCGCCAGTTCGATGGCGCTTGGCCAGGGCGCGGCCACGACGCGCGCCAACCAGGTGATGGTCGGCACCGCGACCAACACCTACACGCTGGCCGGCATTGCGTCGGCGCAGAGCCGGGCGGCGCAATCGGGCGCGACCCATTTCGTCACCTCGGATGCCAGCGGCAACCTCGCGGTCACCGCCTTCAGTGCCGATTCAATCGCCAATCTCGACGGCCGTGTCAGTTCGCTGGAGGCCGGTCTGGTGGGCTTGAACCGAAGCCTCACGGAAACCCGCGTCGAGGCGCGGCGTGGCATCGCCACCGCGATCGCCATGACGTCGGCGCCGATGCCCTCGGCGCCGGGCCGCACCAGCTGGGCCACCAATGTCGGTCACTTCAAGGGCGAGACGGCGTTCGGCGCATCGCTCGCCTACAGCTTCGACACCAGTCGTCCGCTTGCGATCACCGCCGGCTATTCGTTCGGCGGCGGCGACAGCCACGGCGCGCGCATCGGCCTCGCGGGCGAGTTCTGACGGTCGACGAGCGCTGCCCGAACCGTCCGTCATGGACACTTCGCGGAGCACCGCGTTATGCTGTTGCGCGGCGGACGAGGTGCGGGGGCCTTAAGTTGAAGCAGCCGGTTCGAGCCGACGCCCGTCATGTCTGCCTGTGGCTGGTGCTGATCGCGACCGCTCCCTTGCTGTGCGGCGGTGCCGTTCACGCGCAGTCCGCCGACAAGCAAGCGCCGCCCAAGCACACGCCCGCACCACCGAAAGCCGCCGCAAAACCGCCGGCCGGCCCGACGCCGGCCCACATCGACCGCAACGGCGTCGTGATCATGATCCGCTCGGTGCTGCTGGCGCTCGATCAGGCCAACAAGACCGGCAACTACACCGTGCTGCGCGACCTCGGCGCGCCGGGCTTTCAGCTCAATACCGCGGCAAAACTCGCCGAGATCTTCGCCAGCCAGCGCGCCCAGGGCATGGATCTCGGCGGGGTGGCGGTGCTGGAGCCGCAACTGACGCTGCTGCCGCAGATCGAGCCGAACTGCATGTTGCACATGGCGGGGTTCTTTCCCTCGACGCCGCTGCAAGTGAAGTTCGAACTGCTGTTCGCGCCGGTGGACCGGCAGTGGAAGATTTTCGGGCTGTCCGTCAACGTCGCCGCCAGCGCGCCGCAGGCCCCGCCGTCGCCGCAGACCGACGCCGCGCCGAAGCACGAGCCGCCGCCGCAGGCGCCGACCGGCGCGGTCGATGTCAGGAAAGGCGACAAGGGCGCGGCAAAGTAAGTGCGTCGCCATGTGCCGGACGGGCCCGGGCGGAAAACCGGCTCCCGTCCTCGGGTCAGGTCCGAGGGCAGGCTTTTTCCGGGATCATGCTCTATCTAGGCGCCGAAACTCTTGGGCGAGCCCGCGACCGGCTGGCCGCCGCCCGCGGCCACCCGCATCACGGCAAGGCCGCGCTCGTTGGTGCCGTCGGGGCGGAAACGGAACAATCCGTCGATGCCGGCAAAGCCCGACGGATTGGTCAGCACCTCCGGCGAGAAGCGCTGACCGCCTTGCGTGCGCGCCAGCGCCGCGACCAGCGCCACCGCATCGTAGGCCAGTGTCGCGGTGCGCACCGGGTCCTGGCCGTATTTGGCGCGGTAGCGGCCGGCGAAGGCCCGGAAGCCGGACGGATCGGGCGCGGCATAGAGGCCGCCATGCAGCGCGGCGTTGCTGAACACGCGCGGATCGTCCCACAGCCCGGTGCCGAGCAACTGCACGCGCTTCAAATCGGCGCCGCTGGCGCTCAGTGCTGCCGTCACGCCGGCCAGCGCCTCGCCATCGTCGGCGAGCAGCAACGCGTCGGCGCGGCCGAGCGCCTGCGCGATGTTGCGCGCCACGGTTTGCGGCTGGCCGGGCGCGTAGCGCTCGAGCGCGGCCACCCGGCCGCCGCGGCTGACCGCCTGCTGGAACGCGCCCTCGACGACGTTGCCATAGGCGTTCTGCGGCAGCATCGCCGCGAACGAGCGCTTGCCGCTGCTTGCGGCATAGCTGACGATGCGGGCGACATCGGACTCCGGCAGGAAGCTCAAAAGATAGACGCCGCGCCCGGCAACGCTCGAATCGGTCGAGAAGGCGATGACCGGCACGCCTCGTGCCCGCGCCGCCTGCGCCGCGCCCGGCACCGAGGCGCCGAACAACGGCCCGAGCACGATCTCCGCGCCTTCGTCGAGCGCCTGCTGCACGCCCTGCTGCGCGCCGGCGGCGGTGCCGGCGTCGTCCTTCACCAGAAGCTGGATGTCGGGGTTCTTGAACTCGGCGAGCGCCAGTTCGGCCGCGTTGCGCATCGAGCGCGCCACCGAGCTGGCATTGCCCTGCCCCGACAACGGCAGCACCAGGGCAGCCTTGACGTTGCCGCTGCCGATCGCCTGGCCCTGCTGCGGCGGCCCGGACGGTACGGCCTGATCGCCGCCGAACAGGGAAGCGTTATTGCCCGCACAGCCGGCAAGCAGCGGTGCGCCGAGCAATAGCCCGAGCGCCGAGCGCCGGGTCGTCCCCGAATGGAGTGACGTCAGTCGAAGCGGATCCGCCATCCTTCTCTCTTTCCCGGACCGACCCCGGTCCATGCGCGCACGCCCCGCCGGATCAGAAAAGGTGGGTTGAGGCATCGTGTGGGCAAATAGTTAACCAAAACGCAAGCCGGTGCCAACCTTGCACGGCCGCTCGTGGCGAAGCGTTCCGCCGCATCGTGGCGCAACGGTCACGGTTTCCAGTCCCCCGGAAGCGAAATCTGGTCTATGTCTTGCGGCATGCGTGCTTCCATCGTCCGCGGCTCGGAGCGGCCGGCCGCCGCCGGTTTTATCGTGGCAGGCCACCAGATGCCGGCGGCAAGGCCCGCTCCCGGCCTCTATCTGGTGGCGACGCCGATCGGCAACCTCGGCGATATCACGCTGCGCGCGCTCGAGACGCTGGCCGGCGCGGACCTCATCGCCTGCGAGGACACCCGCGTCACGCGCAAGCTCACCGAGCGCTTTGCCATTGCGACGCCGCTGGTCGCCTATCACGAGCACAACGCCGCCGCGATGCGGCCAAAACTCCTCGCGCGGCTCAGCGAGGGCGCGGCGATCGCGCTGGTGTCGGATGCCGGCACGCCGTTGATCTCCGATCCCGGCTTCAAGCTGGCGCGCGAGGCATCCGGCCTCGGCATCGCCGTCACCGCGCTGCCGGGGGCATCGGCCGTGCTCGCGGCCTTGAGCGTCGCCGGGCTGCCGACCGACCGATTTTTCTTCGAGGGGTTTCTGCCGCCGAAAACAGCGGCACGGCGCACACGCATCGCGGCGCTCGCCGGGATCGAGGCCACGCTGGTGCTGTTCGAGGCGGGGGCGCGGGTTGCCGCAACACTGAAGGACCTCGCCGATATCCTTGGCGCGCGCGAGGCTGCCGTGTGCCGCGAACTGACAAAACTGCACGAGGAGGTGCGGCGCGCGCCGCTGCCGACACTGGCGGAGACGGCAAGCGAACGCGAGACGCGCGGCGAGTTCGTGCTGGTGATCGCCCCGCCCTCGCAGGCCGCACGCATCATGGCAGACGCCGACCTCGACGCGCTGTTGCGCGAGCGGCTCGGCACCGGCAGCGTCAAGGACGCGGTGGCGGAGGTGCTTACTGTCTCCGGCCGCCCCCGCCGCGAGGTCTATGCCCGCGCGCTGAAACTGGCCGGGCGATCCGGCGCCGCCGATGACGACGACTGACCCGTCATCCGTGCGCAGGCCCGCGCCACGGCGGGTCGCCGCCTACCGCGCCGGGCGCGACGCGGAAGCCGAGGCCGCCGCCTGCCTGACGGGCAAGGGATTTACAATCCTCGCCGAGCGCCACCGCACCCGCCAGGGCGAAATCGACCTGATCGCACAGGCCGGCAACCTCGTCGTGTTCGTCGAGGTCAAGGCGCGCGGCCGGCTCGACGAAGCCGCCTACGCCGTGACGCCCCGCCAGCAGAAGCGCATCATTGCCGCCGCTGAAGCCTGGCTCGCGGCGCATCCCGAATGCGCGGCCTGCGATCTGCGTTTCGATGCCATGCTGATCGCGCCCGGTTCAGTACCGCTGCATCTCGAGGCCGCGTTTGACGCAAGCCCCTGAAAACGCGCATACCGCTTCCCGACGCCGTACCCCACGGACCCTCCTCACGGACCTTTGCCATGCCGCTCAACGTCGCCGTCCAGATGGACCCGATCGCCACCATCAATGTCGGCGGCGATTCCACCTTCGCGCTGCTGCTGGAAGCCAAGAAGCGCGGTCACCGGCTGTCCTACTACACACCGGACCGGCTCTCGCTGCTCGGGCACGAATTATTCGCGCCGGTCCAATCGCTCGACGTCCGCGACAAGGTCGGCGACCATTTCTCGCTGGGCGCGGCCAAGCGCGTCAATCTGAAAACCTTCGACGTCATCCTGCTGCGCCAGGACCCGCCGTTCGACCTCGCCTACATCACCTCGACGCATCACCTGGAGCGGCTCGCGCCGGAGGTGCTGGTGGTCAACGATCCGGCCAGCGTGCGCAACGCGCCGGAGAAGATCATGGTCATGGAGTTTTCCGACCTGATGCCCCCGACCCTGATCTCGCGCGACCGCGACGAGATCGAGGCATTCCGCAAGGCGCACGGCGACGTGGTGATGAAGCCGCTCTACGGCCACGGCGGCGCCTCGGTATTCCGCATCGCGCCGAAGGACATGAATTTCGGCTCGCTCTACGACCTGTTCGCCACCACCTTGCGCGAGCCGTGGGTGATCCAGCGCTTCCTGCCGGAGGTGAAGCACGGCGACAAGCGCATCATCCTGGTCGATGGCGAGTTCGCAGGCGCCGTCAACCGCGTGCCGGCGGCCGACGACCTGCGCGCCAACATGGTGCGCGGCGGGGCGGCGCGCGATACCGAATTGACCCCGCGCGAGGCCGAAATCTGCAAGCGCCTCGGCCCCACCTTGCGCGAACGGCGGCTATTGTTCGTCGGCATCGACGTCATCGACGGCTATCTCACCGAGATCAACGTCACCTCGCCGACCGGCATCCGCGCCATCGCCAAGTTCGGCGGCCCGGACGTCGCCGCCCTGATCTGGGACCGCATCGAGGCGGCGAGATCCTGACCGCTCCCATCGCGTTCGGACAAATTCCGGGTTCCCGCTTAATCAATTGCTGACAGTCTTCTGTCACGCTGCGGCGGTCCGGTGCGCTGGCTTTTGCCAGCGTGGTCCGGCATGAGCGGCACAGAACGTGACGGCAGAACAATGGCCCTCGAAGTCTTCAACGGCACATCGATCCCGCGCGAGTTCGCGACTGCGCCCATGGAATACCTCTGGGCGAAATGGAAAGTGCTGTCAGCCACCGGCGAGTTGACGCTGCAGCGCCTCACCGAGGGCTCGAGCTACCCCCTGCGCGCGCATCTATCGCTGCTTGCGAGTTTTGGCGACGACTTCGTCCACCTTACCGTCGGCGAAACGGCGCAACGCGCGAGCGACGAAAATCCCTCCGGCAAGCGACTGTCGCAAAGCGATGCGCTGACCCGCGAGTTCGCGGACATCTATCGCCGCGCCGCGCAGACCCTCAAGCCGGCCTTCGTCCGCTTCACCAGCGCGCATGCGCAAGCCGGCGTCATCTGGCAGCGGCTGATCCTGCCGGTCGCGGTGCCCGACGGCCCCGTCCTGCTCGCGGTTTATTCCGAGCCGGTCAATCACAGCCTGGAGGTGTTCGAGCACCTGTTCCGGACCGCGGCTGAGGCGATGATTGTCGCCTCGCCGATCGCCAACGATGTCGGCCATACAGTAGACGGCTGGGTGCTGATGATGAACGACCGGGCGCGCGAGTGCCTGCACTTCACCGGCAATATCGGCAACCTGCGGCTGAGCGATCTGCCGCAATTCCGCGACATCGCAATCTGGGGGCGGCTCTACGCGCCCAAGGGCGCGGCGGCGACGCCGCTGACCACGGCGCAGTTCGACCTCGAACTGATGCGTTTTCCGCATGCCTTCGGCGTGCGGCTGCGGCAGAAAGCAGGTTTTGCCGCCGACGCCGGCCCGCTCGCACCAGCGCTGGCCGATGTGGCGCCAGCGATCATGGCCCCCGCCGCGCCATAAGACTGGCCGGCATTTCGTTCGTCAAATGTTCTTGTGATACGGTTGAAACTTCGCTACCCTTCGCGCAACAGGCGGGGCAGCATGGTTCAGCACGTGTCGACCGTGGCATTCGAGGGCATCGAGGCGCGCAGCGTCGATGTCCAGGTGCAGGTCGCGCCGGGCCTGCCCGCCTTCACCATCGTCGGCCTGCCCGACAAGGCGGTGTCGGAGGCGCGCGAGCGGGTACGCGCGGCGCTGATCGCGTCGGGGCTGGCGCTGCCCGCCCGGCGCATCACCGTCAACCTGGCGCCGGCCGACCTGCCCAAGGAGGGCAGCCACTACGACCTGCCGATCGCACTCGGCCTGATGGCCGCCATCGGCGCGATCCCCGCCGATGCCTTGAGCGGCTTCACCGTGCTCGGCGAACTCGGCCTCGACGGCTCGATTGCACCGGTTGCCGGGGTGCTGCCGGCGGCGATCGCCGCCAATGCCCGCGACGACGGGCTGATCTGCCCCGCTGCCTGCGGCCCGGAAGCAGCGTGGGCCGGCGCCGAGATCGCCATCGTCGCGGCCGCCTCGCTGATCCAGATCGCCAATCATTTCAAGGGCACGCAGGTGCTCGGCCGGCCGCAGCCGGAAATGCACGACGAGGCCGGCACGGCGCTCGACCTGCGCGACATCAAGGGACAGGAGAGCGCCAAGCGGGCGCTGGAGATTGCCGCGAGCGGCCGCCATCACCTGCTGATGGTCGGCCCGCCGGGCGGCGGCAAGTCGATGCTGGCGGCGCGGCTGCCCTCGATCCTGCCACCACTGGCGCCGCAGGAACTGCTCGAAGTGTCGATGATCGCCTCGGTCGCCGGCGAGATCGAGGGCGGCGCGCTGACCTCACGGCGACCATTCCGCGCGCCCCACCACTCCGCCAGCATGGCGGCGCTGACCGGCGGGGGCTTGCGCGCACGACCCGGCGAGATTTCCTTGGCGCACAACGGCGTATTGTTTCTCGACGAGTTGCCGGAGTTCGAGCCGCGCGTGCTGGATTCGCTGCGCCAGCCGCTTGAGAACGGCGAGGTCGCAATCGCCCGCGCCAACCGCCGCGTCAGCTATCCGGCGCGCTTCATGCTGGTCGCGGCGATGAATCCGTGCCGCTGCGGCAATGCTTACGAGCCGGGCTTTGCCTGCCACCGCAACCATGTCGAGCGCTGCGCCGCCGACTATCAGGCGCGCATCTCCGGCCCCTTGATGGACCGTATCGACCTGCGCATCGAGGTGCCTTCGGTCAGTGCCGCCGACCTCGCCCTGCCGCCGCCGGCGGAGGGCTCGCGCGAGGTCGCCGCCCGCGTCGCGGCCGCGCGCGAGGTGCAGCGCGTGCGTTTCGAACGGCTCGGGCTGCCGCAGATCCGCACCAACGGCGAGGCGCCGGCCGCGATCCTCGACGAGATTGCCCGTTGCGATGCCGCCGGGATGGCGCTGTTGCGGGAGGCGGCCGATACCATGCGGCTCTCCGCGCGCGGCTATCACCGCGTGCTGCGGGTGGCGCGCACCATCGCCGACCTGGCCGGCGCCACCACCATCGGCCGCGCCCATCTCGCCGAGGCGCTGTCGTATCGCCTGGGCGCCGATGAGACTCGCCGCGCGGCGTGAGCCGTTACAGCCGCCGCAGCGCCACCGTCTCGACCACGTGATCCGGACCCTTCTTCAGGATCAGCGTCGCGCGCGGCCGTGTCGGCAGAATGTTGTCTTCGAGATTGGCGAGGTTGGTGCGCTCCCAGATCGACAGCGCGGTGGCGATCGCTTCCTCGTCGGACAATACCGCATAGCGATGGAAATAGGAGCGCGGATCGGCGAACGCCGTGTTGCGCAGCGACAGGAAGCGGCTGACGTACCAGTCGCGCAGCACCGGTTCGTCGGCGTCGAGATAGACCGAGAAGTCGAAAAAGTCCGACACCACAGGCACGGCCTTGCCGTCACGCGGCAGGCGGCCGGTCTGCAGCACGTTGAGGCCCTCCACGATCAGGATGTCGGGCTGGTTCACCTCGACCCAACGGTTGGGCACGATGTCGTAGGTCAGGTGCGAGTAGATCGGGGCGCGCACCGGGCTGCGGCCGGCCTTGACGTCGCTGAGGAAGGCCAGCAGCGCCGGCAGATCGTAGCTCTCGGGAAAGCCCTTCTTCTGCATCAAGCCCTGGCGTTCCAGCACCGCATTGGGAAACAGGAAGCCGTCGGTGGTGACCAGCGCCACCGTCGGCTTCGGCGACCAATGCGCGAGCAGCGCCTGCAGCACGCGCGCGGTGGTCGACTTGCCGACCGCAACCGAGCCGGCGACGCCGATGATGTAGGGCACCTTGCGGTCCTGGATGCCGAGGAACTGGCGCTGCGCCACGAACAGCCGCTGCGTCGCCGCGACATACATCGACAACAGCCGCGACAGCGGCAGGTAAATGTCCTGAACCTCTTTGAGGTCGAGACGGTCGTGCGCCGAGCGCAGCGTCGCGACTTCCTCCGCGTTCAGCGTCATCGGCATGTCGTCGCGCAGCTTGGCCCAGTCGTCGCGCGAGAACACCCGGTAGGGATTGTACTGCTGCTCGATCCGCATATCCATGACGCCATCTCTCTCAGTCGGGCGGCCGCGATGCCTTTTCTTCCAGCCCCGACATTTTGGTCCGCGCCGCCAGCGCCGCCTCGACCTCGGCAAGCGGCACCCCGCGCGCCTTGAGCAACACCAACAGATGAAAGAGCGTGTCGGCGGCCTCGGAGACAAAACGGTTGCGATCCTCACCGACCGCGGCGATCACCGTCTCCACCGCCTCCTCGCCGAACTTCTTGGCGCAGTGCGCCGCGCCCTTGTCGAGGAGCTTGCGGGTATAGGACACCTCGGCGCTGCCGGCGGCGCGGGCGTCGACGATGGCGGCAAGGTCGTGCAGGGTGAAGGAGGACATTATGGACACGTCCTGTCGGGAGCGGGTTACGGATCGAGGCGCACGGCAAGGCCGGCACGCTGCATATGGTCCTTCGCCTGACGGATGGTGTACTCGCCGAAGTGAAAGATCGAGGCGGCAAGCACGGCGCTGGCATGACCCTCGCGCACACCTTCGACGAGATGGTCGAGGCTGCCGACGCCGCCCGAGGCGATCACCGGCACATTGACGCCGTCGGCCACTGCGCGGGTCAGCGGAATGTCGAAGCCGGCGCGCGTGCCGTCGCGGTCCATCGAGGTCAGAAGCAGTTCGCCGGCGCCGAGCGCAACGACCTCCTGCGCGTATTCCAGCGCATCGATGCCGGTCGCCTTGCGGCCGCCATGGGTAAAAATCTCCCAGCGCTCGCCGCCACCGCTGCGGGCCACGCGCTTGGCGTCGATGGCCACGACGATGCACTGGTCGCCGAACTTTTCGGCCGCTTCCTTCACCAGTTCGCGGCGCGCGACCGCGGCACTGTTGATCGACACCTTGTCGGCACCGGCGCGAAGCAGGGCGCGGATATCATCGAGCGTGCGCACGCCGCCGCCGACCGTCACCGGCATGAAGCAGGCTTCCGCCGTGCGCCGCACCACCTCGAGCATGGTGCCGCGGTTTTCGTTGGTGGCGGCGATGTCGAGGAAGCACAGTTCGTCGGCGCCGGCGGCGTCGTAGGCCACCGCCGCCTCCACCGGATCGCCGGCGTCGCGCAGGTTGACGAAGTTTACGCCCTTGACGACGCGGCCGCCCTTCACGTCGAGGCAGGGGATGACGCGCACCTTGAACATATCCGCCTCGCTCATGCCGCCCGTCCGCGGCGGATCAGATCAAGCGCCGCCGCCGGATCGAGGCGGCCATCATACAACGCGCGGCCGGCGATGGCGCCGGCGAGTTTTTGCGCGCGCGGCGCCGTCAGGACCTCGACATCGGCCAGCGAGGCCAGCCCGCCCGAAGCAATCACGGGAATGGAAATGGCGTCCGCCAGTGCGATGGTGGCGTCCCAGTTGATGCCCTTGAGCAACCCGTCGCGGGCAATGTCGGTGAAGACAATGGCGGCGACGCCGGCATCCTCGAAGCGCCGGGCGATCTCGAGCGCAGTGACCTCAGAACTCTCCGCCCAGCCCTCGACCGCGACCTGGCCGTCGCGCGCATCGAGGCCGACGGCGACGCGCCCGGGAAAGCGTTTCGCCGCGGTCCTGACCAGCGCCGGATCGCGCACCGCCGCGGTGCCGATGATGACGCGGGCCACGCCCTTGCCGAGCCAGCCCTCGATGGTGGCGAGATCGCGGATGCCGCCGCCGAGCTGCACCGGCATCGTCACCGCCGCCAGCATGCTCTCCACCGCCTGCACGTTGACCGGGCGGCCGGCGAACGCGCCGTCGAGATCGACGACGTGCAGATACGAAAAACCTTGCGCGGCAAAACTCTGCGCCTGCGCCGCCGGATCGGTGTTGAACACCGTGGCGCGGGCCATGTCGCCCTGTTCGAGGCGCACGCACTGGCCGCCCTTGAGATCGATTGCGGGAAAGAGAATCACGGCGTCCACTTCAGGAAACGGGCGATCAGCGCCAGCCCGAAGCGCTGGCTCTTCTCGGGATGAAACTGGGTGCCGACCATGGTGTCCCTGGCCACGACGGCCGTGATCGGCCCGCCATAGTCGGTGCGGGCCACCACGTCGGCCTCGTGCGCGGCGTTGAGCTGGTAAGAATGAACGAAATAGGCGTGCCGCCCGCCCTCGCCAAGCGGCAGGCCGTCGAGCACCGGGTGTTCGCGCAGGGGTGTAAGCGTATTCCAGCCCATGTGCGGGATTTTCAGCCGCTCGTCGTCGGGCGTGATCTTTTCGACGTCGCCGGCGATCCAGTCGAGGCCGGGCGTGACGACGTATTCCTTGCCCTGCGTCGCCATCAACTGCATGCCGACGCAGATGCCGAAGAACGGCCGCGCCTTGTCGCGCACCGCCTCCGTCATCGCCTCGACCATGCCGTCGAGCGCGTCCAGCCCCTTGCGGCAATCGGCGAAGGCACCGACGCCCGGCAGCACGATGCGGTCGGCGCGGAACACGGCATCGGGGTCGCGCGTCACCAGCACGCGGTCGGGCCGCTCGAGGCCGCGCGCCGCGCGCTCGAACGCCTTTGCGGCCGAGTGCAGGTTACCGGAGCCGTAATCGATGATGGCGATGGTCACCGCGACAACCCCGGATCGGGGAACAGGCCCAGCACCGTCGGTTCTGCCGGACGCTGCGGCGGCGGCGCACCGCGGTCGATGCTTCGTGGGTCAGTTTCGAGGTCGCGCCGGCCGGCCCAGCGGGCGAAGAAGCGCCGCTCGGCGGTTTCGGGATCGCTGGCCGCCACCATGCCGACCTGCCGCCAGCGGCCGCGCGACAGCGTCCAGCGCCGCAATGTCGTTGCCTCAAAGCCCATCAAGAGCGCAAGCAGCGCCATCACCAGCATGATGGCGCCCGGCCCGATCCCGAGTGCCGCAAGTGCTACATCGAGCGCACCCATGGCAACGATATAGCCGAGCGTCGCCCACCACAGCCGGTGCCAGACAAGCCACAGCGGGCCGAACACCATGGCCCAGAGATGAAAGCCGTCGCGCACGAACACGAACTGCTCGGGCTCGCGCGGCACGGCATCGCCGCGCGCGATCCGAGCATGCACTGTGTAAACCGCCATGATCGTCCTCCTGCCTGCGTCGCCGGCCCGAAGGTCAGCCGCCAAGCTGGCCCTTGGTGGAGGGGATTTCGCCCGCGTTGCGCGGATCGACCGCCACTGCGGTGCGCAAGGCGCGCGCCAGCCCCTTGAAGCACGACTCGGCGATGTGGTGGCTGTTGTCGCCGTACAGCGTCTCGACATGCAGCGTGATGCCGGCGTTCATGGCAAAAGCCTGGAACCACTCGCGCACCAGCTCGGTGTCGAAGGCGCCGATCTTGTCGCGCGGGAAGGCGACACGGAACACCAGCACCGGCCGTCCCGAAATGTCGAGCGCGACGCGGGTCAGCGTCTCGTCCATCGGCAGGTGCAGACTGGCATAGCGGGTGATCCCCGCCATGTCGCCGAGCGCCTGGCGCAGCGCCTGGCCGAGCGCGATGCCGACGTCCTCGGTGGTGTGGTGGTGATCGACATGGAGATCGCCCTTGGCGCGCACGGCGATATCGATGCGCGAATGGCGGGCCAGAAGGTCCAGCATATGGTCGAAGAAGCCGATGCCGGTGGCCACTTCGGCCTTGCCGGTGCCGTCGAGGCTGACGCTCACCTCAACCTCGGTCTCGCTGGTCTTGCGCCGGATGCTGGCGGCCCGCATGGGACGATACTCCTCAAAACGCGGCCCTTTTAACAGGATGACGACGCCTTCGCTACCGCGGGATAGCGCGAACTGGCCGGTCACGGATGCGCCGCCCGATTGCGCCGGACCCCGCGAATGCCTAGATCATGGCCGCTCACAGGATTCATTTCATGCAGACAATCTCTCCCGGTGCTCCGCCGGTCTGGCACGGCACCACGATCCTCACCGTCCGCAAGGGCGGCAAGGTGGTGGTCGGCGGCGACGGCCAGGTCTCGATCGGCCAGACCGTCATCAAGTCCAACGCCAAAAAGGTGCGCCGGCTCGGCAAGGGTGACGTGATCGGCGGCTTCGCCGGCGCCACCGCCGATGCGTTCACGCTGTTCGAGCGGCTGGAGGCCAAGCTGGAACAGTATCCGGGCCAACTCACCCGCGCCGCGGTCGAACTGGCCAAGGACTGGCGCACCGACCGCTACCTGCGGCGGCTGGAGGCGATGATGATCGTCGCCGACCGCGAGGTGTCGCTGGTGCTGACCGGCACCGGCGACGTGCTGGAGCCGGAAGGCGGCGTCATGGCGATCGGCTCCGGCGGCAATTATGCGCTGGCGGCCGCGCGCGCCCTTGCCGACAGCGGCCTCGACGCCGAGACGATCGTGCGCCGCTCGCTCGATATCGCCGCCGACATCTGCGTCTACACCAACCGCAACATCACCCTCGAGACGCTGGATAGCACCGCCGCATCATGACCGACTTCTCCCCCCGCGAAATCGTCTCCGAACTCGACCGCTACATCGTCGGCCAGGCCGACGCCAAGCGCGCGGTCGCCATCGCCCTGCGCAACCGCTGGCGGCGGCTGCAGCTCGATGCG
>QEVP01000006.1 GCA_003576765.1 Pseudomonadota bacterium
TGGACGTCGAGGCCGCGAAAACCGAGCCGGCGGCCGATATCGGCAAAGCGCGCCTGATAGCGCGCCGCAAGCTCCCGCTCCGGGCCATCCTTGAGACGGCCGATGGCAATGATCGTCAGACGCATCGAGCGCTTTCGGTTCCATCCACCCGGCCGGAACCGGCCCGGCCCCGTTCAGGCCGGCTGCGCGGTCTCCGGCAGCCACATCCGCTCGAGGTTATAGAAGCTGCGCACCTCGGGGCGGAAGACGTGGACCACGATGTCGCCGGAATCGATCAGCACCCAGTCGCAAGCCGGCATGCCTTCGATGCGCACGCCCTCGACGCCGCTGTCCTTGAGGCCCTTGGCGACGTTCTCGGCGATGGCCCCCACGTGCCGGTTGGCCCGGCCGGTGGTGATGACCATGTAGTCCGACAGTGGGGATTTGCCGCGGAGGTCGATGGTGATCGTATCTTCCGCCTTCATGTCGTCGAGACGGGAGAGGATCAGGCTCAGGGTCTCGGAAGCGTCAGGACGCGCCGTCAAGACCTCGGTGGGCACCGGAGCTTTCGGCTTTCGTGCCCGGGACAATACAGATGGGATCAGGGACCAGTCCTTTCACTGTATCGCGGATGCCGAATCCCAGCATCCCGTGGAATACTATCCATGTGGGGACGACGTTTTCAATCGTCCAGACAGCCGCGCCGCGATGCTGCCGCGCGGCTCCTCAGCCTTTCCAGCTCCCGTCCGGGTTGCGCAGCGCGGTGGACGACAGCGAGGATTTCAGACCGGTGAGAAACACCCAGGCCGGCGGGGCGCGGTCGGCGAGCGCCATCGCGGCGCGTTCGTTCAACCGGTGCGCGGCGAGCGCGCGGGCCGCGGGCGAGGCCAGCGCCCGCAGGCCGAGCGGCGGGCGATCGACCACGGCGAACGGCACCAGCCTCGCGATCTCGCGCCAGCGATCCCAGCGGTGGAACTGTATCAGGTTGTCGGCGCCCATCAGCCACACGAACCGCGCCTCGGCGCAATGCCGCCGCAGATACCACAACGTGTTCACCGTATAACGCGTGCCGATGACAGCTTCGAGACAGCTCACCTTGATGCGCGGATGACGCGCGACCGCCTCGGCCGCCGCGACGCGGGCACCGAGGTCGTGGAGCGCGCTGACGTCCTTGAGCGGATTGCCGGGCGACACCAGCCACCACACCGCATCGAGCCCGAGCCGCTTCAGCGCAAACAGACTGACGGCGCGGTGCGCCTCGTGCGGGGGGTTGAACGAGCCGCCGAGCAGCCCGATGCGCTGGCCCGCAGTGAAGGACGGCAGGGCCTGGCGCGGCGTCGGCGTGGGGTATGACCGGGTCAGGTCGACCATGTCGCAGTTCACTCCGCCGTCATGCCCGTGCATAGCCGTTCGAAGAACGGCGTTCTGTCGAACGCCTATGTCGCGGGCATCCACGTCTTACGGCAATTCATCAAGATAGGCGTGGATGGCCGGGACAAGCCCGGCCATGACGAATTTTTCAAGATCATACCTAGAAGAACAGCCAGGTCGCGAGCAGGAAGGTCGGGATCAGCACCGCGCCCGACCATAGCATGTAACCGAAGAAGCTCGGCATCTTCACGTTGCTCTCGCGGGCGATGGCGTAGACCATGAAGTTCGGCGCGTTGCCGATATAGGTGTTGGCGCCCATGAACACCGCGCCCGACGAGATCGCCGCCAGCGTCGCCGCCTTGGCGCCCATCAGCACCTGCGGATCGCCGCCGGCCAACTGGAAGAACACGAGGTAGGTCGGCGCATTGTCGAGGAACGACGACAGCGCGCCGGTGAGCCAGAAATAGGCCGCGGCGTTGTCGCTGCCGTCGGGGTTGGTCACCAGCGCCAGCAGCGGCGCGAACGGGCCATGGCTGCCGGCCTGCAGCATCGCCATCACCGGGACGATGCAGGTAAAGATTGCGGCGAACAGGATCGCCACCTCCCTGATCGGCCCCCAGGTAAAGCCGTTGGCGGTGCGGTCCTTGTTGCGGGTCACGGCGATCGATACGACCGTGACGGCGATGAAGATCAGGTCGCGCAGCACGTTCGGCAATTCCAGTTCGACGCCGGCAACGGTGAACGCGATGCCCGGCTTCCACTGCGCGCTCATCAGGATGGCTGCGATGACGACGCCGATCAGCAGGAAGTTGACCTTGCCATGCAGCCTGAGCGGCGCATCCGGCGTCGGATCGCGCCGCGCGACCAGCTTCTGCGCCCGCTCGTAGCGCGACAGCGCCACATCCAGCACCACGAACACCGCAAGCACGATGCCGGCCACCGTCATGGTTTCGAAAAACAGGTGCTGCGTGGTCCAGAAGAAGTCCACGCCCTTGAGGAAGCCGATGAACAGCGGCGGATCGCCGAGCGGCGACAGCGAGCCGCCGATATTGGCGACAAGGAAGATGAAGAAGATCACCACATGGGCATTGATGCGGCGGGCATCGTTGGCGCGGATCAGGGGCCGGATCATGATCATCGCGGCACCCGTGGTGCCGACCACGCTCGCCATCACCGTGCCGATGGCGAGCAGCACCGTGTTGACCAGCGGCCCGCCGTGCAGGTTGCCTTCGAGATAGATGCCGCCCGCGGTGGTGAACAGCGCCAGCAACAACAGGATGAACGGGATGTATTCGAGGAAGGCGGTGTGCGCGAGCGTGGTGGTGGCGACGCCGGCGTCGTGGGTGAGATAGAGCGGCACCACGATCAGCGCGCCGAGCACAAGCGCGAACTTGTCGTAATGGTGCTCCCAGACGTGGGAATAGAACAGCGGGCCGGTGGCGATGCAGAGCAGGATGGCGACGAACGGCAGCGCCCACCACAAGGACAGCGCCGCGCCGTCGAGCCCCTCGGCCGCCAGCGCCGGCACCGGCAGCGACACGGCAGCAACCGCAACGAGCGCCGCGAGCGAGAGGGGACGTCGGCGCATGGCGAAACGCTCCATAGGCAGGCTGTTACCGGGACGCCGCTTCGGACGGCGGCTGCAGAAACTCGGTTGCCTTGTACAGCGAACGGAACGGGATGCCGACCCCGGCGAAAGTCTCGCTCGCCCCTTCCTCGCGATCGACCATGGTAAACACCATGACGACCTCGGCGCCCGCCTGCCGCACAGCCTCCACCGCCTTCAGCGCCGACCCACCCGTGGTGGTGACGTCCTCAACGATAACGACACGCTTGCCGCTCAGGCTTTCGTCCTTGGCCAGCCCCTCGATGGCAAGCCGCGCGCCATGCTCTTTCGGCTTCTTGCGCACGAACAGCGCCGGCACCGGACGACCCTTGAGCCACGACGCCTGCGCGATGGCGCCGGCGATCGGCACCGCGCCCATTTCCAGCCCGCCGATATAGTCGAACGCGTCGTCTTCGAGCGCGTGCAGCGTCAGTTCGGCGAGTAGCGCCGCGCCCTCGGGGTGCAGCATCGTCGGCTTGAGATTGAAATAGAAGTCGCTCTTGCGCCCGGAAGCGAGCGTGATCTCGCCGCGCCCGAACGAGCGGTCGCGGATGATGTCATGAAGGCGGGCGCGAGCGGCTGATTTCGACACGGGACTGGCTTTCGGCGGAGCGGCAAGGGTTCTTTTACGAGACTTTCTTTTAGCGGCGCGCGGGCGGCCTTGCCAGTGCCGAGCGCAGCCCTTCAACAGGCCGCCCCGCTACGCCGGGCGGCTGCCGTGGCGCTCGATCAGAAGATGCAGCGCGGTCTTGATGGTGTCGCGCTCCGCTGCGCTGAAGGCGGCAAGCAGATCGGCCTCGTGCGCCTTGGCGGCCGCCAGTACCGGGCGGACCCGGGCGCGCCCGGCCGCGGTGAGATGGACGCTGACGCGGCGGCGGTCTCCCGGCGTGACGCGGCGGCGCACCAGGCCGTCGCGCTCCATGCGGTCGAGCACCTTCGTGATCCGCGGCTGCTTCATCAGCGCCATTGCCGCGAGCTGGCCGACCGACAGGCCCTCGCCGTCGATCAGGCAGGCCAGCACCCGCCATTCCGGCACCGACAAGTCCCATTGCGGCAGCGCGGCGTGAAACTCGGCCGAGACGATGAAGCTCGCGCGGGCGAGCAGGTAAGCAAGATAGCCGCCGACGAACCCCGGCGACGCCGGTGCCGGCTGGGGCGGCGCGGCTGTCGGTCCGGCACGGTCTGCCCGCTTGCGGTTGGCCATGCGCGACGCCCGTCCCTTTAACCCTAAAAGTATTCCTTTTCATATATCACGCCGCCGCCTATGCTCCAAACCCGATCGTGGCGAGTGCGGAGAAAGCTATGCTGGCCGACCGGATCGAGGCAAAATGGATCGACGCCTTCTGCGAGGTGTTCGCGCGCTGCGCGGTCAAGCCCGGCGATACCGCCGCGATCCTCTCGGAGACCCAGTCGCGCGCCCTCAACGTGCATCTAGCCGAGCTGGCGCTGGCCCGGCTCGGCGCGCGCGCGTTTCACCTCGTAGTGCCGACGCCGCGCAACCGTCACAGCGTGCCGGTGCGCTCGACCGGCGCCAGCGAAGCGATCGGCGGGCTCAAGCCCGTGATCGGCGCGCTGACGCAGGCCGGCTTCATCGTCGATTGCACCATCGAAGGGCTGATGCACGCCCCGGAGACGCCGGCGATTCTCAAAAGCGGCGCGCGCATCCTGGTCGTCTCGAACGAGCACCCCGAGGCGCTGGAGCGCATGGTGCCCGATCCCGCCCTTGAGCAGCGCGTGCGCGCGGCGGCCAAAATGCTGCGCGGCGCGAAACGGATGACGGTGACGTCAAAGGCCGGCACCGACCTCGACGTCAACATGGAGGGCGCGCCGACGGTCGGCATCTGGGGCTGGACCGAGAAGCCGGGCACGCTGGCGCACTGGCCCGGCGGCATCGTCGTCTCCTTCCCCAAGGCTGGCAGCGTCAACGGCCGGCTGGTGATGGCGGCCGGCGACATCAACCTCACCTTCAAGCGCTACCTCACCTCGGCGGTGACGATGACGCTCAAGGACGATTACGTCGTTGCGCTCGACGGCGAAGGCGCCGACGCCGAGATGATGCAGCGTTACCTCGCCGCCTGGGGCGACCGCGAGGCTTACGCGGTGTCGCATGTCGGCTTCGGCATGAACCCGAACGCGCGCTACGAGGCGCTGTCGATGTACGACCAGCGCGACACCAACGGCACGGAGATCCGCGCGGTCGCCGGCAACTTCCTGTTCTCGACCGGCGCCAACGAGTTCGCCGGCCGCTATACCGCCGGCCATTTCGATCTGCCGGTGATGGGCACCACGATCGCCGTTGACGGTACGACTGTGATCCGCGACGGCCAGTTACAGGACGTGTTCGGATAGAGCGTTTTGTGGAAACCAGATCGAGTTAAGAAAACGCATCAAAATAAAAACTTGCAGTCTATTCCGATCATACTGAAAACCGTCATGGCCGGGCTTGTCCCGGCCATCCACGTCTGAATGTTCGGAACGGCTGCCAAGACGTGGATGCCCGCGACAAGCGCGGGCATGACGCCGGAGAGAATGGCTATACTCTCATTCGATCCGGTCGAAACGCACTCCAGAATGAATCACGACGCCGCGGCGCCGCGGCGCAGCACAAAATGCTGCACCTTGCCGAGCGCGGTGCGCGGTAGTTCATCGACGAACACAAATTCACGCGGCACCTTGAAGCGCGCAAGCTGGACGGCGACATGCGCCTTCAGCGCCTCGGCGTCGCAAACACAGCCCGGCCGCAGCATGACATAGGCGACCGCGACCTCCTGCCATTTCGGATCGGGGCGGCCGACCACGCCGGCGTCGGCAACATCGGGATGCTCCAGCAGCACGCGCTCGACCTCGGCCGGATAGATGTTCTCGCCGCCGGAAATGATCATGTTGGTCTTGCGATCGCGCACCGTGAAGTACCCGTCGGCGCTGCGGCTGGCGAGGTCGCCGGTGCGAAACCAGCCGTCGTGCAGCGCCGCGCGCGTCGCTTCCGCGTTGCCCCAATATTCGAAGAACACGTTGGGGCCGCGCACCGCGATCTCGCCGATGACATCGGGCGGCGCCTCGCGACCGTCCTCGCCGATCACCTTGGCCTCACAGGCGAGCCCGGCCAACCCGGTCGATTCGGGGCGCGACAGGTCGCCGCCGAGCCGGGTGTAGATCGCAATCGGGCAGGTCTCGGTCGCGCCGTAGACCTGCAACACCGGCACGCCGCGATCGCCAATGCGCGCCATCAGAGGCGGCGGCACGATGCTGGAGCCGGTTGAGACGGCTTTCAGCGAACTCAAGTCCGTCGTCCGCCATAACGGATGCTCGGTCACGGCCTGGATGGTCGCCGGCACCAGCACGGTCAGCGTCGGCCGCTCGCGCGCGATGGCTTCCAGTGTCGCATCGGGCGCAAAGCGCGCATGCAGCGTCACCGTGGCGCCGTGGTGCAGCGCCGGCGTGGTCTGGATGTTGAGGCCGCCGACATGAAACAGCGGCAGCACGGTCAGCACGTGATCGTCGGAGGTGAGCGCGTGCATGTGCTGGCTCATGACGCCGTTCCACAATAACGCTTCCTGCCGCAGCACCGCGCCTTTCGGCCGCCCGGTGGTGCCGGAGGTGTAGACGATCAATAACGGCGCGGCGAGATCGACATGCGGGTTGCGGCCGTCGCCGTCGCCACGCGCCAGCGCCGCCTCGATCGACAGGCCGCCGGGCGGGGCAAAATCGAGGCCGATGGCCTGCGCCTGCGGCAGCGCTTCAACCAGTTGCGGCAGCACCGCGGCGAACGCTTCCTCCAGCAGCAGGACTTTCACCGCGGCGTCGGACAGGATGAAGCGCTGTTCGGCCACTGCCAGCCGCCAGTTGAGCGGCACCAGCATCGCCCCTAACCGGGCGCAGGCATAGAGCGCGACCAGATAGTCGGGCCGGTTAAGGCTGAGGATGGCGACGCGGTCGCCCCGCGCCACGCCGTAATGCGCCTTCAGCGTCCTGGCCAGCGCGGCGATGCGCGCATCGAACGCCGCATAAGTCAGCGTCGCGCCGGCAAAATGCAACGCCGGCTTGTCCGGCGTGAACGCCGCGTTGCGGGCAATGAGGTCGGAGAGGTCCACCGCCGAGATCCTACCGTCAGGCCCGCCTCATTCATCCGTCTCGCCGGCTTCGTACAGGGCCTCGCGGCCGGTGCGGTCGAGGCAAAGTTCGGCCGTCCACGGCAGCATCAGCGAGCCGCAGCGGCTGTCGCGGTAGATGCGCTCCAGCGGCAGCGATTTCAGCATCGCCTGGCCGCCGCAGGTGCGGATCGCCAGCGCGGCGAGTTCGTTGGCGCCCTCCATCACCGAATACTGCGCGGCATAGGCACGCAGCACCTGCGCCTTGCTCGGATTGGCGCACGCTTCCGTCACCGCCTGAAACCACAGCGCCTTGATCTGCTCCAGCTTGACGTGCATCTGCGCGACCGCGATCTGCTTGGTCGGATACATCCGCCGCTTGACCGGCGGCATGCCGGGCACCTCGCCGCGCAGATACCTGACGGTGAAGTCGTAGGCCGCCTGCGCCAGCCCCATGTAGGTCGGCGACAGCGTGAGAAACATGTGCGGCCAGCGCATCGCGGCTTGAAAATAGACGCCGCGCGGCATCAGGGCGGCGTCCTCCGGCACGAACACGTCCTTGAAGATCAGCGTGCGCGACACGGTACCGCGCATGCCGAGCGGGTCCCAGTCGCCGACCACCGACACGCCCTCGGCCTGCGCGGGGATCGCCAGATAAAGCGTGTTGCGGCGCGAGGCCTTCTCGCCCTCAGTGACCTCGGTGCACAACACGCCGTAATAGTCGGCATGGCCGGAGAGCGAAGCAAAGATTTTCTTGCCGCTGACGCGCCAGCCACCCTCGATCGGCCTCGCCTCGGTGCCGAAGGCGACGCCGCCGGCCGCCGCCGCACCGCCTTCGGAGAAAGGCTGCGAATAGATCGCGCCGTCCTCGACGATGCGGCGATAGTGGATGGCACGGCGCCGCTCGTGTTCGGCGCGGGTCGCCGCATCCATGTCGAGATCGTCGGCGAGCGGTCCCGACCACAGCGTGGAGCAGACGTGCATGTTCCAGGTCAGCGCGGTGGCGCCGCAATAACGGCCGATCTCGGCGGCGGCAAGCGCATAGGTCTGGTAGTCGGCGCCGAGCCCGCCATGTGCCTTCGGAATCGCGATGCCGAGCAGGCCGGCACGGTGCAGGTCGCGGTAGTTCTCGGTCGGAAAGCGCGCGTCGCGGTCGTAGCCGGCGGCGCGGGCGGCGAACGCGCTCTGACCGAGGTTGCGGGCGCGGGCGATGATCTCGCTCTGGGCGTCGGTCAGGCGAAAGGCTTTCGCGTCGAAGATCGGCGCATCGGGCGCGATTGCGGCGGGGGCATTCATGATGCGGGCCTTCCGAATGAAGATGTCGCGAGGAAATCGTCCAGCACGGCGTTGAACGTGTCCGGCCGTTCGAGGTTGGCAAGATGCCCCACGCCGGCCAGTTCGACATAGCGCGCGCCGGGGATGCGGACCGCCATCTTCGCCATCATCGCGGCCGGCGCGTTGTCGTCGCGGGTGCCGGAGATCAGCAGCGTCGGCACGTCGATGCGCTGCAACGCCGCGCGCTGATCGAAGCCCATCAGGGCCAGCACCATGGCGCGGTAGGTCGCATCCGGCACTTCGGCCATCGAGGCGCGGGCCGCCGCCAGGCCGCGCGGGTCCGGGTCGTCGCCGACGAGATCGTCGACCATGCCGTCCGCGAGGTCGCGCATGGTGGCGCCGCGGTCGAGCGGCCCAAGCCGGGCGGCGATGAACGCCCTCTGCCAGTCGCCGTCCGGCTTACCGAAGGCGGGGCTGGTCTCAGCCAGCACGGCGCCGCCGGCAATGCCGGGGTGGTCGGCAAGAAACTGCTGCACGATCATGCCGCCGATGGAGTGGCCGACCAGCACCGGCCGGCGCGCCTCGACGGCAATGAGAAAATGCGTCAGCGCCTCCGCAAGCGTCGCGATGGTGGGATTCGCAAGCCGCGCGGAGCCGCCATAGCCCGGCATGTCCCAGGCCATGGCGTGATAGCGGTCGCCGAAAAAGCCGAGCTGGTCGCGCCACGCCTTCGCCATGCCACCGATGCCGTGCAGGAAGACCAGCGGCGTATGGTGCGGGCCGCCGGCGGCCTCGTAGGTGAAACGGCCGTCCGGCGTGGCGAGGGAGACGATGGGGGCTGGCATGAGCGGCGCTCCGGGATCGCCGATCCTACCAAAGGCAAAATATATGAAAAGGGATAATTTTAGAGTTGAAGCATCTCGGTTGGGAGCACCCACCGCGCTCAGGGCTGCTTGTAGATATTTGAAGCCTAAAATACTATTGCCGGTGACGCAGGCGCCGCACCGCATCACACCTTGCACGGAGGCCCCATGAGCACTCCCGCCAATCCGGTCACGCTGCCGCTGTCGCAGTATGTGCCGGCGCACTTTCTGCTCGCGGTCGAGGGCCGTATCGCCACGGTGACGCTCAACCGGCCCGAGCGCAAAAACCCGCTGACCTTCGAAAGCTACCGCGAACTGACCGACGTCTTCCGCGCCTGCGCCGCCGATGAGGAGGTCAAGGCCGTGGTCGTGACCGGCGCCGGCGGCAACTTCTCCTCCGGCGGCGACGTGCTCGAAATCATCGGGCCGCTGGTCGAGATGAATACCAAGGGGCTGACCGCCTTCACCCGCATGACCGGCGACCTCGTCAAGGCCATGCGCGCCGCGCCGCAGCCGATCGTCGCCGCGGTCGAGGGCATCGCGGCCGGCGCCGGCGCGATTATCGCCATGGCCTCCGATCTGCGCATCGCGGCCGCGACCGCCCGCGTCGCCTTCCTGTTCAACAAGGTCGGGCTGGCCGGCTGCGACATGGGGGCCTGCGCCATGCTGCCGCGCATCATCGGCCAGGGCCGCGCCTCGGAACTGCTTTACACCGGCCGCTTCATGACCGCCGAGGAAGGCGAGCGCTGGGGGTTTTTCAGCCGCGTGGTCGAGGCCGGACATGCGGCCACCGAGGCGGCGCGTGTCGCCGGACATATTGCCGAGGGGCCGACCTTCGCCAACACCATGACCAAGCGTATGCTGGCGATGGAATGGGCGATGTCGGTCGAGGAAGCGATCGAGGCGGAAGCGGTGGCGCAGGCGCTGTGCATGACCACGCAGGATTTTGCCCGCGCTTTCGAGGCGTTCGCACACGACAAGACGAAGCCGGTGTTCCGCGGCGACTGACAGGGCGTGGGGCGCCGCCACTTCGCCCTTGCGCGTAATTGCTTTAGGTCTAAAATAATAACCCGGTGATGCGGCTGGCGCGAGACAGGGAGCGCAGGATGGCTGCAAGCGACGCCTATACGGCGCATATCGACACGTTTACGCGCGACAACCTGCCGCCGCCCGATCTGTGGCCGGATTTCATCTTCACGCGGCCGGAACTGCGCTATCCGCCGCGCATCAACTGCGTCAGCCGTTTTCTCGACCGCTGGGTCGCGGAGGGCCGGGGCGACGCGCCGTGCATGATCGGCGCGGAGCGAAGCTACAGCTACCGCGTATTGCAGGAGGACGTGAACCGCATCGCCAACGTGCTGGTCAACGAGCTGGGCCTCGTCACGGGCGGCCGCGTGCTGTTGCGCTCGGCCAACAATCCGATGATGGTCGCGACCTATCTCGCGGTGCTCAAGGCCGGCGGCGTGGTGGTGGCGACCATGCCGCTGCTCAGGGCGAAAGAGCTCGCCTATCCTATTCGCAAGGCCAGGATCACGCTGGCGCTCTGCGACCATAAGCTCGCCGACGAGATGGAGAAGGCGCGCGCGCTCGCCCCCGAACTTGGCCGCATCGTCTATTGGGGCGCCGGGACGCCCGATGCGCTGGAAGCCCTGATGGCGCGGCAGAGCCCGGAGTTTGCCGCGGTCGAGACGGCGGCCGACGACGTCTGCCTGATCGCCTTCACCTCCGGCACCACCGGCGAGCCCAAGGGCACCATGCACTTCCACCGCGACATGCTCGCGGTGTGCGACGGCTATGCCCGCAACGTGCTGCGCGCCACGCCCGACGACCGTTTCATCGGTTCGGCGCCGCTCGCCTTCACCTTCGGCTTCGGCGGCGTGCTGTTTCCGCTGCACATCGGCGCTTCGTTCGTGGTGCTGGAAAAGCTCGGCCCCGACGAGATGCCGGGGGCCATCGCGCATCACAAGGCAACGGTGTGCTTCACCGCGCCGACCGCCTACCGCGCCATGATCCCGAAGCTGAAGGACCACGACATCTCCTCGCTCCGCAAATGCGTTTCGGCCGGCGAGACGCTGCCCAAGGCAACTTTCGAGGCATGGCTCGCCGCCACCGGCATCCCGCTGATGGATGGCATCGGCTCGACCGAGATGCTGCACATCTTCATCAGCGCGACCGAGGAGGAGATCCGCCCCGGCGCCACCGGCAAGCCCGTGCCGGGCTACGAGGCGACGATCATCGACGACGACGGCCGCGAATGCCCGCCCGGCGTGATGGGGCACCTCGCGGTGCGCGGGCCGACCGGCTGCCGCTATCTCGCCGACGAGCGGCAGCGCAAATATGTGCGCGACGGCTGGAATCTGACCGGCGACACCTACCTCAAGGATGAAGACGGCTACTTCTGGTACCAGTCGCGCTCCGACGACATGATCGTCTCGGCCGGCTACAACATCGCCGGCCCCGAGGTCGAGGCCGCGTTGCTCAGCCACCCGGCGGTGGCCGAATGCGGCGTGGTCGGCGCTCCCGACGCCGCACGCGGCGCCATCGTCAAGGCTTACGTCGTGCTGCGATCCGGCATCGCCGGCGATGCGGCGCTGATCGCGGCGCTGCAGGAGCACGTCAAGCGCGAGATCGCGCCCTACAAGTATCCGCGCGCCATCGTCTTTCTCGACGCGCTGCCGAAAACGCAAACCGGCAAGCTGCAACGCTTCGCGCTGCGCCAGCGCGCCGCGGCGGAGAACCTGCCCGCCGCCGGCGCCGCCGCCGAATGTCACCCCTGATCCGACGCCCGACCGAGGAGCCCCGCCGGTGAGTACGCCGACATCCCGCCCCGCAGCCGTTGCCGTCCTGCCCCCCGACGACGACGACCCGGCCGCGCCGCGCGTGCTGCAACCGGCCGGCTGGCCGGTGCCGAAAGGCTATGCCAACGGCATGGCCGCCGAGGGCCGCCTCGTCGTCACCGGCGGTATCGTCGGCTGGGACGCGCACGGCCGGTTCGCGACAGGCTTCGCCGCACAGGCCGAGCAGACGCTGCGCAACATCGCCGCCATCCTCGCCGAGGGCGGCGCCGCGCCCACGCACCTGGTGCGGCTTACCTGGTACGTCATCGACATGGACGAGTACCTCGCCAACCTGAAGGCGGTCGGCCGCGCTTATCGTGCCGTGTTCGGCACGCACTATCCGGCGATGGCGCTGGTGCAGGTGATGCGGCTGGTCGAGCCGGAAGCACGGCTGGAGATCGAGGCCACCGCCGTGGTGCCGCATGCGGCCGGCTAGAACTCCGGTTCTGATGGAATCGCGCGTGCGTTGACACGATTTGCGTCATGCCCGGCTTCATGCCGGGCATCCACCTCTTGCAGCCTTTTCACGACTAAGACGTGGATGGCCGGGACAAGCCCGGCCATGACGATGGTTCAATCCGATTGAACAGACTCTCACCCGCGGCGTCAGCCGCCGCGGGCGCGGCGGTTCTCATAAGCCTTGAGATGCAGATAGGCGAGGTCGAGCCGGCCCTGGACGGACGGCTTGAGCCCGACGGCATCGCGCCGCGCAATCAGGTCGCCGAGCACATGGTCGGCCTCGACCGGAAAACCGTTCTTCATGTCGCGGAACATTGAGGCGGTAAACGGCGAGCCGGCCGCCGTCAGCATGGTGCGGGCACGGGCGATGGAGGCATCGCGCGGCCGGTGGCCGTTGGCCTCGGCAATCGCCACGCAGTCGTCAACCAGCCCGTTGAGAAAGGACAGGCCGCCGGGCGCGGCAACGATGTCGCCGACGGTCGCGTGCATCAGGCAGCTTGCCGCCGCGAGCGAACTCAACAGCACCCACTTTTCCCACATCTCGCCGACGATGCGATCGCTCAGGCGCGCGACAAAGCCCGCGCCGGCCAAAGCCGCCTCGATCTCGCCGACCCGCTCCGACGCCGCGCCGTCGCGCGCGCCGAACACCAGATCGTGGGACTCGTTGAGGTGGCGGATGGCGCCGCTCTCCTCCAGCGTCGCGGCAATAATGCAAAGCCCGCCAAGCACGCGTTCAGCACCAAAACGCGCGTCGAGCACGTCGAGATGGCGCATGCCGTTGAGCAACGGCAGCACCAGCGTGCGCGGCCCCACGGCGGCGGCGAAGGCATCGATGGCGCCGTCAAGGTCGTAAGCCTTGCAACTCAGCAGGACGAGATCGAACGGCTCGCGCAGCGTCTCGCGCGTCACCACCGGCGGATCGGCCACCGCGGCGTCGCCGGTCGCGCTCTTGATGACGAGGCCGTTGCGTCGCAGCTTTTCGGCGCGCGCCGGCCGCACCAGGAACGTGACGTTGCGACCAGCCGCGAGCAGACGGCCGCCAAAATAGCCGCCGACCGCGCCAGCGCCCACAACAAGAATACGCATCTGTTTGAGATCCCCTGCTGCGAATGGAAAAGTGCCTGGGCTCACTCCGCCGCCATCTCCAGCGGCCCGGCGCGGGGCAGCACGATCTGGATCTGGGTGCCCTTGCCCGGCGACGACTCCAGATTGAGCCGCCCGCCGAGCCGGCCGGTGACCAGCGAATGCACGATGTGCAGGCCGAGCCCGGTGCCGCCCTGGTCGCGCCGCGTGGTGTAGAACGGGTCGAAGGCGTGGCGGCGCACCTCGACGCTCATGCCGCAGCCGTTGTCGGCAAAGGTCAGCTCGACCTCGTCGTCACCGAGGCCGCGCACGCGAATGTCGATCTGTCCCGGCGCGCCGTCGGGAAAGGCGTGCGCCACCGCGTTGAGGAACAGGTTGGTGAGCACCTGGCCGTAGGAGCCGGGATAGCTGTTCATCTCGAGGCCGGGCTCGCACTCGACGGTGAGCGCAAGGTTGTGCTTGCGCGAACCCGGCCGCAGGCTGGTGACAAGCTGCTCGGTGAGGTCGCCGACGTCGAAGCTGCGCCGGTGCGAGAAGTTGCGGTCCACCGCCACCTGCTTGAACGACTGGATCAGTTCGGCGGCGCGGT
Organism: Pseudomonadota bacterium; assembly: GCA_003576765.1. Lineage (GTDB taxonomy): Bacteria > Pseudomonadota > Alphaproteobacteria > Rhizobiales > Xanthobacteraceae > PRO6. Next base: position 14,151 of record QEVP01000006.1, read on the forward strand.
TCAGGTTGGCGACGAGTTGGCTCGCGGCATCGCGATTGGCGGCGATGAACTCGGTCAGGTGCGAGCGGCGCAATTCGCCCTTGGCGACCTCGGCTTCGAACAGCGCGCAGCGCCGCTCCAGCGACGAGGCGACGGTGAGGCCGATGCCGACCGGGTTGTTGACCTCATGGGCAACGCCGGCGACGAGGCGGCCGAGCGCGGCGAGCTTCTCGGTCTCGATCAGCGAATCCTGGGTGGCGCGCAGGTTCTGCAACGCCGCCTCGGCGGCATCGCGCGCTTTGCGCATCTCCTGCTCGCTGCGCTTGCGCTCGCCGATATCGAGCGCCACGGTGACGATCGACTGGATCGTGCCGTCGGCACCGCGCAGCGGCACCTTGTTGACCATCCACTGCCGCATGGTGCCGGAGACGTCGAGGTATTCCTCCTCGTAGAAGCCAAGCTCCTCGCCGGTCGCCAGAAGCTGGCGGTCGTTGTCGTCGGACTTGGCCGAACCGTAGCGCGCCATCAATTCCGACGTGGTGCGCCCGATCGCCGTCTCCGGCTCGATGCCGAACACGCCGGCCATGTAGCGGTTCATTAGGATATAACGCAGGCTGGTGTCCTTGACGTTGATGACCGCCGGCACCGTGTCGATGACCTGCTGCAGGTGGCGGCGCGCATCTTCCAGGGCCTGCTCGGTGCGCATCTGATTGGTGATGTCGCGCACCGTGCCCTCGTAGCGCACGATATTGCCCTTGGCGTCGCGGACGGCGGTGGCGCTGTCGGACAGCCACACGATGCGGCCGTCGCGCGCCCGTGCCCGGTATTCGAATTCGCGCACCATGCCGTCGCGCGTCATGCGGCGCTGATACTCGGCACGGTCGGCGGGATCGACATAGATGCCGTGGGCGATGTCGGCGACGCCGTCGATCAGGTCGCGCGGCGTGTCGAAACCCATCATCCGCGCCAGCGCGCGGTTGGCGTTGAGAATGGTGCCCTCGGGCGTGGTGACGTAGATGCCGTCCACCGAGCCTTCGAACAGCTTCTGATAGTCCTGCCGCGCCGCCGCCTGGCGTTCCTCGGCAATGAGGCGCAGCGCCGCTTCGCGGGTGGCGTCGGCGGCGAGCGGCTGCACCTTGCGCCGCATCAACAGCGTCGCCACCGCGAACCCGGCCGCGGCACCGCCGAGTGCCGCCAGCACGATGAACGCCGCCGCGGACGGGCCGACTGCCGCCAGCGCCCCGTCGGCGGCGAGCACCGGCGCCGGCGGCAGCACCATGGCCGCCGCCATCAGTCCGGGCACACGCGTCAGACGTATTACGATGAAGCCAGACATGACGCCTCGCGTTCGATGGCCGGCAATTTTTATCATGGGGGGCGCGGCGCACCAAGCACGGCCGGGCGGGCGTCGTGTGGTCGCGGTTACTCGGCGACGATCTTGACCCGGTCGCCGGGCTTGACGGCCTCGCGGACGCCGAGCCCGTTGAGCGTGCGGAAGCGCTCGACGGGACGATCGACCCCGGCCATGCGCTGCGCCAGCGACTCCACGGTGTCGCCCGGCCGCACCGTCACCACATGAACGCGCAAGGGCCGCGTCGCGTCGATCTCGGCGAGGCTGAGGCGCCGGAACGAATTGACGGTATCGCGGAAATCGCGGTCGTTCTCGCCGCCCTTGCGGCGGCTCGCGAAGATGAAGCGATAGACGTCGCTGCCGAAGCGCAGCGCGAACACGCGAAACTGCCACTGGTCGCCATGCGCGACCGCGGTCGCCGCCGGAAAGCCGTTGATGGTCAGCGTCTCGGCCGAGGCCGGATCGACCTTTTCCATCCAGCCGGAGGCAAGGTACTCGGTCAGCGGCTGATCAGCCGGCACCCGCACCACGTCGAAACGCATCGCCTGCTGGCCACCGCTGCGCACGCCGATCACCGCCTGCGCGGTGTTGTCGAGGGTGTAGCCCTGCGGCGCCTGGAAGGTGAAGCCGAGCTTGGGATGCAGGAAGCGCCGGCCGCGCACAAAACCTTCGCTGGGGTCCTCGCCGTAGACGAGGTTGTCGATGGCCGCGAGATAGGCGTCGCGCTCGCGGCCCGCCTCGCCCGGTCCGGTGAACTGCCGGGCGACCGTCTGGGCGTTCTGGATACGCTCGGGCGTCGCCGGATGCGACGACAGGAAATCCTGGCCGCGCGGATCGAGCCCGGCCTGGCTCGCCTTGAGGTCGGCGTTGCGGCCCATCGCAGTGAGAAAGCGCGCCGCGCCATAGGGGTCGAAGCCGGCCTTGGCGGCAAGCCCGACGCCGATGCCGTCGGCCTCGAACTCCTGCCCGCGCGAGAAGCTCGCCATCGTCAGCCGGGTCTTGGCAAGTGCCAGCGCCGTCAGGTCGGGGTCGGTGCCCATGTCGGCCACCACGCGCGTGACGACCGCGGCCTGGCGCGCGCGCTCCTCGCGGATCGAGGCATGGCGCGCCAGCACGTGGGCCATCTCGTGCGCCAGCACCGACGACAGTTCGGACGTGTCGCTGGCGAGCGCGAGCAGTCCGCGGGTGACATAGAGCTGGCCGGTAGGCAGTGCGAAGGCATTGACCGCGCCGGAGTTGAGAATGGTGACCTTGTACTGCATGTCCGGCCGGTCGGAGGCCGCAACCAGCCGCTCGACGGCGCGGGTGATCAGCGCCTCCAGCCGCGCGTCGTCGTAGACCCCGCCATAGGAGGCGAGGATGCGCTGGTGCTCGCGCTCGGTGGCGGAAAGCTGCGCCGGTTTGGCAGCCGGCTTGGCCGCGGCCGTGGCGGCCGGGCGCGAGGCGACCTCGAAGCGACCCAGATCGGCACAGCCGCCGAGCGCCAGCGCCGCGCACAGCGCGGCCGCGGCCCACGGGACCATTGTCCCGCCGGCGGGGCGATAGCCGTTTCCAAACCGCCTCGTCGCGATCACGGTCGCTCCCGTTGTCCCGTTGCGCCCCGCAGAGCGTCCACCAGTTCGATCTGTCCGGGCCGCACCGCCTCGATGCGCGGCCCGCCCCGGCGTCCGACAATACCGCGGACCCGCACCCGCCGGCCGGTCAGCGATGCCGGCGCAAGTCCCGCCGCCGTGAAGCCGGCCGCAAAACGCTGCGGAATCGTCACGGCGAAGTCACGGGTCCAGCGCCGGCCAAAATCGACATAGACCGTCGCGCCCGCGACCCGGACCGAGCGCACCTCGCCCTCGACAATAGCAAACTGCCCCAGCTTCGCCAAAATATCCTGCGGCCTTTCGGCGTTTTTTATGGCGGCGGGATCCGACCATATGCCGCGGCCGGCGGTCCGTGCGGCAGCCTCGGCGGCGGCGAACTCCGCAGCGCATCCCGGTTCCGCCGCGAGCCCGGACGCCAGCGCCGCCCCTTCGGCAAGCAGCGTCGCCTGGATCGAAGCCGCCGCTCCTTCGGCAACCACGATCAGCGTCTGGCGGCCGTAACGGTCGGGCATGTCGCTGCCGTGCAACGTTACGCGCCGGCCGGCGAACTGGGCCAGCGCCGCGATGTCGCCGGGAGCGGGCGCAAGCCCGGCGAGCCTCACCTCACGCCCGTCAATGAGGCGCAGCGTGCGGGCATCGATCGCTGCGGCCACCTCGGCGGTTCCGATCTCGGCGCCGCCGCAGGCCGCCGCGGCCGGCCCCGATGCAGCGGCGATCCCTATGGCAAACGCCGCCGCGGCCCGGGTCACCCCGCGGCCAGTCCGTGGCAAAACGGCCGGTCCTGCGCTCACCGCCCGACGAAGTTCGCGGGGCGACGCTCTTCCGTCGCCCGCACGCCCTCCCTGAAATCCTCGGTCGAGCGCAGCCGGGTCTGTTCGGCGGTTTCATGATCGGTGGCCGCCAGCACGCGGTCGGCAAGGCCCGCCCGCAGGGTGGCACGGGTGGCAAGCCGGCCGAGCGGCGCACATTCGGCAATCTGCCGGATCAGCCCGGTGTCGAAGAAATTATAGGGCGGGCGGCGGATCTCGATGGTGGCGACGTGCCGGTCGACGGTGATGGCGATATCCTGCGCGGTCATGAGCCTTCCTGTTGCAATCAGCATCGGCAGGCGACGCCGACAACGGCACTTTCCATGCGTCGCCAGTGCGCATCGGCGCGCGCCCGGCACGCATGATGCGGTTACCGTTCATGCCTTTGCAAATTATTGTTTTGACGCATTTTCTTAACGCGAACCGACCGAAGCCGGCGCTGGCCGGCGAAGGCCGGTGTCCACTTCGCGCGAAAACGCTTTATCGCCCGGCGCTGGAATCGCGGATGACGCCGCGAGCCACCAGCCTGTTCCAGATGAACAGCACGACGATCGCGCCGATCGTCGCAGTGATGAAGCCCGCGCCCTGATCGGGGCCGTAATGGCCGATGGCCTGGCCGATGAAGGTGGCGAGGAAAGCACCGGCGATACCAAGCACCGTCGTCAGGATGAAGCCGCTCGGATTATTCGGCCCACGCGAAACCAGCCGCGCGATGATGCCCGCAACGAAACCGACGATGATGATCCAGAGAATGCCACCCATGGTGCTGGTCCTTCTAGAGCGTTTTCGAGCGAAGCGCGAACCGGCCTTCCCGGGCCATAGCCGGCTTCGGCCCGGCAACGGCCGGCTCGCGTGAAGAAAACGCGTCAAAAATAAAACGCAAGAGCTTTGCTTTTGATTCCATCAAAAGCAAAAAAGCTCCAGGAACTGGTCGGAATGCGAGAGGCGGCGCCGCGGCTGCGACGCCGCCCCGTTTGTCACAGCCAGCGCGAGAGATCGCGCTCGGAAGGAAGATGGCCGTCCGGGGTGAACTGATCGACGGCTTCCGGCAGATACTGGCTCAGTTCGGACAGCAATTGATCTCGCGACATCCCGGTGCGCGAGGTCAATGCGTTGATCTGGTCGGCGCCCAGCGCATTGGCGAGATCATCGGGCGCGATCGTCTTGTTGTCGCCCTTGCCCACCCACGACTCGGCCGCATCGCCGTGGCCGCTCTGCTGCATCTGCTTGAGCAGGTCGGCCAGCCCACCGCTCAAAATGCTGCCGGCGGCACCGCCGGCAAGCAGTCCGCCAAGCCCGCCCTTGAGCAGGTCGCCAAGCCCACCACCGAGGCCACCACCAAGTGCGCCACCGAGCCCGCCGCCGGGCGCGGAGGCTTCCGTCGGCGTCGGCATGCGCGGCGCAGGTGCCGCCGTGCCGCCGCCTGCGGGAGCGGTCGACGTTTCGCTGCTTCCGCCGAAGTGCTTGATCGCCTTGTAGGCAAGGATCGCGAGGATCGCCATCGTCATCGGCGACATGCCCTCACTTTTGCCCTCGTCCGTGCTCCCGGACGGCCCGCGCGGACCGTTCTGCATGCCGTTGAGAATATCCAGCAAACCCATCGTCATCTCCTGTGGCAGGCCCCGCCAATCGAAATCATACCGACTGCCCGCACTCCTTCACAAGAGACCGGCGCGGCGGGACGGAAACCGATGTTGCCCGATTTGGTTCCATGGCGATAGCAGGGCGCGCGCCGGTCTGATATCGAGCGAGCAAGACCACGGGCTGTCATGACGGCATCATCCCTATCGGTGTGCATCGCGGGCGCGGGCAGCATCGGCTGCTTCGTCGGCGGCTGCCTCGCGAGCGGCGGCCATCGCGTGGCGCTGCTGGCACGGCCGCAGATTTGCGACGCCATCGCCGCCCACGGCCTGCGCCTGACCGGGTACGAAGGCATGGACAAACTCATCCCGGCAGACCGGCTCACGCTATCGGACGATCCGGCGATCCTGCACCACGCCGATGTCGTGCTGGTGACAGTGAAGGGCGGCGACACGGCCGCGATTGCCGATCTCATTGCCGCCCATGCGCGGCCCGACGCCATCGCCATCAGCCTGCAGAACGGCGTCGATAATCTCGGCCTGCTGCGCGACAGGCTGCCGGGCCGCACGGTGCTCGGCGGAATGGTGCCGTTCAACGTGCTGGCGCGCGGCGGCGGGCATTATCACCGCGCCACCTCTGGCGACATCGTGCTGGAGGACGATTTCTCGCATCTGTTCGAACGGTTGTCGGTGCCGCTGTTGAAAATGCTGCCGACCCGCGACATCGCCGGCGTGCAGTGGGGCAAGCTGATCATCAATCTCAACAATGCGCTGAACGCGCTGTCCGGCATTCCGTTGCGCGAGCAACTGGCAAGCCGCGCGTGGCGCCGGCTGCTCGCCGACCAGATGGCCGAGGCGCTGAAGGTGATGAAGGCCGCGCGCATCCGCATCGTGCCGATGACGCAACTGCCGCCGGCCGTGACGCCCTTTCTCCTGCGGCTGCCGGACGGGCTGTTTCACCTGCTGCTCGGGCGTATCCTGCAGATCGATCCGCAGGCGCGCTCCTCGATGTGGGAAGACCTTGAGCGGCGGCGAAAGACCGAGGTGGACCAGTTGCAAGGCGTCATCGTACGGTTGGCGCGGCAGCATGGTTTGCGCGCGCCGCTGTCGGAGCGTGTCGTCGCGCTGGTCCATGCCGCCGAGGCGCGCGGCGAGGGCCCGCCCGGCCTGACGCCGCCGGAGATCAGGGCGTGACGACGGTTCGGAAAGATTGAGACGAAGAAGGAGTGTCGGCGATGAGTGGCCAGCCCGGCAAAACATATCGCATCGCGGTGATCCCCGGCGACGGCATCGGCAAGGAAGTGGTGCCGGAGGGCCTGCGCGTGCTCGAAGCGGCGGCCAGGAGGCACCGCGTCAAGCTGGAGTTCGACCATTTCGATTTCGCCTCCTACGACTACTACGCCAGACACGGCCAGATGCTGCCGGACGACTGGAAGGCGCAGATCGGCACGCATGACGCGATCTATTTCGGCGCCGTCGGCCTGCCGGAGAAAATTCCCGACCACATTTCGCTGTGGGGGTCGCTGATCCTGTTCCGGCGCGAGTTCGACCAGTACATCAACCTGCGGCCTGTCCGGCTGATGCCGGGCGTGCCGACGCCGCTCGCCGGCCGCAAGCCGGGCGACATCGACTTCATGGTGGTGCGCGAGAACACCGAAGGCGAATATTCGTCGGTCGGCGGCCGCATGTTCGCCGGCACCGAGCGCGAGTTCGTCATGCAGGAGACGGTGATGACGCGCATCGGCATCGACCGCGCGCTGAAATTCGCTTTTGAGCTGGCACGCTCACGGCCGAAGCGGCACCTCACCTCGGCGACCAAGTCGAACGGCATCTCGATCACCATGCCGTACTGGGACGAGCGCGTCGAAGCGATGGCCAAGCACTTTCCCGACGTGCGCTGGGACAAGTACCATATCGACATCCTGACCGCGCATTTCGTGCTGCACCCGGACTGGTTCGACGTCGTCGTCGGCTCGAACCTGTTCGGCGACATCCTGTCCGACCTCGGCCCCGCCTGCACCGGCACCATCGGCATCGCGCCGTCCGGCAACATCAACCCGGATAACGCCTTTCCGTCGCTGTTCGAGCCGGTGCACGGCTCGGCGCCGGACATCGCCGGGCAAGGCGTCGCCAATCCGATCGGGCAGATCTGGTCGGCGGCGATGATGCTCGACCATCTCGGCGAGCGTGACGCCGCGGCGGAGATCGTCGCCGCGATCGAGCGCACGCTGGCCGAACGCACGCTGCGCACCCGCGATCTCGGCGGCAATGCCGACACCGTGACCTGCGGCAAGGCGGTGGCGGAGATGATCGGGTAAAGCGTTTTCAAGCGAAGTGGAAACCGGCTCGCTTTGAAGACGCTCAGGCGTCAGGCGCCTTTGCGTGATCCTTTGCCGCTGCCTTTGCTCTTGCCCTTCTTTGCGGCCTTGTCGCCGCTCTTGTTGCTGCCCTTGCCGTTGCCGTTCGGCCTGCGGTTGGTGAAGCGGGCGTTGCCGAGCCCGGTGCCGATGGTCAAGACGCCCCAGCGCCTGACGTCCTGCATGAACGGCACCTCGCTCAAGCCCTGCGCCACGCCGTCGTTGTGCATCAGCACTGTGGTGTCGTGACCGCCGATGGTCGGGATCGCCTGCATCAGGGTATCGGGCAGATTGAAGCGGCTGCTTTCCCAGTTGCCCGGCAGGTTCTGCGCGCCCTTCTCGATGTTGCCGTCGGGATCGATGGCGCCGGGGCACGACACGCCGATGAACGGCGCGAGCTTGAGACCCTCCTTGTCGGCGGCGACGATCAGGCCCTTGAGCAGCTTGACAAGCTTTTTCACCGCGCCCTCACGGGTCGGCTCGTGATCGGCGTGGCGCCACAGCTCCGATTTCCACACCACCGCCTTCGACAGGTCCTTCGCCTTCTTCCAGCGCGTCTTCACCACGCCGCAGCGGATGTTGGTGCCGCCGATATCGACGGCGAGGATGCTGTCGTGCGCCTCGAAAATCCACGACGGCGCCAGGTGCAGGCAGCCGATCAGCCCGGCCTCGTCGGGATGGTGACGGATCGGCACCATGCCGACCTTCAGCCCTTCCGCCTTCAGGATGATGTCGGCGCGGGCGATGGCCAGTTCGCCGATGCGGCTCTGCCGGAAGCCGCCGCCGACCACGATCCTCTCAGTTCCGGCCCACGCCTTCACCTTGAGAAAGCGATGGGTGACGTGAGCCAGCTCCTGCGCGAACTCCTCGACGGCACTGTGCACCACCGCGGCCGCTTCCACGTCGGCGCCGCCTAGGATGCGGTCGAGGTCGTCCTTGCTGATCTGTTCCGAGGACTGCGCACCGAACGGGTCGTCGCCCTGCTTGCGCAGCGGCTTGCGCCAGCCGTCGAGGATCGCCTGGAACGCGCCCTTGCTGGCGCGATCCCCGAGAAAGCCGTTTTCGTCTTTGAGTCCAAGGTTATAGCTGTCTATTTCGACGGATGGCAGGCGGCTCGCGCCGTGCTTGCCGATCCCTCCCGTCGCCGGGGTGCCCTCAGCCATTGAATGCGCCTCGTTTGTCTTCGACCGACGCACTAACGGCGCGGGAACCCGATGGTTGCACGACATCATCCGCCGGATCGGCGGCGAGGCGCCCCTCGGCAGGCGTAAATCCTTCACGAAAGACGGGTTTTTCGTGCGGAACGGATTGACTCGAACGGCTACGGCGCGATATAGGGCCGCACCGGCGCGAGGCTTTCCCCGCGCCGTAACCGTTTGCATGGCCGCCACGTCGCAGCCGTGGCGAGCGTTCACCCAACGACTGAACAAGAAGCCGGGCCGGAGCGATCCGAGCGCCGGAATCGAACACGAAGGACAACAACGATGTTCGCAGTCATCAAGACCGGCGGCCGGCAATACCGCGTCGCCCCCGATGATGTGCTCGAGGTCGGCAAGATCGCCGGCGACGTCGGAACGATCGTGCAGCTCGGCGAAGTGCTGGTGCTGGGCGGCGATACCCCGACGCTTGGTACCCCGACCGTGGCCGGCGCCTCCGTCGCCGCCGAGGTGCTGGACCACAAGCGCGGCCCGAAGGTGATCGCCTTCAAGAAGCGCCGCCGCAAGAATTCGCGCCGCAAGCGCGGCTATCGCGACGAGATCACGGTGCTGCGCATCACCGAAATTCTCGCCGACGGCAAAAAGCCCTCGGTCGGACCGCGCCCCAAGCGCGTCAAGGCCGAAAAGCCCGCCGCCGCTGACGACAAGGGCGAGGCCGCCTCGGCCTGACAACGATTTGAGCGCTTCCATCATCACATGAAGCGGAAGTCGCAAAACGTGAAGTGATTTCGTCACGGAATCACGCTACACAGAATTCGGATTTGGAGACGAGCGATGGCTCACAAAAAAGCAGGCGGTTCCTCGCGCAACGGGCGCGACTCGAAGGGCCAGCGCCTTGGCGTCAAGGTGTTCGGCGGCGAGCGCGTGATTCCCGGCAACATCATCTGTCGTCAACGCGGCACCAAGTGGCATCCCGGCACCAATGTCGGGATGGGCACCGACCATACCCTGTTCGCCAAGATCGAAGGCCGCGTCGAGTTTCGCGCCAAAACTGGCGGCCGCACCTACGTATCGGTTCTCCCGATGATCGAGGCCGCGGCCGAATAGACGGTGGATCAAACGACGTCCGCCGGGCCCTGTTGAACCGGCGGAGCATCTTACAGAGGCTCTAAAAGGGGAGACGGGAAACCGGCCTCCCCTTTATCGTTTTGCCGCAAAGGCGGCGTATGGAGCCTCACCATGCTGCAGGAATTCTCCACCGAAAGCATCTCACCGGGGACGAGTACCGTCGTCCTCGAGACCGAGCGGCTGACTTTGCGTCATCCGACGCTCGCGGACGTAAAAGCGATTGCGTGCCTCGCCGACGACCGCCGCATCGCCGAGAACACCCGCCGGCTGCCGCATCCCTTTACGCTGCGCGACGCCGAAGCCGTCGTTGCGGCAACGGCCGGCCACGCCGACGCGACCACCTTCCTCATTGCCCACGACGACATGCCGATCGGCATCGCGGGGCTCGAAAGCGGCCGCGCGGCGCCGGAGCTGGGCCTTTGGCTCGGGGTCGATTTCTGGGGCCACGGTTTCGCCACCGAGGCGGCGCGCGCGGTGATCGACTATGCCTTCGAGACGTTCGACGCGGTGGAGCTCGCGGCCGGCGCGCGCGTCGTCAATCCGGCGTCGCGCCGCGTGCTGGAGAAGTGCGGCTTCCAGTGGACCGGGGTCGAACTGCACCGCTTCCTCGCGCTCGGCTCTTCGACGCCGGTCGATCGCTTCCGCCTCGACCGCGGCGTGTGGGCCTCGCTGCGGCGCTGGCGCCAGGCGGCGCGGCGCGACAGCCCGCCGATCGCAGCGTTCATGCCGGCGGCGGAGTGATCCCGTCGCTGGTGCGGCCCAGCCGCTGCTCACGCAGGAAGATGTAGAACCCGGCGCCGATGATGATCGCGGCGCCGGCCAGCGTGTGCCAGGCCGGGACGTCGCCGAACACCACGTAGCCGAAGATCACCGCGTAGATGATCATCGTATACTGGTAAGGCACCACGACGCTGGCCGGGGCGAGCCGCAGCGAGCGGTTGACGCTGAGCAGAGCGCCGACCGCGATGGCGCCGGCGGCGACGAACAGCACCACACCGCCGAGATCCGGCGTCACCCAGCCGAACGGCGCCATCACCGCGCCAAGGATCAGCGTGCCGGCGAACTGGCTCGACGCCAGCACGATGTCGGGAGCGCCGCGCAGCGATCGCGTCGCCACCAATGACACGGCAAACGACAGGCTGCCGCCGAGCGCGATCAGCGCCGGCCAGGTCAGCGTGTCGGCGGAGGGCTGCAAGGCGACCAGCACGCCGCAGAAGCCGACGCCGACCGCGCTCCAGCGCCGCCACCCGACCGCTTCCTTCAGCACGAGCGCCGCGATCGCCGTGACGAAAATCGGCGTCGCGAGGTAGTAGGTGATGACGTCGACAAGCGGCAGGTAGGTCACCGCCGCGAAGAAGGCGGCGACCTCCACCGTGGACATGACCACGCGCAGCGCGTGCAGTCCGGGCCGCGGCAGGCGGCGGAACAGCGCGCGCTCGCGCCAGATGAAGGGCGCCATCAGCGTGATCGAGGTGACCGAGCGCAGCAGCAGGAACTGGCCGAGCGTGTAGGTCGCGACGACGACCTTGCCGACCGCGTCGCCGAGCGAGAACAGGCCGATCCCGGTCAGCATCAGGGCGATGCCGGCAAGGTGGGCGGAGCGCTGATCGTTCGAGGGCGACAGGCGTGCAAACAGGGTCATGGACCACCCGAAGGGGCGGCGCCGGAACGGCCGCCTCGCGACTGCTTTAGGAATTGCCCGCTCCACAGGCAACCGTCGCGGGCGCGGAGCCGGGCTGCGCCGGAAATTTGTCATTCCGGCAGGCGAACTGTGATAGGTGAGCGCGATGAAATTTCTTGACGAGGCCAAGGTCTATATCCGCTCCGGCGACGGCGGCAACGGCTGCGTGTCGTTCCGCCGCGAGAAGTTCATCGAGTTCGGCGGCCCCAACGGCGGCAACGGCGGACGCGGCGGAAATGTCGTGGTCGAGGCGGTCGAGGGCCTCAACACGCTGATCGATTACCGCTACCAGCAGCACTTCAAGGCCGAAAAGGGCACCCACGGCATGGGCAAGGACCGCCACGGCGCGGGCGGTCGCGACATCGTGCTCAAGGTGCCGGTCGGCACGCAGATCTTCGACGAGGACCGCGAGACGCTGATCGCCGACCTGACGAAGATCGGCGAGCGGGTGGTGCTGGCCAGGGGCGGCAACGGCGGTTTCGGCAACGCCCACTTCAAGAGTTCGACCAACCGCGCGCCGCGCCATGCCAATCCCGGTCAGCCCGGCGAGGAGCGTTGGGTCTGGCTGCGGCTCAAGCTGATCGCCGACGCCGGCCTGGTCGGGCTGCCGAACGCCGGCAAGTCCACGTTCCTGTCGGTGGTCAGCGCCGCCCGGCCGAAGATCGCCGACTATCCGTTCACCACGCTGCATCCGCAGCTCGGCGTGGTGCGGAGCGGCGAGCACGAATTCGTGCTGGCCGACATTCCCGGCCTGATCGAGGGCGCGCACGAGGGCACCGGCCTCGGCGACCGCTTTCTCGGCCACATCGAGCGCTGCCGGGTGTTGCTGCACCTGGTCGATGCCACGACCGAGCACGCCGGCAAAGCCTACAAGACCGTGCGGCGCGAGCTGGACGCCTATGACGCGGAGCTAGCCGCCAAGCCGGAGATCGTCGCGCTCAACAAGATCGACGCGGTGACGCCGGACCAACTGAAGACGCAAAAGGACCGGCTCAGGCGCGCGGCCAAGCAGACCCCGCTCCTGATCTCCGGCGCGACACGGCAAGGCATCGACGAGGCGGTGCGCCGGCTCGCCGCCGCGATCCGTGCCGCCGATGCGCCGGAGCCTGCGGGCGTGGCGGCAGAGGGGCTTACAGAAACGTACCGATGACCGTGCCGTCCCTAAAAGATTTCCGCCGCATCGTCGTCAAGGTCGGCTCTTCGCTCTTGATCGACCAGGCCGCCGGCGAGGTGAAGGAAGCGTGGCTCACGGCACTCGCCGACGACATCGCCAGCCTGCACCGCGAGGGGCGCGAGGTGCTGGTGGTATCGTCCGGCTCGATCGCACTCGGTCGCAGCCGGCTCAAGCTGCCGCGCCGGCCGCTCAAGCTTGAGGAAAGCCAGGCCGCCGCCGCCGTCGGCCAGATCGCGCTGGCCCGCATCTGGGCCAAGGTGCTGGCCGGGCACGGCATCGATGCCGGGCAGATTCTGGTCACGCTGCAGGACACCGAGGAACGCCGCCGCTACCTCAACGCGCGCTCGACCATCGCCAAGTTGCTGGAATGGCGCGCGGTACCGGTCATCAACGAGAACGACACCGTCGCCACCAACGAAATCCGCTACGGCGACAACGACCGCCTCGCCGCGCGCGTCGCTACCATGGTCAGCGCCGACCTCGTGGTGCTGCTCTCCGATATCGACGGCCTCTATACCGCGCCGCCGGCGCTCGATCCCGAGGCCCGGCTGATCCCGGTGGTCGAGGCGGTCACCGACGAGATCGAGGCGATGGCCGGTGCCGCCGGCTCGGAATTGTCGCGCGGCGGCATGCGCACCAAGATCGAGGCGGCGAAGATCGCAACGCAAGCAGGCACCCACATGCTGATCGCCTGCGGCAAGATCGCCCACCCCTTGCGCGCCATCGCCACCGGCGCGCCCTGCACCTGGTTTTTGACCCCGGCTAATCCGGTGACGGCACGCAAGCGCTGGATCGCCGGATCGCTCGAGCCGAAGGGCCGGCTCACCATCGACGCCGGCGCGGTCAAGGCGCTCTACGCCGGCAAGAGCCTGCTGCCTGCCGGCATCACCCGGATCGAGGGGCAGTTCGCGCGCGGCGACGCCGTCATCGTCTGCGCCGCGGACGGCCACGATATCGGCCGCGGCCTCGTCGCCTACGACGCGGGCGACGCCGAGCGCATCATGGGGCGCTCCTCGCAGGAGGCCGCCAAAATCCTCGGCGTCAGCGGCCGCAAGGAAATGATCCACCGCGACGACCTCGTGGTCGGCCGTCCGCCGCAGTGACAAATACTCTGAATCTTCATTGCCGGGCTTGACCCGGCAATCTATCTTCCCTGGAACGATGGATACCCGCGACGTAGGCGTTCGACAGAACGCCGTTCTTCGAACGGCTACGCGCGGGCATGACGCCTGAGAAAGCCGTAATATGACCGCACCCTTGAAAGCCGTTGACGCCACCGCCGACCTGCCTCGCCTGATGCGCGACCTCGCGGCGGCGGCGCGCGCGGCGGCGCGGGTGCTGGCGACGGCTCCGGCCGAGCAGAAGGACCGCGCCCTCGCGGCCATGGCGGCGGCCTTGCGCGGCGCCACCGCCGACATTCTCGCCGCCAATGCCGAGGACGTCGCCGAGGCCAGGGCCGGCGGCGCCAGCGCCGCCTTCATCGATCGGCTGGCGCTCAACGAGGCGCGCGTTGCCGCGATGGCCGACGGCATCGACGTGGTGCGCGCCATTCCCGACCCCGTCGGTGCCGTCACCGAGCGCTGGCAGCGCCCCAACGGCATGGTGATCGAGCGTGTGCGCGTGCCGCTCGGGGTCATTGCCGTCATTTTTGAAAGCCGTCCCAACGTCGCGGCCGATGCCGGCGCGCTGTGCCTGAAGTCCGGCAACGCGGTGATCCTGCGCGGCGGCTCCGACAGCTTTCGCTCCTGCCGCGCCATCCATGCCTGCCTGACGCAAGGATTGCGCGATGCGGGACTGCCGGAAGCGGCGATCGCGCTGGTGCCGACCCGCGACCGCGACGCCGTCGGACTGTTGCTCGGCGGTCTCGACGGCCTGATCGACGTCATCGTACCGCGCGGCGGCAAGAGCCTCGTCGCCCGCGTCAGCAATGAGGCGCGGGTACCGGTGTTCGCCCATCTCGACGGCAACAACCACGTCTATGTCGATGCCACCGCAAAGCTCGACATGGCGAAAAGCGTGGTGCTCAACGCCAAAATGCGCCGGCCCGGCATCTGCGGCGCGGCCGAGACGCTGCTGGTCGATCGCGCGGCGGTGGCGACCCATCTCAAGCCGCTGCTTGCAACGCTGATCGCGGCCGGCTGCGAGGTGCGCGGCGATGCCGCGGTGCAGGCGGCCGACGCCCGCGTCCGCCCGGTGTCGGACGACGACTGGGACACCGAGTTCGAGGCGCCGATCATCGCGGCGAAAGTGGTCGATGGCGTGGACGATGCCATCCGCCACATCGAGCGCCACGGCTCGCGCCATACCGATGCGATCCTGTCGGAGGACTTAGCCGCCGTGGAGAAATTCCTCAACGAGGTGGACTCCGCGATCGTCGCCCACAACGCTTCGACTCAGTTCGCCGACGGCGGCGAGTTCGGCTTCGGCGCCGAGATCGGCATCGCCACCGGAAAATTCCACGCACGCGGGCCGGTCGGCGCCGAGCAACTGACCAGCTTCAAATATCGCATCCGCGGCAGCGGGCAGACGCGGCCCTGACGGCTACGGCCGCCGCGCTCAACCTCTGCGCTGCGAGCATGTTTCCCTGCGGCGGGTCGCGATGGCGACGCCGCTGCCGCCATGCGACAGTACCGTCCCGGCGCGGACAGAGCCGCGCGGCCAGCATAACGCAACGAGGATCCCCAAGTCATGAAGGCCGCAGAACTGAGCACCGTACAACGATGGGCGATTCTCGGCGGCACCGCCATGCTGCTCAGTCTCGCCATGGGCATGCGGCAGAGCTTTGGCCTGTTCCAGCCCTCGCTGCTGAACGAGGTCGGGCTCAGCGCCGCCGATTTCTCGCTGGCGATGGCGGTCCAGAACATCGTCTGGGGCGTGACCCAGCCGGTCGTCGGCGCGCTGGCCGACCGCCACGGCAGCCGGCCGGTGATGGTCGCCGGCGTGCTGATTTACGCCGTCGGACTGGTGGTGACGATGCTCGCCACCTCGGCACTGTGGTTCATTATCGGCAGCGGGCTGTGCGTCGGGCTGGCGCTCTCATGCACGGCCGGCAGTCTCGCGATGTCGGTGACGGCACGGACCGTATCGCCGGCGCGGCGCAGCGCGGCCATGGGCGCGGTATCGGCGGCCGGTTCGCTCGGACTGGTGATCGCCTCGCCGCTGGCCCAGACCCTGATCTCGAACGCAGGATGGCAGGTGGCGCTGATCGGCTTTCTCGGCTTCGCCGCGGTGATGCTGCCGTGCGCGCTCGGCGCGGGACGGTCGGACGCGATCGAGATCGACCGCGCCGACGACACCGACGAGCCGGTCGGCGCAGTGGTGCAGGCGGCGCTGTCGCATTCCGGCTTCGTGGTGATGTCGGTGGCGTTCTTCGTGTGCGGGCTGCAGCTCGTCTTCCTGACCACGCACCTGCCGAACTACATCGCGATCTGCGGGCTCGATCCGGCGTTGAGCGCCTCGGCGCTGGCGCTGATCGGCCTGTTCAACGTGATCGGCTCCTACCTGTTCGGCTGGCTCGGCGGCATCTACCCCAAACAGCTCCTGCTCGGCGGCATCTACATCGTGCGCTCGCTGGCGATCGCCGCCTATTTCTATTTTCCGGCGACGCCGACCTCGACGCTGGTGTTCGCCGCGGCGATGGGCGCGCTGTGGCTCGGCGTGGTGCCGCTGGTCAACGGCCTCGTCGCCAACCTGTTCGGGCTGCGCTTCATGACGACGCTGGCCGGCATCGCCTTCTTCAGCCACCAGGTCGGCTCGTTCGTCGGCGCCTGGGGCGGCGGGCTCGTCTATGACATGCTCGGCAGCTACGACGTCGCCTGGCGGGCCGGCGTGATCATCGGGCTGATCGCGGGCGTCGCCCAGATGCTGATGAACGTGCAGCCGCCGAAGCGGCGCACGGTCGCGGTGGCGTTGCCGAGCGCGACTTGAGCCGCGCACCTCGCACAACCTTGCCTTCGCCGGGGAAGCGGTCCATATCGGCTATGGAGGGAACCCTCTGCGGGGGGTTCCGTTATCGTTTCCACACCCCTCACTGCGGACCTCATGCCATGACCTTCAAGCTTCCCGATCTGCCTTACGCCTACGACGCGCTGGCGCCGTATATGTCCAAGGAAACGTTGGAATATCACCACGACAAGCACCATCAGGCGTATGTCACCAACGGCAACAATCTGCTCAAGGGCACCGAGTTCGAGGGCCAGTCGCTGGAGCAGGTCGTCAAGGGCTCGTACGGCAAGAATACCGCGTTGTTCAACAACGCCGGTCAGCACTACAACCACCTGCATTTCTGGAACTGGATGAAGCCGAAAGGCGGCGGCGACAAGCTGCCGGCCGCGCTCGCCAAGAAGATCGATCAGGACCTCGGCGGCTTCGACAAGTTCAAGCAGGACTTCATCGCCGCCGGCAGCGGCCAGTTCGGCTCCGGCTGGGCCTGGCTCGCGGTCAAGAACGGCAAGCTCGAAGTGTCGAAGACCCCCAATGGCGAGAACCCGCTGGTGCACGGCGCCACCCCGATCCTCGGCGTCGATGTCTGGGAGCATTCCTACTACATCGACTACCGCAATCGCCGCCCCGACTACCTCAAGGCGTTCGTCGAGAACCTCGTCAACTGGGACTATGTCGAGGAGCTGTTCTCCAAGGCGACCTGAGCGGCAGCATGCCGACCATCAGAGACATGGAACGGGGCCTTGCGGCCCCGTTTTTTTTTGATCGCAGGACCCGCTGCGCGGAAACACGGTTGGGAACCCGCTTGCCGACCCGATGATCGTTATATTATAACGTTGCAGGATCGCTCCGCCGAACCTGGCGAAGCTCTGCCATGGACCGCCATATGGATCACGCCCCGCACCACGGGCACAGCCACGGCCATCACCACGCACCGGGCGCGCCGCATCCGGCTGCCGCCCTGCCGCAGTCGCTGCTGCGGCTGCCGGCACTGGCCCGCCTTGCCGGCGCTGCCGCGCTCTCGGCCGTGATGTGGGTCGCGGTGATAATGGCGATGCACTGACATGACCGCGCTCGTGCAATTCGATGACGTGACGCTCGGCTACGACCGCCACCCGGCGGTGCATCACCTCGACGGCGCCATCGCGCCGGGGGCGCTGATCGCGCTGGTTGGTCCCAACGGCGCCGGCAAATCGACGCTGTGCCGGGGCATCGTCGGGCTTCTCAAGCCGCTTGCCGGCACAATCCGCCGTACCCTCGATGCGCGCGATATCGCCTATCTGCCTCAATCGGCCGACATCGACCGCACCTTTCCCATCTCGGTGTTCGACTTTGCCGCCACCGGCCTGTGGCGCCGCACCGGAGTATTCGGCGGCATCGGCGCGCGCGGACGGGCCGAGGTGGCGCGGGCGCTGGCGGCGGTCGGCCTCAGCGGCTTCGAGAACCGCGCCATCGGCACGCTGTCGGGCGGCCAGACCCAGCGGCTCCTGTTCGCGCGGGTGCTGTTGCAGGACGCGAGCCTGATCGTGCTCGACGAGCCGTTCAACGCCGTCGATGCCAAAACCTCCGCCGACCTTCTCGAACTGATACGGCGCTGGCACGCCGAAGGCCGCACCGTGCTCGCGGCGCTGCACGATTTCGAACTGGTGCGGACGCATTTTCCCGAGACGCTGCTGCTGGCGCGCGGCCTCGTGGCATGGGGGCCGACGCGCGAGGTGATGACGCCGGATCATCTCGCCCGCGCCCGCGACATGTGCGAGGCGTTCGACGACACGGCGGCGGCCTGCGTCGCCGAGCCGCCGCACGCTCACGCGGCGTAGGCGCGCCGGCGATGCCGTTCGATATCCTGATCGCGCCGTTCGTCGAATTCGCCTTCATGCGGCGCGCACTGGCCGGCATCATGGCGCTGGCGCTCGGCGGCGCGCCGATCGGCGTGTTCCTGCTGCTGCGGCGCATGAGCCTGGTCGGCGACGCGATGGCGCACGCGATCCTGCCGGGCGCGGCAATCGGCTTTCTGATTTCCGGCCTCAGCCTGTTCGCAATGACATTCGGCGGCCTGATCGCCGGCTTCGCCGTGGCGCTCGCCTCCGGGCTGGTGGCGCGCGGCACCGCCACCAAGGAAGACGCCTCGCTCGCCGCCTTCTACCTGATCTCGCTGGCGCTCGGCGTCGCCATCGTCTCGGTGCGCGGCACCAATATCGACCTGCTGCACGTGCTGTTCGGCAACATCCTGGCGCTCGACGACGCAACCCTGATGGTGATCGCGCTCAACACCACGATCACCCTTGTGGTGCTTGCGGCGATCTACCGCCCGCTTGTGGTCGAGTGCGTCGATCCCGTATTTCTGCGCACGGTGAGCCGCGCCGGCGGCCTGGCGCACCTCGCCTTCCTCGCACTCGTCGTGGTCAACCTGGTCAGCGGCTTCCACGCGCTCGGCACCCTGCTTGCGGTCGGGCTTCTGGTCCTGCCGGCCGGCATCGCCCAGTTCTGGTCGCGCGACCTGACACGCGTCATCGCCATCGCAACCGGGGTTGCGATGGCGGCGGGCTATGGCGGGCTGGTGCTGTCGTTCCATGCCGACATCCCGTCCGGGCCGGCGGTGATCCTGATCGCCGGTGCGATCTATGCGGCGTCCGTTCTGTTCGGCCCGGTCGGCGGGCTGGTGCGGCGGTTGCGGCCGGGCCGCCACCTCGAAGCCTGACAAGGAGGAGCGAATGGGGTTGCGCCTGGTGCTGGCAACACTTCTCGCAGCGACAATGACAATCGCGGCGCGCGCCGAGCCGATCCCGGTGGTGGCGAGCTTCTCCATCCTTGCCGACTTCGCCCGCAACGTCGGCGGCGACCGCGTCGCCGTCACCGCGCTGGTCGGCCCCGGCGGCGACAGCCACGTCTATACCCCGACGCCGGCGGATGCCCGCACGGTGGCGGCGGCCAGGCTCGTCGTCGTCAACGGGCTCGGCTTCGAGGGCTGGCTGCCACGGCTGGTGAAGGCGGCGGGCGGCAAGGCCATCGTGATCGAGGCGGCCAAGGGCGTGGCGCCCCGCAAGGCCGCGGACGACGATCACGATCATGGCCACGATCACAGCCACGACGCGGTCGATCCCCACGCCTGGCAGGCGGTCGCCAACGCCAAAATCTACGTGACCAATATCCGCGACGCGCTGATCGCCATCGATGCCGCCGGCACTGACGCCTATCGCGCCCGTGCGACAGCCTATCTGGCACAGCTCGACGCGCTCGAGGCCGAGGTGCGCAAAGCGGTCGCGACAATCCCCGCCGCGCGCCGCAAGGTAATCTCCAGCCACGCCGCCTTCGGCTATTTCGCCGACCGCTACGGCATCGCCTTCATCGCCCCGCAGGGCGTCTCGACCGAGGCCGAGCCGAGCGCCCGCGCGGTCGCCGCGCTGATCCGCCAGATCAAGCGGCAGCAGCTTCCCGCGGTATTCCTCGAAAACATGACCGACCCGCGCCTTGCGCGCCGCATCGCCGCCGAGACCGGCGCAAAGATCGGCGGCACGCTCTACGCCGACAGCCTGACCGCCGAAAATGGCCCGGCGCCCACTTACATTGCCATGGTCAGGCACAATATAAAGGCGCTGACGGACGCGCTCTCCGACTAGGCTGCGGCGCGCCGTGCCCGCCATGCAGATCACAATATGCGGCCGCAGGCTTTGGGCGTCGCGATAGCTCGCGCGCCGTGCCGCGCCGTTCGAGGAGTTGCCGATGTCCGATGCCGTGTCCGCCGAGAAAATCCCCGTCACCGTCCTCACCGGCTATCTCGGCGCCGGCAAGACCACGCTGCTCAACCGCATCCTCTCCGAGAACCACGGCAAGCGCTACGCGGTGGTGGTCAACGAGTTCGGCGAGATCGGCATCGACAACGACCTCGTGGTCGGCGCCGACGAGGAAGTGTTCGAGATGAACAACGGGTGCATCTGCTGCACCGTCCGCGGCGACCTGATCCGCATCCTCGGCGGACTGATGAAGCGCAAGGGCCGGTTCGACGCCATCATCGTCGAGACCACCGGGCTTGCCGATCCCGCACCTGTCGCCCAGACCTTCTTCGTCGACGAGGACGTGCAGAAGCACGCCCGGCTCGACGCCGTGGTGACAGTGGCCGACGCCAAATGGCTCAGCGAGCGGCTCAAGGACGCGCCGGAAGCCAAGAACCAGATCGCCTTCGCCGACGTCATCGTGCTTAACAAGACCGACCTCGTCAGCCCCGACGACCTCGCCGAGGTCGAGGGCCGCATCCGCGCCATCAACCCTTATGCGCGGCTGCACCGCACCGAGCGCTGCCGCGTCGAACTCGCCGACGTGCTGGAGCGCAACGCCTTCGATCTCGACCGCATCGTCGATCTGGAGCCGGACTTCCTCAACCCCGGCGACGACCATGACCACGATCATCACGGCCACGATCACGATCATGACCACCATCATCGTGGCCATTCCTCTCACGGTCATGGCGGCATGAAGCACTATCACGACGAGGACATGCAGTCGCTGGCGCTCAAGAGCGAGGCGCCGCTAGATCCCGTCAAGTTCATGCCGTGGCTGCAGGGACTGGTCGCCAAGGAAGGGCAGAAAATCCTGCGCTCCAAGGGCATCCTCGCCTTCAAGGACGACGACGAGCGCTACGTGTTCCAGGGCGTGCACATGATGCTGGAGGGCGACCACCAGCGGCCGTGGCGCGACGGCGAGCAGCGCTTGAGCCGGCTGGTGTTCATCGGCCGCGACCTGCCCGAGCAGGCGATCCGCGACGGCTTCACGGCCTGCATCGCGGCGTCATGAGCGGCCTCGGAGCGGAACGGCCCGAGCGCATCGCCTCGGTCGCCGATCAGGTCGCTGCGATCGCGCTCAAAGCGCCGGCGACCGCCGTGCATTTCCTCGGCGAGCGGGCGGTGTTCGTCGGCAGCGAGAAGACCTGCACGCTGGCCGCGCCGGACGGCACGCCGCAGCCGGTCACTGTGACGGACGGCGCCATCCTGTGCACGGTGTCGGACGGCATGCGGGTCGTGCTCGGTTGCGACGACGGCCGCGTGGTGTCGCTCGATGCCGACGCCGCCGTCACGACGCTCGCAACCGACGCAAAACGGCGCTGGATCGATTGCGTCGCTTTGCACAAGGACGGCACGCTGGCCTGGTCGGCCGGCAAGACGGCGTTCGTGCGCGGCCGCGACGGCGCGGAGAAGTCGTGGGAGGCGCCCTCCACCGTCGGCGGCCTGGCATTCGCGCCGAAAGGCGTGCGGCTCGCGGTCGCCCACTACGGCGGTGCCACGCTGTGGTTTCCCAACATGACGGCCAAGCCGGAGCGCCTCGACTGGGCCGGCTCGCATCTCGGCATCGCCTTCAGTCCCGACGGCCGCTTCGTCGTGACCGCCATGCACGAGCCGGCGCTGCACGGCTGGCGGCTCGCCGACGGCCGCCACATGCGCATGACCGGCTATCCGGCGCGGGTGAAAAGCATGGCATGGTGCGGCGGCGGCAAACTGCTCGCCACCTCGGGCGCCGACTGCCTGATCCTGTGGCCGTTCGGCAGCAAGGACGGCCCGATGGGCAAGGAGCCGATGATGCTGGCGCCGCTTACCACACGCGTATCCTGCGTCGCCGCGCATCCGACGCAGGACATCCTTGCCACCGGTTACGAGGACGGCACCGTGCTGCTGGTGCGGTTGCCGGACGGCGCGGAGATTCTGGCGCGCGAGCGCGACGGCGACGCCATTGCCGCGCTCGGCTGGAGCGCCAGCGGCGAAACGCTGGCGCTCGCCACCGAAGGCGGTGCGGCGGGACTGTTGAAGATCGTGTGACGGCGCGGCCGCTCAGCCCGCCGATTCAACCCGCCATGGCGCCGCGGATCTCGGCGCGCAGGGCATCGATCGGCTTCAAGCCGCCGCCGGTCTCGATGTGCCAGAAGGTCCAGCCGTTGCAGGCGGCAGCGCCCTGCACCAGCGCACCGATGCGATGGATCGAGCCGACCTTGTCGCCGACCATGATGGCGCCGTCGGCGCGGACCAGCGCCCCGACCTTTCTCTTGGCATCGACTAGCCGGGTGCCGGGCGCGATCAGCCCGCGCTCGATCAGTTCGTTGAACGCGACGCGGGGCGCGGCACGCGCCGTCATGAACGGCGCCAGCGTTTCCTCGGGCAGCGGCTCGACGGCGGCGATGCGGCTCTCGGCCGCGGCGGCATAGTCGCGATCGCGCTCGAAGCCGATATAGCGGCGGCGCAGGCGGCGCGCGACCGCGCCGGTGGTGCCGGTGCCGTTGAACGGATCGAGCACGAGGTCGCCCGGCTTCGACGATGACAGCAGCACGCGCGCCAAAAGCCCTTCCGGCTTCTGCGTCGGATGGATCTTTTTGCCGTCGGTGCCCTTCAGCCGCTCCTCGCCGGTGCACAGCGGGATCAGCCAGTCCGAGCGCGCCTGCACGTCGTCGTTGGCCGCTTTCAGCGCCTCGTAGTTGAAGGTGTAGCCCTTGGCCTTCTCGCTGCGCGCCGCCCAGATCATCGTCTCGTGCGCGTTGGTGAAGCGGCGGCCGCGGAAATTCGGCATCGGGTTCGACTTGCGCCAGACGATATCGTTGAGCACCCAGAACCCGAGGTCCTGCATGATGGCGCCGACGCGGAAGATGTTGTGATAGGAGCCGATCACCCACAGCGTCGCCGACGGCTTCATGACGCGGCGGCAGGCCAACAGCCAGGCGCGGGTGAAATCGTCGTAAGCGGCGAACGAGGAGAACTTGTCCCAGTCGTCGTCGACGGCGTCGACCTGGGAATCGTCGGGGCGGCGCAAGTCGCCCTTAAGCTGCAGATTGTAGGGCGGATCGGCAAAAACCAAATCGACCGAGGCCGGCTCCAGCTTCGACATTTCGGCGACGCAATCGCCGATGACGATCCGCCAGTCGGGACTGGACTCGAATTGAGTGCGGGGCGCCCTTGCAGACGCCCCGCGACGCGACACACCCATGACTCAAGAACCTGACTCAGGCGACGCGGCCGGCGACGCGGGACCAACAAACCGGTTGTCAGGATGATGCCCGCGCGAGGTAAACACGGAGTTATCGAAGCACGATTTTATCGTGCATGTACGGCAGCTTAGCTGCACGTACGCGGTTTGCGCGGAGCACGCAATGCTGAAGAAATGCTGAACGCGGCGCGCGGACGACGGCTAGGCAATGCGACCGCCGCACGGTATGAAACGGGGAGCCGGAACCTTGAACATTGGTGCGGTGTTGGCTGACCGAGGTGCGGGGTTCACGCGCCGCCAGCGGGGCCATCTTGCAAGGAGAACACTGCGATGCGCTACGATGACTTTCGTCGCAGCGACAATATCGACGACCGCCGCGACGATGGCGGCTTCGGCGGCGGCGGTGGCGGCGGCTTCGGGCTGCCGATCGGCGGCGGCCGGCTCGGCATCGGCACGGTCATCGTGCTCGGCCTGATCGGCTGGGCCGTCGGCATCGATCCGCGGATTCTCATCGGCGGCGCCGAAATTCTTTCCGGCGGCGGCGCACCGACCTACCAGACCGACAGCCGCACCGCCTCGCGCCCCAAGACCGGCGTGCCGCAGGACGAGATGGGCAGCTTCGTCGCCGGCGTGCTCGGCGAGATCGACGACCGCTGGAGCGAAATCTTCAGCGAGAGCGGCCGCCGCTACGCGGGTCCCCGCATCGTGCTGTTCCGCAACGCCACCAACGGCGGGCGCTGCGGCATGGCGCAAGCGGCGATGGGGCCGTTCTACTGCCCGCCCGACAAGCAGATCTTCCTCGACACCGCGTTCTTCCGCGAGGTCGAGACGCGCTTCCGCGGCTGCTCGGGCAAGGCGTGCCAGTTCACGCAGGCCTATATCATCGCCCACGAGGCCGGCCATCACGTCCAGAACCTGCTGGGCATCCTCGACCGCGTCAACCAGATGCAGCGCCAGGCCGGCAGCCGCGCCGAGGCCAACGCGCTGCAGGTGCGCGTCGAACTGCAGGCCGACTGCCTGTCCGGCATCTGGGTCAACCGCGAGCAGAAGAAACGGCCGAACTTCATCGAGCCCGGCGACATCGACGCGGCGTTGCAGACCGCGAGCGCGATCGGCGACGACACCATCCAGCGCAAGACCCAAGGACGCGTGGTGCCGGACAGCTTCACCCATGGCTCGGCCGAACAGCGCAAGCGCTGGTTCATGATCGGCTACCAGCAGGGCAGCGTGCAGGCGTGCAACACGTTCGCCACCGACCGGCTGTAGTGGGGCGACCATGGCACACGGCAGCGGCGGCGAGCGCAGTTTCATCCCGGTCAACATCGCGGTGCTGACGGTCTCCGACAGCCGCGCGCTCGCCGACGATCGCTCCGGCGACACGCTGGTCGAGCGCCTGACCGCCGCCGGCCATCGGCTGGCCGCGCGCGACATCGTCACCGACGACGTGCCGGCAATTCAGGACCGCGTCCGGTCGTGGATCGCCGACCCCGGCATCGACACCATCGTCACCACCGGCGGCACCGGCTTCACCGGCCGCGACGTCACGCCGGAGGCGGTCGAGCCGCTGTTCGAGAAGCGCATGGACGGTTTTTCCGTCGCCTTCCACATGATGAGCCACGGCAAGATCGGCCCGGCCACGATCCAGAGCCGGGTCACCGGAGGCGTGGCGGGCGCCACCTACATCTTCTGCCTGCCCGGCTCGCCGGGCGCCTGCCGCGACGGCTGGGACAACATCCTCGGACCGCAGCTCGACTACCGCACCATGCCCTGCAACTTCGTGGAGATCATGCCGCGGCTCGACGAGCACCTGCGGCGGCGCAAGTCGTAAGGCTCTTTCATCCCTCCCCTGCAAGGGGAAGGGGAAGGGGAAGGGGAAGGGGAAGGTTGGGGGTCGGATGGCCGGGACAAAGTCTGGCCACGACGCGCGCAGGAAAGTCCGCAAAACGCTTCGAGCCGTTCTTACACAGTTTTACACTTTCATGTTCTTGATTTGTTCTGATTGCGGATTATAATCCCAAACATGAACCGGTCAGCCCTCCGCCCGCCACCGCCCGCAGTGCCGCCGCCGCTTGCCGGCGTGCCGGCCTTCGCCGACCTCGGCGTCCCCATCGACGGTGCCCGCCGCCGCGGTCGCGGCGCGCAGTCCAACGCCAGCGGCCGCTACGAGGCGGAAGCGCGCGTCGCCTTCGACGACGGCTGGCAGAGCCTCGACGACCTGCCGGCGTTCAAGACCACGGTGGCGATCGACACCGCGCGCAAGGTGATCACCCAAAACACCTCGCCCGACATCGGCTTCGACCGCTCGATCAATCCGTATCGCGGCTGCGAGCACGGCTGCGTCTACTGCTTCGCACGGCCGACGCATGCCTATATGGGGCTGTCGCCCGGCCTCGACTTCGAATCGAAATTGTTCGCCAAGCCCGATGCGCCGGCGCTGCTCGAACAGGAACTGGCCGCGCCGGGCTACGAGCCCCGCCTGATCGCCATCGGCACCAACACCGACCCGTATCAGCCGATCGAGCGCCAGCACAACATCATGCGCGGCATCCTGGAGGTGCTGGAGCGGGCGGGCCACCCGGTCGGCATCGTCACGAAATCGGCGCTGGTCACGCGCGACATCGATATTCTCTCGCGGATGGCCAAGCGCAACCTCGTCAAGGTGGCGCTGTCCGTGACGACGATGGACCCGAAGCTGGCCCGCAGCATGGAGCCGCGCGCGGCGACGCCGGCCAAGCGGCTGGAAGCCTTAAAGCTGTTGAGCGAAGCCGGCATCCCGACCACGGCGATGGTGGCGCCGGTCATCCCGGCACTCAACGACAGCGAGATCGAGCGCATCGTCGATGCCGCCGCCTTCGCCGGCGTCAGGGAGGCGAACTATGTGCTGCTGCGGCTGCCTTTGGAGGTGCGCGACCTGTTCCGCGAATGGCTGATGGCGCATTACCCCGACCGCTACCGCCACGTCTTCACGCTGATCCGCGACATGCGCGACGGCCGCGATTACGATTCGCAGTGGGGCACGCGCATGAAAGGCACCGGACCGATGGCGTGGATGATCGGCCGCCGCTTCGAGGCGGCCTGCGCCAAGGCCGGCCTCAACAAGCGCCGCACCAAGCTCACCACCGAGCATTTTGTGCGGCCGAAGCGCGTCGGCGAGCAACTGTCGCTGTTCTGACGGGCTTGCCGGCCGCCCATCACCTCGTCACGCGCGGGCTTGTCCCGCGCATCCCGCTTAAGTGCGCAATACGCCCATGATCGGGATGGCCGGAACGAAGTCCGGCCATGACGAAGAAGAAAAAGCACGGCGTCATCCTGCTGTGTGCGTGGTCAGGTTGAGGCCGACCGCGCCGATCACGATCAGCACGATGAAGCCGGTCTGCGCCAGCGACAGCGGCTGCTTCAGAAACAGCCAGCCGATCACCGAGATGGCGGCGATGCCGACCCCCGACCAGATCGCATAAGTCACGCCGACCGGAATCCGGGTCAAGACCAGCGACAGCACCCAGAAGCAGCCGCTGAACAGCACGATCGAGGCGAGGCCATAGAGCGGCCGGCCAAAACCCTCCGACTTGGTGAGCAGCGTCGTCGCCGTCACCTCCAGCGCGATGCACAGGCCGAGCAGGCTCCAAGGGTTGGAAGCGGTGAATGCGGCGGTCATGGCCGGTCTCCGGAAGGTTGAGGTGGCCCTCTTTATCACCGCCGCCGGTCGGCGCCGAAACGCAATGGCGCGCCGCAACCGCTGGCGCGGAGGAAATAGCGGGTGCAACCGGCATTTTGCCATTGCGCCGCGCGGCAACGGCCCGCAGCATCGGGCCATGATTCGACAGGCAGCCAGCCCCGGCGCGCGACCGGCCAAGGTGCGCCGGCCCGACTTCGCCCGCGAGCGCGCGCTGTTCAAGGCCGGCGTCTGGCCGGTCGCCGGCTGCGATGAGGCCGGGCGCGGTCCGCTCGCCGGCCCCGTGGTTGCGGCGGCCGTGGTGCTCGATCCCAAGCGTGTGCCCAAGGGGCTCGACGATTCCAAGCGGCTCACCCGCGCGCGCCGCGAAGAACTGTTCGAGGAGATCTGCACCACCGCCGCCGTTTCGGTGGTGTCCGCCTCACCCGAGCGCATCGCCCGCGATAATATCCTGCAAGCCTCGCTGTGGGCGCTTTCGCGTGCCGTGGCCGGGCTGCCGGAGCCGCCGCGCCATGTGCTGGTCGATGGCCGCGATACGATCGAGGTGAATTGCGCCTGCGAGGCGGTGATCGGCGGCGACGCGCTGATCGCATCGGTCGCGGCCGCCTCCATCGTCGCAAAGGTCACCCGCGACCGCCTGATGTGCGCGCTCGCCGACGAATGCCCCGGCTACGGATTCGAGAGCCACATGGGCTACGCGGTGCCCGCCCACCTCAAGGCGCTGGAGGACATGGGGCCGACCCTGCACCATCGCCGGCTGTTCGCGCCGGTCGCGGCGGCGGCGCTGCGCCACACCCGCGTCATCGTCACCGACGGCATGACGCACGTGGAGCAAGAGACGGTCACGGTCGGCACGTTCGATCTCGCCGCGAAATAACGCCACGCAGCTTGAGTTCCATGGCCGGCGGGTCGCGGTTGCCACCCCGCCTTGCGCCATCTATCACAAGGCGCGCCGGCATCCGCCGGGCCGCTCTCGCCTCCCGCAACCGCTCCAGGCCCGCATGCGCTTCACCTCCCTGCCCGTCGAGCTGATCCGCGCCCGGCCACGGCTGATGGTGTGGATCGTGACGCTGGCACTGACGGCGCTGTGGCTCGCGGTGCCGCTTCTCGTTTATGGCAGTCCACCCGGCGACGTCGCGATGCGGCTGGCTTACGGCCGCGAATATCAGGTCGGCATCGCCGCGGGACCGCCGCTGGCGTTCTGGCTCGCGGATATCGCGTTCCGTTTCGCCGGCAATCACATCGCCGGCGTCTATCTGCTGACGCAACTGTGCATAATGGCGACCTACTGGGCGGTGTTCGCGCTGTCGCGCGCCATTGTCGGCCCGCAGCACGCCGTCCTCGCGGTGCTCCTGACCGCCACCATTACCTTCTTCGGCTTTCCGTCGCTCGATTTCGGCCCGGACGTGCTGGCGCAGCCGTTGTGGACCCTGCTCGTCGTCAGCGTCTGGCGCATTGTCGGCCAGGGCCGCCGCAGCGGCTGGTTCACGTTCTCGACCACGGCCGGGCTGTTGCTGCTGACGACGCCGGCGGCGCCTGTCCTGCTCCTGTTCGTGGCTGCTTTCGCGCTGGCGACACGGCGTGGCAGGCGGGCGCTTCTTTCGTTCGATCCGCTGCTGGCGCTGATCGCCATTGTGGTTCTGGCGCTGCCCTACCTGATGTGGCTGATCCGCGCCGGCGACCTGCCGCCTGCCGCCTGGCCGGCGCTCCCGCCTTGGCGCGAAGCGATGACGCAATGGGGGGCGCTGGTCGGCATCATGGCCGCCTCGCTGATCGGCCTCGCCGCCCTCGTCGCAGTCGGCTCGCTGCCTGTGCGCGGCAATCGCGACGAGGCGCCGGACGTGATGCGGCGGCCGGTTGCGCCGTTCGCCCGCACCTTCGTGCTGGTGTTCGCGCTGGTGCCGCCGCTCGGCGGCGCATTGCTCTCGGTCCTGACCGGCCATGACCGCGTGGTCGGCGGTGCCGGCACCCTGTTGAGCCTGAGCGGGCTCGCGGCCATGGTGCTGATGCGCGAGCGCATCGCCCTGCACCACCGGCCGGTGCTGCGCGCGATCTGGGCGGCGGCGGTGGCCGCACCGGCGCTGGCAGTGATTGCGGCGGCGCTGTTTCAGCCCTGGCTCGGCCAGCACGAACTCGCCACCGCGCCGCCGGCGCGAGCGATCGGCACCTTCTTCGCCGAAAATTTTGCGCGCCGCACCGGGCAGCCGCTTCCCGTCGTCGCCGGCGATCCGCAGCTTGCGGCGCTGATCGGCATGAGCGCGCCGCGTCCGCATGTCTTTCTCGATGCGACGCCGGAGCGCACGCCGTGGCTGACGCTCGACGACGTTCGCAAAAGCGGCGGCGTCGTGGTGTGGCGGGCGACCGACACCGCCGGCGCCGCGCCGCCGGAGACCGCTGCGCGCTTTCCCGGCCTCGTCCCCGAACTGCCGCG
Organism: Pseudomonadota bacterium; assembly: GCA_003576765.1. Classification (GTDB taxonomy): domain Bacteria; phylum Pseudomonadota; class Alphaproteobacteria; order Rhizobiales; family Xanthobacteraceae; genus PRO6. The sequence goes on from QEVP01000006.1 coordinate 43,968, forward strand.
CGCCTTCAGCCGCCTCGTCGACGGACGGCTGCCGCCGCTGCGCATCGGCTGGGCGATCGTGCGCCCGGCCGCCGCCCCTTGATCAGATAAGAGCCGGACCGGCCGGCCGCCGCGACGCCAGCGCATCGGCGACGGCGGTGCGGATGTCGGCGACCGAGAACGGCTTGACCACCACGTCGTGGATGATGGCGTCGAGGTTGGAAGCGCGCTCGCGCTGATCGGCAAAGCCGGTCATCAGCAGGATCGTCACCTCGGGGAAGTCGCGCGTCACCGCCAGGGCCAGCGCGATGCCGTCCATCACCGGCATCCTGATGTCGGTCAGCAGCAGATCGTACTGCCCGGCCTCGCTGACGAGCCGGTCGAGCGCCTCGGCGCCGTCCTCGGCGGTCACCGTCTCGTGGCCGTCCATCGCCAGCGCGCGCGCCACCAGGCGGCGCATCGAATCCTCGTCATCGGCAATCAGAATGCGGGCCATGGCGATGAAACCTCCTGTCGCCCTCGCTCCGCGTTATGCGCCAGGATCGTGACGATTGAGGAAACGCACTTCGACACCACGCCCCTCGGCCGGCGGTTCGGCAAGCCGCGAGCGGAACCGCGCCTTGCCGCCCGGCGCAAGGGTCGCCTGTTCGAGCGCGGCGGTCCAGGCATAGACCTCCGTACCGTTGCCGTCGCGGACCGCGAAGCGCAGCCGCGGCACGTCGACCGCCTTGCGCGCCACGCTCTCGACCTCGCCCTCGACGATCAGCACCGGCTTGCCCGCCACCGTGTCGCGCACCGTTTTGACGTTGCGGAAGGCGAGACCGCGCAGGTTGACGTCGAGCCCGATCGCCCGGAACAACGGCGCCGTCTGCGGCAGCATCCGCACCACCTCGGCGCGCCAGGCAACCAGCGACACCACCGCAAGCCCGGTGGCGAGACAGGCCGCCGGCCATGCCAGCGCACGGCGTGGCTGAACCAGCCGGCCGCCGCGCCTGACCGGCTTGCGGGCCCGCTTGGCGCGCGGCTTGCGGGCCGGGCGAGCGTCGCCGGCGTTGCCCGGTGCGGCGCGCGCGGCGGCATCGAGCACCACCGGCGCCTCGATCTCGCCGTCGGCCGGCTCGCCGGCAATGGACGGGCTTTCCACCGTCGGGATGTCGGCCGGCGCAGGATCGCCGTCCGGAGGCGGCGGCGCGGCATGGCGCGGGCCGACCGGCAGGCCGGGCGCGCGGGCGGTGGCCGCGCCGGCGGCGGCAAGCGCCGGCTCGTCACGGGCGTCGGCCGGCAGGGCGAACCAGGTGCCCTTGCAGCGAGCGCAGCGCACGGTGCGGCCGTCGGCGCCGATGGCGCGCGGATCGATGGCAAACGAGGTGGCGCAATGGGGACAGGCTATGTGCATGGACGAATCGCCCGGAGTGACCTGCGCCGGACGGTAGACCAACTCCGTTAACGAATCGGAAACCATAATCCGCGCACAACGATTGATGTCGGCGACCGGCGCGCCGCCGATGCCGCCGCCGCGCGTGCCCCCGCGTTTCCGGGGCCGTACCCGGACGTCCTCTCGAACGGAGCGAAAATCGTGGTCCGCTTCGAAAACGTCGGCTTGCGCTACGGGCTCGGTGCCGAGGTGCTGCGCGACCTCACCTTCGCCATCCCGGCGCACTCCTTCCAGTTCCTGACCGGGCCGTCGGGCGCCGGCAAGACCTCGCTTTTGCGCCTGCTGTTCCTGTCGCTGCGGCCGACGCGCGGCCTCATCAACCTGTTCGGCCGCGACGTGTCGCTGCTCGACAAGGACGGCATGGCGCGGCTGCGCAAGCGCATCGGCATCGTGCTGCAGGACTTCCGTCTGCTCGACCACATGACCACCTACGAGAACGTGGCACTGCCGTTCCGCGTCATGGGCCGCGAGGAGGCGAGCTACCGCCGCGAGGTGATCGACCTGTTGCGCTGGGTGGGCCTCGGCGAGCGCATGGACGCGCTGCCGCCGATCCTGTCGGGCGGCGAGAAGCAACGCGCGGCGATCGCCCGTGCGGTGATTGCCCGGCCGCAGCTCCTGCTCGCCGACGAGCCGACCGGCAACGTCGATCCGACGCTGGCGCGGCGGCTGTTGCGGCTGTTCATCGAACTCAACCGCTCCGGCACCGCGGTGGTGATCGCCACCCACGACATCGCGATGATGGACCAGTACGACGCCCGCCGGCTGGTGCTGCACGAGGGGCGGCTGCACATCTATGAGTAGGTCCGGCAACACGCGCGGTCCCCTGATGGACCTCGGCGAGGCCCGGCCGCAGGTCCCGGTCAAGGCGCGCATCCAGGCGCCGATCGTGCCGCGCGGCTCGATCGCCGGCCGCGCGCTGGTGGTGGTGGTCGCGATCATGACCTACCTCGCCTCGCTGACCACCGGCGCGGTGCTGCTGGTCTATGGCGCGGCCAGCGAATGGCAGGCCGATGTCGCCAGCGAAATCACTGTGCAGGTGCGCTCGACCGCCGGCCGCGATCTCGACCGCGACGTCGCCGCGGCAACGGCGCTCGTGCGCGCAACGCCGCACATCGTCGAGGCGCGGCCGTTGTCGGCCAACGAGTCGGCGGCGCTGCTCGAACCCTGGCTCGGCACCTCGCTCGCGCTCGACGACCTGCCGGTGCCGCGCATGATCGTGGTCCGCATCGCGCCCGGCAGCGCGCCGGATCTCGCCACCCTGCGCCAGCGCCTTGCGGACGCGGCACCGAGCGCCACGGTGGACGACCATCGCGCCTGGATCGAGCGCATGCGCTCGATGACCGGCGCGACCGTGCTCGCCGGCATCGGCATCCTGATCCTGGTGGTGATCGCCACCGTCATCTCGGTGTCGTTCGCCGCGCGCGGCGCGATGGCCGCCAACCGGCCGATAGTCGAGGTGCTGCACTTCGTCGGCGCCGGCGACCGCTACATCGCCGGCCGCTTCCTGCGCCATTTCCTGCGGCTCGGCCTGGAGGGCGGGGTGATCGGCGGTGGCGCCGCGATCCTCACCTTCGGCCTGTCGGAATCGATCGGAAGCTGGTTCGCCGGCACCCCGGTCGGCGACCAGTTCGCGGCCCTGCTCGGCACCTTCTCGCTGCGGCCGTCCGGCTATCTCGCGCTTGCGGTACAGGCGCTGGTGATCGCGGCGATCACCGCGCTCGCTTCGCGCCGCACACTGTTCGCCACCCTTGACGATATCGACTGAGGCCAACAACCCGGCACGCCGTTGAGTTTTCCCGGCATGCGTGGTCTCTCCGCGGAAGCGGTTCTCAATTAGCCGGGATCGTGCTGTAAACTCGCCACGGAAGGAGGATAGCTCGCTCCGTCATGACGCCGTTGCACGATCCCCCGCATTCGAACGCCAGCCGGCCCGGCTCATCACGCCTGCGCCGCCTCGGGCGATGGCTCGCCATTGCGGTCGGGGTGATGGGGGTGGCGTTCGTCGCCGCCGGGCTGGGCTTCGTCGGCTTTCTGTCGCAACTGCGCCTCTCGGAGGAAGGCTCCCCCACGCGCGCCGACGGCATCGTCGTGCTCACGGGCGGATCATCGCGCGTGTCGGACGCCATCGACCTCCTGGCGCGCGGCTACGGCCAGCGGCTCCTGATCTCCGGCGTGCATCGCGCCAACAGCTTAAGCGACATCTCGCGCTCGCTGCCCGACAGCGAGGCGCTGTTGAAGTGCTGCGTCGATCTCGACCACTCCGCGGTCAACACCCGCAGCAATGCCAGCGAAACGCGGCGCTGGGCGCACCAGCAGAAATTCCAGTCGCTGCTTGTCGTCACCTCGAACTATCACATGCCGCGCGCCATCGTCGAACTGTCGCACGCCATGCCCGACATCACGCTGATTCCGTTCTCGGTGGTCGGCGAGAAATGGCGCGAGGAACCGTGGTGGGCAAGCGGGGCGGCGATGCGGCTTCTGCTGTCGGAATACGTCAAGTATCTTGCCGCCGAGGTACGGGTCAGGCTCGACCGTCTCGGCTTGAGCGGCGCGTCCGAAACGCTGGCGCCGCAGCCGCCGGACTCACGCGAACCGCCGCACCGCTCCACGACCGCTTCCACCAGATGACGGGGCGCCGATGCCGCTGATTTTCATCCGCTCGCTGATGTTCAACGTGGCATTTTACGCGCTGATGGTGGCGTGGCTGATCGTGGCGCTGCCGGCTTACGCGATGCCGCGCCGCGCCATCCTCGGCGTCGCCAAGATATGGGCGCGCCAGAACGTCTTTCTGATGCGCGCGATCTGCAACATCCGGGTCGAATACCGCGGCACCGCCAACATCCCGGACGGGCCGCTGGTGGTGGCGTGCAAGCATCAGTCGATGTTCGAGACGTTCGCGCTGGTGCCGTTGTTCGACGACCCGCTCTATATCCTCAAGCGCGAACTGACACGGATTCCGTTGTTCGGCTGGTATCTTCTCAAGGCCGGCATGATCGCGGTGGACCGCAAGGCCGGCGCCCGCGCCCTGATCCGGATGACGCGCGAGGCGGTGAGCAAGGTGGCGTCGGGGCGCCAGCTCATCGTCTTTCCCGAAGGCACGCGCCGCCCGGTCGGCGCGGCCCCGGCCTACAAGCCCGGCATCGCGCAGATCTATGCCGACAGCGGCGCGCCGTGCATTCCGGTCGCCCTCAATTCCGGGCTGTTCTGGCCGCGCCGCACGTTTCTGCGTTACCCCGGCACGCTGGTGGTCGAGTTTCTTCCACCCGTGCCGCCGGGGCTGGCGCGCCGCGAATTCGTCGCGCATATCACCACCGCGATCGAGCAGGCGACCGATACGCTGATCGAGGAAGGCCGCGCCGAGCAGGCGCGGCTGTTCGGCGGCGTCAAAATGACGGCAGCACAGGACGCCTGACGGCGGCGGCGATCACGGTGGCAGCGCAGCGGCAACGTCGTCGTCGCGCAGCAGGGCCGCAAGGCGGTGCAGCCGGGCGTCGCGGATACCGTGGTCTTCCAGCGCCGCGACGGTCGCCAGCACATAGGCGGCGTTGGGGCCGGCGCCGCCATGCCCCTGCCGCACCAGGTGGAGCTGTTCGTCGAGCGTCAACTGGCCGGCATATTGCGGATGCCGGCGGTCGGCGATGTAGACCAGCGCATTGGCACGGCGGCCGCCATCGCGATCGAGCACCACCGGCCGCATCGCCTCGCGATAGACCTTCGTCACCTGCTCGCGCGCCCTGAGATAGGCGACCGTGGCCTCGCGTCGCGAGGCGGCAACGCGAAACGCCACCCCCTGGCAGGCGCCGCCATGGTCAAGGCCGAGCACCAGCCCCGGCCGCTCCGGCGTGCCGCGATGGACCATGGAGTAGATGCACAGCGCGCGATGGGCGCCGACCAGCCGCGCCGGGGTCTGTTCGACAAACGCAAAACCCGGATTCCAGATCAGCGAGCCATAGCCGAACACCCACAGATCGTCGGTGGCGTTGAGACTCGGCGGTGGGGCGATGGCTGTCATGGCAACGACCGGGGCGGATAAGGATGTTGTAAGGCCAAATCAAGATGGGTACGGCTAATTCCGGGACGCGGGGGCGCAGCAGGAGGCGCGCAATGATCGAGGCGGCGGAGCCGCAACGCAAGCGGCGGCTATGGCCGGTGTTCGTGGCGCCGGGACTGTTTCTGTTGATCGCGCTGGGCTGGAGCGCGTTCTGGTTCTACGCGGCAGCGCAGGTCGATGGCGTCATCGACGGCTGGCGCGCCCGCGAGGCGCAGTCCGGCCGCATCCATGGCTGCCGCCAGCAAAGCGTCCGGGGCTTTCCGTTCCGACTCGAGGTGCGCTGCGAGGGCGCGAGCGTGGCGCTGGTGTCGCAGACGCCTGAGCAGACCACCAGCCAGTCCGCGGCAATGCTGCGTTTCGCCGAAATCCTGGTCGTCGCCCAGGTCTATACGCCGAACCTGCTGATCGCCGAGTTCACCGCGCCCGCGACCATTGCCGATGCCGGCCGGCCGCCGCTCGCCATCACCACCTGGCACACGGCGCGCGCCAGCGTCGCCGGCCCGCCCGAGCGGCCCGAGCAGGTGGCCCTGGTGCTGGAGGACCCGGCGGTGGAGCGCATCGATGGCGCGAACCAGGTGCCGGTGTTCCGCGCCAAACGGCTTGCGCTGCACGGCCGCCCGGCGCCGGCCGCGGACGCCGGCCGACCGGCGATCGAGGCCGTGCTGCAGGTCGATCAGGCGACGGGACCGGAGGTGCATCCCGCGCTCGCCGCGCCGTTCGACGGTCAGGTGCGGGTGCTGCTGCACGGCCTGACGAATTTCGAGCCGAAGCCGTGGCCCGAGCGTTTCCGCGAAATTCAGGCGGCGGGCGGCCGCATCGAGATCGTGCAGGCCCGGCTCCAGCAAGGCGACCTGCTGGCGGCCGCCGGCGGCTCGCTCGGGATCGCCGCCAACGGCCACCTCGCCGGCCAGCTCGACCTCACCGTGGCCGGCGCCGACGCCGTGCTGCGCGCGCTCGGGCTCGATGCCGCGCTGGGGCCGCTCAGCCGTCTGGTGCCCGGCGGCATCATGGCGATGCTCGGCAAGCCGGCGACGCTCGAAGGCCGCGACGCGGTGGCGCTACCGTTGGCGTTCGAGAACGGGAGCGTGCGGCTCGGCCCGGTGACGGTGGCACACACCGATCCGCTATTTTGACGGCGCCTTGTCGGGAACCGCCAGCGGCGCGGCCGGCCGGCCGAAGTTCGGCCTCGCCTCGTCCTGACCCAGGCTGACGATGCCGCGGCGGATGGCACGGGTGCGGGTAAAATGCTCGAACAGCGCGTCGCCATCGCCCCGGCGGATGGCGCGGGTCAGCTTTGAGAGGTCTTCCTGAAATTCGCCAAGCATGTCGAGCACGGCATCCTTGTTGGTGAGGAAGACGTCGCGCCACATGGTCGGATCGGACGCGGCGATGCGGGTGAAGTCGCGGAAGCCGCCGGCCGAGAACTTCAGCACCTCGGACTCCGTCACGCTGCCCAGTTCGTCTGCCGTGCCGACGATAGTGTAGGCGATCAGATGCGGCAGGTGGCTGGTGATCGCCAGCACGCGGTCGTGATGTTCGGCCTCCATGGTCTCGACATTGGCGCCGAGCGCGCTCCAGAACTGCCGCAGCCGCTCGACCGCCAGAGCGTCCGTGCCCGCGGGCGGCGTCAGCACGCACCAGCGGTTGACGAACAGTTCGGCGAAGCCGGCATCGGGGCCGGAGTCCTCGGTGCCGGCAACGGGATGCGCCGGAACGAAATGCACGCTCGCCGGCAGATGCGGCTGCATCGCCGCGACCACCGCGGCCTTGACCGAGCCGACATCGGACACGATGGCGCCGGGCGCAAGATGCGTCGCGAAGCTTTCCGCAACCTCCCCGCAGACGCCGACCGGGACGCAGGCGATCACCAGATCGGCCTCCTCGACCGCCTCGGCACTGCTCTCGGCGATACGGTCGGCCAGGCCGATCTCGCGCGCGCGGGCGCGCACCTCGGGCGAGCGGTCGGTGGCGACGATCTCGCCGGCCACGCCCGTTGCCTGGATGCCGCGCGCGATCGAGGAGCCGATCAGCCCGAGGCCGATCAGCGCCACGCGGCGGAACAGCGGCTGGTCGAGTTCAACCATGGAGAAACTCGCGCAAGGCTGCGACGACCAGACGGTTGGCTTCCTCGGTGCCGACGGTTAGGCGCAGCGCATGCGGCAACTGGTAGTTCTTCACCGCGCGCAGCACCAGCCCGCGTGCGGTGAGGAAGGCGTCAGCGTCCGCCGCCGTCCTGCCGGCCTCGGTCGGAAAGTGGATCAGGACGAAGTTGGCGACGCTCGGCGTCACCTTGAGGCCGAGCTTGCCGATTTCGTCGGTGAGCCAGGCGCGCCACGTTTCGTTGTGGGCGCGGGCATGGCTGAGAAAGCCCGCATCCTCGATGGAGGCCGCCGCCGCCGCCATTGCCGGCGTCGACACGTTGAACGGCCCGCGGATGCGGTTGACGGCATCGACGATGTTGGCCGGGCCGAACATCCAGCCGACGCGCAGGGCCGCGAGCCCGTGAATCTTCGAGAAGGTGTGGGTCATCACCGTGTTGTCGGTGGTCGCCACCAGTTCGATGCCGGCCTGATAGTCGTTGCGCGACACGAAGTCGGAATAGGCGGCATCCAGCACCAGCACGACGTGTGGCGGCAGGCCCGCGCGCAGCCGCTTGACTTCGTCGAACGGCAGATAGGTGCCGGTCGGATTGTTGGGGTTGGCGAGCCAGACCAGCTTGGTGCGCGGCGTCACGCGCGCCAGAATGGCATCGACGTCGGCCGTAAACTCACGCTCCGGCGCGATCACCGGCGTCGCGCCGTTGGCCTTGGTGGCGATCGGATAGACCAGGAAGCCGTGCGTGGTCATGACCGCCTCGTCGCCCTGGCCGAGATAGGTGTGCGCCAAGAGGTTGAGGATTTCGTCGGAACCGGCGCCGCAGATGATGCGGTCGGGGTCGAGCCCGAACACACGGCCAATCGCCTCGCGCAGCACGCGCGAGGTGCCCTCGGGATAATCCTCCAGATGCGCCGCCGCTGCCGTGAAGGCGGCCACCGCCTTCGGCGAGGGACCGAGCGGCGTCTCGTTGGCGGACAGTTTGAACACCTTGCGCCCGGCCATCGGCTGCGGGGTCTTGCCCGGCGTGTAGGGGGCAATGTCAAGAATGCCGGGATTCGGCTGCGGGGACGACATCGGAAGGCTCCGGAGGAAACGAGGGCGGGCGAAACGGTCAGGCGCCGCCGGGCGGCGCCACCGTATAGCGCGTGGCATGACCGCCGACGAGAGCCGCCGATCGCACCGAAGCCCCGGCGTTGACGAGCGCGGCGCGAACCTTGTCGAAACCGTCGGCGGCCGGCACCGAAACCAGCAGCGCCGCGCCGTCGGAGGTCGCGTCCGGCACCGCGATGATTTCGGCGAACGGCGCCAACGCCCGCGCCACCGCCGCGTTCCAGCCGGAGACGCGCACGCTCCACATCTCGACCTCGCGCACCATGGCCTCGGGAGCGACGCGCGACACCACAAACACCGGCATCGCGGCCGGATGGTTGGGTCGCTCGACGAACGGCAGGCGGGCGATGATCTTCGGTGCGTCCGGCGCCTCCAGCGCACTCCACCATGGCGCACGGCTGGACGACGCCGACACCAGCGCGAGATCGCCGCGCGAGCCGGCCACCGCCGCGACCGCCGCATCGGCGGAAAAATGCGGCACGAACGGCACCACGAAGCCGAAATGAAAGCGCGCCGAATCCCGCATCGCGGATTCGCCGGGCGACAGGTCGGCGTGGACCGCGAACGGCGCCTGCACATGGGTGAAGGTGGCGATGATGACCCGCCAGATGCCCTCGATGGTGTCGAGCGGCAGGATGCCGCGATGGCGCTCGACCAGCCGGCGCATCATGTCGGCCTCGCGCGCCGGACGGAACGCGGAACCGACCTCCTGCGTCTTCTTCACCGCGATCAGGCGATCGATGATGTCGGCGCGCTCCATCAGCAGGGTGTGGACCTGCTGATCGATGCGGTCGATCTCCTGGCGCAGATCCTGCAGCGAAGGCGCGGATGCGGCGTTGGACATGGACGGCACCTTGGACAGCAACCCTGGATGGCAATCCTGCGAAAGCAGTCACGGCGCGGCACGCAACAGGCGCCGCCGCCGGCCCGGCATGAATAAGCACGCAAGGCCGCGAAAGCAAAGGAAACATTATGCTCCGCCGGCCCGCCGACGACCCCGCGCCATGCCCCGCGCGGGCGCCATCTTGACGGAAAGCTGCCACGGGATTACCTGTGGGCCACATTCCGTGGTCATTTGAGCCGGCCGGCTTGCAGCCACGTTAAACAACTCGCTAAAAGGCCGGGGACACAAGTGCTCCCGGCCGAACGTTACGTTCAGGCCGGTTTTTTTGGGCCTATCGTCCGGAGAGGCAATGTCCGAGCTTGCCGGGATCACATCAGGCGACGGCGGCCGCGAGCGCGAGGTCGATCACCCCTCGTCGCTGGTGGCGACGTTCGGTCCCGACGAACCGCTCAGGCTCGACTGCGGCGTCGATCTCGCGCCGTTCCAGATCGCCTATCAGGCTTATGGCTCGCTCAATTCCGAGCGCAGCAACGCGGTGCTAGTCTGTCATGCGCTGACCGGCGACCAGCACGTCGCCAACATTCATCCGGTGACCGGCAAGCCGGGGTGGTGGGAAACCATGATCGGCCCTGGCCGGCCGATCGACACCGAGCGTTACTTCGTGATCTGCGCCAACGTGATCGGCGGCTGCATGGGCTCCTCCGGCCCGGCCTCGACCAATCCCTCGACCGGCCAGCCATGGGGGCTGGATTTCCCCGTCGTCACCATTCCCGACATGGTGCGGGCGCAGGCGATGCTGCTCGACCGGCTCGGCATCGACACGCTTTTGTGCGTCGCCGGCGGCTCGATGGGCGGCATGCAGGTGCTGCAATGGGCGGTGGCCTATCCCGAGCGCGTGTTCGCGGCCTTGCCGGTCGCGACCGGCCCGCGCCACTCGGCGCAGAACATCGCCTTCGATGAAGTCGGCCGGCAGGCGGTGATGGCCGACCCCGACTGGCGCGGCGGCCGCTACTTCGCCGAGGGCACGCATCCGCGCCGCGGTCTCGCGGTGGCGCGCATGGCCGCGCACATCACCTACCTGTCGGACGCCGCGCTGCATCGCAAGTTCGGCCGCCGCATGCAGGACCGTGAGCTGCCTACATTTTCCTTCGATGCCGACTTCCAGGTCGAAAGCTATCTGCGCCATCAGGGCTCGTCCTTCGTCGAGCGCTTCGACGCCAACAGCTATCTCTATTTGACGCGCGCGATGGACTATTTCGACATCGCCGCCGACCACGGCACGCTGGCAAAGGCGTTTCTCGGCACGCGGACGCGCTTCTGCGTCGTCTCGTTCACCAGCGACTGGCTGTTTCCGACACCGGAATCGCAAGCCGTGGTGCGCGCGCTCAACGCCGGCGGCGCGCGGGTGTCGTTCGCCGAGATCGAGACCGACAGGGGCCACGACGCCTTCCTGCTCGACGTGCCGGAATTTCTCGATATCGCGCGCGCCTTCATCGACTCGGCGGCGGTGGCGCGCTGCCTTGGCGCGGGGCACACGACATCATGAACGAGCAGGCGACATTGCCGCTGCCGGCGACCGGCCCGGCCAACGGCGAGGCCCCTCGCGTCGATCACCTGCTGGTCGCCGAAATGGTCGAGCACGGTTCGCGCGTGCTCGACATCGGCTGCGGCGACGGCGATCTGCTGCAGCTTCTTGAGAGCCGCGGCGTCGATGGCCGCGGGCTCGAGATTTCGCGCGAGGGCGTCAACCGTTCGGTCGCCAAGGGCCTTGCGGTGATCCAGGGCGACGCCGACACCGACCTCGCCTCCTATCCCGACGATGCCTTCGACTACGTCATTCTCTCGCAGACCCTGCAGGCGACGCGTCAGCCGCGCGTGGTGCTCGAACACATGCTGCGCATCGGTCGCCGCGCCATCGTCTCGTTTCCGAACTTCGGGCACTGGAAGATGCGGCTGCAATTGATGGTCAAGGGCCAGATGCCGCGCACCGACCGCCTGCCGGCGACGTGGTACGACACCGCCAACATCCACTTCTGCACCATCAAGGATTTCGTGCAGCTCTGCGACGAGATCAACGTGCGCATGGAGCGCGCGGTGGCGCTCGACCCCTACGGCCGGCCGCTGCGCTTCAACGCGCCCTGGTGGTTCTGGAATCTGTTTGGCGAACAAGCCGTTTTCCTGCTCGCCCGGGGCGAGGCCGAGGCGCGCAAATAGCGCATCGCACGAGGCAATCCTGCGGCGACTTTGTGTCAGGTAAGAAAAGCCGCGTTTTTCACCGACAACGCAGCACGTGAGGTCATTTTATCGCCACATCCGGCGTGGTTCTAACGTCGCCAGAGCCAGCTCCGCTTGCGCGACTGGCGGGATCGGGGGTGTTTTGAGGATGATTGAATGACGTCTGTTGCCGCACTGCGGCGGTCGTGGCGCAAGCCGGCGCTCGCCGTATCTTCGATGATCTGCACGTTTGCTTTCGTTGCGTTAACCACGCCGTCTCACGCGGAGCCTTCGCGCCACGGCGCGCATCAGGTGCGCAGCCACCACGGCTCGCACGCGAAACATTCCACGCGCCACACCTATCGCAAGGCCGCGCGCCATGCCCATCGCAAGGCCACGCGCCGCCATCATCGCGCGCAGCGGCATCGCTCGCGCGCGGCGCAAATCGCCAACTTCCGCAACGCCAATGCCAGCCTGATGCAGCCGCAGGCGGGCTTCAGCGGCGGTTCCGGCCTCGTTGCCGAGGCGCGCCGCTACATCGGGCGCAATCCCACCGGCCGCGGCCGGCTGTGGTGCGCGCGCTTCATGAACATGGTGCTGGAGCGCTCCGGCCATCGCGGCACCGGCTCGGACATGGCGCGCTCGTTCGCGAGCTACGGCCGGCGCGTCTCCGGTCCGCAGGTCGGCGCCATCGCGGTGATCTCGCGCGGCCGTCGCGGCGGCCATGTCGGCGTGGTCAGCGGCGTCGATGCCAAGGGCAATCCGATCATCGTCTCCGGCAATCACGGTCGCCGCGTCGCCGAGGCAACCTACTCGAAAGCCCGCGTCTACGCCTACGTCATGCCGGAATAAAGCCGGGTGAGCCGGTCGCCGGGGCGCATCGTGCCGCCGGCGACCACTTCGGCATAGACGCCGCAATCGACATGCCCGAGCATGCGCATCAGCGTCTGCGGGATGTTGAGATCGCGCTTGGCGGTGACCGGATCGACATTGGTGGCGGCGCAGCGCTTGATGCGCTTCACCACTTTCAGGCGGGCTTCGCCGATGGCCAGCGTCGCGCCGACCAGATCGAGTTCGTGCCAGGCCGGCCAGCCGTCGAGATAGACGTTGGCGCGGAAGCGCAAGGGATCGACCGGCTGCCCGACCTCGCGGGCGATGGCCGCGAGGCTTCCGAGATTGATCAGCGATACCACCTTCGGCGCGAAGTCGGAGAAATTGTGCCCGGCGGCAGCCAGCACGCGCGGCGGTCCGCGCAGGTCGCCGGCGCAATAGGCGGCGAGATACGTCTCGATCGCCTGCCGCCCCTCCGCCGTGGAGAGGTCGCCGCGCGCCACCTCGCACGCCTCGCGGCGGACGGTCAGCACATGGCTTTCGTCGTCGTAGTGCGTCTCCAGCGCCGCCAGCCGCTCGTCGCGCATCAGCATCAGAAAATAGGTTTTCGGAAAGAACGCCGGCGCCGCCGGGTCGAACCCGCTCGGCCCGTTCTCGACCGCGTAGCGGCGGTCGGCGGCCAGCATCTCGCCCGGCACCAGCGCGGCGCTGGTCAACGGCTCCGGCGACAGGCCCTTGACCGGGTAGCGGTAGAGGGCGGCGATGGTCGCCGCGGGCGTCTCGGCAGGGGTCTCTGACATAGGCGTGTTTTAGCCGGTTTTGAGCGGGCAGCCAGCCGCCGATTTCGCCGGCCTGCCTCTTTTACAGCCAAAGTCGAATGCCCACATGGGCCTTAAGCGGGGCACGCCCCCGCGACGACCGACCGTTTTTGACCAGGATCAACGCGGGCGAACCATCACCCCATGACGATGTCTCCATCCGTGCCTTCGGGGCGGACGGGACAGGCCGAGGGACCAGACAACGATGAACATCGAGAAATATACCGAGCGGGCGCGCGGCTTCATCCAGTCGGCGCAGGCGCTGGCGCTGCGCGAGGGCCATCAGCAGTTCTCGCCGCTGCATCTTTTGAAGGTGCTGCTCGACGACGGCGAGGGCCTGGCCGGCGGCCTGATCGACCGCTCCGGCGGCAATTCGCGCGCTATTCTTGCCGCGACCGAAGCCGAACTGAACAAGCTGCCAAAAGTGTCCGGCGGCGGCGCCGGCCAGATTTACCTGGCGCCGGCGACGGCACGCGCCTTCGACGCCGCCGAGAAGGCGGCCGAAAAAGCCGGCGACAGTTTTGTCACCGTCGAGCGGCTGCTGTTGGGCCTCGCGATGGACAAGGACAGCGAGGCCGGGCAACTGCTCGCCAAGGGCGGCGTGTCGCCGCAAAATCTCAACGCCGCCATCAACGCGCTGCGCAAGGGCCGTACCGCGGATTCGGCTTCCGCCGAAAACGCCTATGACGCGCTGAAGAAATATGCCCGCGACCTGACGCAGGCCGCGCGCGACGGCAAGCTTGATCCCGTCATCGGCCGCGACGAGGAAATCCGCCGCACCATTCAGGTGCTGTCGCGCCGCACCAAGAACAACCCCGTGCTGATCGGCGAACCCGGCGTCGGCAAGACGGCGATCGTCGAGGGGCTGGCGCTGCGCATCCTCAACGGCGACGTGCCGGAAAGCCTCAAGGACAAGAAGCTTTTGGCGCTCGACCTCGGCGCGCTGATCGCCGGCGCAAAGTATCGCGGCGAGTTCGAGGAGCGGCTCAAGGCCGTATTGCAGGAGGTGACATCGGCGGAAGGCGGCATCATCCTGTTCATCGACGAGATGCACACGCTGATCGGTGCCGGCAAGGCCGACGGCGCGATGGACGCCTCCAACCTGCTGAAGCCGGCGCTGGCGCGCGGCGAACTGCACTGCATCGGCGCCACCACGCTCGACGAATACCGCAAGCACGTCGAGAAGGACGCCGCATTGGCGCGGCGCTTCCAGCCGGTGTTCGTGTCGGAACCGACGGTGGAAGACACCATCTCGATCCTGCGCGGGCTCAAGGACAAGTACGAGCAGCACCACGGCGTGCGCATCACCGACTCGGCGCTGGTGGCGGCGGCAACGCTGTCCAATCGCTACATCACCGACCGCTTTCTGCCCGACAAGGCCATCGACCTGGTCGACGAGGCAGCGGCGCGGCTGAAGATGCAGGTCGATTCCAAGCCGGAAGAGCTCGATTCGATCGACCGCGACATCGTGCGGCTGAAGATCGAGCAGGAGGCGCTGAAGAAGGAAAGCGATCTCGGTTCGAAGACGCGGCTGGAAAATCTCGACAAGGAGCTTGCCGACCTCGAGAAGCGCTCGGCCGACCTGACCTCGAAGTGGCAGGCGGAAAAGAGCAAGCTGTCGGACGCCCAGAAGCTCAAGAGCGACCTCGATCAGGCGCGCATCGAACTCGCCAACGCGCAGCGGCGCGGCGAATACCAGAAGGCCGGCGAACTGGCCTATGGCCGCATTCCCGAACTGGAGAAGCGGCTCGCCGAGGTCGAGGGCGCGGCCGCCGACGCCGACGGCAAGGGCACGATGATGGAGGAGGCCGTGACCTCCGATCACGTCGCGCAGGTGGTGTCGCGCTGGACCGGCGTGCCCGTGGACAAGATGTTAGAGGGCGAGAAGGAAAAGCTTCTGCGCATGGAGGAGAGCCTCGGCCGGCGCGTCGTTGGCCAGGCGGAAGCGGTGCGCGCGGTCTCGACCGCGGTGCGGCGCGCGCGTGCCGGCTTGCAGGACCCGAACCGGCCGCTCGGCTCGTTCATGTTCTTGGGCCCCACCGGCGTCGGCAAGACCGAACTGACCAAGGCGCTGGCAGAGTACCTGTTCGACGACGAAACCGCGATGGTGCGACTCGACATGTCGGAATACATGGAGAAGCATTCCGTCTCGCGGCTGATCGGCGCCCCTCCCGGCTATGTCGGCTACGACGAGGGCGGCGCGCTGACGGAAGCGGTGCGGCGGCGGCCCTATCAGGTCGTGCTGTTCGACGAGGTCGAGAAGGCGCACCCGGACGTGTTCAACGTGCTGTTGCAGGTGCTCGACGACGGCCGGCTGACCGACGGTCAGGGCCGCACCGTCGATTTCCGCAACACGCTGATCATCATGACCTCGAACATCGGCTCGGAGTTTCTCGTCAACCAGCAGGAGGGCGAGGACACCGGCGCCGTGCGCGGTCAGGTGATGAATCTGGTACGGGCGCACTTCCGGCCCGAATTCCTCAACCGCGTCGATGAGATCATCCTGTTTCATCGGCTGCAGAAGAGCGAGATGGGACGTATCGTCGAGATCCAGTTCGGCCGCCTGCAACGGCTGCTGGAGGATCGCAAGATCACGCTCGACCTCGAACCGTCGGCGCGCGACTGGCTGGCCGAAAAAGGCTGGGACCCGGCCTACGGCGCACGCCCGCTCAAGCGGGTGATCCAGCGCAACGTGCAGGACCCGCTGGCCGAGATGATCCTCGCCGGCGAGGTGCGCGACGGCGACCATGTCAAGATCGGCGCGGGCCGCGGTGGGCTGACCTTCAACGGCAAGCTCGCCAAGCCCGACCTCGACGACGACATGCCGGATCTGCCCGCGAGCAAGCTCGCGATCAACTAAGACATTCCCCCACCCAACCCCACCCTCCCCCTGGAGGGGGAGGGATAAAGGGAGGGGGCCGGCGCCGGGCACGGCGATGGCGAACGACGCAATCCAGCCATGACACGGCGGAGCCGGTCGCCGCTTGCGTTCCTGCCGGCGGCTGATAAGATATATTTACAATGCATCTTTTAGGAGATCGGGGATGCTGTCCGGTGCCACTGTCCGTCAGGCGGAGCGACGGGCCTCCCACCCCATCGCCGGCCGTGGCGTGGTGGTCGCCCGCGGCGTGGTCGTGGCTGCGCCCCAACCCGGGACGGAAACGGCGCACGCGCTCGGCCGCCTTGCTCAGGCCACCGCGATCGCATTCCGCCGCCACCCGCACCTCAACAACGTGCTGACCCACATCTGCGGCGCCGACTGGAAGCGCCTCGACACCGCGCTTCGCGCCGTGCTCGATCCGGCCGCGAGCCCGCGCACGCTGTCGCCGCTCGCGCTCAACCTGCTCGACCTGATGAACGCCGAGCGTGGCGTCACCGGGCGCATCATGAAGCCCTATTTTCACGAGTTGCTCGCGACATTGCTGCCGCCGGCCGAAGCCGCGGAGGTGGCGGAGCGGATCGGCGCCCTGTTTCGGCGGGCGCAAAGCTGGAGGCGGATATGACGATTGCGGTCCCCCTTCCCGTCACGGTGCGGGTGCTCGACATGCGCGAGATCGCCCCGCGCGTGCGCCATACCATCGTCGCCCAGTTGTTCGAGCACCTGGTGCCGGGCGCCGCGCTGGAATTGAAGGTCGATCATAACCCGATGCCGCTGCGCCGCCAGTTCGAGGCGCGCTATGGCGAACTGTGCCGCTGGACCTATCTCGAACGCGGACCCGATCTGTGGCGCGTGCGGCTCGAGCGCAGTGAGGCTCAGCCCCGCACGGCCGAATGAGGAGGATGGCATGCTGAACAACGCCCACCATTACGTCATCCCGGCGGATGCGCGCGAACAGGCATGGCTCGAGTCGCTGATCCGTGACGACTTCGCCGCCTGCCATCCCGGCGAGACGCTCGACGACGTCAAGCGCCGCGCACGGTTCTCCAAGGAGGACAAGGGGCTGCTGCGCGAGTGGATGGCGGTCGCGGCCTCACGCGCCGCGGCAATGACGCCGGTCTTTGCACAGGCCGCCGAATAAGCGCAGTGTGAGCGACGGCACCGGCCCGGCCCCGAGCCCGCTCGGAGCCGGCGCTTCGGCGTTTCCGCTTCGATCGCGCCCGATCGCGGCGGCCTTGCGGCCGGCGTCCATTTGTCATCCGCAACCGGGAGGCACTTCAAGTGAGTCACGACATCTATCCGCACGCCACGCGCGAGCTGATCCAGCAGCGCCGGCAGCTCGCGCCGGACACCGAGGCCGCATTCCAGGCTTTCAGCCAGAAAGTATTCGCCGAGGGGGCGCTCCCCGCCAAGATCAAGCAGCTCATCGCGGTGGCGGTCGCGCATACCACGCAGTGCCCCTACTGCATCCGCGGCCATACCAAAGCGGCGCGCCGTGCCGGTGCCACGCCGCAGGAATTGATGGAGGCGATATGGGTGGCCGCGGAGATGAAGGCCGGCTCGGCCTATGCGCACGCGAGCCTGATGCTCGATACGCTCGCGGAGGAGCAGGAGGCGAAATAGCCGCACGTAACAAGCCTCGCGTCCGGATTCGCCGGGCGCGAGGCTTGCGCAAGCGGAGCGACGTTTACTTCGCGGCCGTCGTCTGGGTGAGGAAGCCGCTCAGGCGCTTCTTGGCCAGCGGCGGCAGCTTGGCCCCCTCGATCGCGGCCGCGTTCGACGCATCGTCGCCGACCTGGATCAACCCGACCATTCCCATGCCGAGATGCGGAACGCATTTGTAGCCATAAAGGCCGGGCTTCTCGAAAGTCACCGTCAATTCCTGCGACAGCTTGCCCTTGAACGGCTCGGCGCCGTCGGGAAGCATGCCGGGAATGGTCTCGGCGTCGTGGCCCTTGTCGGTCGGTACGAATTTCACGGTATCGCCCGGCTTGACCTTGAGGAAGGCGGGCTCGAATACCATCGCCTGGCCGTCGCTGCCCTTGTTGAGCATCTTCACCTCGTGCTCGGCCGAAAAGGCCGGGGTCGCGAGAGCAGCCAGACCGGCCGCGACGAGAGCGAAGGTTGCCATGCGTGTCATTTCCAACTCCTTGTAATGTTCATGACGGCGGGCGCCGCAACACAGCACGGTACGAGCGTCGTGAAAGCCGTAGCTGCAAACGCGTCGCATCTCTTTGCGCCGGCGCAAGTTGCCAGGCAGTCGCGGTGGCGACGGAGCGTGTTGGGGCGGCTAAGGCGCCCCCGGCAGGTCGGGCATGGTGTTGCCCGAGGCCAGCGCATCGGCAAAGGCGTGGTGGATGTCGCGGTGGATCGCCTCGTCCTCTCGCATGGCGACGATCATGTCGCTCAACTGGGCGGCGGGATCGAGGTTCCAGTAGATCAGCGCCGAGGCCGGCGCCAGGCTGTTGGGCTGCTCGCCCGCGTCGATGCGGTCGAGATACTGGGTGTAGCCGCGGACCGCCTCTTCCGAGAGGTAGCCGGCGAGACGATGCGCGGTGCGCGGCGAGATCAGGTGGAGCAGGAAGTAGGCATTGTAGAACACGCCCTGGGCGATGACGATCAGGAAGCGCTCGAACCCGCTCGGCCGGGTGATGGCCACGAACGCCATCAGGTGGGCGCGCTGATTCTCGGCCTCGTCCATGAAGGCGCGCACCCAGCCGCGGTCGTCGATCATGCGGCGCAGACAGTGCAGATGCAGCAGCGTGGCGGCGACCATCGCCGGCACCGCGGCCACCGTCTCCAGCACCACCGCGCGGTTGCCGTAGCGCTTGCCGAACAGCGAGGCCGCAATCGAGGCCACCGCCCGCACGCTGCCCGCGGCAAAGCGGTCCGACAGCGTCTGCGGTTCATGGTGGCGGACGAGATCGGTCTTGTTGACGTTGAGCATCGATGCTTTCAACCCGCGACTGTGAAAGGCGGCGCCCACGCTCCCGGCTGTGCCCTCCTGCCGTTCCGCGCGCCGCGGCACTCGCCCCTGTTTACCATCATACCCCGTCGAGAACTGGGGAATTTGCCGTGGCGCAACCCTGCGCCACTATGTACCCGCAACCGGGGATCGGATACAGGAAAACTCATGCTGCAACGGGCGAATTTTTGGCGATTCCAGACCGGCGGCCGCTGCCGCCGGGCGCCCGCGGGGTTTTCGCCCCGATACGGCTCGAACTGAGACGGGCGGCATGGAGCAGCAGCGCGACATCGAGATCCTGAAGCGGGCCGAGCTGTTCACCGGGGTTCCCACCCCGGTGCTGGCGGAGTTGCAGGCGGCCTCGTTTCGCAAGCGGCTCGCGGCCGGCGACGTGCTGTTCCGCCAGGGCGACCCGGTGGATACGTTCTATATCGTCATCGTCGGCCGGCTGCGGGTGACGCAGACCACGCCCGAGGGAGCGCAGGTCATCATCCGCTACCTCGGCCCCGGCCAGATGGCCGGCTATTCCGTGCTGACCGGCGGCACCCAGCACCCCGGCTCCACTACCGCGCTCGACGACAGCCACCTGTTCGGCTGGCCGGCCGCCACCATCCGCGACATGATGACCCGCCACGCGGCCATCGCCGTCAACGCCGCGGCCGTGCTCGGCGAGCGCTACCACGAGATGCAGGTGCGGCTGCGGGAACTGTCCACCGAGCGCGTCGAGCAGCGCATCGCCCACACCGTGCTGCGGCTGGCGCGGCAGGCCGGGCACCGCACCGCGCGCGGCATCGAGATCGCCTTCCCGCTGTCGCGCCAGGACCTCGCCGAGATGACCGGCACCACGCTGCACACGGTAAGCCGCACGCTCAGCGCCTGGGAAGAAAAGGGCATCGTGGATTCCGGCCGCCGCCGCGTCATCGTCTGCAGGGCCGATGCGCTGGAGGCGATGGCGGAGGCGGCGGACAAGTAGCGGCGTTACGGCCGCGGCGCCGCCCGCAGCCGCCCGACCACTGCTGCGACATCGCTCCATGCCGGCTTGTCGGGCGCGAACTGCGCGCGCAGGTAATGGACGAGTTCTGCGACCTGCGCATCGCTGAAGCTGCCGGCAAAGCCCGGCATATAGCCGAGGTCGGTGATCGCCGGCTTCGGGATGCCGTGCAAAATCACCTGGATGAGATTGTCCGGTGCGGCGCTGTGCAGATTGGTGTTGAGCGCGAGCGAAGGCCGGGCGCCGAACAGCGGCGGACCGCCGACCTGATGGCACACCGCGCAGGCCGCGTCGTAGATGCGGCTGCCCGTCGGCGACGCATCGATCACCCTGGTCGCGGTGACGGCTTCCAGCTTCGCCGCCAGCGCCGCCTCGCCGCTCGCCGACAGCGCCTGCGGATTGAGCGAGGCGAGATAGACGGCCATCGCCCGGATGTCGCGGTCAGGCACCCGCGCGAGCTCCGCCACCACCGGCGCCATCGGCCCGGCGGCGACGCCGTGGACACGCGACTCGCCGGTGCGCAGATAGGCGTAAAGCTCGTTCTCGCTCCACGGGATCGGCGCATGCGACAGCGCCGTCAAGGGCGGTGCCTCCCAGCCTTCGGCCTCGCCGCCGGCGAGCCGCGCGCTCGCCTTTTCCGCGCCGAGCGCGTTGCGTGGCGTGTGGCAGGCGCCGCAATGACCGAGGCTCTCGACCAGATAGGCGCCGCGATTCCACGTCTCGGACTTCGCCGGATCGGGCGTGAAGGTCGCGGTGCTGCGATGGAATAGCGTATTCCAGCCGGCCATCAGGGGTCGCAGGTTGAAGGGGAAAGTGAGCGCAGTCTGCGGATTGGCCTGCGTCACCGCGGGCTGCGCCATCAGGTAGGCATAGAGCGCCTGCAAATCGGCGTCGGTCGCCTTGGCGAAGTGAGTGTAGGGAAACGCCGGATAAAGATGGCGGCCGTCGCGGTGGATGCCTTCGCGCATCGCCCGCGCGAACGCCGGATACGACCACGCGCCGATGCCGGTCTCGACATCGGGCGTGATGTTGGTCGCGTAGACGGTGCCGAACGGGGTGTTGAGCGCCCGCCCGCCGGCGTTGACCGCGCCGCCCTCGCGCGTATGGCACACGGCGCAGGCGCCGATGGCGGCCAGTTCGCCACCGCGCGCGATGGTTTCCGCCGCATAGACCGACGGGTCGGGCCGCGCGATCGGGGCGATCGCGCCGCGCCACGGCAGCGCCGCCAGCACAAGCCCGCCGAGCGCCACACCGAAGGCGGCAAGGCCCGCGAACCAGCCGCGCTTTCGCGCCTTGGCAGGCTCCGGCCGGCGCGCCGCCGCAAGCCCGGCGCGGACCCGCTCCGGCGTCAGCGGCAATTCGCGGAAACGCACGCCGGTGGCGTCGAACACCGCGTTGGCGATTGCCGCCGCGCTCGGCACCGAGGCGGATTCGCCGACCCCGAGCGGCGGCTGATCGGGCCTCGGCACGATCACGACGTCGATGGCCGGCACGTCGGGAAAGGTAAGGATCGGATAGCCGCCCCACTCGCGGCTCGCCACCGTCGCCGGCTCGAAGGCGACTTCTTCCTTCAGCACGCGGCTGGTCGATTGCACGACGTTACCGTGAATCTGATGGCGCACGCCGTCCGGGTTGATGACGAGGCCGGAATCCTGCCCGACCGTCACATGGGTTACCG
Organism: Pseudomonadota bacterium; assembly: GCA_003576765.1. Lineage (GTDB taxonomy): Bacteria > Pseudomonadota > Alphaproteobacteria > Rhizobiales > Xanthobacteraceae > PRO6. Next base: position 65,859 of record QEVP01000006.1, read on the forward strand.
CCACGTCGCCGGTGGCCACGTTGACCGCGACGTCGGCGACCCAGGCCGACCACGCCGCGGCGCGGCCGGGAAACGTGCCGTGGACATAGACGGCGTACGCAAAGCCTCGGCCGCGCACGATATCGCCGTCCGGCTCGCGCGGCAGCCGGACCGGGCGCGGCGTCCACGCGGCGCGCTTGGCCACCGCTTTCACCAGCGCCGCCGCGCGCGGGTCCTTCAGATAGCGCAGGCGATACTCGACCGGATCGACCCCCGCCTCCGCCGCCATCTCGTCGATGAAACTTTCGTGCGCGAATGTATTCGGCAACGCTGAGACGCCGCGCAGCCAGGAGGCGCGCATGATCGGCGCCATGTCGTGGACCACCACGCGCATGTTGGCATAGTCGTAGGGCGGGACCGCGGTGCGGTCGCCCATCTGCATGGTCGTCGCCTGCGACGGAATCGTGCCGGTGAGCAGCAGCGCCAGCGTCGGCGCGGCGTTCGAGGGATAGCGCGTAGCAAAATCGTAAGCCGCGATGTTGCCTTCGGCGTCGAGCGCGCCGCAGACGTCGATGAGCTGCGCCGCGCCCTTCGGCTCCCAGACATGCTCCTGCTCGCGGGTCAGTTGCACGCGCACCGGGCGGCCGACCGCGCGCGACAACAAGGCGGCGTCGGCGGTGACGTCGTCGGCGCAGTTGCGGCCGTAGCAGCCGGCCGCCTCCAGCCGGATCAGGTCGATGGCTGCCTCCGGCAGGCCGAGCAGTTTTGCAATGTCCGCCCGCATCCAGTGCGGGTTCTGCGTGCCCGACCACACCCGCGCGCCATCGGCGCGCACGTCGGCAACGGCGCAGGACGGGCCGATCGAGCCGTGCAACTGGTAGGGCCACACATAAGTGCGGCGCGTACGCGTGGCCGCGCCGGCAACGGCGGCATCGACGTCGCCCTTGTCGATCAGCTTGCGCGGCGTCGAGGGGTTGGCGGTGAGCGCATGCGCAAGATCGTCGAGGTCGGGCAGCCGCGGCGTCGGCTTCCACGTCACCTTGAGCGCATCCATCGCCTTGATGGCATTTTCCTCGCGATCAGTGACGACGCCGACGAAATCGCCGATCCGCACCACCGCGACGAGGCCGGGAATGTGCGCGACCGACGTTTCGTCCACCGCGATCAGGCTGGTGCCGACGAAATCGCCGGCATCGAGGCCGGCATAGGGCGGACGCACGACGCGGCCGTGCAGCATGCCGGGAACGCGCACGTCGTGGACATACACCGCCTCGCCCGTCGCCTTCGCCGGGATATCGACGCGCGGCAACGGCCGGCCGACGATGCGGTAATTCTCGACCGCCTTGACCGGCGCATCCTCGTCGAGCGGCAGGCGCACGGTGTCGCCGGCGACCAGTTCGCCGAAGGAGACGCTGTGATTGTCGCGGCCACGGATCAGCCCGTCATCAACGACAAGCTCCGCAACGGGCGTATCGAGCCGCGCAGCCGCGCGCATGAGCAGAACATGGCGCGCCTGCGCCGCCGCCGTGCGCAGGGGAATGGCGGTGACCTGGATGGTCTCGCTGGCAATGGTCGGCCCCTGGTCCGGGGTGCGCGCGGTATCGCCGAGCACGAGGTCGATGCGCTGCGGCACGACGTCGAGTTCTTCGGCGACGATCTGGCGCAACGCGGTCGCGATCCCGGTACCGAGATCAACGTGGCCGTTATAGGCGACGATGCGGCCATCGGCATGGATGGCGATGAACGTCTCATCGGCGCCGGAGGGCGCAACGCGGACGATGGACAGCGATCCCTTCAGCGGCTCAGGCACGGACATCGTCGCTCTCGACGTCGAGCCCGGCGGCGCGCCGTGCCGCACGCAAAATCTCGACATGGGCGCCGCAGCGGCACAGGTTGTAGCGCAACGTCTCGCGAATGTCGGCGTCCGTCGGATGGGCGTTGCGCATGAGCAGCGCCTTGACGGTCATGATCATGCCGTTGAGGCAATAGCCGCACTGCGCCGCCTGTTCCTTGATGAACGCGGCCTGCACGATATCGGGATGCGCGCGCGTGCCGAGCCCTTCGAGGGTGACGACGTGGCGGCCCTCGCAGGCCGAGAGCGGGATGATGCACGAGCGCGCGGCGACGTCGTCGATCAGCACGGTGCAGGCGCCGCATTCGCCGAGCCCGCAGCCGTATTTCGGGCCGTTGAGCGCAAGGTCGTTGCGCAGCACATAGAGCAGCGGCGTGTCCGGCGCCGCGGCGACCTCGTGGCTGTGTCCGTTGACGGAGAGGCGCGTTGTCGCCGGCATTCCCTGCCTGTGGTGTCGCAAAGACGTTTCCTCGCAAAAAAGGATAACGTTTGTGTACAAACATGCAAGCCGCGACCGCAGCCTGCCGGCCTGTGGTTCCAGCCAGGACTTGGCGCTCGAGACTTGGCGCTTGACAAGGCGCGGCGGCGGTGGGCAACATTGTTAGCATACGAATGAAGACGGCCGGCGCGCTTCAACGTGGCACGGCCGGTCTGGCCTCGCCCGGCAGGGAGCGAAACGGTTGGCGATGACCGACGACGGCGCGGCAAAACCCCCGGCGACCGCAGCGGGCGCGGACAAGATCCGCTGCGATGCCTGTCCGGTGATGTGCTACATCAAGCCCGGCAACACCGGCGCCTGCGACCGCTACGCCAACGAGGACGGCCGCCTGGTGCGGGTCGATCCGCATGTGCTGCTGGAGCGCACGCTGTCGCAGGGCGGCGATGTGGTGCCGTTCCAGAAGGCCGGCGACTGGGACGGCAAGATCGTTCCCGACAGCGAGGTGTTCGTCACCGCGATCGGCGCCGGCACCACCTATCCCGACTACAAGCCAGCCCCCTTCATCGTGTCGTCGGAGATCGACGGCATCGACATGGTCACGGTGGTGACCGAAGGCATCTTCAGCTACTGCGGCGTCAAGGTGAAGATCGACACCGACCGCCATCTCGGCCCCGAGACCGCCACGGTGCGCGTCGAGGGCGAGGCGGTCGGCCATGTTACCACCGGCGAATACGGCTCGCAGATGCTGTCGCTCGGCGGCGTCAACCACCTCACCGGCGGCTCGAAGAAGGAAGGCCGCGTCACCTGCGATGCCCTGATGGCGCTGTGCAACGGCGAGCCGGTCGAGATGACCATCGACGACGGCGTCACGGTGCTGGTACAGGCCGGGCAGCCGCCGGTGGTCAACGGCGTGCGCGAGGAGCGCATGCGCGTCGGCTGCGGCTCGGCGACCATCGGCATGTTCGCCAAGCAGTGGCTCGGCAAGGTGGACGAGGTGGTGGTGGTGGACGACCACATCACCGGCGTGTTGTCCGAGCATCAGGCCGGCAAGATGCTGGATATCCCGGATACCGGCATCAAGATGAAAGGCCGGCGCTCGACGCCGGGGCGCTATTTCCAGGTCGCCGAACCCGGCACCGGCTGGGGCGGCACCAACATTTCCGATCCGCTATCGGTGCTGGGGCCGTTCGATCCGAAAGTCGGCCGGCCGGGCTTGCGCATGCTGATGGTCTCGACCACCGGCGAGCACTTTGCCTACTTCACGCTGGACGAGACGCTGCGGCCGGTCGAGGGCGAATTGCCGGGCGAGTTGCAGCTCTCGGTCGAACGCATCCGCGAGAACTGCGAGCCGGCGCTGTGCACGGTGCTGTTCATGGGCGGCGCCGGCGGCTCGCTGCGCGCCGGCGTCACCGACAACCCGGTGCGGCTGACGCGCTCGGTCAAGGACGCGCTGACCTCGGTGACGTGCGGCGGCGCGCCGGTCTATGTCTGGCCTGGCGGCGGTATCACCTTCATGGTCGATGTCACACTGCTGCCGCAGGGCTCGTTCGGCTATGTGCCGACGCCGGCGCTGGTGGCGCCGATCGAGTTCACGCTGCGGCTCGACGACTATGCCGCGCTCGGCGGCCACATGGAGCACGTGCGCCCGCTCGCCTCCCTCAAGGACGGCCCGGAAACCCGCACCATGCTGCGCCAGCGCCGTACCCCCGCCCCGGAGAAGCCGCGATGATCTCCGTTTCCCTTCCTCCGCCCGATCCGGACATCCTCCATGCCTGACGTCGTCATCCGCAAGCGCTCAACCGTCGTCGAGGACATTCTACACGAAGGCGGACCGCCGGCGGCAACGCCGTACCGGCGCGGCGCGGTTTTGAGCGTGATCCGCAACCCGTTCGCCGGCCGCTATGTCGAGGACATCGCCGGCTTCATGGACGACCTCAAGCCGCTCGGGCTCGACATGGCGCGCACGCTGCTCGCCGCGCTCGGCGGCGATCCGGCCCGCATCGAGGGCTACGGCAAGGGTGCGATCGTCGGCGCCGCCGGCGAGATCGAGCACGGCGCGCTGTGGCACGTGCCCGGCGGCTACGCGATGCGCGAAATCCTCGGCGACGCCAAGGCCATCGTGCCCTCGGCCAAGAAGGTCGGCGGGCCGGGCACGCGGCTCGACGTGCCGATCACCCACATCAACGCCTCCTATGTGCGTTCGCATTTCGACGCCATGGAGGTCGGCATCACCGACGTCCCGCGCGCCGACGAAATCCTGCTGGCGCTTGTCATGACCACCGGTGCGCGGGTGCATGCCCGCGTCGGCGGCCTCAAGGCCAGCGACATCAAGGGAGAGGATGGGCTCAGATGAGCGCGACAATCCGCAAGATCGTCACCGTGGTCGAGGAAACGCGCCAGGAGGGTGGCCACGACGTGTCGCCGCCGACACGGCGCGCCGCCGCCATCGCCGTGATCGCCAACCCGTTCGCCGGACACTACGTCGAGGACCTGACGCCCTTGATGGCGATCGGCGAGGAACTGGGCGGCCTTCTGGCGGAACGCGCGGTCGCGGCGCTCGGCATCGAGGGCGGCCGCGTCGAGAGCTACGGCAAGGCCGCCGCCGTCGGCGAGGACGGCGAACTGGAGCACGCCGCCGCAATTCTGCATCCGAAGATGGGCACGCCGTTCCGCAAGGTGCTGACCAAGGGCGCGGCGCTGATCCCGTCCTCGAAAAAGCGCGGCGGGCTCGGCACCGTGCTCGACATACCGCTCGGACATAAGGACGCAGCCTTCGTGCGCAGCCATTTCGACGGCATGGAGGTGCAGATCAACGACGCCCCGCGCGCCGGCGAGATCATGGTCGCGGTGGCGGTCACCGACAGCGGCCGGCCGCTGGCGCGCGTCGGCGGCCTCAAGGCCAGCGAGATCAAGGGCGAGGACGGCCTGCGGTGACAGACGGCACCGCGCTCAAAAAAGAGACTGCTCCAACACTGTCCCTTACGCTACAACCCTGAGGACAGACGGAGCACCTTGCGGGGTCGCCGATCCCGCCAACAGTGGAGGAGAGGAATGCTACGACGCAACGTGTTACTCGGCGCAGCGCTCGGTGCGATGCTCGCCGGGCTGGCCGGCCCGGCGCTGGCGCAGGCCGAGATCAAGATCGGCGAGATCAACAGCTATTCGGCGCTGCCGTCCTTCACCATTCCCTACCGCAACGGCTGGCAGCTCGCGCTCGAGGAGATCAACGCCGCAGGCGGCGTCAACGGCAAGAAGCTGGTGGTGATCTCCAAGGACGACAGCGGCAAGCCGGCCGAGGCCGTCACCGCCGCCAACGAACTGGTGTCCAGCGAAAAGGTGGTGATGCTGACCGGCACCTTCTTCTCGCATATCGGCCTCGCGGTCAGCGACTTCGCCAAGCAGAAGAAAATTTTCTTCCTCGCCGCCGAGCCGCTGAGCGACGCGGTGACGCTGGAGAAGGGCAACCGCTACACCTTCCGCCTGCGCCCGTCGAACTATATGCAGGCGTCGATGCTGGCCGAGGAAGCCGCAAAGCTGCCGGCCAAGCGCTGGGCCACGGTGGCGCCGAACTACGAATACGGCCAGTCGGCGGTCGCGGTGTTCAAGAAGGTGCTGTCGGCCAAGCGGCCCGACATCGAATGGGTCGGCGAGCAGTGGCCGCCGCAGGGCAAGATCGACGCGGGCCCGGTGGTGCAGGCGCTGGCCGCCACCAACCCCGAGGCGATTCTCAACGTCACCTTCGGCCCCGACCTCGTCAAGTTCGTGCGCGAGGGCAACACCCGCGGCCTGTTCAAGAACCGCGCGGTGGTGAGCTTCCTGACCGGCGAGCCGGAATATCTCGATCCGCTGAAGGACGAGACGCCGGAGGGCTGGATCGTCACCGGCTATCCCTGGTACGACATCAAGACGCCCGAGCACGACAAGTTCCTGAAAGCCTACCAGGCCAAGTTCAACGATTACCCGCGGCTCGGCTCGATCGTCGGCTACGGCACCATGAAGGCGGCCGCCGCGATCCTCGCCAAGGCGAACGCGACCGACACCGAGAAGCTGATCGAGGCGGCCAAGGGCCTGAAGATGCCCTCGCCGCTCGGCGAGATCTATTTCCGCGCCAGCGATCAGCAATCGACGCTCGGCGCCTATGTCGGCAAGACCGCGGTCAAGGACGGCAAGGGCGTGATGGTCGATTCGGTCTATCGCGACGGCAAGGATTTTCTGCCGAGCGAGGAGGACGTCGCCAAGCTCAGGCCGAAGGACTGATGGATGACGGCCGGCCGCGCTTGAACGGCGTGGCCGGCCTTCACCGCAGCCGACCTCTTTCCCGTTCCGCCGCCTGATCGCACTGCTTAGCGTTTTCGAGCGATGTGGATCCCGTTTCGCGTGAAGAAAACGCGTCAAACGAAACCCAGGCGCTTTGCTTTCGAGTCCATCAAAAGCAAAAGCTCCCACTCATCGCGCCGGCCGCCGGGCCGGGCGTGACGCAGCCCGGAGTCACGATGAGCTTTTACGTCGTTCAATTCCTCTCGGGGCTGGCCAGTGCGGCGTCGCTGTTCCTGGTCGCCTCCGGGCTGTCGATCATCTTCGGCGTCACGCGCATCGTGAACTTCGCCCACGGCGCCTTCTACATGGTGGGCGCCTACCTCGCCTACACCCTGACCGAACAACTGGCCGGCACGTTCGGCTTCTGGGCCGGCATCGTGCTGGCCGCGCTTGCCGTCGCCGCCATCGGCGTCGTCGTCGAGATGGTGCTGCTGCGGCGCATCTACCGTTCGCCCGAACTGTTCCAGTTGCTCGCGACATTCGGCCTGACCTTGATGGTCGAGGACCTCGTGGTGCTGATCTGGGGGCCGGACGACCTGCTCGGCCGCCGTGCGCCGGGGATGCGCGGCGCCATCGACATATTCGGCCAGAACCTGCCGACCTACGACGTGTTCCTGATCGTGCTCGGGCCGCTCGTGCTCGGCCTGTTGTGGCTATTGTTCCGCCGCACCCGCTGGGGCATCCTGGTGCGCGCGGCGACGCAGGACCGCGACACCGTGGCCGCGCTCGGCGTCAATCAGAAATGGCTGTTCACCAGCGTGTTCGCGCTCGGCGTCTTTCTCGCGGCCCTTGGCGGCGCGCTGCAGATTCCGCGCGATGCCGTCAACCACACCATGGACCTGCGCATCATCGTCGATGTGTTCGTGGTGGTGGTGATCGGCGGCCTCGGCAGCATCACCGGCGCCTTCGTCGCCGCCGTGCTGGTGTCGGAACTGAACGCCTTCGGCATTCTGGTCTTTCCAAAGATTTCCATCGTGCTGATCTTCCTCGTCATGGCCGTGGTGCTGGTGGTGCGGCCATGGGGTCTGTTCGGCAAGCCGGAGGCGCCGGCGCGGCAGATGCCGGGGCTGACGGTCAGGCCGTGGCGGCCGCTCAGCGTCAACGAGCGCCTCGCTTTCCTTGTCCTGCTGATCGCCGCCGCGGCGCTGCCGCTGTTTGCCGGCAACTACGTGCTGACCATCGGCGCCGAGATCGCGATTTTCGCCATCTTCGCCGCGAGCCTGCATTTCATGATGGCGGTCGGCGGGCTGGCCTCGTTCGGCCACGCCGCCTATTTCGGCCTCGGCTCCTATGGCGTGGCGATGCTGGCCAAGTTCGCCGGCCTGCCGATGGTGGCCTGCCTGCTGCTCGGCCCCTTGATGGGCCTGATCGGCGCGGTGGTGTTCGGCTGGTTTTGCGTGCGGCTGTCGGGCGTCTACTTCGCGATGCTGACGCTCGCCTTCGCGCAGATCGTGTGGTCGATCGCCTTCCAGTGGGTCGAGGTCACCGGCGGCGACAACGGCATGCTCGGCATCTGGCCCGACGCATGGGTGGCAACGCCCGCCACCTTCTACTGGCTGTCGCTGACGGTGGCGGCGCTCGCGGTCGGGGGCCTGCGCTGGCTCACGTTCTCGCCGTTCGGCTACGCGCTGCGGGCAATGCGCGATTCGCCGTTGCGCAGCGAATCGGTCGGCATCGACGGCAAGCGCGTGCAATGGGCGGCCTTCGTCGTCGCCGGCACGGTCGCGGCATTGGCCGGGGCGATGTTCGTCTATCTCAAGGGCAGCGTGTTTCCCGATAACGCCGGCATCGCGCTGTCGGTCGATGCGCTGGTGATGGTGCTGCTCGGCGGCGTCGAGACCGTGTCCGGCGCGCTGGTCGGCGCCATCGTCTACAAGGCGCTGGCGATCTGGCTGGTGAGCTACACCGAACTGTCGAAGCTGGTGCTGGGCGCGATCATCGTGGTCATGGTGGTGGCCTTCCCCAAGGGCCTCGTCGGGATGTGGGAGGTGCTACAGGCCCGCTACTGGCCGGGCGCCACCGCCTCCGGCAAGGCCCGGCGCGCGGAGGTCGCGGAATGAGCGCGTCCACCGCCCCGCTGTTGGCCGTCGAGGGCCTGACCAAATCGTTCGGCGGCGTGCATGCCGTGCGCAACGTGTCGTTCGCGCTCACCGCCGGCGAGATTCTGGCGCTGATCGGCCCGAACGGCGCCGGCAAGACCACCTGCTTCAACATGCTCAACGGCCAGATCACGCCGGACGCCGGGCACATCCGCCTCGAAGGCCGCGAGATCACCGGCCTCGCGCCGCGCGAGGTGTGGCGGCGCGGCGTCGGCCGCACCTTCCAGATCACGGCCACCTTCCCGACCATGACGGTGCGCGAGAACGTGCAGGTCGTGCTGGTGTCGCACGAGGGGCAGATTTTCAACCCGTGGTGCTCGACACCGACGTTCGCGCTGGCCGAGGCCGACCGCCTTCTCGAGCTGGTCGGCATGGGCGGCTTTGCCGAGCGGCCATGCGGCGAACTTGCCTATGGCGACCTCAAGCGGCTGGAACTGGCGGTCGCGCTCGCCAACCGTCCAAAACTCCTGCTGATGGACGAGCCAACCGCCGGCATGGCGCCGCGCGAGCGCATCGAGCTGATGCGGCTGACCGCGCGCATCGCCCGCGAGCAGAAGATCGGCGTCCTGTTCACCGAGCACGACATGGACGTGGTGTTCGAGCACGCCGACCGCGTCATCGTGCTCAACCGCGGCATGCTGATCGCCGAGGGCACGCCGGCCGAGGTGCGCCACGATCCGCAGGTGCGCGCCATCTACCTCGGCGAGGGCCTCGTCTACGACGCGCGGCACCGGGAGGACAGCGCGACATGAAACTCTCGGTCAACGCGCTCAACAGCTTCTACGGCCCGGCGCACATCCTGTTCGACGTCGAACTCGACGTCGCCGAGGGCGAGGTGGTGGCCCTGCTCGGCCGCAACGGCGCCGGCAAATCCACCACCTTCCGCTCGATCGTCGGCCTCGTCGCGCAGCGCAGCGGGCGCATCGTGTTCGAGGGCCGCGACGTCACGCGCGAGCCGACCCACGCCATCGTGCGCGCCGGCCTCGGCTACGTGCCGGAGGACCGCCGCATCTTCACCGACCTCACGGTCGAGGAAAACCTCGAGGTCGGCCGCCAGCCCCCGCGCGCCGGCGCGCCGCAATGGACGCGCGACAAGCTGTTCACGCTGTTTCCCAATCTCGGCGAGATGCGCAGCCGGCTCGGCGGCCGCATGAGCGGCGGCGAGCAGCAGATGCTGACCATCGCCCGCACCCTGATGGGCAACCCGTCGCTGGTGCTGCTCGACGAGCCGTCGGAGGGGCTGTCGCCGAAGATCGTCGAACAGATGGCGCACGCCATCCTGACCATGAAGAAGGAAGGCGTCAGCATTCTGGTCTCGGAGCAGAACCTGCATTTCGCCCGCCTGATCTCCGACCGGGTGTCGATCATCGAGCGCGGGCGCATCTGCTATCGCGGCACAATGGAGGAATTGGAAGCGCGGCCCGATATCCGCGACGCGCATCTGGCGGTATAGGAGGAGGCAGATCGTGCGCCCGGCACGGGAGCGCACACGCAACGGATCATGACCAAAACACCCACGAGACGCCGCTCCCGCCCCGACGCGCCCACCGTCTACCGCCTTGACGAGCAGGTCGGCTTCATCCTGCGCCAGGTGTCGCAACGCCATTCCACGATCTTTGCCGCGCGCGTCGGCACGAGCCTGACGGCAATGCAGTGGGCGGCGCTGGCCAAGCTCGCCGAGACCGGGCCATGCTCGCAGAACCAGTTGGGGCGGCTGACGGCGATGGACGTCGCCACCATCAAGGGCGTGATCGACCGCCTGACCGCGCGCGGCCTGACCGAGACGGCGCGCGACCCCGACGACGGCCGCAGGCTCAGCGTGCGGCTGACGCGTGCCGGTCAACAGGCGGTGGACAAGCTGACGCCGGCCGCGCTCGCCGCCAGCGACGAGACGCTGGCGCCCCTCTCGGCCCGCGAACGCGCCACCTTTACCACGCTGCTGACCAAGCTGCGGTGAACTTTATCCCCAAGAGCGTTTTCAAGCGAAGTGGAAGCCGGCCTTCGCCGGGCCATAGCCGGCTTCGGCCAGGCGGCGGCCGGTTCGCGTGAAGAAAACGCGTCAAAATAATAATCTGAGGCACCGTTTCTGATTTATCGAGAAGCTCTAGAGTCTACTCCGATCATATCCAAACACCGTCATGGCCGGGCTTGTCCCGGCCATCTACGTCTTTATTCTGGAATCGTCGCCAAGACGTGGATGCCCGCGACAAGCGCGGGCATGACGTCGAAGAGCACGGCCACACCTCTGATTCAAACCAGTCAAAACACACCCTAGACGATCTGCGGCAGGCGGGTTGCCGGCGGCGTGTTGCGGCTGCGGTGCGAGCGCACCAGCCCGTCGATGATCGTCATGCCGACGCCGGGCAGGTCGCCAAGCTGCACGCTCTCCAGCAGGTCCTTGCCGGCAGAATGCTGCGCCTTGTCCATCAGCACGAAATCCGCCGCGCGGCCGACCTCGATCAGCCCGCAGTCGAGCGCGCGCAGCCGCGCCGTATTGCCGGTGGCGAAGCAGAACGCCACCTCGGCCGGCACCTCGCCGAGCGACGACAACAGCGACACCATGCGCAAAATGCCGAGCGGCTGCACGCCGGAGCCGGCCGGGCCGTCGGTGCCGAGGATGATGCGGTTGAGATCGCCCATCTCGCGGGCCACGCGCAGCGTGTACAGCGCGGCGCGCTCGTTGCCGTTGTGAACCAGTTCGAGGCCGCGCTTGCAGCCCTCGCAGATGCAGCGGATCTGCCCGTCGGGCAGCGCGGTGTGGCCGCCGTTGATGTGGCCGACGATGTCGGTGTCGGCCTCCAGCACGATATCCTTGTCGATCAGCCCGGAGCCGGGAATCGACGGGCCGCCGGTGTGAATGGTGCTGTTCATGCCGTATTTGCGCGCCCACGCCACCATCTGCCGCGCGCTCGGGCCGTCCTTGATGGCGCCCAGCCCGACCTCGCCGAGCCAGCGCACGCCGGCCGCCGCCATCTCCTTGAAATCGTCCTCGACCAGGCCCGGCTCGATCACCGGCGCGCCGGCATGGACCTTGACGCCGCTCGGCCGGAAGGCATCGAAGGCGCGCTGGGCGAAGATCGCCATCGCCTTCAGTCCGGTGACGTCCTTGGGCCGGCCCGGGGTGTGGACCTCGCCGGCCGAGATCATGGTGGTGACGCCGCCGTGCAGGCTGGAGTCGATCCAGTTGAGCTGGCTCTGGCGCGGCGTCCAGTCGCCGGCGACCGGATGGACGTGGCTGTCGATCAGGCCGGGCGCCAGCGTCGCGCCATTGGCGTCGATCACGGTGGCCGCGCCCTCGGTATCGACATCCTTGGCGCGGCCGATCGCCGTGATCCGGCCGCCCTCCGCCACCACCGTATCGGCGTCGAGGATCGGATTTTCGATGGCGCCGCTTAGAACCAGTCCGATGTTGCGGACCACCAACTTGCCGGACGGTGCGTTTCCCTGCGGTTCGCCATGCGACATCTGACCTGCTCCCTTCATTCAAGTTATTGTTCGTCAAGCGGATTTGATCGCATCTTGACGAAACGACCGATCCGGCTTATTCATTAGTATACAAACGATATGGTCCAACGCAACTGCCACGTTTCTGACACATTCTGCTCCATGTCTGCCGTTTGGATTTTGCGGCGCAACATAACGGTCACGGATCACGCCCGATGAGCAACTTCAACCAGGAACGCGTGCTGAGCGTTCACCACTGGACCGACACGCTGTTCTCTTTCACCACCACCCGCGACACCTCGTTCCGTTTTCGCAACGGCGAGTTCACGATGATCGGGCTCAAGGTGAATGACAAGCCGCTTCTGCGCGCCTACAGCGTCGCCAGCGCCAACTACGAGGAGACGCTGGAGTTCTTCTCGATCAAGGTACCGGACGGACCGCTGACCTCGCGGCTGCAGCACCTCAAGGAAGGCGACCCGATCCTGGTCAGCCGCAAGGCGACCGGCACGCTGGTGATCGACAACCTGGTGAGCGGCCGCAACCTCTATCTGATCGGCACCGGCACCGGCCTCGCCCCGTTCCTCAGCGTCATCAAGGACCCGGAAACCTACGAGCGGTTCGAGAAGGTGGTGCTGCTGCACGGCTGCCGTCGCGTCAAGGAACTCGCTTACGGCGAGATGATCCAGGAGACGCTGCCCAAGCACGACCTGCTCGGCGAATACGTCGAGAAGCAGCTCATCTACTATCCGACGGTGACGCGCGACCCGTTCCGCAACCGCGGCCGCATCACCGATCTCATCACCACCGGCAAATTGTTCGACGACATCGGTCTGCCCGCGCTCGACGCCGAGTTCGACCGGGTGATGATCTGCGGCAGCCCGGCGCTGTTGCAGGATACCCGCGCGCTGCTGCTCGATCGCGATTTTACCGAGGGCAACCAGGGCGAGTCGGGCCAGTTCGTGGTCGAGAAGGCCTTCGCCGAGCGCTGAAAGCGGTTGCGATCTTCACCTCTCCCATGGGGAGAGGTCGGATCGCCGCGGGCGATCCGGGTGAGGGGATTTAGCTTATCGACAGACCCGATCCCCCTCACCCCAACCCTCTCCCCGCGGGGGAGAGGGGGCGCCCTGAGGCTGTGGCGATCGCTTCAACACAATCGGAAACCCTCTACCCCTCGGTCTTGAGGCCACGGCGGACCAGCGACGCCCAGCCCTCCTCCGCGGTCTCGGCAAACTCGAACAGATTGAGATCGGCGGCCGCGATCACGCCTTCCTCGACCAGCGCATCGAAATCGACGATCCGGCGCCAGTAGCTTTCGCCGAACATCACGATCGGCGCCGGCGGCGCCTTTTGCGTCTGTTGTAGCGTCAGCAACTCGAACAATTCGTCCATCGTGCCGAAGCCGCCGGGAAAGATCGCCAGCGCATTGGCGCGCATCGCCAGGTGCATCTTGCGCATCGCAAAGTAATGGAAGCGGAAGCTCAGTTCCGGCGTGATGTAGGGATTGGGCACCTGTTCGTGCGGCAGCGTGATGTTGAAGCCGATGCTCGGCGCGCCGACATCGGCGGCGCCGCGATTGGCCGCCTCCATGATGCCGGGGCCGCCGCCGGTGGCGATGACGTTGTCGCGCCAGCGATTGCGGGGCGCGAAAGCGCCACCGCGCTCCGAGGCGATGCGGCCGAACTCGCGCGCGATCCGGTAGAATTCGGCTTGCCGCTCTGCCCGCGCCGCCACCGCTTTCTCGGCGTCCGTCGTGGCCGCGGCCATCGCGGCCTCGGCCTGCTCGGGCGACGGGATGCGCGCGCCGCCGAACACGATGACGGTCGAACGGATGCCCCAGTCGCGCAGCGCCAGTTCGGCCTTGCTGTATTCGAGCGCGAAGCGGATCGAGCGCATCTCGTCGCGCAGCAGAAACTCGGTATCCTCGACGGCCAGCAGCGAGCTGCGCGAGCCGTTCTTTGCGGTCGGCGGGGTCATCGGCACTATCCGAACAATGTTTGCAAATGGGAAGACGACAACACCGGCATGGGGATCGGCGTTCGGGACGCCGCCGTCAAGCCCTCAAGTCCTCAAGCCCTGCGCGTCCGCGTGGCGGCGCCTGCCGCGGCCGGCGCGGCATTCTCGCGGATCAGCGCCTGCACGTCGGCCAGCGTCGGCAGCCCCGCCTCGTTGCCGAGATGCTGGATCTTGTAGGCGGAGGCCCCTTGCGCGAAGTGGAAGTGTTCTTCCCAGCGTTTGCCCGGATCGGCGAGGTAGGAATAGACATAGGCGCCGTGGAAGACATCGCCGGCGCCGCTGGTGTCGATGATCTTCTCGCGCGGCACCGGCAGCGCCGCCATCCGCGTGACGCGGCCGGTCTCGTCATACCACAGCATGCCGCGCTCGCCCTGCGTGACGGCGCCGATGCGGCAGCCGCGGCTCTTGAGATAGGCGAGCATGTCCTCGTCCGACAACTCCATCTGCTCGCACAGCCGCTCGGCGACCACCGCGATATCGATGTAGCGCAACAGTTCATCGGTGTCGCTGCGCAAGCCCCCGCCGTCGAGCGAGGTCAAAATGCCGTTCTCGCGGCACAGCTTCGCATAATAGAGCGCCGCGTCGCCCTGATGGCCGTCGAGATGCAGCGCGCGGCAGCCCTGGATGTTGAGATGCGGAAACGGGTGCAGGTAGTCGTCGTCGCGACAGCGCACGATGGCGCGCTTGCCGTCGTTGGGCATGATGAACGACAGCGACGAGGAACGCACCTTGCGCGGATGCACCGGGATCGCGTATTTCGCCGCCATGTCCACGAACATGCGGCCGAGCCAGTCGTCGGCCAGCGTGGCGATCAGGTCGGGCACGATGCCGAGCTTGGCGCAGCAGAACGCCGCCGTCACCGCGTTGCCGCCGAACGACACCGCGTAGGTGGAGGCGACGTATTTCTCGTCGCCGGTCGGCATATGGTCGGTGAGGAACGTGACGTCGATATAGGTCTGGCCGATGAACAATGCCTGCATCGCGTCGATATCCGAAGTCTCGCCTGACAGATGATGGGTTTGTCCGCCGGAGGCGGGGCATCAATTCCAGAAATAGTGGAACGCCACGACGATCAACACCAGGGCGATGAAGATGGGGGCGACCGGCAGGTCGCGGCGGCGCGCGCCGGCGTCGGGCCTGGCTGCCGCGCGCTGCGGCGGCGGGCGCTTGAGTTCGGTGACGTTGTCGGTGAAGGGCGCCTCGGCGCGCTCCTCAGCGATCGACTTGACCGGCGGCGGCAGGCCGGCCCCGCCCATCGTCTCGAAATAGGCGGCATAGATCATGCGGATGGTTTCCTCGGCCGCCTCGCCTTGGTCCATGCGCTCGCACAGCGCCCGATAGCGCGCGATGAAATCGCGGGCCTCGTCGGACAGGCCGTCGGCGCCGTTGAGCTTCACCATCATCTGCCAGGTGGCGAAGTCGGCGCGCGCCTTGGTGTCGGCGCGGCGGGCAATGAGCTTGTCGGAGGCTTTGATCACTTGCCGGAGTCCCTCAACTGCGACGGCAAGGTTACAAGGTTTGGGCGCGGTGAGAAAGCGACCTGACGACACCCCTCCCGAGCGTCCGGCGCAAATCGTTTCGGCTAGCGTTGCGGCAGCGGAATGAACTCGGTTTCGCCGGGAACCGTATCGAAACGCCCGGCCTTCCAGTCTTCCTTGGCCTGCTCGATCCGTTCCTTGCGCGACGAGACGAAGTTCCACCAGATATGGCGCGGGCCGTCGAGCGGCTCGCCGCCGAGCATCAGGAAGCGCGCCGCGCCACGGGCGCGGATGGTGATGCGGTCGCCGGGCTTGAACACCAGAAGCTGGCCGGGGCCGAAGGCGTCGCCGGCGATGTCGATCTCGCCCTCGACGGTATAGATTGCGCGCTCGTCGTGGTCGGGGTCGAGCGGCACCGCCGCGCCGGCCTCGAGCGCGACGTCAGCATAGAACATCGGGCTCGACGTGCGCACCGGCGAGGTGGCACCGAGCACGCTGCCGGCAATCACCCGCACCGTCTTGCCCTCGCCGGTCAGCACCGGCATCTCGTCGGCGCCGTAGTGCTCGAAGGTCGGCGCGGTTTCCTCGTCCTTGGCGGTCAGCGCCACCCAGCTCTGGATACCGAACAGTTTTGCGCCGGCGGTACGCTGGTCCGGCGCGGTGCGCTCGGAATGGGCGATGCCGCGCCCCGCCATCATCCAGTTGAGTTCGCCGGGACGGATCGGCAGCACGGTGCCGAGCGTGTCGCGGTGCATGATCTCGCCCTGGAACAGGTAGGTGACGGTGGCGAGCCCGATATGCGGATGCGGCCGCACGTCGAGGCCGTTGCCGAGCAAAAACTCTGCGGGCCCCATCTGGTCGAAGAACACGAACGGCCCGACCATGCGCCGCTCGGCCGAGGGCAGCGCGCGGCGCACCGAAAAGCCGCCAATATCGCGCGAGCGCGGCACCACGATCGTATCGATCGCCGCGTACGAGCGTGCATCGCCCGGAACGGGATCGTCGGTCGGAAGCCAGCTCATCGCGGCCCTCCTGTTGTCAGTTGGACGGCGCCAGCTCAGGCGGACACGGCCGCCACGCCGCGCAGCGCACGGGCGACTTCGGTGACGCGCTTGCCCTGGAAGCGGGCGACGGCGAGATCGTCGTCGGTCGGCGGCGTCGCCTGGTTGAACGACACCGATGAGGCGCCGTAGGGCGTGCCGGCCTTGAACAGCGAGGCATCGGCATAACCGGTCGGCACGATGATCAGGCCGAGATGCGCCATCGGATTGTACAACGACAACAGCGTCGATTCGTTGCCGCCGTGCAGCGTCGAGGTCGAGCCGAACACGCTACCGGCCTTGCCGTTGAGCTTGCCCTGCGCCCACAGCCCGCCGAGGCTGTCGATATACGCCTTCAGTTCGGAGGTGACGGAGCCGAACCGCGTCGGCGTACCGAACACGATGGCGTCGGCCCATTCGGCGTCCTCCGGCGTCGGCGCCTCGTAGCGGGCGTTGAGCGCGGCGGCCTGCTCGGCCCAGCCCGGCGCCTGCGCCATCACCTCGGGGCCGACCACCTCGCGGGCGCGGCGCATCCGCACCTCGGCACCAGCCTCGCGGGCGCCCTCGGCAATGGCCTTGGCCAGCGCCTCGGTCACCCCGGAGCGGGAATAGAATGCGATCAGAACCTTGGGCTGGGACATGGCGGACCTTTCGTCGTCGTCATTGGAGGGTACGCCCCCATCCTATGGCGTTGCCTCTATTCTGAAAAGCTGGATAATATAGATCATATCGGTCGATATTATCGAATAGTAGGCCTCCTGAATGTCAGACCCGCGCCCGCCGACCCTCGACCAGCTCGCCGTCTTCCTCGCCATCGTCGAGGAAGGCAGCTTTGCCGCCGCCGCGCGCCGGCTCAAGCGGGCCACCTCGGTCGTCAGCTACACCATCGCCAATCTCGAAGCCCAGCTCGGCCTCGCCCTGTTCGACCGTGCCGGCACCCGCACGCCGCGGCTGACCGAGGCAGGCCGCGCCGTCTTGAGCGATGCGCGCAGCGTCGGGCTCGCGGTCGATGGCCTGATCGCCAAGGCGCGCGGCCTGCAGGCGGGGCTCGAGGCGGAGGTGGCGTTCGTGGTCGATGTCATGGTCCCGATGCAGACGCTGGTCGCCGCCTTCGAGGCGTTCTCCGCCGCATTCCCGACCGTGCCCCTGCGGCTCTATGTCGAGGCGATGGGCGCGGTGACGCAGACGGTGCGCGACGGCATCGCCGGCGTCGGCCTGTCAGGGCCGCTCGACCGTGGCCTGGAGGGCATGGCGCACCGGCAGGTCGGTGCCGTGCGGCTGGTGCCGGTGGCGGCCCCCGCCCACCCCCTCGCCCGCAACCGCAGCCGAACGCCGGCGGCCGAGGCGTGCAAGCATTTGCAACTGGTGCTGACCGACCGCTCGGCGCTGACCGCCGGGCGCGACTTCGCGGTGCTCGCGGCGCAGACGTGGCGGCTCGCCGACCTTGGAGCCAAGCACGCGCTGCTGCTGGCCGGAATCGGCTGGGGCAGCATGCCGGAGGCGATGGTGCGCGACGATCTCGCGAGCGGCCGGCTGGTGCGGCTCGATCTCGATGCCTGGGACAACACCACCTATCCGCTGCAGGTGGTGCACAAGCTCGCCGCGCCGCCGGGGCCGGCGTCGCGCTGGCTGGTCGAGCGGATCGAGACGGCGCTGACGGACGCCTGAACGGCGCCGCGAAAGCGCCAAAAATCCGGTGCCGTTGGCGGCACCCGATGCGTTGACTTCGCACCGGTCCCCGATCAATTTCGAGCGTTGCGGCGGTTCGGTCCGCAGGAGGAACAGCTTGACCCCTTTGCGGATGATACTGCCGAAGTCGAACGCATCTTCGGCAGACAGCATCGGTGCGCCGCTGCGCCATGCGATCTTCCGGCGCATCTGGCTCGCGAGCCTCATCTCCAATCTCGGGCTGTTGATCCAGGGCGTCGGCTCGGCCTGGGCGATGACCGAGATGACGGCATCGGCCGACATGGTGGCGCTGGTGCAGACCGCCCTGATGCTGCCGATCATGCTGATCTCGCTGCCGGCCGGCGCGGTCGCCGACATGCACGACCGCCGCATCGTATCGCTGGTGTCGCTGACCATCGCGCTGATCGGCGCCACCGCGCTCGCGGTGATGGCCTTCCTCAACCTGACGACGCCGTGGATGCTGCTGGCGTTCTGCTTCGTGGTCGGCAGCGGCATGGCGCTGTTCGGGCCGGCGTGGCAGGCGTCCGTCACCGAGCAGGTGCCGAGCGAGACGCTGCCGGCCGCGGTGGCGCTCAACGGCATCAGCTACAACATCGCCCGCTCGTTCGGGCCTGCAATCGGCGGCCTTGTCGTCGCCGCCGCCGGCGCGGTCGCCGCCTTCGTGCTCAACGCGGTGATGTACATCCCGCTCTTGATCGTGCTGTTTCTGTGGAAGCGGCGCCAGGAGCCGTCGCGGCTGCCGCCGGAGCGGCTGCGCCGCGCCATCGTCTCCGGCGTGCGCTACATCGTCAACTCGCCGTCGATCCGCATCGTGCTGGCGCGCACTTTCGTCACCGGCTTCGCCGGCGGCTCGATCTCGGCGCTGATGCCGCTGGTGGCGCGCGACCTGCTGCATGGCGGCCCGCAGACATACGGCATTATGCTCGGGGCGTTCGGCATGGGCGCGGTGCTCGGCGCGCTCAACATCGGCGCAGTGCGGCGGCGGATGGGCGGGGAGGCGTCGGTGCGCGCCTGCGCGCTGGTGATGGGCGTCGCCATCATCGTCGTCGCGTTCAGCGCCATGTCGGCGATCACCGCCGCGGCACTGGTCGCCGCCGGCGCGGCGTGGATGCTGGCGATCGCGCTGTTCAACATCGGCGTGCAGCTTTCGGCACCGCGCTGGGTGGCGGGCCGGTCGCTGGCGATTTTCCAGGCGGCAATCGCCGGCGGCATCGCTATCGGCAGTTGGGTCTGGGGCCAGGTCGCCGACAGCGTCGGCGTCGATCATGCGCTGCTGATCTCGGGCGTGATGATGCTTGCCTCGCCGCTGCTCGGGCTGTGGCTGCGCATGCCGTCGGTCGGCGGCCCCAACGATGCGGCGGAAGACTGGCTTGCAGACCCCGAGGTGCGCCTGCCGCTGACAGGCCGCAGCGGCCCGGTGGTGGTCGAGGTCGAATACCGCGTCGATCAGGGCCACGCGCGCTCGTTCCACACGCTGATGCAGCATGTGCAGTTGAGCCGCCAGCGCAACGGCGCCTATGGCTGGTCGATCGCCCGCGACATCGCCGACCCGGAATTGTGGACCGAGCGCTACCTGTGCCCGACCTGGCTCGACTACCTGCGCCAGCGCAACCGCCCGACGCAGACCGAGCGCGCGCTGCACCAGCGCGCCATGCGCTTCCACAGGGGGCCGGAGCCGGTGCGGGTGCGCCGCATGCTGGAGCGGCCGTTCGGCTCGGTGCGCTGGAAGGAAGAAGCACCCGACCGCGCGGCCATCGAGGTCATGACCATCCCGACGCAAGCGAGCGGCGCGACCTGACGCTAGGCCGGAAGCTCCAGCCGCTCGTCGCGCAACTGCCGCTTCATCACCTTGCCGTTGGCGTTGCGCGGCAGCGGCGTCTCGCTGAAGGTGACGGTTTCCGGCACCTTGTAGTCGGCGAGCCGCGCCGCGCACCACGCCCTGAGATCGTGCGCCTCGACCTGCGGATCGGAGGCCACCACCACGGCGCGCACGCGCTCGCCGAGGATGGGGCAGGGCTCGGCGATTACCGCGCTCTCCAGTACCGCCGGATGGCTCGCCAGCACCGATTCGACCTCGGCGGAAAAAATCTTCATGCCGCCGCGATTGATCATGTCCTTCTTGCGGTCGAGCACGCGCACGAAACCGTCGGCGTCGATGGTGCCGAGATCGCCCGAGCGCCAGTAGCCGGCGACAAAATTCTCGGCGGTGGCATCGGGATTATTCCAGTAGCCACGAATCACTGAGCCACTGTGAATCCACAATTCGCCGACCTCGCCGCGCGGCACCTCGCGGCCCTCGTCGTCCATCACGACGATGGTGGTGCCGGGACAGGGCAGCCCGACGCTGTCGCTGTGGCTCGCGGTGTACTGCGGTGGAATGATGGTGCTCGGCGAGGTGGTCTCGGTTGCGCCATAGCCGTTGATCAGCTTGAGGTTCGGCAATCGGGCAGCCAGACGCTCGATGGTCGAGATCGGCATCGGCGCGCCACCATAGCCGCCGACGCGCCAGGCCGAGAGATCGTAGCGGTCGAAGTCGGCCTGCATCAGGCACAGATTGTACATCGCCGGCACCATGATGGTGTGGGTGGCGCGCTCGCGCGCGGCGAGCGCCAGAAACTCCGCCGCCTTGAACTCCGGCGCGACGATCAGTGCGCAGGCCGCCCGCGCCGCCGCCGCGATATTGGCGACGCTGCCGGTGACGTGGGCGAACGGCACCGCGGCGAGCGAACGGGCGGCCGCGGTCAGCTCAAAGCAAGCCTCGTAGACCATCGCCGAATGGATCACGTTGCAGTGGGCGAGCATCGCGCCCTTGGGCTGGCCGGTGGTGCCGGACGTATAGAGGATCATCGCGGTATCGTCTTCCGCGACCCTGGTCGGCGCGGTGCGCGGGCTGGCCGCGATCAACATCTCGAACGACGACGCTGCGTCGCCGCCACCGATACCGATGCGAAACGCCACGGTCGGCGCCTCGCGCGCGTCCGGCACGCTCGCGGCAAGCGCGGCCTCGTGGATGACGAGACGGGCGGCGCAGTGGTTGAGGATGTAGGCGGTCTCGTGCCGATGATGGCGGACCGACAGCGGCACCGCGACGGCGCCGAGATGCGCCGCTGCGAACCAGGCGAGCATGAACTCGATGCGGTTGCCGAGCAGCAGCGCGATGCGATCGCCGGCGGTGATGCCGAGCGCTTCCATGCCGGCGGCGACGCGCGCCGACATCTCGGCGACCTCGCCCCACGTCATGCGGCGCTCGCCGCACACCACGGCCTCGCCGTCGCCATGCCGCGCCGCGGCCTCCGCCACCATGGCCCAGATGCTTTTCGGGCGTTCGACGAATGCCGGTGTGACGCGGTCGCCGAACCAGACCTCCTGCCGCATGGCCGGAATAGTAAGATGCGACCAGTCCATGGCTCCGCCTCCGCGCGGCTCGTGCAGCGCCTCGCGGGCGCCGCCGTCCGTTCTGTCTCTTTGTCGAAGCGGATTGTCGCCCTTTGCGACACGAACGCAAGCGCGACGTGACCGATACCAAGCCTTGCAGCGCGCGATTCCGCCGCGTTTGCCCGACTGTTCGCCGGTGCGGATAACGGCTTGTAAATTAGCGGTTTTCAAGTCGAGAAAAATCGGCATGCTGGCGCCAACCCTTCCTGCAATGCCGTCATCAAGCAAAGGACGTCCGACGATGCCGCATGGTCCCACCCATGTCCCCAGCCATGGCCCCACACTTGCCTCCCTTGCCGCCGATCTCGAGAACGGCCGCACCACCGCTCGCGACCTTGTGGAGGCGTGCCTTGCGAAGATCGCCGACCCGGCGGGCGAAGGCGCACGCGCGTTCATCGCCGTGGATAGCGACGGCGCACGCGCGGCGGCGGACGCGATGGATCGCCTGCGCAAGGCCGGCGCCGCGCCGTCGGCATTCGCCGGCATTCCGATCTCGGTCAAGGACCTCTTCGACATCAAGGGCCAGGTGACGCGCGCCGGCTCGAAAGTCCTGAACGGGCAGCCGGCGGCGACCGCCGATGCTCCGGTCGTGGCGCGCATGCGGCGCGCCGGCTTCGTCATCATCGGACGCACCAACATGACCGAGTTCGCCTATTCCGGCATCGGCATCAATCCGCACTACGGCACGCCGAAAAGCGTCTGGCAGCGCGAGGTCGGCCATGTCCCCGGCGGTTCGTCGTCGGGCGCCGGCGTGTCGGTGGCCGACGGCATGGCGCACGGCGCGCTCGGCACCGACACCGGCGGCTCGTGCCGCATCCCGGCCGCCTTCAACGGCATCGTCGGCTACAAGCCGACGGCCTCACGGATACCGACCGCGGGCGCGGTGCCGCTGTCCTCGACGCTGGACAGCATCGGGCCGCTCGCCCGCTCGGTCGCCTGCTGCGCGACGATCGACGCCTTGCTCGCCGGCAACGAGCCGCGCGAGCTTACGCCGCGCGCGATCAAGGGCCTGCGGCTCGCGGTGCCGACCACCGTGGTGCTCGATCAACTCGACGATGCGGTGGCCGCCGCGTTCGAGCGGGCCGTTGCCGCGCTCGAGGCAGCCGGTGCGCAGGTTACGCGCATCGCGATGCCGGAGTTCGACGAGGTTGCCGGCATGCTCGCCAAGGGTGGCTTCTCGGGCGCGGAGAGTTTTGCATGGCACCGCGCGCTGATGGCGAAGCGCGAGGCCGACTACGATCCGCGCGTCGTGGTGCGCATCCGCAAGGGCGAAGCGCAGAGCGCGGCCGACTACGTCGATCTCGTTGCGGCCCGGCGCGGGCTGGTGGCGCGTTTCGCCGCGCGCTGCGCGCCGTTCGACGCGCTGGCGATGCCGACCACGGCAAACGTGCCGCCGCGCATCGCCGACCTGATCGCCGACGACGATGCCTTCACCAAGGCCAACCTGCTGGCGCTACGCAACAGCACGCTGATCAACTACACCGACGGCTGCGCCATCTCGCTACCGGTGGAGCGCGCCGGCGAGCCGCCGGTCGGGCTGACGCTGGTGGCGCCCGGCGGCGCCGACAGCCGGCTGTTCGAGGTCGCGGCCGGCGTCGAGACGGTGGTGTGCCGGTAACGCCGTTAACCTCGGGCGGCCGCCGGGCCGATGGGGCGGCCTCGCGCCGCCCCAGATATGGCGTTATTGCCGTATGAACCTGCAAGATGTGCCGTGAACGAAGCGGAACCCGGCCCGCATCAGCGATTCGGGCGGGGTTTGTTCCGCAGTCGTTTCAAAGGTTAAGAGGGCAGCGCCGGGGTGTCGCATTTCGGGACGACTGCGGCGCGCATCGCCGTCACGAGCGTTTTACGGAAAGCGCGGTCGCGCTTGAGATGCCACTCGCGGCTCATCGCCGCGCTGCGGGTGGCGAAACGCTCGACGTGGAGCACCGACCACATGTGGCCGCGGGTGCTTTTGGCGCCGGTGCCGGCGTTGTGACGGGCCAGCCGGCGGTCGAGATCGAGCGTCCAGCCGACATAGGTGCGGCCGCGGCCGTCGCTGAGGCTGCCGAGAACGTAGACGATGCAATCCATCCGCAAAGGATAACGCAATGACGATGAGAACAGCGTTAAGCGGCACGGTGCTTCTCGCCATCCTGCCGATGGCGGCGGCGACGGCGCAGGACGTGCCGGGCATCGAGATCTGCACCGCCGAAAGGACCTGGGAACGGCGCACCGGCTGTCTGCAGAGCAATGTCGATTATCTCAAGAGCGCGCTGACCAAGGCCGGGCTGGAGGCCGAGCGGCGGCGGGTGGCGGCCGAGCGGCGCCTGCAAGCGGCCGAGCGCGAGATCGCGGCGCTGAAGGCCGAGATGGCCGGCCTGCGCGACGGTCTTGCGCAGCTTCAGGCGGCGGCCAACAAGGCCAAGGATGCGAACAAGGAGCCGGCCGCTAAATAGCGCGCGCCCGATAGCGCGCTCGCAGGGTCCTATTGCACGAGGCTGTCGCGCAGACCCGGCCACTGCCGGTCGGCCGCGGCGATATAGCGGCCGGGATCGGCGGCAAAGGCGGCCCGGGTATCGTCGCGGGCGAACAGATAGAGGCGCTGGCCGACCAGAAGCCAGAGCGACGCAAAGCCGGCGACCGGCTTGCCGTCCGCCACCCCAACCGGGTCGTAGCCGCCGAAGCGCGGCCGGTAGACCTCCGGGTGGGCGATGAACGCGGCGCGGTTGCCCTCGCTGCGGAAGCGCCATATCGCGCCGCCGGCATTGACTTCCAGTTCTGCCATGCCGGCCCGCGGCCCGCCATCGGCGAAGTAGGACACCGGATCGACGCCGCCGATGGCAAGCCCGCTGTAGCGGTCCGCCACCACCCGCTCGGTGGTGGCCGCCATGGCGGCCAGCGAGCCGAACGCGGCCGCTCCAAGCGCCAGCGCCGCAAGAACGGTTCCAGCCCTCCCCGGGAGGGCTCGATTTTGCCGTGCTACTGTCATAGTTGATGCCGATAAGCGTCCAGAACCGGGCGAGACCGATGCGGTTTAGGGGACATTCATCTGCATCCGGTTACTTTTTCGAATCAAATTCCGACAATCTGTAAAGAGGTTGGGAATGGGCTTTGCCTTGCGCCTTGCAGCCGTGCTGCTCACCGCGATCATGGTCTTAACCGGACCGGCTTTGGCGCAGCAGCGCGCGGGCCGCTCGGGCGACCGTTTCGCCGTCGAGGAACTGTCCTCCGCCGGCCACCGCTTCTTCGGCAACGTCTCGCGGGAACTCGCCTCGGTGATCGAGCGCGCGGTCAGCCAGTGGGGCCTGCCCAATGGCTACGTGCTCGGCGAGGAAGGCTCGGGCGCCTTCGTCGCGGGCCTGCGCTACGGCGAGGGCACACTTTACACCAAGAACGCCGGCGACCTGAAAGTCTACTGGCAGGGCCCGTCGGTCGGCTTCGACTGGGGCGGCGACGGCGCCCGCACCATGATCCTCGTCTACAACCTGCCGGCGACG
This sequence comes from Pseudomonadota bacterium, assembly GCA_003576765.1. GTDB lineage: Bacteria > Pseudomonadota > Alphaproteobacteria > Rhizobiales > Xanthobacteraceae > PRO6. The sequence continues at coordinate 91,123 of QEVP01000006.1, forward strand.
CAGGCGATCTACCAGCGATTCGGCGGCATCGACGGCTCGGCCTATGTCATCGGCGGCTTTGGCATGACGGCGCTGACCGCCAACAACATCGTACTGGTGCCGATCCGCTCCGGCCTCGGCCTCAGGCTCGGCGCCAATATCGGCTATCTGAAATTCACTCCGCGCCCGACCTGGAACCCGTTCTGACCCCGATCCACCCGTCCGGGCGCCTGAACGGCACGATGGACCGTCGGGGCGGCTCGGCAGTTGAGGTTAACAGGGCATCGCGCTGGTCATGTCCCACGGCATCATGGCATGGTCCGGCTGCTTTCCGTCCCGGCGCAGAAGGACGCCTGAATGATCGAGCCGATCATGTATCTGGCGATCGGTTTCCTGGTCGCGATGCTGCTTGGCCTCACGGTCATGCCGCTGGTGCACAATCGCGCCGTGCGCCTGACCACCCGGCGGCTCGAAGCCTCGACGCCGCTGTCGATGGTCGAAATCCAGGCCGACCGCGACCAGTTGCGCGCCGAGTTCGCGGTCTCCGCAAGCCGGCTGGAAACGCGCCTGGCCGGAATGCAGGCGCAAGTCGCGAGCCATCTCGCCGAGCTTGGCCGCAAGGCCGATGCCGTCAACCGCCTGAAGCAGGATCTCGCCGGCAAGAACGCCGCCATCGCCACGCTCGAGGCACGCGAGAAAGAGCTTGCCGCGCGTCTTGCCGCCACCGAGGGCGAGTTCGCCGACCGCGCCGAGCAGATTCGCACGCAAGAGGCGGCGCTGCATGAAAAAGCCGCCGAACTGTCGCGCCTCACCGCCGAGTTCGCCGCCCAGAGCCATACCGCCGACGACCGCAGGGCCGAGTTGGCCACGGCCCGCGCCCAGATCGAGGCGTTGCAGTTGCGCGCCGAGGATGCCGAGCGGCAGCTTGCCGCGACCCGCGACCAGTTGGCGGCCCAGCGCCGGCAGGCCGAGGAGACGGCGAGCGAACTTGCCGCCGCGCGGGACAAGGCGGCCGGGCTTGGCGCCCGCATCGCCGAGCTTGAGGGCGCATTGGCCACCGGGCGTGCCGACGCCGAGGCCCTGCACAGCCGCGTCAACGCGCTGGAAGGCGAACTCAAGGCCCAGGGCGACCTGCTCGAGGGCCACCGCCACGAAAACCGCGAGCTGCGCGACCAGATCAAGGCGGAATATGCGGCCCGCCGCCGCGCGCCCGCGGCCGGCAGCAACACTGGCGTGGCCAATGAGGCGGCCGAGGCGGCGCTGGCCGAGCGGCTCCATCTCGTCGAAAGCGAGCGCGATGGCTTGAAGCGCGATCTTGAGACACTGCGCCGGCAAGCCGACCAGGCGGCCACCGCCGAGCGCGGCGAGAACGCGCTATTGCGCGAGCGCATCAACGATATCGCCGCCGAGGTCGCCCGTCTCGCCATCACGCTGGAAGGCCCGCACTCGACGATCGAAGCCATGCTCGACGCCGAGCCGCCCGCCGGCAAGGCCGTCAACGGCACCACGCCGGCCGGCGCCGCGGCAACCCCCGGCGGTGCCTCGCTCGCCGAGCGCATCCGTGCCCTGCAATCGCACGCCGCGCGCGTGGCCCGCACCGGCTGATCGCGGCGACTGCCGCCCGGCTTGACACCTCACCCCCCGCTTCCGTAAATCGCGGGCACCGACCATGGCGCCGGCCGGATACGGCGGGTGCGGGGTTACGGGCGCATAGCTCAGCGGGAGAGCGTTCCCTTCACACGGGAGAGGTCATAGGTTCAATCCCTATTGCGCCCACCATCACCAGCCTCCGACACGACCAGCCCCACATCCCGCCGCCCGCGCTTCCCGACGCGAACTGTTCCCCGTTCGCTCGAAAACCCCTTATGCTGCAGCCGGGCCGCGCCTCCCAGGGCCTGAGGGGGACTGCACATGGAAACCGTCATTCGCTTCGCACTGAGCAATTTTACCCTGACGTTCGTCATCATCGGCCTGATCGCTTCGCTCATCGCACTCATCAACGCACCAAAGCCGCTGACCGCGCCGGTCGTCGTCGAGGCACTATTATCCTACTTCATGCTGTTCTCGATCGGCGTCAGCTTCTTCTACAATTTCGTCATGCACAGCTTCTTCGGCGAGATGGCCGCATCCTTCATCGGCTGGGCCGACAGCCCGTTCCAGGCCGAGGTCGGCTACGCCAGCCTCGGCTTCGCGCTGATCGGCTTTCTCGCATTCCGCGGCAGCTTCGACATGCGACTCGCCGCCGTGGTCGGCATTGCCGCCTTCCTGTGGGGCGCGGCAGGCGGGCATATCCGCGAAATCATCCACGAGGGCAACCTTGCGCCGGGCAATGCCGGCGTCATCCTCTACACCGACATCCTGCTGCCGGTCGCCGGCTTCGTCCTGTTGTGGCTACAGCATCGCTTCGGGCGGGAGGTGCACGACAGCGGCCGGGCGTCGCTCGCATAATCCGCCGCGAGCGGCGAGCGACCTACATCACCACTTCGATCAGCGAGGGACCGTCCGCCGCATTGGCCGCGGCGAGCGCATCGTTGAACGCATCCGCCGTCTCGACCGAGCGCGCCGGCACGCCCATGCCCCTGGCGAGCGCCACCCAGTCGAGCGTCGGGCGATCGATGTCGAGCATGTCGCGGGCGCGCGCACCCGGCTCGCCGGCGCCGACGCCGGCAAACTCGCCGCGCAGAATCTGGTAGGTGCGGTTGGCGAACACCACGGTGGTGACGTTGAGGCTTTCGCGCGCCTGCGTCCACAGCGACTGCACGGTGTACATCGCGCTGCCGTCGCCGACCATGCAGATGACGCGGCGGTCGGGGCAGGCGACCGCGGCGCCGGTCGAGAGCGGCGGCGAAAAACCGATCGAGCCGCCCATGTTCTGCAACCAGTCGTGCGGCCTGGCCTTGGCGGTGAGCGGAAAGAAGCCGCGTCCGGTCGAGATCGATTCATCGACGACGATGGCGTTGTCGGGAATGGCATAGGCGATGGCCTGCGCGATCGTCGTGTGCGTCAGCGCGCCGCTCGGCTTGACGAGATCGGGCAGGTCGCGGGTCTTGTCGCCGGACGCCTTGATACTGGAAGCTTTGGCGCCAAGCGTATCGGCCAGCGCCTCCAGCGCCGCCACGGAATTCTCGCCGGCGGCGGTCAAGCGATGCGTCGCGCAGCCCGCGGGCTTGAGCTGGCTCGGCTTGTCGGGATAGGCGAAGAACGCCACCGGATCCGCGGCTTCCACCAGCACGATGTGACGGAACCGTTCGAGCGCCGGCAGCGCCTGCGCGATCACGTAGGGAATGCGCTCGAGATAAAAGCGGCCCTGGCCGCGCGCCATGCGCGGATTGTAGGTCTGCGCCATCACTTCGCAGCCGGTAGCTGCGGCGATGCGCCCGGCCAGCGCCAGTCCACGCTCGGTCAGCGCCTGCCCGGTGACGAGCAGCAGCGTCGGCTCGCCGCCGGCGAGCACCCGCGCCGCACGCTCGACCGCCGCCGCGGAGAAATCCGGCTGCTGTGCCAGCGGCGGCACTTCGGCAATGCCTTCGGCCTCGTTCCACGCGGTGTCGGCCGGCAGGATCAACGTCGCGATCTGCGGCGGCGCGCTGCGGGCGGCGGCGATGGCGGCGGCGCCGTCACGGGCCACCATCCTGGCATCGGGCGAGGTGCGCACCCAGGCCGACATCGGGCGCGCCAGCCCTTCGATGTCCGACGTCAGCGGCGCGTTGTAGGCGATGTGATGGGTGGCGTGCTGGCCGACGATGTTGACGATGCCGGAATTGGCCTTTTTGGCGTTATGCAGGTTGGCCAGGCCGTTGGCGAGGCCGGGGCCGAGATGCAGCAGCGTGCAGGCCGGGGAGCCGTGCATGCGGAAATAGCCGTCGGCGGCGCCGGTCACCACGCCCTCGAACAGCCCCAGCACGCAGCGCATGCCCTCGACGCGATCGAGCGCCGCGACGAAGTGCATCTCGGAGGTGCCGGGGTTGGTGAAGCACACATCGACGCCGCCGGCGACCAGCGTTCGCACCAGACTTTCCGCACCGTTCATCTGTCCCGCCCTTTCATCCGACGCCGCAACGACCGTTCTGCTATCAAGCATCGTTCCGGCACGGCGTCAAAAGCGCGCAGCCGCCCGAACCCAATCGCCGTTGCCGCGACGAAAGCATGGCAGCGATACGGCGCCAACGACCCTTCACGCGGGTGTGGGTTGCGAAATGCGGCGAATTGTGGCCTCTCTCGCCCCATATCGGCATTACTCGCCATGGTAACGTCACACATGGCGGACCCCAAGCGGAGCACCTGAATGAGGATACTGTCTGCCGTCGCGGCCGCGGCCGTTCTGTCATTTGCCGGCACCGGCCTCGCGATGGCGAACGATCTACTCGGCGACATCATGCTGCGCGGGCAGTCCTTCTACGCCCAGCCGGCCAATCCAGTGCCGCGCAGCACCGTGATGTTTCCCGGCGACCATAAGCCCGGCACCATCGTCATCAGCACCAGGGAACGCCGGCTCTATCTCGTGATCGGCAACGGGCAGGCGATCCGCTACGGCATCGGCGTCGGCCGCGACGGCTTCCGCTGGAGCGGCGTGCATCGCGTCACCGCCAAGAAGGAGTGGCCGAGCTGGACGCCGCCGGCACAGATGCTCAGGCGCCGCCCCGACCTGCCGCGCTTCATGAAGGGCGGCCCGGACAACCCGCTCGGCGCACGCGCGCTCTATCTCGGCTCGACGCTCTACCGCATCCACGGCTCGAACGAGCCCGAGACCATCGGCCAGGCGGTGTCGTCGGGCTGCTTCCGCATGGTCAACGACGACGTGATCGACCTCTATAACCGCGTCAATGTCGGCGCCACCGTCATCGTCAGGAACTGACGCGAGCGGCTTGCCTCAGTGCCCGCGCTGCGGCAGCGTCGCGCCATGACGCGCCGCCGCAGCCTCCTCGTCCTCTCACTCGCCACGCTGGCGCTGATCACGTTGATGCCGCCCGACGCCGCCCCGGCGCGGTCGCCTGCGGCGAAAGCCACCTTCACCGATGCCGAGATCGCCGACGGCTTCTTCAAGGTCGCGTTCGGCGCGGAATATCGCCTCGCCGGCCCCTCCGACCGCATCCGCAAGTTCACAACCCCGGTACGTGTCGCCATCGATGGCGATAAAAGCCCGCGGCGGCGCGCGACGCTCCAAAACGTCGTGGCGACGATCGGCGCCCGCATCGCGCATCTCGACATCGCCATCGCCGCCCGCGGCGAAGCGGCCAACGTCACGGTGACGCTTGTGCGCGACCGCGACATGCGCCGCACCATCGCGCAGCGCCTCGGCAAGGAACACGCGCGCGCCATTCGCCGCCGGCTCGATCCGCAATGCCTGTCGGGTTTTCGCCGCAACGAGCAGTTCGCCATCGAGCGCGCCGAGGTGATCCTCGCCGTCGATACCGACGACTTCACGTTCCGCGATTGTGCCTATGAAGAAATGCTGCAGGCGCTCGGTCCGATCAACGACACCGACACGGTGCCGTGGACGATGTTCAACGACGCCGTGCGCACCGGCGCGTTCGGCGTCTACGACCAGCTGCTGCTCAACATCCTCTACGACCCGCGTATCCGGCCGGGCATGAGCGCGGCCGAGGTCAAGGCGCTGTTGCCGCAGGTGCTGCCGGAGGTGCGGGCGTTCGTCGGGACGAACAACAAGCCCCGGCGCTGACCTTAGTATCGTCATGGCCGGGCTTGTCCCGGCCATCCACGTCTTGATCGCGGAAATGCTGGAAGACGTGGATGCCCGGCATAAAGCCGGGCATGACGAACGAACCAGATTATTTTCTACGCCGTCTTCTGGAACAGTTCGCGGCCGATCAGCATGCGGCGGATTTCGCTGGTGCCGGCGCCGATCTCGTAGAGCTTTGCGTCACGCAACAGCCGTCCGGTGGCGTAGTCGTTGATGTAGCCGTTGCCGCCCAAGAGCTGGATGGCGTCGAGCGCGCATTGCGTGGCGCGTTCGGCGGCGTAGAGGATGGCGCCGGCGGCGTCCTCGCGCGTGGTCTCGCCGCGGTCGCAGGCTTTCGCCACCGCATAGACATAAGCGCGCGAGGCGTTCATCGTCGTGTACATGTCGGCGAGCTTGCCCTGCACCAGCTGAAATTCGCCGATCGGCTGACCGAACTGCTTGCGCTCGTGGACATAGGGCATCACCACGTCGAGGCACGCCTGCATGATGCCGATGGGACCGGCGGCGAGCACCGCGCGCTCGTAATCGAGACCGGACATCAGCACGTTGACGCCGCGCCCGACCTCGCCGAGCACATTGTCCTCCGGCACCTCGCAGTCCTCGAACACCAGTTCGCCGGTGTCGGAGCCGCGCATGCCGAGCTTGTCGAGCTTCTGCGCGGTGGAAAAGCCCTTCATGCCCTTCTCGATCAGGAACGCGGTGATGCCGCGCGGCCCAGCAGACGGATCGGTCTTGGCGTAAACCACCAGCGTCTCGGCAATGGGACCGTTGGTGATCCACATCTTGCGGCCGTTGAGGATGAAGCGGTCGCCCTTCCGGTCGGCGCGGGTGGTCATCGACACCACGTCGGAGCCCGAGCCCGGTTCCGACATCGCCAGCGCGCCAACGTGCTCGCCCGAGATCAGTTTCGGCAGATACTTGCGCTTCTGCGCCTCGCTGCCGTTACGGCGCAACTGGTTGACGCAGAGGTTGGAGTGGGCGCCGTAGGACAGCCCGACCGAGGCCGAGGCCCGCGAGATTTCCTCCATGGCGATGCAGTGCTCGAGATAGCCGAGGCCGGAGCCGCCGAACTCCTCCTCCACCGTGATGCCGTGCAGGCCGAGGTCGCCCAGCTTCGGCCACAGGTCGCGCGGGAACTGGTTGGTCTTGTCGATCTCGGCGGCGCGTGGCGCGATCTCGTTCTGCGAGAAATCGCGCACGGTGTCGCGGATCGCATCGGCGGTCTCGCCGAGGTCGAAATTGAACGAACGATGGGCGTTCGGAATCATGGCGTCGTGCTCCCGCGCGGCCGCCCGGACGCAGGCCGCTCTCAAGCCGACAATGCCACGCCAGCGCGGAGGGGAGAAGGGGTTCCGCAGACCGGCGGCGGCGCGGCGCGGTTACGCCAGCGCACGCGACACCTCCCTCACCTTGCGGGTCGCCTCGTTGACCGATTTGGTCGCGCCTGCGATCTCGGCTACGCTGGTATCGATATCGCCGACGCCCTGCGCCGCGACGTGCATGTTCGATGAGATGTCGCGGGTCACCGCCGCCTGCTCCTCGACCGCGGCGGCGATGGCGGTGGAGATTTCGTTGACGCGCGAGATGGTGCGGGTGATCGCCTCGATGACGCCGACGGCGTTCGCCGTGGTCGATTGCACCTCGGCGATCTGGCTTGAGATCTCGCCGGTCGCCTTCGAGGTCTGGGTGGCGAGGCTCTTGACCTCGGCGGCGACCACCGCGAAGCCGCGCCCGGCTTCGCCCGCCCGCGCCGCCTCGATGGTGGCGTTGAGCGCCAGCAGGTTGGTCTGCTCGGCGATGCTGTTGATGAGCTGGACCACGTCGCCGATCTTCTGCGCGGCGACGGCGAGCCCGGAGACGATGGCGCCGGTTTCGCCGGCCTGCGTCACCGCCTGCTGCGAGATGGCCAGCGCATCGGCGGTCTGGCGGCTGATCTCGCCGACGGACGCCGCCAGTTCCTCGGCACCGGAGGCCACCGCCTGCATGTTGGTCGAGGTCTGGGTCGAGGCGGCGGCCGCCGCCGACACCCGCGCCGTGGTCGCCGCCACCGCCTCGTTGATCCGGCCGAGGTCGATGTCGATATCCTTCTGCGCGGCGACGCGGCGCATGCGGTCCTCGACCTGAGCGGTCACGTCGGTTGCGAACTTGACCACCTTGACGACGTGGCCCGCCGCATCGGGAATCGGATTGTACGACGCCTGGATCCACACCGCCTTGCCGCCCTTGCCGATCCGCTTGAATTCGTCGCTCTGGTATTCGCCGCGCCGCAGCCGATCCCAGAACGCACGATAGGCGTCGCTGTCGCGATACTCCGGCTCGACGAACATGCCGTGATGGCGGCCGGCGACCTCGTCGAGCCGGTAGCCGAGCGCGGCGAGGAAGTTGTCGTTGGCGGTCAGGATGGTGCCGTCGGCGGCGAACTCGATGATCGCCTGAGACTTGTGGATCGCCGCGATCTGGCCCTCGAAATCCGCGCCGCGCAGTTTTGCGGCGGTGATGTCGGTGGCGACCGTGAGCGCGCCGCACGGCTTGCCGTGGGGGCCGGGCAGCGGCACGGTGCTGCCGTTGATCCACACCTCGCGGCCACCTTTCGCCACGCGCCGGACCTCGCCGCTGTGCGTCTCGCCGCGCGCCAGCGCCTGCCGGAACGCGCGATAATCCTCACCGGCCGCACCGTTCGGAAAGAACAGCGCATCGGGTTGCCCGCGCACCTCCTCGATCCGGTAGCCCATGAGATCGAGAAAGCGCGCATTGGCGGCGATCACCGTGCCGTCGAGCGCAAACTCCGCCACCGCGAACGCCTGCTCGATCGCCGCCATCTTCGACCTGTCCGTTTGGTTCTGCCTTTGGAAAAACATGCGATGCTCCCGTGGTCAGCGCCGAGCATCGCGCCTCGGCGGTTAACCACATCTGACCGACAGAGCGGCGTAGGTAGTCGTCCGGGGAGAACGGCGCCGGTTGCGCGCATCGAAGCGGGTTTACTCCGGCTTCGTGCGCGTTTACGACGAATGGCCCGTGTATCGCGTCGTGACGCCGGCGAGACCACGGCATCGGCGACACCAGCACGGAAACGTAACCCTTGACCGACGCTCTCGACATCGACCACCTGCGGCAATGGATCGGCCGCACCGAGGACGCCTCCGACGTCGTCACCGCGCAACTTGTGAAGGCGCTGCGGGCAACGCTGTTCATGGAGCCGGGCACGCCGCAGGCGGGCGACGCCGCACCGCTGACCGCGCAGTGGTGCCTGGCGCAGCCGGTGGCGCCGATGATCGCGCTCGGACCGGACGGCCATCCGGCGCGCGGCGGGTTTCTGCCGCCGGTGCCGCTGCCGCGCCGGATGTGGGCCGGCGGCCGCCTGGAGTTCGTCGATCCGCTGCGCGTCGGCGACACGGTGACACGCTCCTCGCGCATCGCCGACGTCAAGGAGAAACAGGGAGGGAGCGGGCGGCTGTGCTTCGTCACCGTCGCGCACACCATCACCACGCCGCGCGGCGTCGCCATCCGCGAGCGGCAGGATATCGTCTACCGCGAGCCGCCGCCGGCAAGTGCCGCGGCCCCCTCACCGGCCCCGGCCGCAGCGGCGCCATCGGCCGCGCATAGCCGCCGCCACATGGCCGACCCGGTTCTGCTGTTCCGTTACTCCGCGCTGACCTTCAACGGCCATCGCATTCATTACGACCGCGATTACGTCACCAAGGTCGAGGGCTATCCCGGCCTCGTGGTGCACGGCCCGTTGCAGGCGGCGCTGCTGGCCGAGTTCGCCGCCGAGCAGCACGGCGGCCAGCCGCCCGCCGCCTTCGACTATCGCGGCGTGCAGCCCCTGTTCGACGGCGCGGAGTTCAGCGTCAACGCCAAGGGCGCAGACGGCGCCATGGAGTTATGGACCGCCAATGCCGGCGGCACGCCGACCATGAAGGCCAGCGCAACGTGGTAATGCCACCTCGGAAGTGAGATCGCCGTGGCAAAGCGGACGACGAGGGGAGCGAACACGACGTCCACCGTGAAGACGGCGACCTTTGCGCTGCTGCGCGGCTTCGGCATCGCAAAAGTATTCGGCAATCCCGGCTCGACCGAATTGCCGTTCCTGAGCGACTGGCCCGACGACATCGACTATGTGCTCGGCCTGCAGGAGGCTACCGTCGTCGGCATGGCCGACGGCTACGCGCAGGCGACCCGCAACGCCGCCTTCGTCAACCTGCATGCCGCCGCCGGCACCGGGCACGCGCTCGGTGCCATCTTCACCGCGCACCGCAACCAGACGCCGATGGTCATCGTCGCCGGCCAGCAGGCGCGCAGCATCCTGCCGTTGCAGCCGTTCCTCTACGCCGAGCGTGCCGCCGAGTTTCCCCAGCCATACGTCAAGTGGAGCGTTGAGCCGGCGCGCGCCGCCGACGTGCCGGCCGCGATCGCGCGCGCTTACTACACCGCGATGCAGCCGCCGTGCGGACCGACCTTCGTATCGGTGCCGGTCGACGATTGGGACCGGCCGGCGGAGATGCTGGCGGTGCGCGCGGTCAGCCGCGAGCGGGGGCCGGACCCGGATGCGATGCGCGACCTCGCGGCCGCGCTCGGCGCAAGCGCGCGCCCGGCTTTCGTGGTCGGCCCCGACGTCGACAAGGCCGAGGCGGTCGATCTGATGGTTTGGCTCGCCGAGCGGGCGGGCGCGGCGGTGTGGGTCAGCCCGTTCTCGCACCGTTGCAGCTTTCCGGAAGACCACCCGCAGTTCGCCGGCTTTCTGCATGCCTCGCCGGCGCAACTGTCCGACACGCTCGCCGGCCACGACCTCGTCGTCGTGATCGGCGCGCCGGTGTTCACTTTTCATGTCGAGGGCCCTGCCGGCATCTTCGAGAACGGCACGACGATCGTCCAGATCACCGCCGACCCGACCGCCGCCGCCCTCGCGCCCGTCGGCACCAGCATCGTGGCGACCGTCAGGCTCGCCCTTGCCGCGCTGCTCGATCTGCTGCCCGCAGCGACGCGGCCCCTGCCGCCACCGCGCGCGACCATAAACGCTCCCCTGCCCGCCGATCCGATTCCCGCCGGGTATCTGATGCACGCGCTGGCGCAAACCATGCCGCCCGACGCCGCGCTGGTGGAAGAAGTGCCCTCGCACCGGCCGATCATGCAGAAACATCTGCCGATGCGCGGGCAGGACAGTTTTTACACGATGGCGAGCGGCGGCCTCGGCTACGCGCTGCCGGCTGCGGTCGGCCTGGCGCTCGGCCGCCCCGACCGGCGCACCGTCTGCCTGATCGGCGACGGCTCGGCGATGTATTCGATCCAGGCGCTTTGGACGGCGGCGCAGCGCCGCCTGCCGCTCACCGTCGTGGTCGTCAACAACGCCGGCTACGGCGCGATGCGCTCGTTCAGCCAGGTCATGCAGGTGCAGGCCGTGCCGGGACTGGACCTGCCCGGCATTGACATCGTTGCCATCGCGCAAGGGTTCGGCGCGTCCGCCGAACGTGTCGAAAAGGCGGCGGACCTCGTGGCGGCTCTGCGGCGCGGGTTCGCCCGTGGCGGCACGCATGTCGTCGAGGTGGTCGTGGATTCGGCGGTGCCGATGCTTTATGACAGAAAGCCCTGATCCCGCTGCGCGCGGGAACCAGATGCGCGGTCGTAGGACACGTTCGCAGGAATGGCAGTATGACAGACATCGCGAAATCGGCGCGATCGCACAGTTCGCATTACGGCGCCTTCTCCGGCCACTGGGCCGACGATAAGCTGGTCATCACGCCGCATCCGGGCGACCCGCATCCCAACCGCATCAT